>JBGOUQ010000003.1:0-169424 GCA_041477065.1 Gemmatimonadota bacterium
AGAACTAGAGACCGACTTGCATCCCCGTCAGTACGCTAAAGGACGTGTACCGACTGAAGATCAGCCACCGTCCTTCGGCGAACGGGGTAACCACCCAGGCGCGCCCGCCTGAGAGTCCAACGGACAGATTCACTCCCGCCTTGCTGTGTGGGCCGTCGTGATGGGCGAAGGTGAAGCCGGTGCCGAGGAAGAGCACCCGGTGGAAGCCGGGCGGGTGGTAGCGAAGGTCGAAATTGAGCCGGTAGGTCGAGCGCGCTTCCCCCTCGGTCGTGTACTTGTCGAAGGAGACCGAGTACACGACGCGATCATTGGTTGAATAAACCACCTGGGCGCCGAGGAGGGCCACGGAGAGGTCGTGGCCGACCGCGTCGAAGTCGTACCCCAGGCGGGGGCCGAGCGCGATGTGGCCGCCTTGCGCCAACAGGACGGCGGGACCGGTGCAGCCGAGCGTGATGCTGAGAACGGCCGCGCGCCCGCGGTGGAAGCGCAATTGAGCCCCCTTCTACTTGGCCTCGGATTGGATTGCCAACGATCCGGCCTAAAGTGCAGCGAGCCGGGGGAAGATTCAATCAGGACCGGGCGCCCCAATCAAGACAAACTCGGAGCGCCCGTATGGGCCGCACCCGCTCTCCGGCGTTACATGACAGGGCGGAGCGGGGGGGGGGGGGGGCCGGGCAGGGTCCAGCGGCCGGCCCCCACCAGCCCGACCAACCCGAGCGCAAACGCATACGCCTGGGGCACGGGCACCGCCGCCACGGCGGCGAGTCCGAACACGGCGAACCCTGCATTCGCCCAGCGCACGACCCAGGCCGAGGGCCGCTCGCAAGGTTCACTCCCGATGTGCGTCCAGTTCAGGACGGCGAGCAGCAGCAGGCCGAGTCCGGTGCCGAGGAACCAGACGGCGTCTGGTGACCAGGAGGAGTAGAGGCGAGCGGTGAGGCCGGAATGCACGATGGCCAGGACGGCGACCACACTCGTCGAGGCGAGATGAACAGCGCGGAACCAGCGGAACGCGGCGCTCACGCCCGCCGCTCCACGCCTTCCTGGCGAGACGGACAGGGGACGTCGCCGTAGGAGCAGAAGACGCAGCAGTTGTGCGGGCGCGGCCGCAGCAGCGCATGACACGCCGGGCATTCGTAGAAATGAACGCACGCGTTGGTCGGCATGGTCTCCTCGGTCCGCGCGCCGCACTCCGGACAGGTGATGCGACTCGTGAGCGACACGGGAGGGTTCACGGGACGATCACCGCGCGCGCGATCGTATCGAGGCGCGGGAACTGGGCGGCGAGGTAGGCGGTGCCGCGCGTCTCGATCAACCCCTGGTTAGGCCGCTCGCCGTCCCCCGCGTAGATGTGATCGACGACGTCCATGCCCTCCACGATTCTTCCTACGGGTGCGAAGCCCATGCCGTCGAGGTTCACGTTGTCGCGGTAGTTGATGAACAGCTGGGTGGTGCGCGTGTTGGGGCCGGCGGTGGCGAAGGTGAGGGTGCCGCGCGCGTTGTGCTGGCGCACCGGGTCGTCGGGGATGTTGGCGCCGTGCCAGCGGGCGGACAACTGCGGGCTGCCGCTCAGGCCGAACTGCACCACGAAGCCCGGGATGACGCGGAAGAAGCGGGTGCCATCGAAGAAGCCGTGGCACACGAGGTTGAAGAGCCGGTCCGCGCCGCCGGGTGCCCAGGCGCGCGTCACCTCGACGGTGAAGTTGCCGGCGCTGGTCTCGAACCGGGCGCGGTAGGTGGCCGGTGCTTCTTTCCGCATTTCCGCCGAGCCGGGGTCGAGCAGCGCGTTTGGGGAGCCGGCGGCGGGCGGCTGGCAGGCCGCGGCTTGGGGCTGCGGCGGCTTCTTGCCGCAGGCCGCGAGCAGGCTGGTCGCCGAGACGAGCATGGTCAGCTGGCGTCGCATCTCTATCCTCCGGTTGTGCTGCCTGTGTCTGGAAGTCTCATAGTCATGCAATGATCCCGCAATCACCGGCCCATCGGCAGTCAATCTAGCGGGCGAGCGTTGTCGGCGACCCCACTGGGAGCCGGTATGCAGCTCGGCGAGCGCAGCGGTCTGGTGAACGAGATCAACGTCGCGCCGATGATCGATGTCCTGCTCGTGCTGCTGGTGATCTTCATGCTGGCGCAGCAGGTCCGGCTGATCGTGCCGGTGAGCGTGCCCCCACCAGAGCGCCCAAATGCTGGCCCCCAAACGCCCCAGATCGTGTTGGAGCAGCGGAGCGACCGGTCCTATGCGGTCAACGGGACCACAGTCGCAAAGGCAGATCTTGGCGGCCGACTCGCGGCGGTATTCGAGGGACGGGGGTCGAAACTGCTGTACATCCGGACGGCGGCCGGCTGGAAGTACGGAGAGGTCGTTGAGGCGGCGGATATTGCGCGAGGGGCTGGGGTGCAGGTGATCGGGTACATGCCGGGGCGGTGAATCGGTTCGCATGGCTCCTTCAGTCAGCTCGCCGCCTCGCGTAACTCCACATAGGGGACTGCCTGCCCAATGTCCGCATGGTCGTCCGGCAGGACATAGAGGAGCAGCTCCCCCGCACTCAAATCGTAGCCGTCCTGGACAGCGAAGCGTGACGCGTAACACGGGACGGTGGTGCAGAGATCGTAGGTGGTGCCCTGGGCCGTTATCCGCGCCACAGCACGCGCGGATTCCAGACGTGCTCCTGGGCGCACCAGCCAACGCTCCAGGCGTGCCGGGAGGGGGCAACAGTTGCGGATTTGCTTCGTCTCGAAATGGACCAAGGACCAGTCGCCCTGGTGCAAGTATTCGTAGAGGCTGTCCCATTGTTGGCGTGCAATCGGACCCAGGGCTTGGCGAAGGGCCCGTGTATCGAGGTGCCGCTCCTCCGCCAAGTGAATGAAGGTCTCGATGAACCCCAGGCTGACTTGGTCCTGATCGTCGCATTCCTCGAGAGCCCTCTCGAGATGGGGCGCGACTGCTGCGAGCTCGGGGATTGTGCCGTCGCGCGCGTGGTCGATCAGCTCATAGGCCAAGTGAAGCCAGATGTGGTCGACATCCTGGTCGCGGAATTCCCGATACCATGTGGCCAGGGAAGGAGCGGCGGCGACGAGGCTGTCGAGTAACTCTCGGGTGGTCGTCACTGTTCACATCGCTATCGAGGCTGGAGCTCGATGGCAAGGTCCGGGTACTCCTTCCGGACCATTTGCCAGATGCGGGCCCGGTCCGGCAGGTCTGAAGGAATTTGGAGGGCGACCAGCGGGCGGACCTCCTCCGGGAGCTCTTCATCGAGTTGGGTCACGCGGAAGCCCTTGCGGCGCTCTCCGAAGTCGATGAAAAGGGCACCTCCGCTCGCGCGCGTGCGCACCGAGAGAAGATACAGTCCATCGCTGCGATGGGCCCCAAACGTCGTCCGGATGGTCGAGTCCAGGACTGGGGAAGCTCGTTCAGCAATGAGCTGAACCTCAGTAGTTCCTGCAGCCGACAGGACGTATGCACGGGATGGCGGAACCTCGGAACTGTCTTGAGCGAACGTGGTCACGACGACCAGTAGGTAGCCGTGCATCGCAACGTACTCTGCCGAATCCGCCGGAAAGGCAGCGTCATAGAACGCCCCGCGGGGGATCGGAGCGTACATGCGATACTGTGCCGCCGCCCGGGCGATTCTCCCGTCAAGGGCGGCATTCGAAACCGGCACGTGACTCGGCGGCAGCCGGGTTTCAATGTGGCTGACTTGGGCAGCGCCAGAGCCTTGAGGGAGCAGGAAGGCGAGTGATGTCGCCAGTAGCATCCGTGTCACTGCGGTCGTCCTTGGTGATGTATCTCTTGGCTCAATCACTGGACCACCACCGGACAAGGCCACTGATGCCAATGAAGAGAAATCCCAGAACCTGTGAGCCGGCGAACCCCCACGCCCAGATCGCACCGATAATGCAGCCAACGCTCAAGATGAATAGCTGATTCGGCGACAACAACCTCTGCCGATACTTTCCCGCGCCACGGAATAGGCGAATGCTCATCACGAGCATCCACCCTCCCCCCACGATACCAAGCAGGCAAACCCACGGCTCTGTCCACGCTTCACGAACACCGGCGCGGTAGCCGAGAAAGCCATGAGCCCCCCAGTACAGGAAGCCTGCCCCACTGGCCAAGGCAATGGTGCCGACGAAGAGAAAGGGGGCTCGCTCCAGGAGTGCGGAGAGCAGGCCGGCTACGTGGTTACGCAGGGACATACGGCTTGTGGTAGGATGCATCCCCATCGCCACGGCCGCGTCTCCCTATGGCCACAACGTCGCGATTCGGTGGCGCCACAGGCTGTCCAGTTGGACCGGCGAGACGGTCAAGAGGTGCGCGGCCGTGCCGAGCACGACCTGTGGCTCTCGGCCGGCGTCTGCCAGGCTGCGGATGGCCGCGAGGCCGCCGGCATCGTAGACCATCTTGCAGAGCACCGCAAAGCCGTCATACCCCACGTCCAGAGTGCCCACGCGCGGCGGCGGGTCAGTCATGATGCGCTCGAGCGTCAGGTCGGGGTGGGCGTCGAGATACTGCCTGAGGCCGGGGATGAGCGCCTTGAAGCCGAGCCCGGCAGAGCCCGCCGTCCACGTCATCAGCCCTTCTTGGACCAGCCCCGCGGCCTTGAGCGGGGCCAGGAACGGCAGCAGGATGACGTGGGCAAGCTCGTGCCGGTAGCCCTCGCCGTTGCTGGACGACCCGATGAACACGAGATGGTCGAGCGCGTTGTTCCTGCCCCCGACGGTGTCCGATCCCAGCGGGAAGAATTCGAGACCGGCGGCGCCCAAGGTCTCGATCAGGTCATCGCTGAAGTAGTAGCCGATGGCCGGCGGGGGCGCGACCCCGAACGCATGGGCCAGCGAATCGACAAACGCAACGGTCGACTCGGCGCGGGCCCGCGCGAAGCGGTGGGTCGGGGGAAACACGAACGTGATGCGGCCGATCGTTGCGTGAGTCCAGCCGCTGGTCAGACGCGGGAGGGCGTTGGCGAGCACCCACCGCCCCCCTTCCCGCGTGGCGTACACGCGATAGAGGGCCAGTGGCTGGACGTCCTGACCAGGATCCGAAACGCTGGCGACGAGGGTGCGGATCAGGTAGCTGCTGTCCCCGCCGACCGCCGGGGCGAGGTGCACGACGGTGAACTTGGAGAAGCCTTGGTAGACGTAATTGCACAGCAGATCGGCAACCGGCCACCGCTCCCGTTCGGATGGCGACCAGAGGGAACTCGGCTGGCCGCAGCTTGGCCGGCTGGAGAGGTAGCTGCGCCACAGGGAGAAGATCTCATGGTTCGGGGTTCCGACCGTATCGACCCCGAACCCGACGGCGACGTGTACCGACGTGTCCGGCAGTTGCCCCTGCATCGGGGCGAAGGGGGTGATTGTGGCGGCGAAGAGCAGGGAGGCGGCTGGTACGCGCATGGAGGAGAATGGGGTCACGGTGTCGGCGCGGCCTAGCGGTTACTAACGCCCGTTACCTCCCCGCCTTCATGGCTGGGACACCAACTCCCGCCACGATCTGCAATGCTTCTTCCTTCGTGAAACCATGTTTCATCAGCGCCTCATAGTAGCGACGAGTGAAAACCGCCATCCGCTCGATGTTCTCCGGCTCCGAGATGGCCTTGAGCGTTCCCTCAACCATGGACTTCATCATCGTTTCGTACATCGGGCCCATCTGATTGAACATGCCCATCATCTGATCTATTTGGGCTGCACTCGCCGTGTCGCGCGTTGCGGGCTTGCTTGCGGGCTGCTGAGCGAATACCGCCGCAGGGGCAAGCCCGAGGAGAGCACCGGTCAACACGACCAGCGCTTGGGCGCGCTGGATCGTGCGAGCCTTGGACGCCCTGTCGGGCATTGGCATGACAGTCATCGTGGAGCCTCCAGTGGAGTGTGCAGTCTTATGTTCAGCGCACACGCTTCGGGACGACGCGGCCACAATCAAGAAGAACTGCTCCTCACTCAAAGGCCGCGTCTGCCCGCAAGCTTCATGCGCTGGTCAGGCTGCCGCCTGCCCAGTTCCATTGATGCGCCTGACCCAACGCCAATGCGCGACGAAAAGCCCGAGCGCGATGAGCAAGAACATCACACTCGTCGTAAGCGCCTTCGACGTCCGGTAGCGCGTCGATGAGATCTGATTAGCGACAAGAGCATCGTAGCGCTGGCGAAGAGTGACGTCGGATGCCGTATCAGGTCGCGTCGCACCGCCGCGATCGAACATCTGTTGCTCGCGTCGATACGTTGCCTTATAGCTCTCAAACGAAGTGAGCACAGTTCCGAACCCACCCTCAGACTGGAGCGGGTTCGCGCGCTCGAAAACAGCGCCGAGGATTGAAGAGAGACTCACGAGCGACACGATGAGCGCGATGAGACAGACGGTGTACCCGTAGAGCTGCGCCACGCGATTGGGCTTATCCACATCGTCCCCCTTCATTACAAGGATCGCTCCCACGAAGACCCAGACTGCTCCCAGAAGAAGTAACGGGCCTGCCCCCAACAGGAAGAACCAGAATGGCGGCCCTGAGTCGGGGAAGAGCACTCCGTCCGGCATTAAGGAACGCCTCGCTCGGTTCTCATGGAGTAAAGCGGGCGGCTTGTCTAACGGTCAGCGCATAACCTGTGGGACGGCGCGGCCACAATCAAGACAAACCGTTCCCTACTCAGGTGGCCGCGCCGGCTCCACGGCACTCCGGCGTCCTGACCCCTCAGTCAACCGGAGCGCTAATGGGTTGACCCCGGACTCGGAACCATGAATTTCTGGGCCCGCGTGAGGGCGACGTGTCCGACCGACTGACCGATCACCACCTTGCCGGTCGGAACCTTCGCGCCTTCAGCCCAGAGGTGGAAGATGATTCCATCGGTCTTGGCCACGATGCCTGCTACCTGGGTGGCCACGGAGTCTGGCACGTCCAAGACCTTGACCCGACCGGTCGCGATCTCTTGCTGATGGTCGTGCCAGTTCCGGTTCCAGTCGGCGAGCGAGATCACGTTAGTGCGGGTTATGGTCTTGGCCACGATGTACTCCACCTCGACAAGCGGCGCCATCGAGTCAGTGGAGAGATAGATGAGGCATTCGATGACGGGCTCCGGCGAGATGACCTTGCAATAGTGGTGGAACGGCCCCATCACCTTTCCGTCGATGACATGGGGCGCTAGGACGTGGATCGTATGACCGTCCGCTGGTGTGCTCGTGCCGGGTGAGGTCGTCGGCCCGCTGAGTCTCGCCGCAGCGAGCCCGGCGATTGCTACGACCCCGGCGACGGTTACGGCTGTTCCTAGCAGAGTACGCATGATGCCTCCTTGGTCATTTGTCGCAAACGGCCTTCACTCCTGTCCGTGCTCCGTCTTACGGCTCTCGCGAGGATCTCATTGATCAGGCGAACGAGAATCCTGCACACCAGCTCGTCGGCTCTCGCGTCCAGCCATCCGGTGGCGCCTAACGGTGCGCGCATAACCTGCGGGACGGCGCGGCCACAATCAAGACGACCTCCTCCTTACTCTGGCGGCTACGCCAGCCCGTCACCTTCGTGCGCTTGTGAGGCGGCCGCCGGCTAGGAGGAGAGCGAGTCATCGACGAGCCTGTGAAGCCAGGAGCGGAACTGCCATCTCCCCAAGGCGAGAAACCCTCCGCTGAGCGTGATGCCGACGAGCACTCCCACGAGGGTGCGAAGGAAGGTGCTTGGGAGCGGGGCTACGAAGCCACAAGCGATGGCAAGGAATGCTGCTGGTACTAGGAACCACTGGCTGGTCTCGATCTCACCTGACAGGGCGATACCGTTCGTAGCGGCGGCGAGGTTGAGGGTGCCGAAAGAGACAAAATCAAACGGCCACCAGGGACCCCAGCCGCCGGCGCGAAAGTTGAGGTGCCGCACTATACGCTCTCCGATGGGCACGCGGAACGTCAGGAAGCAGTCTCCCCGGTCAACGATCTCTGCGTCGTACTCGCGCAAGCCACGTTCGATGTCGTCTAGGAGAGTCTCGGCAGTGAGACGACCGTTGGTCTGCAGGGGGATGTCGCTCTTCAGAGCGAAGCGCGCCAGGGATGACACAAGAGAATCCGGCCGCCTCCGCCCACGTTTCCGCTCGGCCTCTTCGGCAGTCCTCATTTTCCTCAGAACTGGCTCGGCGAATGCGGCCTTGTAGGCCTGAAGAAGAGCCTCTTGCCCAGCACCATCTGGGAGTGATCTGAGGAGCTGCAAGATTCCTTCGAGGTCCAGTTGCACAGCGATGGGACCAGTTCCTCCACTCGGGCCCTGATTCTCGCGGACGAGCTGGACAAAGGCTTGCCACGTTGCACCCACCCGTTGCAGTTCTGGTTCCAGGTCGTTGGGGGTGAGTTCGTCGTTAGCCATGTAGGCGTGGTACCTAACGAACCGCGCATAAGCTGCAGGACAGCGCGGCCACAATCAAGACAAACGGCTCCTTACTCAGGTGGCTGCGCTGGCCCGCCAGCTTCATGAGCTTGTGAACAACCGGCTGAGCGGAAGGTGGCTCAAGACGTCACGATCCTGCCGTGGATGTGGGGCAGAGCTGCTTCGAAGGACTTCGCCAGCACATGCACGTTCCGTCGCCCTTTCGCATCCGCCCAACTGAGGAAATGGTCAGGCTCGAATCCAACGTACTCGATCGCGCCCTTGGCTGAGCCAATTGCGCCCCAGATATGCTCGTCAGCGGGTAGTACTCGAAGCCCGACTGTGTAGATCACATCTGCATCGGATACCGCCTCTCGCCAAAGTTCTTGTTGGCGCAGCACGAAACCAGAGGAGAACAACACCCTCTTGCCAGGGGCGTAGAGTGCGATGGCTGGTGCGAGTGAGTCTTCGGAGTTGCAAAAGGCGAGGACCTCAGCAGTACTCACCGCAATTCGGACCGGAGCTTCTACATTAGTTGCGTTTCCCGAGAAAGAAACACCTCGCATGATGTTGGTGCCGAGGTCAGGCAGGAAGTGACACGACCCGTGGAGCTTGAGCACCGACAGGTTGTTGGGTGGGATCGGGTGCACCTTGTAGCTCACTGCAAGGCCCGCTTGCGTCGCCGCTTGCTCGATCAGTACATCGTAGTTCGTGGTGGCGATCGTGGTGAGCTGGTTGCAGGCGCGGATCGTGGCAACAAAGTCGTGATACAAGTTGCGCGGCCCCGGCTCGAATTGTACGAAGTATGCCGCAATATCACGAAGAAACGCTGTGCTATCGACGTCCCGACGTGACCGGAACTCGACCATGCCCTCTTCAAAATCCTTCTCAAAGGTCGCGCGCATCTCGCCTTGGATTGTCGCGGCAACCCCACCCCGCTTGCGCAGCTCCTCGAAAAGAGCGGCGCCCAGCGGTGGAGGATAGGGAGCGCAGTCGCGACTACCGTAGCTTGCGCCTGCTCCGAGGAGGAAGATCGTGCTCAGTGTCCGTTACCTAAGTGCCGTATGGATGCCTGGTGTTCAGCGCATGGGCTGCGGGACGGCGTGGCCACAATCAAGACAATCCACTCCTTACCCAGGTGGCTTGGCTGTTCCACCAGCATCATCCGGCGACCGGTATGTGTCAGCGTAGAATTGCCCGGTCGCGTGTCCCGATCAACACGCTTAAGTCGCCAGTGTCTGCCGCGACGATGATCCGCAGGTCGCTCAGCGAAAGCACCGCAGTACTGAAGTACGCCCTGATCTCAATGTCACTTCCGGGCGTGGTATCAACCCGAGTTGGCCGGATGGAGCGCATAGTTGCGCCTGGCTGAAGGCGACCTGCCATCGTCACACCGGTGACCTGAGACCCGTGCGGGTGCACCATTACGATGATGACGGGAGACCTGTCTGCCGGCGTAACGCTGTCAAGAGTGAAGGGATGATGTCTCAGCTTTGCTGATGACGCCGCAATGATGATCCGACCGACTGGTCCCACGGCGACGATCGTCGGACCTCGAGAGCCACCGAGGACGAAGGGGAATGGAGAGTGGCTCGAATTTCCAAGTGCGATTGCGGCGAGGACCTCCGAATCGCTGAGCGCTGAGCCGGGGGCAACCGCGTCGCCCACCTGCGCCTGCAAGCCCGACAAGCCAACGAGCGCAGGCAGAATGAACTGCAACAGGCCGCGCACGCGGGCAAGCCAGAGTGTCGGTTGGTGAGTCGGGACCTGCTTGGACACTTGTCGCCGCCTAACTAGTCATTAGAGCCTAACAAAGAAGGTGCTCAAACCTCCCCCGCACGCCTCACTGACCCGCCCCCCACTTGATCTGCGTCGTCGGGCTCTTGGTCGGGTCAAACGTCAGCGCCCCGCGCTGGACGCCCGCCGCCGTACGGACCGCGATCTGCACCGGCCCCATGGCCGCGATACGCAGCGTTCCGTCAATGGGCGGGTTACCACCGATCTCGATGTGGAAGGAGCCCCCGGGCGCTGAGCACGGTGCCTTTCCGCCGGCCGCGGCGATCTCGACCGACCCGCTGGTCCCGGTGGCGATCGAGCCGGGCATGGCCTTGATGGTAAGGCTCCCAGCCCCAGCTCCGGCGGCGCTGTCCAGAAGCACGTCTACGCTGGCCGGGGCGAGGCTGTTACCGCCGCAAGAAATGCTGAGCGGCGCCCACGCCGACGCCACCTGGCGACAGGCAACAACAAGCACCAGAAGCAGAGCAGCTGAGAGTGATCGACGGATCATCAGACGGCAGCTCCTCAAGGGCGCTTGTTGAACACCAACTTCGTAGCAAACCGCTGCCCCATGGCATCGACCGTGCGGTCCGCGGTCATGGTCGTTCCAGTCGCATCCAGCGACCACGTCTCCACCTGATGGATGTCCTGGCCGTTGGCGTTGATCGTGCTCGTGATGACGAGCGTCGAGCCTTCCCACGTGAGCACGCTGCTTACATCCACCGGCATGCCGGCTTGGGTGATCGAGTTCTTCCACGCCTTGCCGTCAATGCCGTACACCAGGCTGGCGCTGAACGCGCCCTGCATGGTCCTGGTGTCGCGTTTGATCCTGACCGTGTCCCCACGCTGCTCGATGACGTAGGTCGCGGCGAGAGGCATCATGGGCCCGGGGGACTTCGCCGAATCCATCACCCACGTGCCACTGAAGTCGGGGTGTGGAGCCGGCGTCTGGGCGCCGGCGGACACGACGGCGAATGTCGCAAGCACTGCGGTGAGTGAAAGGCGCAGCCCGATGGAACGCATAAGACCCTCGCTGGGTGATGGACTGTGCTGCTTGGCCCCCCCTCCCCCCGTTCCCCTCACCACCCACTCGCCCCCCCGCCGTGCCGCGGATCGGGCACCCCGACCCACCCCGCTCCATTTGGCGACCTCTCGATCGCCATGATGTCCCCCTGCCGCCCCCGCTCGCGCATCGTGTAGCCCATCGCCTTGAGCGCCTCGAGCGTCGCGGGAGAAAGACCGCCCCGCTCGTAGAAAATCACGTCCGGCAGCGCCTGCTGGTTGATGCGCGGCGCGCCCACCGCCTCGGCGACCGACATCTTGTGGTCCACCACGTTGACGATCACCTGGAACACGCTGTTGATGATCGTCGGGCCCCCCGGCGTCCCCACCACCAGAAACAGCTGGCGGTCCCTGTCCAGCACGATGGACGGCGTCATCGCCGAAAGCATGCGCTTCTTCGGCGCGATGGCGTTGGCCTCGCCCTGGATCAGCCCGTACTGGTTCGGCACCCCCGGCGCGCCGGTGAAATCGTCCATTTCATTATTAAGAAGAAAGCCCGCGCCCTGGACCGTCACCGCGCTGCCGAACCCGCCGTTCAGCGTCGTCGTCACCGACGCGGCGCCCCCCGCCGCATCCACGATCGAATAGTGCGTCGTCTCCTCGCTCCCCTCCTCACTCCCCCCCCCCGACTGGACCGGCGGCGTCGGCGTCGCCCGATCGGGCAGGATCTGCGCCCGCAGCTCCGCCGCATAACTCTTCGAGAGCAGCCGCTCGAGCGGCATGCTCACAAAATCGGGGTCCCCCAGCCAACGATTCCGGTCGATGAACGCGCGCCGCATCGCCTCGGCCTCGAGGTGGATCGACCGCGCGCTCCCGAACCCTGGCAGCGTGTCGTAGCCCTCCATGATGTTCAGCATCTCGGCCATCGTGACGCCCCCCGAGCTGGAAGGCGGCATCGAGTACACCGTGTAGCCGCGATAGCTGACCTGGATCGGCGTACGCCACTTGGCGCGATAATTCTTCAAGTCGTTCTTGGTGATCAATCCGTTGCCGCGCTGCATCTCGGCCACGATCGAGTCGGCGATCTGCCCCCGGTAAAACACGTCGGGCCCGCTGTCGGCGATCAGCCGCAACGTCCGCGCCAGCTCCGGCTGCTTGAACGTGGTCCCCGCCGTCGGCGCCTTGCCGTTCACCAGGAACTGGCTCCGCGAGGCCGGAAACTTGGTGAGCCGATCCGCCTCCGCCTCGATCGACCGGCTGCGATACCCGTCCAGCATGTGCCCCTGCGCCAGGCGAATCGCCGGAGCGAGTAGCGTGTCCCACGAGAGGCGCCCCCCCCCGTACTGCTTCCACGCTTCGTACAACCCCGCCACGCTCCCCGGCACCCCAGAAGCGAGGTGGCCCGTGAGGCGCGCCTCCGTCATGTGCCCCGCCGAGTCGAGATACATGTCGCGTGAGGCGCCGCTCGGCGCCATCTCGCGGTAGTCGAGCGCGCGGACTTTGCCGGTCGAGTCGCGGTACACGATGAACCCGCCGCCGCCGATGTTGCCCGCCTCCGGCAGCACCACCGCCAGCGCGAACCCCACCGCCACCGCGGCGTCGATCGCGTTGCCGCCCTGCCGTAACACGTCCCGCCCCACCTGGCTCGCGAGGGGATGCGCCGAGACGACCATCGCGTGCGTCGCGGTGACCGGCTTGCCGGTGAATGCCCAATCGGCGGGGATGCTGGGACGCCCCGTGACCACCGCGTCCCCGCGGACGCCGCGCGTGGCCCCTCCCCGGGCCCCACGGACCGTACGGGCTCCCGGTGCGGCCGCGCCGCCGGGCGTCGTTTCGGGTCCGGGGTTGCCGCCGCCGCAGGCGGCCTGGAAAACGAAAGCGAGGATGAGGGCGACTACGAGACGTGCGCGCATCCCCTATACTGCACGTTGACCCAACCCTCGGTCAACGCCTACTTTAGCGGCCACCAAACACCCCCATGCCCACTCCTCCTCCGTTTCGCGACCCGCGGCTCACAGAACAGCGTAATCCGCGCACCGAGCGCATCGATGTCGCCTCGAGCCTCGAGATCGTGGACCTGATCAACAACCAGGATCAGACCGTGGCCGGCGCGGTGCGTGCGGAGCGCGAGCGCATCGCCCGCGCCATCGACCTCGTGGTCGCGGCCTTCCGCGCCGGCGGCCGCCTGCTCTACGTCGGGGCGGGGACGTCGGGCCGCCTCGGCGTGCTCGACGCCGCCGAATGCCCGCCCACCTTCGGGACGCCCCCGGAGATGGTGGTGGGGATCATCGCCGGGGGTACGAAAGCGCTGGTCCGCACCGCGGAAGGCGCCGAGGACGACGTCAATGCCGGCGCCGAGGCGATCGATGCCGCCCACGTCGGCGCCAAGGACGTCGTGATTGGGATCGCCGCAAGCGGCACGACTCCCTTCGTGCGCAGCGCGCTGACGCGGGCGCACACGCTGGGGGCGAAGACCGGCTTCGTCTCCTGCTCAACGCCCCCCGAGCAGCTCGCCGCCACCTGCGACGTCCTGATCCTCCCCAGGGTCGGCCCAGAGGCACTCACCGGCTCCACCCGGCTGAAGGCCGGCACCGCCACCAAGCTGGTGCTCAACTCGATCACGACCGGCGCCATGATCCGGCTCGGCAAGGTGTACGGCAATCTGATGGTGGACTTGATGGCGACGAGCGACAAGCTGCGCGACCGCGGCGAGCGGATCGTGATGGAATGCTGCGGGGTGGACCGCGCCGCCGCCCGCGCCGCGATCGACGCAGCGGGCGGGAGCGTGAAGCTGGCGCTCGTGATGCTCGCGGCCGGGGTGGGGAAGGACGAGGCGCGGAGCCGCCTCGCGACGGCGGACGGCTTCGTGCGCCGCGCGGTGGGTGACCCGCCGCGGGTCGAGCAGGAGTGAGCGACCTCTTCGCCGTCGGGCTGATGTCGGGGACCTCGCTCGACGGCGTCTCGGCGGCGCTGGTGCGAATCAACGAGCAATCAACCAGCGCGGCGCTGGTCGCGTTTCACCAGGAGCCCTACAGCGCCGCCGAGCGCGGCCAGATCATCGACACCATCGCCCGCGGCGGCGCGCAGGAGCTGGCGATCCTCCACGTCGCCCTCGCCGAGCGGTTCGCCGGCGCGGTGCTCCAGCTGCTGGCTCACGCCAAAGTCTCCCCCCGCGACCTCGCCTTCATCGCCTCGCACGGCCAGACGATCTGGCACGAACCGGGGCGCGCCACGCTCCAACTGGGCGATCCCGCGGTGCTGGCCGAGCGGCTCGGCGTGAAAGTAGTAAGCGACTTCCGCGCCCGCGACGTCGCCGCGGGCGGGCAGGGCGCTCCCCTCGTCCCCCTGGCCGACGTGATGCTGTTCGGCCACGAGGCGCGCGGCCGCCTGCTCTTGAACATCGGCGGCATCGCGAACGTCACCTGGGTCCCGCGCCGCGGCGTGACGCAGGGCGCGCTGGCGTTCGATACCGGCCCCGGCGTCGCGGTGATCGACGCGGTGACCCGGCGTCTCGACCCCGAGGCGTCGTTCGACACCGACGGCGAGCGGGCGCGGCGCGGTAAGCCCGCGCCGAAGGTGCTCGACGCGCTGCTCGCCGATCCCTACTTCGCGCAGCCGCCTCCCAAGAGCACGGGACGGGAGCACTTCGGCATCGACTACGCCGAGCGCCTGATCGAGCTGGTGACCAAAAGCGGCGGGTCCGACAACGACGCCGTCGCGACCGCCACCGCCCTCACCGTCGAGACCATCGCGCGGGCCATCGAGCGCTGGACGCCGGCCACCGCGGAAGACGAGCTGGTGATCTCCGGGGGCGGCGCCCGCAATCCGGTGCTGGTCGAGCAGCTCGCGGGACGGGTGCGGCCGCGGCCCGTCGTGCTGTTCGACCAGCTGTTCTTCGACGGTGAAGCGAAAGAGGCCGTCGCCTTCGCCTTCCTCGGCGCCCTCACCCTCGCCGGCAAGCCGGGCAACCTCCCCGCCGCGACCGGTGCCCGCGGCCCCCGCCTGCTCGGCCACATCACGCCCGCGTGACGGCGCCGCTCGCCCGGCTCGTCTTCCCCTCGCTGCGCTGGCGGGCGACTGGTTTCGAGCACGAGCGCGCCAAGATCGACGCGGCGTTGGCCGCCGGCGTCGGTGGCTTCATCCTGTTCGGCGGCACTATCGAGTCGGTGAGCGGGTTGGTACGGGACCTCCAGCAGCAAGCAGGACGCGCGTTGCTGATCGGCGCCGACCTCGAGCGCGGGCCCGGCCAACAAGTGGAAGGGCTCACCGAGCTGCCGCCCCCCGCCGCCCTCGGCTACCTCGCAGACACCCAGGCGACCAGAGCCTGCGGCATCGTCACCGCCTCGGAGGCCCGCGCCGTCGGGATCAACTGGGCGTTCGCGCCGGTGTGCGATCTCGACCTCGAGCCCCGCAACCCGATCGTGCAAACGCGGTCGTTCGGGACCGATCCGACGTTTGTCGCCGATCACGCCGCCGCCTGGATCGAGGGGTGCCAGGGGCACGGCGTGCAGGCGTGCGCCAAGCACTATCCCGGCCACGGCCGCACCACCGAGGACTCGCACGCGACGCTGCCGCGGGTGGCCGCCTCCTTCGAGGAGCTGCGGCGCACCGATCTCGTGCCGTTCGCGGAGGCGATCCGCGCCGGCGCGGGCAGCGTGATGAGCGCGTTCGTCGCTTATCCCGGTTGGGACGCATCGGGGGGGGCCGCCGGCTTCTCGCGCGAGATCCTCGGTTACCTGCGCGATCCGCTCGGCTTCAAGGGCCTGGTCGTGACCGACGCGTTGATCATGGCGGGCGCGACGGCGGCGCAGGCCGAGGGGCCCGCCACCGTGGCGGCGGTCGCCGCGGGGTGCGACGCGCTGCTCTATCCGACCGACTGGCAGGGGGTCGTGCGGGCGCTCGGGCGCGCTGCTGGTCGAGAGATCTCCACGGCGCGGGCTGACGAGGCGCTCGGGAGATATGAGCAGGCGCTGGGTGTGTGGGGACGTGGGGAAGTGGGACCGGGCGTAACGGACTTGACCGCCGATTCGCAATTCGCGGACTCGCTCGCCGATCGGGCGGTCCATCTGGTGCGGGGCGAGGCGCCGCGGCTCGAGGGTCCGCTCAACGTGGCGACCGTGGACGACGACGTCGGGGGCCCGTATCGGGTGGGGCCGCGGGACGTATTTCAGGCGACGTTGGGAGAGGCGGGCGTGAACGTGGGGAAGGGGATCGTATTGGTGTACGCCGAGCCGAGGTCGTGGAAGGGGAGAGCGAATCTCGGGGCGCGATCCGTCGCCGCGTTGCAGCGCTTGGCCGGGAGCGCGCGGCTCGTCGTGCTGTTCGCCCATCCGCGATTGGTGGAGCAGATCCCGGGCACGGCGCCGGTGCTGTGCTGCTGGCACGGTCAGCCGCTGATGCAGCGCGCGGCGGCGAGGTGGGTGGGGGCTAGGGGACCCTGATCCCCTGTTGCCGCAGGAACGCCAGCGCGTCTCCCACTGGCACCGCGTAGATGATCTTCCCGTTCGACTCCCGCTCCCCCCCGTACAGCACCGCCACCACGCGCCCGCTGCGGTCGAAGATCGGGCTCCCCGAGGAGCCGGGCGCGCCGAAGCCGTCCACTTGCACCACGCTCGACAGCACCTTGCTCGCCGTGCCGACGGTGAGGGTCGGCTCGGCGACGGCGTTCTGCCCCGAGCCTTCCATCGGGAGGTCGGTGCCGAGCGGGTAGCCGATGATGGCGACGGGGTCGCCGCGCTGCAGGCTCTTGGCATCACGCTCGAGGCCCACGACGCGGGGCGTCCCGCCGCGGATATCCACCTTGAACACGCCCACGTCGGCGTTGTCCGACACGCCGACGAAGCGTCCCGCGAACCACTGCCGGGAGCCGGAGAACTTGACCGCGATGCGCTGCGGGGTGTGGTTGCCGTCCTCGCCCACCAACACGTGCTTGTTGGTGATCATCGTGCCCTGGGAATCGATGGTGAAGGCGGTGCCGCTGAAGCGTCCATCCGTGAACTCGACGATCACGAGCGCCACGGCGTCCTGGTTCTTCTGCGAGATGACGCGGTAGTCCACGCCGGTCGCGCCGGCGATGCCGCGTTGGCGCCGCTCGGCGTCGTCCAGCTCGGCGCGCAGCCGGGACATCGCCGAGGCGTCGCCCGAGCTGCCCGCGACGTCGAGCTGGCCGCGCAGCCGCGCCACCTCCGCCTGCGACTGCTGCAGCGCCTGCCGCACGCTCTGGATCTGGTCCTGGAACTGCGCCAGCAGATGGCTCGTCTCCGCGGTGAGGCTGTCGGCGCGGTGCTGCAGGTCGGCCAGATCGCGCGCCGCGCGCGCGTTCTTCCACTGGATCCACCCGAACGCCACCACGGCGAGAAACAGCAGCACGAACAGGAACTTGGTGGTGTTGCGCAGCTGTTTGGTCTGCTTCGCGACTTCCACCGCGATGCGCACGGCGGTGCTGGAGCGCCGGGCGGCCGGCATGGCGGGGACCATCTGGCGCGGCTCCGAGGCGCGCCCGGCCGCGGCTTCCGATATGGTGCTCCCCGTCACGGCGTCGTCGCCTCCGGTGATGATCCGGAACTCGAGGGCCGGGCCTTTGGCGCCGAAGCCGATCACGTCGCCGTCCTGCAGCACGAGGTCGCCCTCGGTGCGCTTGCCGTTCACGTAGGTGCCGTTCTTGCTGCCCAGGTCCTGCAGCACGAACGCGTCGCCGCGCCGCACCACGGCCGCGTGGCGCGCCGACACGTCGAGATCGCGCTCGGCGTCGAAGCGGATGTCGGAGAGCGGGTGGCGCCCGAGGGCGACGTAGGCTTTCGCGAAGGCCTCGGTCTGTCCGACGCGAGCCCCGGAAAGGAACTTGAATTGGCCTTTCACTGGCCCCGGTTCACCCAGTAGAGCACGCCGGCGACGACCGCGACCGCCAGCAGCGCGGCGAGAATCAGGCGCCAGCGCGCCTCTTTGGCGGGGATCGGCGGGGGACTGCCCTTGTAGATCGGCACCGGCTCGGTGCTCGTCTCGGTGTCGATGAGCGGGTAGATCTGGTGGCCGACTTCTTCCTTCGCCTCGGCCGTGCGCAGCCCGTCGCCGTCGAAGCGCGCGATGATCACGGTGATGTTGTCGGGGCCGCCGCGCTCGTTGGCGAGGGCGATCAGCCGCTCGCACGCCAGCGTGAGGTCGGTCTCCTTGCCCGCGATTTCGGCGATCTCTTCCTTCTTCACCTGGCCCGACAGGCCGTCGGAGCAGATCACCAGCACGTCCCCGCGCCGCACCTCCTGGTGCGTCAAATCGACCTTGACCTTGGGGTCGGGGCCGAGCGCCTGGAGGATGATGTTGCGCCGCTCGCTCTGGGCCGCTTCTTCCTCCGTCAGCTCCCCCGCTTCGACCAGGCGCTGCATCAGCGACTGGTCCTTGGTGAGCTGCACCGCGGCGCCGTCGCGGATCAGGTAGGCGCGGCTGTCGCCCACCTGGGTGAGGTAGAGATGGTCCTGCAGTACGCCGGCGGCGGTGGTCGTCGTGCCCATGCCGCGGACTTCGGGGTGCGCCTTGGCGTAGGAGTGGATCTGGCCGTTGGCGACCTCGACGGCTTCCTTGAGCCGGTAGGCGAAGCGCTGCGGGGTGAGCTCCTGCTCGGCGCCCCACATCTTCTCCATCTGCCCGTAGATCGTGTCGGCGGCCATCTCGCTCGCCAGCTCGCCGGCGGCCGCTCCGCCCATGCCGTCGGCCACGACCAGCAGGGTGCCGCGCTCGCCGACCTCGTGCTCGCGCACGGCCGGCTGGAGCGAGCGCTCTTTGCGCGTCAGATCCGCGACGAGGAAGCAGTCCTCGTTGTGGTCGCGCGTCTTGCCGAGGTCGGTCTTGCCGAAGACCTGGACTTTGATGGGCTTCGCGGAGCGTCCGAACATGGCCTTAGGGTTGGCTCAGTTTCTGCTCGACATCCTGACACGACCGCAGGCTGGCATCGATTCCGCGACCGGTTCTCGCCCACTTCAACGCATTTCCGGTGTCGTTCTGTCTGCTGTACGCCTGCGCGAGCATGCACGCGGCGAATCCCTTGTCACTTCGGCTGATCCCAGGGGTGTTGTAGGCGATGAGCGCGGAGTCGAGAATCACGCTCGTCGGGCGCTCGATCAACCCCATCAGCAAGTCCCCGATCTTCGCGGGATCCAAGCCCGTCGCAGTCCGGGTGGTCCCGCCGTTGGCCGGTGGCCGCCCCCCCGGATTCGTGGGCGGGAGGTGTGTCTGTTGCCGGGTGGTCTGCTGCTTCGCGCTATCAGGATGGCTTGCCGCTCCCAGACTCGCTGTGTCGGTCCGCACAGGATTGCCGTCCGCCTTGTGCCCGCCGCCCCACAGCGCCAGCGCCGCGCCTCCACCCCCCAGCACCACGACCGTCCCCACCACGATCGGCACCAGCGCGCGCTTCTTCGTCGGCGGCGAGGCGACCTGCGTCGCCGAACCGCCGCGCGATGCCATAACCTTGGTCCCCGCCGCCTCGAGCAGCTGCGTGCGGGCGTCCACGTCGGCGCGCGTCGCGGGCACCGCCTGGCCCCCCCCCCCGCGCCCCGTCCCCACCACCCCCGCCACGTCGGCCGCGAACTTCGCCACGCTCTGGTAGCGTTCCATCGGATTGCGCGCCAGCGCCGTGTCCAGCACTTCCTGGAGCCCTGATGGGAATGCCAGGTCCGGCCGCGACGCGGCCAACTTCACCGGCTCGTCGGTGAGGCGCTTGATCATCGTCTCTTGCACGGTGTTGGCCTCGAACGGCAGCTTGCCGGCCAGCATCCGGAAGAACACCAGCGCGAGCGAGTAAAGGTCGCTGCGCCCGTCGAGCTTGTCTCCCGAGAGCTGCTCGGGGCTCATGAACTCCGGTGTGCCGACCACCAGACCCGTCTTCGTGACCTTCTGCCCGGCCTCGTCCCCCCCGACCGCTTTGGCGATGCCGAAGTCCACCACCTTCACCACGTCCGCGCCGTCCCGCCCCTTGGCGAGCATGATGTTATCGGGTTTCAGATCGCGGTGCACGATGCCGAGGTCGTGCGCCGCCTGGAGCGCGTCGGCCACCTGCTGGAAGACGTGCGTCGCCCGGGCCAGGGGCATCGAGCCGTCGCGCTCCAGCAGGTCGGTGAGCGGCTCCCCCTCCACAAACTCCATGGCGAGGTAGATCAGCCCGTCGGGCGTCTCGCCGAAATCGTACACGGCGCAGACGTTGGGATGGGTGATGCGGCTGGCGTTGGAGGCTTCGCGGTTGAACCGCGCCACGGCGTCGGGGTCGTGCGCCATGGACGGGTTCATCACCTTGATGGCGCTGCGCCGGCCCATCTTCACGTGCTCGGCCAGGTACACCTGGCCCATCCCGCCCTCGCCCAGCTTCTTCACCACGTGGTAGCGGTCGGCGATCACCTGGCCGACGAGGTTGGTCGCGGGCGCGGCAGCCCGCAGCGTCGTGCCGTCGTTCTGGCAGAACTTGATTTCGTCCGGGTACTCGGTCGAGCAGACGGGGCAGATTTTCACGTCGGCAGCTCGATGCGAAACAGTTTGTCTCCCACCAAGATGCGCGACTGGTGGCGCAGCGGCATGTCGCCGCGCGCGGCCAGCGCGATTCCGTTGCGGCTCCCCGCGTCCACCACGACGAAGTCCGCGTCCTCCGACCGCACGACCGCGTGCTGCGCGCTCATCGAGGGATCGTAGGGGAACACCCAGTCGCCCTTCTCGCGCCCGACGTGGATGTCGCGTCCGGGCGAGAGCTGGACCACGTCCCGCGAGCTGCCGTCGGAGCGCAGCTGCGTGAGCGACGCGATGTCGGCGCTCGGGATCAGGCTGCCCATCCGCTTGGTCGCGTCCGCGTCGGGCGAGTGCGGGCCGGGGTAGCCGAGCCGGCGGAACCGCACCACCTGCGACCCGATCAGCAGCTGGTCGCCGTCGGCCAGCCGGTGCGGCTCCTCGAGGAACACCCAGGTGCCGTTGCGGCTGCCCAGGTCGCGCACCACCAGGCGGTCCTCTTCCCAGGAGATCTTGGCGTGCAGCGGCGAGAGGAATGGATCGTCGGGGAATCGGATGTCCCCGTCGATGCGGCCGATGGTGGTGTCGATCGCCTTGCGCTCGAAGCGCGGCCCGGCGGCGCCGGCCTCGTCCAGCACCGTCAGCACGATCCGGAGATCGGTGCGCGGGGGCGTCTTGCCCGACGTGCGCACCAGCGGGCTCGATTCGCCGAGCGGCGCCCCGCACGTGGCGCAGAACTTCGAGCCGCCTGCCACCGGCGAGCCGCAGCGCGCGCAGGCGGGCCCCGAGCCCGGCGCGGTGAGCCGCCGTCCGCAATGCGGGCAGAATGGGTTGAGGGCGCTCGTCGCGCCGCCGCAGAAGGGGCAGGCGTTCGGCTCCGCCCGCGTGGGCGGAAGCGGGGAGGGGGAGGGCGAGGGGGACGGGGGGGACCCGTGGCCGACCACCTGCGGGGCCGGGACCTTGGCGCCCGAGGGCCGCGGCTGCGCCGCTGCCGCGCCCGCCGCGCTGACGCGCTTGGCCGAGGCGGCCGAGGCCGTGAGCGGCTTCCCGCAGTCCATGCAGAACTGCGCGTCCGCTTCGTTGGCGCGGCCGCAGAAGGCGCAGGTGGTCACCGGGGGCGCATCTCCACTGGGGGCTTAAGTTATGGCTCGCCAATCTATTCGGCAAATTGACGCGTCGAAAGGGGCGATGCTACCTTGCGCGCCTATGCGAGCGGTCGCAGCGGCCCTGAGTCTGGTCGCGGCGGCGTACGCCGGCTGCCTGCCGCGCGTCGTCGCCGCCCAGGTCGATCCCTCCGGCACCTGGCGCACCCTCCACACGCCGCACTTCCGCATCCACTTCCGCCCCGCGATCCGGGGCGTGGCGGAGCGCGCGGCGCGCGAAGCTGAGCGTGCCTGGGGGTTGCTCGCGACCGAGCTGCACCCGCCCCGCGGGCCGGTGGACGTCACCCTCGGCGACGACGCGGACATCTCCAACGGGTACACCCAGATCTTCCCCTCCAACCGCTTCACGATCCTCCTGCCGCCGCCGGCCACCCAGCCCGAAGAGCAGATCATCGACGATTGGGTCCGGCTCGTCTCGGTGCACGAGCTCACCCACGTCTTCCACCTCGACCGCACCACGGGCTGGTGGCGGCTCGTGCAGTCGGTGTTCGGCCGCGTGCCGGGCTTTTTCCCGAACGACTACCAGCCGAGCTGGGTGATCGAAGGCATCGCGGTGTACTACGAGTCGAAGTTCACCGGCAGCGGGCGCATCGACGGCGCCTACCACGCCCAGCTGATCGCCGCGGCCGCTCGCGCCCGGACCCCATGGACGGCCGTGTACTTCACTCGCTGGCCCGACGGCCAGGCGCCCTACGCGTACGGCAGCCGATTCTTCAGCCGGCTGGGCGACGTCGCGGGGGACTCGGCCGTGCCGCGGTTCGTCGAGCGGACGTCCGGGCAGCTCATTCCGTTCCGTGTGGGACGCCAGGTGCGCCGCGCCACCGACGGGAGCCGCGACCTCCAGACCGAATGGGCGGCGATGGTGGGAGAGTACCATCGCGCGCCGGTCGCGGACTCGGCGTCGGCCCTCGCGACGGCCCTCTGGACCGAGCCCGTGCCGCGCGTATCGCCCGACGGGCGCCGCGTCGCCTACGTGCACGACGACGGCAAGAGTCCCCCCGAGCTCTGGGTCGTCAGCGCGGACGACTGGCGCGTGCTGCGCCGCCACCGCGTGAACGGCCTCGCGAGCTACGATTGGGTCGCCGACACGCTCGCCGTCACTCAGCTCGACTTCACCGATCGCTGGCATATGCGCGGAGATCTGTACGCGTGGCTCCCGCCACCCGACGGAGCGTGGCGTCGCCAGACGCACGGCGCGCGCGTCGGCGAGCCGCGCGGAGGTGGGGGACGGCTCATCACCGTAGGGCTCACGCCGGCGGGGAATCGGCCGTCGCTGCCGGGCCTTGATACGGTCGGCGCCGTGTGGGGCGACGTCGTGCCCTCGCCCGACGGCCGCTGGGTCGCCGCCACGCGACACCGGAACGGCGGTTGGGCGCTGGTACAGTGGCCGGCCGGCGCGCCCGATTCGCTGGCGGTGCTCTTTGCCGGCTCCGGCGTCGTCGCGGACCCGGTGTGGCAGGGGAACGCCCTGCTGTTCGTCTCCGAGCGCTCGGGCCTGCCGCAGATCTACCGTTGGACCGCCGGGCAAGGTGTCCAATCGGTGATCACGGCGCCGCTGGGCGCCCGCGCCCCCGCACCGCTTCCCGACGGCTCCGTGCTGTACGCCACCTTCGGCCCGGAGGGCTGGACGCTGGCGCGCGGCACGCCGGGCCCGGCGCGGGCGCTCAGCGAGGAACCCACCGCAGCGCCGCCCGATGCCGCTCCGCCCGTGGCGGTGCGGGAGACCGGATACAGCTTCTGGCCCTCGCTGCGGCCACACTTCTGGATTCCGCTCGCCGCCGATGCCGGCGCCGCTGGCCGCTTCGGCGGGGCGCTCGTTTCCGGCATCGACGCGGTGGGACGCACCAGCTACGCCGCCGACGCGCTCGTCTCCGTCAGTCCGCTGCGGGCGTCGGGTGCCTTCAGTCTCGTCTCTCACGTGCTCGGCAGTCCCAGCCTCGACCTCTCGGGGTCGAGCGGCTGGAGCCTGCTTGGCGTCACCAGCGGCGGGACCGTCGTCTCCGAGCGCTCCGGGGAGGCTGCGCTCGGCGCGACGTTCGTCCTGCGGCGCTGGCGCTCCGTCGCGAGTCTTCGCCTCGCCGCCGAGTACCAGGACCGCACCTTCACCGCGAACCCCGACGTGCCGCTTGCCGCGGTGTGCCGCGGGTGCTCCACACGGGACCGCGTCGGTGGCTCCGCCACCGTCCGCCTCGCCCATCTGGCCGGCGGCCCCCTCGCCATCGCGCCGCTCGGGGGCGTCGATTGGCGCGCCCTCTACCGCCGCCGCGAGCAACAGGGCTCTCCGCTCTGGTCCAACGAAGTGCGCTCCCGGCTCGCCCTGTACCAGCGCACTCCCGGCCTCGGCGGCTTCGCGCCCCCGGTGCTGGCCCTGCGGCTCGCCGCGGGGGGCACGTGGGGTCCGCTCCAGCCGTCGTTCGGGGTCGGCGGCGTTTCCTCCGGCACGCTCGCCTTCGGCTTCGGCTCCGTCGGTGGCGGGCGCGACTTCCCGGTGCGCGGCTACGCCGGCGGCACCGTGTTCGGTCGCCGCGCCGCCACCGCGAGCCTCGAGTACCGCGTGCCGCTCGCGCTCCTCGGGCAGGCGGTCGGCCATCTGCCGGTCGGGGTGGACCGCCTCTGGCTCAGCGTCTTCAGTGACGTCGGCGACGCGTGGGAGCCGGGCGAGCGGGCTCGGCTGCACCGGCTGCGCTCCGTCGGCGCCGAGCTCGTGGCCGACCTCACCGTGAGCTACGATCTGCCGATCGGCCTGCGACTCGGCCTGGCCCAACCCCTCACCGATCCGCCGGGGGGGGTGGGGGGGGCGAAGCGCGCACGGGCCTACGTAGCGGTGGGATCGGACTTCTGAACCCCGGCCGAGGGGCGGCGTATAATGGAATAGGTATGACCCCCCCTCCTCCGCTCCGGCGCCGTCTGTTGTGCTGCGTCGCCCTGCTGGGCGCCGCCGCCGCCGTTCGCTTGGGCGCGCAGGACCCCGCCGACCGCGCGGCGCTCGAGCGGCTCCGGGACTCGCTCGCCGCGGTCACCGACTCCGCGGCGCTGCACCGCCTCGAAGCCGGAGTGATCGAGATCGCCAAGCGCACCCGCGACGATCCGCTCATTCACCTGCGCCTCGGCTTCATCGCCTATCGCCTCGGCGAGCTCGCCGACTCGAAGTCGCATTATGACGACGCGGCCGGCGAGTTCGAATGGGCGGGCGAGCTGAAGCCCGGCTGGCCCTATCCGTGGTACGGCCTGGGACTGGCCGAGCTGGCTCAGGGCGAGCATTCGGTGATCGCGATCGAGAACTTGCGGCAGCAGCTCGGCACGGACTACCTCACCAAGGCCGCGCGCGCCTTCGCCCGCGCGACCCAGGCCGATCCCAGCTTCGCGCAGGCGAGCATCGATCTCGCCAACGCGGCGTTGCAGCAGCGCATCCAGCCGCGGCTCCAGGTGGCTCTGGAGGCGGTGCGGCTGGCCGCGGCGTCCCCCGCGGGCCGCAACCCAGCGGTGCAGCTCGCTCGGGGCCGCATCGAGCGCGAGGTCGGGGAGGCGGACTCCGCCCTCGCCGCATTCCACGGCTACCTCGCGGTGGGTGGGGATTCGGGTGTGGGGCTGATCGAGCTCGCGCGCACCGCCTATTTCGCGCGGCGGCCCGCCGAGGGCCGGACCGCCTACTTCGCCGGCGCGCAGGCGGCGGCGTCCGCGGCCGCCCTGGGGCTGTACCGCACCGAGCTCGGCTTCGTCGCGACCGTCGGAGAGCTCGCCACCTTCGACGCCCTCACCACGCCCGCCGCCCGCGCCGCCTGGCTCGAGCATTTCTGGCTGCGGCGCGACGTGGTCGAGGCGCGCGAGCCTGGCGAGCGGCTCGCCGAGCATTACCGGCGCTGGTTCTACGCGCGCCACAGCTTCCGGCTCGTGAGCCGCCACCGTCACTACGACATCACCGAGCGCTACCGGACGGCGCAGACCGAGTTCGACGACCGCGGCATCATCTATATCCGCCACGGCGAGCCCGACCGCCGCGCGCAGTATTCCTCCGCCGGCACGGTGTCGGGGTCGGGCCTCGAGCCGAACGAGAGCTGGCTGTACCGCCGCTCCGACGGCAATCTGATCTTTCACTTCGTCTCGCGGGGCGACGTGCAGGACTTCAAGCTGGTCGAGAGCGCGCTCGACGCGCTCGGCTTCCGGGCGCGCTTCGACCCGACCCAGGGGGGTGGGGCAACGGGGAGGCTTGGCGGCGTGGCCGAGGAGCTGTGGGATTCGCGCGCCGCCCTCGACCCGATGTACCAGCGGCCGCCGAGCGGCATGCGGCTGAACGACGAGCGCGCGCAGGGTGACCACGCGATCAAGGTCGGGACCACCACCGACAGCTACCGCCATCGCTTCGACGTGCCGCTCGACCTCGTGGCGTCCGACTTCGTCGTCGGCGCCCGCGGGGACTCGGGGGGCGCGGCGGGGGGGGGCCCCGGGCAGGTGCTCCACGTGGTCTTCGCCGTGCCCGCCGAGCGGCTCACTCCGCAGACGGTCCCCGCGGGTGTACGCTACGCGCTGCGCTTCCGCCTGCTCGTCACGGATACGAGCGACAGTCTCATCGGACGCATTGACACCGTGCGCGTATTCGCCGCGCCCGCGCCGCTGCGCAGTCCGGCCTACCTGGCCGGCCGGCTCGAGGTGCCCGTGCCGGCCGGGAGCTACCGCTACCGGCTGCTCGTCGCCACCGCGGACAACTTCTCCGGCGAGGTGATGGAGCGGGACTCGCTCGACGTCGAGACGCTCGATGGGCACCGCTTCGCGGCCAGCGACCTGGTGCTGGGGCGCGTGGGGGCGGGACTCGTGTGGCCGGTGGAAGAGGTGGCGAGGGAAGGGGGGGGGTCGGCGCGAAGGACGGCGCCGGTCGACACGGTGGTGCTCAATCCCCTGGGACGCTTTCCCCAGGGGAGCGCCGTGGAGCTGTACTATGAGGTCTACGGGCTGGACCGCGCGACGACCTACCACACCGTGGTGCGGCTGGACCCGGTGGGCGGCCGTTCGCTGCTCGGCGCCCTCCGCGGCCTGTTCGGGGGCCGGCGCCCGCCGGTGCTCCTCGAGTTCGACGCGCCCGCCGACGGGCCCATCACCCGCGTGCACCGCAGCGTCGAGCTGCGCGATCTCGCCAAGGGGGACTACATCCTCTCGGTCGTCGTGACCGATCCCGCGGGCGGCCGCACGCTGACGCGCGCACGCCGGTTTCAGGTGGTCTCACGACCGTAAGTTGACACCCGCGCGGGCCAATCCATAAGTTTCCGCGTCCCCTCGGAGACCGGATGTACTGCTCCCGCTGCGGCACGCCGAACGACGACAGCAGCAAGTTCTGCCGCTCCTGTGGGCTGGATCTGACCGCGACGACTCCCATCGGGGCCGTCAAGACCGGCCAGCACGAGCTGACGGAAATCGACATGGTCCGCGAGCAGCTCAAAGAGGAATACGACATCCTCGAAGAGCTGGGCCGCGGGGGCATGGCGATCGTCTTCAAGGCGCGCGAGCGGCAGCTGGAGCGCGACGTGGCCATCAAGGTGCTGCCGTTCTCGCTCGCGTTCGACAAGGAGTTCGTCGAGCGCTTCCAGCGCGAAGCCCGCACCTCCGCCAAGCTCGAGCACCCCAGCATCATCCCCATCTACCGCGTCGGCAAGAACGGCCGCGTCATCTACTTCGTCATGAAGTTCCTGCGCGGCAAGCCGCTCTCCAGCGTGCTCAGCACGCGCGGCGCGCTGGCGCCCGGGGAGATCCGCAAGATCCTCATCGAGGTCGGCCGCGCCCTCGCCTACGCCCATCGCAGCGGCATCGTCCACCGCGACATCAAGCCCGACAACATCATGTTCGACGAGCACGGGCAGGCGGTGGTCACGGACTTCGGGATCGCCAAAGCCGCCACCGGCGGCAAGCTCACGGGGACCGGCATGGCGATCGGTACCCCGCACTACATGAGCCCCGAACAGGCCCGCGCCCAGAACCTCGACGGCCGCAGCGACCTCTACTCCCTCGGCGTCGTCGCCTACCAGTGCCTCGCCGGCCAGGTGCCCTTCGACGGCGAAGACTCCTTCTCCATCGGCTACAAGCACATCATGGAGGAGCTGCCCACCCCCAAGCTCGACTCGAGTGACAAGCGCGAGCTGTTCGAGGTCGTCCGCAAGATGATGGCGAAGGCGCCCGACGAGCGCTTCCAGAATGCCGACGAGCTCGTCGCCGTCCTCGAAGGGGGGGGCTACGTCGCGACCGGCATCTCCACCGCCGCCACCCGGGCCATTCCGTCGCTGTCCACGCCGCGCATCAGCAACGCCCCCACCACTCCCCAGCCGCGCGCCACCTCGGGTGGAGGAGGCGCGGGGGAGGCCCTCGCCATGCCGCTCCGGCCCCGGCGCTCGGCGGCCGCCGGCCTCATGCTCTGGCTCGTCATTGTGGTCGGGATCCTCGGCGGCGGGGGGTTCCTGGCCTACAAGAAGGGACTGCTCAGCTCTGGCGGGGGACCACGTCCGGACTCCACCGCCCAGCCAATCGCTGGCAGGGACTCGACCGCGCCCTCCTCCGGTGATACGACGACCCTCGCCGGCAGAACCGTCCCGACGCGCGACACGTCGCGCGCCACGCCCACGCCGCCCCCCGGCACGCCGGGGAAACTGGTGTTGAAGGGCATCCCCGCCGGCGCCCGCGTCACGCTCGACGGCCGGCCCCTCAGCGCCCGCCAGCTCGACATGCCGCCCGGGACCTATCGGCTCACGGTGCGGGCCGCAGGGTACGCGCAGTTCGAGCAGCAGGTGGTGGTCACGCCCGGCAATCCGAGCACCGTGCAGGTCGAGATGGAAGCCACGGGGGATACGGGCGGCGGCCCCTGCGACCAGCCGGGTCCCGCCTACAACCAGGACAACCTCTGCTGGGACACCCGGCCCACGCCGCTGTCGCCGACGTTCATCCCCGTGCCGGCCGACGCGCCGGTCTTCCCGCGCCAGGCCATCCTGCTCATCAAGGTCTCCAGCACCGGGACGACCGTCGAAGCGCGGGTGTACCTCCCCTCCAACGTGCCGACGTTCAACAACCAGGCACTCGACATGGCCAAGACCCTCCACTGGAACCCCGCCCAGAAGAACGGCGAGGCGGTGGATGCCTGGGTCCAGTGGCCGTTCCAGCCGGTGAGGCAGTAGCACGAACATCCATCCCACGGCGTTCATCGCTCCCGGGGCGGTCGTCCTGGGGGACGTGACGCTCGGCGCCCGCTCCAGCGTCTGGTATGGGGCGGTGCTGCGGGCTGACATGGACGCCATCCTGGTGGGCGAGGCGACCAACCTCCAGGACGGCACCATCGTCCACGTGGACGCGGGCAAGCCCGCCCGCATCGGGGCGCGGGTCGGGGTGGGTCACCGGGCCGTCCTGCACGGCTGCACCGTCGAGGACGACTGTCTGATCGGAATGGGCTGCGTCCTGCTCAACGACGTCGTGATCGGGGCGGGGAGCGTGGTGGCCGCCGGCGCGGTGGTGCGGGAGGGGATGGTGGTGCCGCCGGGATCGCTGGTGATGGGGGTGCCGGGGAAGGTCACGCGCGCGGTGGACGACGACTTGCGGGCGCGCATCCGGGGGACCTGGGAGCACTACGTGGCGGAAGCGGCTCGCCACCGCAGCGGTGCCTTCCCGCCCGCACGACCAAGTATGTGATGTGTATACTTGGGAACCTCGGGACGACGGGCTTCCATGCGAGGCTTGCCCGGAGGTGTGCGGTTACCTACCTTGACCCTCCGCGCTTTTCGCATGGCCGTTGCGCCGATCTGCGGGTAGAGTAGGCCTTCAAATCCACGCATCGACGATGGTAACCAGCTCTTACCGAGAGGGACGAGCCCGCATGACTGCTTCCACCCGCGACGGGAAGCTCGATCTGAGCCCCAACGCCATTACGGTGCTCGAGCGCCGCTACCTCATCAAAGACGATGCGGGTGCGCCGACCGAGCGGCCCGAGGATCTGTTCTGGCGGGTAGCCCGCACCATCGCCGCCCCGGACCGGACCTACGGCGCCTCGGACAAGGCCGTCCAGGGCCTGGCCGAGACCTTCTTCGAGCTGATGGCGACGCGGGTGTGGATGCCCAACTCCCCGACCCTCATGAACGCCGGCCGGCCCCTTGGTCAGCTCTCGGCGTGCTTCGTGCTCCCCGTCGAGGACGCCCTGTCCAACGGCAAGAGCGGCATCTACGACACGCTCCGCGCCATGGCCCTGGTCCACCAGTCGGGCGGCGGCACCGGCTTCGCGTTCTCGCGCCTACGGCCCAAGAACGACGTCGTGCGCTCCACCATGGGCGTCGCCTCCGGCCCCGTGTCCTTCATGAAGCTGTACGACGCTTCGACGGACGTCGTGAAGCAGGGCGGCACCCGCCGCGGCGCCAACATGGGCATCCTGCGGGTCGACCACCCCGACATTCTGGAGTTCATCACCTGCAAGGATGATCTCACCCAGGTGACGAACTTCAACATTTCCGTGGCCGTCACCGACGCGTTCATGGGGGCGGTGGAGCAGGGCACCAGCTACGACCTGATCCACCCGCGTACCGGTGCGGTGGTGGGCCAGCGGGACGCCCGCGAGGTGTTCCGCACCATCGTCCACGGCGCCTGGAAGACCGGCGAGCCGGGCGTCTTCTTTGTGGACCGTGCCAACCAGTACAACCCGGTCCCGCACCTGGGCGGCTACGAGGCCACCAACCCGTGCGGCGAGCAGCCGCTCCTGCCGTACGACGTCTGCAACCTCGGCTCGATCAACGTCGGCCTGTTCGTCAAGAACGGCGACGTGGATTGGGATCGCCTCGCGACGGTGGTGCACCTGTGCACGCACTTCCTCGACAACGTCATCGACGCCAACAAGTACCCGCTGCCCGAGATCCACGACCTCGCCCAGCGCATCCGCCGCATCGGCCTCGGCATCATGGGCTGGGCCGACCTGCTCGTGCGCCTCGGCATCCCCTACAATGCCGAGGAGGGCGTCACCCTTGGCCGCCGGCTGATGCAGTTCGTCGACGAAGAGTCCAAGAAAGCCTCTGAGAGGCTCGCCGAGCAGCGCGGCGTCTTCCCTGAGTGGGAGCGCTCGATCTGGGGTCCGGACGCCACCTGCGCGCGCGACGCGCGCGGCGAGCGCATCCGGCCGCGGCGCAGCTTGCGCAACTGCAACCTCACGACCGTGGCGCCCACCGGCACGATCTCCATCATCGCGGGCTGCTCTTCCGGCATCGAGCCGCTGTTCGCGGTGGCGTTCATGCGCAACCAGGCCGGCGTCCTCATGCCCGACGTCAACGAGGACTTCGTCGCCATCGCCCGGCGCGAGGGGTGGTACTCCGACGCCCTGGTGCAGCGCATCGCCGAGTCCGGCCACATCCACTTCGACGAAGTCCCGGCCGCCTGGCAGCGCGTGTTCGTCACCGCGCACGACGTGACCCCCGAGTGGCACATCCGGATGCAGGCCGCCTTCCAGGAGTACACCGACTCGGCGATCTCCAAGACCTGCAACTTTCCGAACGAGGCCACGGAAGAGCAGGTGGAGGAGATCTACCGGCTCGCCTTCCAACTCGGTTGCAAGGGCGTCACCGTCTATCGCGACGGCGCGCGCGAGGGGCAGGTGCTCTCGACCGGCTCCACCGCCAAGAAGGTGCAGGAGCAGTCCGGCACCGCGGCGCCAGCCGCCGCCGACGCCTCCAAGCTCGCCGAAGCGCTCGGCCGCCTCGCCGAGCTCGAGGCGGAGCTGGCCCGCACCCGCGACCAGCTGCACGACGTGGAAGCCGAGAACCTCCAGCGGCGCGCCAAGCGCTCCCGCCCCGATCTGCTGCGCGGCACCACGCGGCGCGTCGAGACGCCCCTCGGCACGATGTACGTCAACATCACCGAGGACGACAAAGGCCAGGCGTTCGAGGTGTTCATCTCCCTCGGCAAGGCGGGTGGGGCGCTGATGGCCGACGTCGAGGCGATGGGCCGGATGATCTCCCTCGCGCTGCGCTCCGGCATCCCGATGAAAGAGATCTACCGCCAGCTGCGCGGCATCTCCTCCGACCGCGTCGTGGGACTCGGGCCCAACAAGGTCCTTTCCGTTCCGGACGCCATCGGGATCGCCATCGAGAAGTGGATGCAGGAGAAGCAGGGGGTCCAGCAGGACCTGCTGGCGGGCGGGGCTGAGGGCGGGGGGGGAGGGGGGGGGGCGACGGCCCTAACCGCCCGGGAGATCGTGCCGGGACTCTCCGGCGCCGCCGCCGAGCGGTCGGCCCGGGAAGCCCATGACTTCATCGGCGCCTGCCCCGATTGCGGCTCCCAGCTCGCCTTCGTCGAGGGGTGCGCCAAGTGCCACGTGTGCGGCTTCAGCGAGTGCGGGTGAGGCCCACGGCCTCCTCGATTGTGATACCTATCACTCCGCGAATCTCGGGGGGGGTGTACCTATAGAAGAGCCTATGGATCAGCGCGTCATCACTCCCACCCGGCTGCAGCCCAAGGGTTGGGCCCGAGTCGGCCCCGCTGGCGCCCACACCCTGCGCCGTGGGGCGTGGTACCCCGTCGTCCGCATCTCCTCCAGCAACATCGTCGTGCTCGACGTCAATCGTCACAACGTCCCCGTGGATCGCCGCCTCCTCGAGATCCGCTACCATCCGCCGGAGCGCTGGACCATCGTGCAGTGCGAGCCGCGTGTCATGGAGCGCGTGGGGCGCCCCTTCCCCCTCACCTACGCCGTCTGCCCCGCCTGCCGCCACCGCCAGGCCTTCACCGCCCGCGCGCAGGAGCTGACGTGCGACAAATGCCACAAGTCGGCTTCCCTGGCCTGGGATGAACTGAGCTGAGACTGCGGCGCTGACCCGCTTCTGTCATTCCGCAATCCGCGATCCGACATCACAACGCCATCAGCCGGTCCCCGATTTCGATAACGCCCGCGCCCTCACCCACGCAGTAGAACCCGCGGGTCCCCTCGTCGAGAAACTGGAGATGGGATTTCAGGACCTCGGCTTCGACCCGACGGTCACCACCCCCTACAGCCCATCCCGTGAACGGCCGGCACGGGTGCGCCACCTGTAGCACGCGCAGCCGGACGCGCTCCCGGCCGTCGGCGCCCGTCACGGCGAGGCCGTTCCGGAGCTCGTCGAAAGTGACGCGGCGGTCCGCTTCCGCGATGATGTTCTCCCCGGCGCACCCCAGTGTGATCCGCTCCCCGAACCGGTCCCGCATCAGACCGTAATGGAACGTGAACCCCACCGAGACGCCGTGCAGGCCGTCTTCGTTCTTGGTGGAGGGGTGGGCGCGGTGGTGGACGTCCACCAGCCATTCTCCCTCGCGGCCCGCGCCGAGGATGCCGTCGGGCGAGACGGCGAGCCGGTCCACGGGGAGGATCGGCGCCGGATCGTACACCCGGTTGGGCTTCTCCCCGGTCTTCAGCGTAGCGCGCTGGATCTGCAGCCGGACGATTGTACCGATGTGGCGCATAACGAAATCTACAAAAAAGTGGTATCATGGAGAACCATGGCGTCCCGCGGCTGGGCCCGGATAACCGACAGCGTGGCGGACATTCTCCGCCGCGGCGCCTGGTATCCCATCGTCGAAGAGACCCCCGACGGCGACGTCGTGGTGGACGTAAGGGCCGGCCACCATGTCCGGCTGAGCCGTGCCGACGTGATCGTCCGCGATCAGCCTCCGGACCACTGGAGCGTGGTGGTCCGAACCGGGGTGCTCCGCCCCACCCTCGGGGGAGGGAAGGGGGGCGACGTGATCACCACGTACGGCGTGTGCCCCCAGTGCTACGAGCGCCAGGAGTTCACCGGCAAGCCGCCCCATCTGAAGTGCACCCGCTGTGGCCGGGAGGCGGCCGTGGACTGGTCGCACACCTGCTGAGCAGCGCCATCAGCCCTCAGCCGTCACCCCGTCTCACCACCAGCTCGCGATCTCCGGAAATCCAGGAAACTCGGCCTCTTGCGAGGGGTGATTGTATTTAGTATATTAACTATCAACATATTAACTATATGCCGAGCCTCCGGATGGCTGATAACTGACGGCTGATGCCTGATGGCGACCACTGAGGGCTCCCGATGCCCGACCGTTCCGAGCTGGCCCTGCAGCTGACCGATGCCGTGGCGGCGGCCCACGCCGCGATCCAGCGGGGCGGAGACCGCGCGTTCCGCACTTACGGCCTCTCTCACCGCGCCCACGCCGCTTTGACCGCTGTGGACCAAGGGGGCCCCGATGGAGCGCGCCCCAGCGACGTTGCCCTACAGCTCGGCGTCTCGCGCGCCGCCACTTCCACCTTCATGCAGCGCCTGGAAGCCAAGGGACTGGTCGAGACGACGCCGGATCCCGATGACGACCGCAGCGTGCGCGTCACCCTCACCCGGCGCGGCCTCGAGGTGTTGCTGCGCGCCGGACAGCTCGAGCGCCGCCTCGCCGCCCGCGCCATCGAGGGGATGCCGGCGTCGACCATCGCCCGCGCGCTCCACGTGCTCGTAGAGCTCAAGCAACGCCTCGAAGCCAAACAGATGGAGGTCGTGCGCTAGGTCTATACGGATGTTGGTATCTTTATGCAGCGGCTATTCGAGCGTGGGGAATGTCCGGAGCCATCACGCCGTGCTTGAGGTCCCTATCCCAGGATGCTGCGGGAACAGTGGTTAGCGGCGTCGCAGACGCCCGGATCTGGAGAGTTTGACCGCCGCAAGCAAGCGAGTAGAGAATCGGACTTTTCCACACAACGCCACACCTGAGAGAATGTGGACAACTCACTATCGGTGATCCGCAGGACCAAGATCGTCGCCACCCTGGGGCCATCCACGGGGAGCGACTCCCAGATCGCGGCCCTGCTCGACGCCGGCGTCAACGTCTTCCGGGTGAACGCCTCCCACGGTACGCCGGAGGTGCGGGCCCGCTGGATGGCGTCGGTGCGCGCGGCCGCCGATGCCAAGGAGCTTCCGGTGGCGGTGCTCGTGGACCTACAGGGCCCCCGAATCCGGGTCGGCGATCTGCCGGCGCCCCGCGAGCTGGTGCCGGGTGAATCGATCACCTTCGCACCGGAGGACGTCGCCCGCGGAGACGAGCTTCCCACCACCTACGAGCAGCTCGCCCAGGACGCCAGGGTGGGCGCCAAGATCCTCCTCAACGACGGGCTGCTGTCGGTCGAAGTGACCGCCGTGGACCCTCCCCGCGTCCGCGGGCGCGTGGTGGACGGCGGCACCCTGACGGCACACAAGGGGATGAACCTCCCCGGCCTGCAGGTGAGCGCCCCCGCCCTGACCGACAAGGACCGCGAGGACGTGACGCACGCGGTGCGCTTCGGGGCCGACTACCTCGCCCTCTCGTTCGTGCGCCGCGCCGAGGATCTGGCGGAGCTGCGGCGCCTGGTCCCTCCCACCATCAAGCTCATCGCCAAGATCGAGAAGGCGACCGCCCTCGAGGACCTCGACCGCATTCTGGCCGCGTGCGATGCCGTGATGGTCGCGCGGGGCGACCTCGGCGTGGAGCTGCCCTTCGAGGACGTCCCGTTGGTGCAGAAGCGCCTCATCAAGGAGGCCATTCGCCACGGCAAACCGGTGATCACCGCGACGCAGATGCTGGAATCGATGGTGCATGCCCCGCGGCCGACCCGGGCGGAGGCCTCCGACGTCGCCAACGCGATCCTCGATGGCACCGATGCCGTGATGCTGTCCGCTGAAACGGCGGCCGGGGAGTACCCGATCGAGGCGGTGCGTGCCATGGACCGGATCATCCGGGCGATGGAGCCCCAGGCGCTCGCCCGCGACGACCGCCGCATGGGGGCCCGGGAGGGGGTCTCGGTCGAGGACGCGATCGCCCTCGGCACGACGGCGGTGGCACGGCTGCTGAAGACGCCTCTGATCGTCACGCTCACCCAGGGAGGGTTCACCTCGCGCAAGGTGGCGGCCCTGCGGTCGCCGGTGCCGATCCTCGCGGTGACGACACAGGCCGCGACCTTTCGCCACCTGGCGCTGGTGTGGGGCGTCACCCCGGTCCTGGTCGACCGCGTGCCCGGCTACGACGCTATGCTGGCGGTGGTGCGGGACCTGATTCTGCGGCGGCGGTACGCGAGCCGCGGTGACCGCATCGTGATGACGGCGGGCGTGCCCTGGGAGGTCTCGGGCAGCACCAACCTGATCAAGGTCGAGGAAGTCTGAGTGCGGCTCGTCTTTCTCGGAACCGGAACCTCCTTCGGCGTTCCCCAGATCGGCTGCGCCTGCCGCACCTGCACCTCGCTCGACCCACACGACAAGCGGACACGGACGGCGGCGCTGATCGAAACGCGGGGCCGGCGGCTGCTGATCGATACGCCGCCGGAGCTGCGGCTCCAGCTCGTGGCGGCCGGAGTGGGCGAGGTGGACGCCGTGCTCTTCACCCACGCGCACGCCGACCACGTGCACGGGATCGACGACCTGCGCGCGCTGTCGGTGAAACGGCAGTCCCCGCTTCCCGCCTACGGGCCGGCGGCCACGATGCAGGAGCTTTCGGCGCGGTTCACCTACATCTTCGACCCCGCGGTGCGGGCGCAGCCGGGCACCAGCAAGCCCGAGCTCGCGGCGCACGTGCTCGCGCCCGATGAAGAGCTGGAGATCGCCGGTGCCCGCGTCCTGCCCCTCCAGCTGCCGCACGGGGACAAGGCGGTATTCGGCTACCGCGTGGGGCCGGTGGCCTACCTGACCGACGCCAAAGCGGTGCCGGCCGCCGTGTGCGAACGCCTCCGCGGGATCGAGGTGCTGGTGCTGAACGCGCTGCTGCGCGGCCCCCATCCGCTGCACCTGTCGATTCCGGAAGCGGTGGCCGCCGCGCGGCAGATCGGCGCGCGGCGTACCTTCCTGACTCATCTGACGCATGAGACCCCGCACGCTGAGATGGCGGCACAGCTGCCGGCCGGCATCGCTCCAGCCTACGACGGACTGGTGATCGAGGTGGGCGAGGTCTAAATTCATGGCTTCGGGAGGTTTACCGATGGCGGACGCGATGCAAGACACGCTGCGGCGGTTCCAGACCGCCGCCGTGCGCCAGAGCGGCGCCATGGACGACTTGGTGCGTCGCGCGGTGTTCGGCACGGCGGACGAGCGGGACTTGGCGCGTTGGCTGATCTGGGAGATCGGGCAGCACGCCGGGGTGCGGCCGGCCTCGATCCACGAATTGTACCTGGCGCGGGGGCGGGGACAGGCACCGCCGTTCACGACGCCGGCGATCAACCTGCGCGTGCTGGCCTACGACAGCGCCCGGGCGATCTTCCGGGCCGCCCGCCGCCTCGACGTGGGCGCCGTGATCTGCGAGATCGCACGGAGCGAGATCGCCTACACCGATCAGCGGCCGGCCGAATTCGTGGCGGTGGTGACGGCGGCGGCGCTGCGCGAGGGCTTCCCGGGACCGGTGTTCATCCAGGGCGACCACGTCCAGGTCAACGCCAAGAAATACGGGGCCGACCCCGCCGCCGAGCTGGGTGCGATCCGCGCCTTGATCGACGAAGAGCTGCACGCCGGGTTCTACAACATCGACGTCGACACCTCCACCCTGGTCGACCTCTCCCAACCCACCCTGGACGCCCAGCAGCGGGTGAACTACGAGCGGGCGGCGGAGCTCACCCAGTACATCCGGGCCCACGAGCCTGCCGGCGTCACCGTGTCGGTGGGGGCGGAGATCGGCGAGGTGGGCGGCAAGAACAGCGACGTCCACGAGCTCCAGGCGTTCATGGACGGCTACAACCGGACGCTCAAACGGCTGGGCGTCGCGGTGGGCATCAGCAAGATCTCGGTGCAGACGGGCACGAGTCACGGGGGCCTGGTCTTGCCCGACGGCTCGATCGCCAAGGTGCAGCTCGACCTCGACGCCTTGCGGGCGCTGTCCCGGGACGCACGCACCAAGTACGGCCTGGGCGGGGCGGTCCAGCACGGTGCGTCCACCCTGCCCGCCGACGCCTTCAGCCATTTCGCGAAGTGCGAGGCGATCGAAATCCACCTGGCGACCAACTACCAGAGCATGGTGTTCGACCACCCGCGCCTGCCGGCGGACCTGCGGGGCGAGGTCAACGCGTGGGTCAAAGCCGAGTGCAAGGACGAGTGGAAGAAGGGCGACACCGAAGAGCAGTTCATCTATAAGAGCCGCAAGAAGGCGATCGCGCCGTTCAAGCGGCGGATGTGGGATTTGCCGGAGGAAACGCGGGCGGCTATCGCGGCCGATCTCGAGAAGACGTTCGCCTTCCTGTTCGAGCAGCTGCGGGTGGCGGGCACGCGGGCGGTAACCGACACGTACGTGAAGCCGGCGCTGCAATCGCACGCCGCACCGCGCGCGGTGGCGGTGGCGGCGCCGGACGACATGGAGGCGGGGGAGTGAGCGAACGAAGCGGCTCGGACGTCGGTCCCTTCCTGCTGGGCGTCGCGATCGGGGCGGCGCTGGGCTACCTGTTCGCGCCGGCGCCGGGCGCCGAGACGCGCCGCAAGCTGACGGGCAAGCTCAAGGACCTGAAGGCGCTCGCGGGCGACCAGGTCGACGATCTGCGGGCGTTGGTGGCCGATGACGAGGATGAAGACGACGAGGCCACGGCCGAACCCGAACCCTCGGCCCGCGAGGAGCTGGAGCGGCGGCTCGCGGCCGCCCGGCGCCGGCGGCGCGACCGCACGGGGGCGGGCGGGCTTCCGGCAGCGGCGGAGGATGACGAGCCCGTCGCGTGACGCGCGACGGCGGCTGGCATCGCTCGGCGTGGGGGGTGGCGCGACGCACCCTCGAAGCGGCCTTCGAAGACAACATCCCCTTTCTCGCGAGCGGGCTATCGTTCGAGTTGTTGCTCACCGCCATCCCATTCTGTGTGCTGCTGCTCGCGCTCGTGGGGTATCTCGTGCAGCACCAGATCACCACGCACCAGATCCAGCTGCACGAGCTGCTGCAGCGCTTCATCCCCGCGGGACCCGACGGCCGCGAGACCGACGCCTTCGCCCAGGTCGAGCGGGCGCTTGGCCAGGTGGTCGCCCAGCGCGGCCGGCTGACGCTCGTCGGCGGCCCCTTGTTCCTGTGGTTCTCCACGCGGCTGTTCGGCGGCCTGCGGGCCGCGCTGAACGAGGTATTCGACACCGAGGAGCGCCGCCCCTGGCCGCTCGCCAAGCTGATCGATCTGGGCATGGTGCTGGTGACGTGGGCCCTGCTGCTCGCCAGCGCGCTGCTCCCGGCGTTCGAGCTGCAGTACGCGTCCCGGGTGAGCGGGCACTTCCTGCTCGAGTGGATCTGGCGCTTCGGGCTGGAGACCGTGGCCTTCGCCTTCGCCGCCGGGTTGTTCTTCCTCATCTTCAAGGTCCTGCCGAGCCGGCGGATCCAGTGGCGCACCGCCCTCGTGGCCGCGGCGTTCTGCGCGCTGGCGTTCGAGATCGCCCGGCGGCTCTACGCCCTCTACGTCAGCCGCTTCGTGACTTTCGACCACCTCGCCTCCGACGCGAATCTCGTGGCGTTCTTCCTGTTCCTCCTGTGGGTCTACTACACGGCGTACGTTTTTCTCCTGGGGGGCGAGATCGCCGAGACCTACGACTTGATGCGGATGCGGAGCGCCCAGCGCGTGGCCCTCGGATGACGGCCATCGACCTCCGCAGCGACACCGTCACCCGGCCGTCGGCCGCGATGCGACGCGCCATGGCCGAAGCCGAAGTCGGCGACGACGTCCTCGACGGCGACCCGACGACGCGCCGGCTGGAAGAGCGGGTGGCCGCGCTGCTCGGCACCGAGGAGGCCCTGTTCTTCCCCTCCGGCACCCAGGCGAACCAGACCGGCATCATGCTGTGCACGCGGCCGGGCACCGAGCTCGTGGTGGAGGCAAACGCGCACCTCGTGCACTACGAGCTGGCCGGTGTGGCGGTGATCGCGGGCGTGCAGATCCGCCCCGTCGCGACGCCCGACGGCTTGCTCACCGCCGACCTGGTGCGCGCCGCGTTCCGTCCCGCCTCTCCCCACGTGCCGCGCGTGAGCGCCATCGCGGTCGAAAACACCCACAACGTCGCGGGTGGGAGGGTCATGCCGCTCGCCGTGATGAGCGGCATCGTCGCCGCCGCGCGGGCGGCGGGCCTGGCGGTGCACCTGGACGGCGCCCGGCTGTGGAACGCCGCCGCCGCGCTCGGCACGACGCCCGCGGCCCTAGCGGCCGGCGCGACGACCGTCATGGTGAGCTTCTCCAAGTGCCTCGGCTGCCCGGTCGGATCGTGCCTCGGGTTCCGCCGCGAGCTGCGGCCGCGCGCTTGGGAAATCCGGAGGCGGTTGGGCGGGGGGATGCGGCAGTCGGGGATCCTCGCCGCCGCTGGGCTCTACGCCCTCGAGCACAATCTCACTCGCATCGGCGACGACCACGCCACCGCCCGGCTCCTCGCTGAGCGGCTCGCGGGCTGCACCGCCGTGCGGACGAGCGCTCCCGAAACCAACATCGTCATGGTCGACCTCGTGCGGGAGCGCGACACAGCCGAGGCCGTGGCGCCCGTCCTGGCCGCGGCGGGCGTGCTGCTCGCGCCGTACGGCCCGCGACGGCTGCGCGCGGTGACGCATCTCGACGTCGGCCCGGCTGACGTGAAGCAGGCCGCGGACATTATCGCGCGGGTGCTAGCGTGACCCGCGGCGGAGCGGGGGGGGGGACAGGGGGTCGGCCGTCGGGGGGAGGGGGAGGAAGCCCTCCCACCACCCCGCACATGGAGCAAGTGCTTCCCACGGCGCGCGCGATCCTGTGGACGCCCGTCCTCGAGGACGGCCGCCGGACTCCCGGCGGCGCCTATCCGATCTTCCTCGAGCAGAAGGCGATCACCGCGCTGCACGAGCACTTCACGTCGGTCCAGAACCAGGGCGTCCTCGGATTCCTCGTCGGCGATCTCTACGCCTGTCCGATGTCGAAGGTCCGCTACGCGGTGGTGGACTCGACCATCCGTCTGAACCAGTCGATTTACGGGGACAAGACCCTGGTCGTGGTGTCGCGCTTGTGGGAGCGAATCCAGGAAGAGCTGCGCCGCATCAACGGACACCTGATCGGCTGGTACCACAGCCACCCGCCCAGCGGCGTCGAGCTCGCGCCGGGGGACGTGGAAACGCACCAGCAGTATTTCAAGGAAGCCTGGCAGGCGGCCGTCGTCCTCGGCAGCGACGTCGACGGTCCCACCGCCGGCCTGTTCCGACCGGGCTCGAGTCCGACTTGGTCGAGCGTCTCGCTGCCGTTCTATGAGCTGCTCGAAGGACAGGAGCTCGCCGCGGGGCTTAAGTGCTCGGTGTTGCCATGGCGCAATTTCGCCACCGACGACATCGCCGTGACGCACGAGGATGTGCCGTCCTCGCCGCTCGCCTCGCCCCCGTCGCCTGCGTTGGATCAGCGGTCCACGCTCGAGGTCATGGGGGCGCATCAGGAGACTGTGCCCGCGCCCAGCGGTGCCGTCCCTCCCCCCCCCCCCTCCACGGTGCCGCGCGCGCCGGCGATGCGTCGGGCCTCCAAGACTCGCCCGCAGCCGCCCGCTCCACCTGAGACACGGCCGGTGCCGCCGCCGCCACCGCCACCGCCGCCACCCCCGCCGGCCCCGACGCCTGCGTCGGCGCCGCCGCTGCCCGCTCCGCCGCCGCCCCCGCCGCGGCCGCGGAAGAGCGCGCCCCGGCCGCCGTCGCTCAAAGACCTGCCGATGCTCCACGTCGAGCCAGAGTACGAGACGGAAGCGCCGCTCGCGCCACCGCCTCCTCCCGCTCGGCCCCCGCGGCCCCGGCGTCCCTCGGCGCCGGTCGTTCTGCCTGCGGAGGTTGAGGCTGGCCGGCGCTCGCTCGGGAGGCAGTACGCCCAGGAAGCAGAGTCACCACGGCGCGGCGGCGGTCACGGGTTGCGGAACGGTCTGCTCTTGCTGGTCGTCCTCGCCGGCGCCGGAGCCTGGTTCTTCTTGTTCGGTCCAGGCGTGGGGATGCGTACACACCGGGTCGCTTCTCTTCCCCCTCCGCTCCCGGCCGCCGCCTCCCCGTCTCCGCCCCCCAGCGCGGCCGGACCGGACACCGTGGTCGCGGCGTTCGACGGACTCGGCGATTCGCTCGCGCTGGCGGTGCGTCACTACGGCGACCGCGCCAAGATGTTCGACGACCGGCTGATCGACTGTCAGGCGCTCGCCCCGGGGCTCGTGGGGGTCGAGGATCTCCTAATCGCCTACAGCCGTGAAAAGCCGAAAGTCCCCTCCTCGGCACTCGACTCAGTGCGTGTGGCGAAGGACCGGCGGCTCACCGCGGGCACCGACAGTGTCGAGCGGCACTTCGACCGCTCGGGGTGCGAGCGACCGTGAAGCTGGGGAGCGCGCTACTGGTCGCGACCGGGCTGGCGGTCGCCCAGCCGGCCGTCGCGCCTGCCCAGCGCTCCGAGCCGCTCCGCAAGACGGATCTCATCCGGCTGCTCGCCAGCGGCACCCTGTCCAAGGGCGAGATCGCGGACCTGGTGGGTCGCAACTGCCTCACATTTACCCCTACCGCGCGCGATCGGCAGAACCTCGTAGCGCTGGGGGCCGACTCGATCATCTTGCGGCGCATCGACGGGTGCGCGCGGCGGGCGGCGGCTCGGGCGCCGGTGCGTCCCGTGGCACCCCCCGCTCGGGCCCCGTCCCCGGTGCGAACGGACACCGTCGCGCCACCCGGTTCCCTCACCGTCGTTCCGCTCGCCTCGCGCGTCAGCGCCGGCGCGGGCGGGGAGGCGCTGGTCGCAATGGCGCTCAAACGGGGACGGGTAGGGGTCCCGGGAGTGCGTCTCGTGCTGCGTGGCAGCGCCGTGATCGCCGGTAGTGCAGGGCGAGACGTTGAAGCGACGACGGACGCGCGCGGCATTGCGTCGTTCCACGTGAGCGTGGGCATGCAGCCGCATACCTACCGTCTCGTCGCTGCCGCCGTGGACGGCACGGCGCTCGCGGGACAGCCGGAGGTCGAGCTCGTCGCCGTCGCGCCGGCGGCCGAGGTGGCGCAGGCGGAGCCACCGCCGTCCCCGCCAACCACGCGGCCCGCGTCCGCACGAACCGGGTTCATTTCGGGGAACGGCCAGCGCGGCGTGGTGGGCCAGCGCGCGGCACTGCCGCTGGTCCTCGACGTGCGGGATTCGACCGGCGCTCCGGTCGCCGGCATCGCCGTCGCGATGACCGCGGAGAACGGTCGGGCGATCCCGTCGGCGCAGCGCACCGATTCGAGCGGGCAGCTGCGCGCCGACGTCGTGTTTGGGGAGCGGGTGGCGCCGACGCTGATCACGGTGGTGATCGGGGGAGAGGGCGGAGGCCGCGCGATCGTGCGGCTCGCGACGCTGTTTCCTTCGGCGGGGCCCGCGGCGCGTCTTGTGGCGGCGTACAAGGACAAGAGCGTGGACGGCTCGCTCGTGCTCGATCCCGACACGGCGTCGACGCTGCGGGTGCGCGTTCAGGACGCGTTCGGGAACCCGGTCCCGTCTCCGGGGGAGGTCGTGGCCGCTGTCGCCGATGACACCGTGCTCCGGGTGGTGCGGGTTCGGCCGGACACGGCGGGGACCGGCGGTGTGGGCGGAGGAAGGGGGGGGGGGGGCGGGGCGCTCGTGACGCTGAAACCCGGTCGGCCCGGGGGTGCACGGACCAACCTCATGTTGCAGGCGGGGTCACTGCGGCTCGATCTGAGCGCCTCCGTCGCGGCGCGTCCGTGATCGTCCGCTAGGCGTGGCGTCACTTGCCGGCTATCTTTCCTCCGCCCCAGGTCCGCAGGACCGCCGCTCGCGAATCGCGTCAGGCCCCCGCAGGGAGCAGCGCTAAGCGATGTCGGAGGCCGCTGCGGGGAGCCTGGGGCACTCAACTTCCGCATTCCGTGTTAGGTTGCCGCCCATGATCGCGCTCGCCCGGAAGTACCGCCCCAAGCAGTTCGCCGACCTCATCGTCCAGGACCACGTCGCCGCCGCCCTGCGCGGCGCGGTGGCGAGCGGCCGCACGGCGCACGGCTACCTCTTCGCCGGGCCCCGCGGCGTGGGGAAAACCACCGCGGCGCGGATCCTGGCGATGGCGCTCAACTGCCTGCGCCGCAGCGGCGGCGAGCCGTGCGGCGCGTGCGAGTCGTGCGCGCGGATCTGGACGGGCCAGGCCAACCTCGACGTCGTGGAGCTCGACGCCGCCTCCAACCGCGGCGTGGACGACGCGCGGGACCTGCGGGAGCGGGCGATGTACGCCGCCAGCACCGACGAGGGCTACAAGGTGTACATCGTCGACGAAGCGCACATGCTCACCCGCGAGGCCTGGAACGCCCTCCTCAAGATCCTCGAGGAGCCGCCTTCCCGCGTGGTCTTCGTGTTCGCCACGACCGAGCCGCAGAAGATCGCGCAGAGCGCCGCCCCGATCTTGTCGCGACTGCAGCGGTTCGACTTCCGCCGCATCGGCCCGCACGCCATCGTGGACCGGCTGCGCGAGGTGCTTCGCGCCGAGGGACTCCAGGCCGAGGACGACGCGCTGTTCCTCATCGCCCGCAGCGCCGACGGCGGGATGCGGGACGGCCTCTCGCTCCTCGACCAAGTGCTCTCCTTCGGCGAGGGGCCGGTCACCGCGCAGCGTGTCCGCGAGGTGCTCGGGCTCATCTCCGACGACCTGTACGGCGAGCTGCTCCGCCTCCTCGCCGAACGGGACACGGGCGCCGTCTTTCCGCTGGTCGACAAGCTGCTCGAAGCCGGAGCCGACCTCGGCGAGTTCGTCAGCGGCGCCGGCGAGACGCTCCGCGCCGTGCTGCTCGTCGGCCTGGGGGGCGAGCCCGAGGGGCTGACCGAGGGGCTGCAGGCGCTCGTGCGACGGCACGCCCCCCGGCTGACGCCGCCGGACGTCGTGCGTCTGCTCACCGTGCTGTCCGAGACGGAGCCGCAGGTCCGCCGCGGCGGCAACCCGCGGCTCGCGGTGGAGCTGCTGCTGCTGCGCTGGGCGATGATGGACCAGACGGTCGAGATCGGGGAGGTGTTGAATGCCCTGAAAGGCGTCGGAACGTCGGAGAGTCGGATTGGCGGATCGAAACCCGAGCCGCCGACCGGGACGGTCCTGAGAGACGTCGCGCCGCCAGCGGCGACGCCGCCCGCCTATCCCCATCCGGCTACCCGACCATCCGACCAAGCGATGCCCGCGAAGGGCCCGCTGACGCTGGAGCGGCTGCGCACGCTCTGGCCGTCGATCGTGGCGTACGCGCGCGGGACGAGCCCCATGTTCGGCACGCTGCTGGCGGCCACGGAGGTCGCGGGGATCGAAGGAAGCCTCGTCACGCTCCGGCTGCTGGACCAAACCCTGGGGCAGGTCGAGGGGATCGATCACAAACGCGACGCGCTGGCGAAATTGGTGGGGGAGTACGTCACCGAGTCGGTGCGGATCAGAGTCGAGGGCCCGGGCGCTCGCGACCCGGGGCACGCGCCGCCGGCGGCCGGGTCGGCGCCGCGGCCCCACAGGCTCACCGAGCAATCCGCCAACGCGGAGCGGCTCAAGGTGCTGCGGGCGAAGGACCCGACGCTGAGCGCGGCGGTGGACGCGCTGGATCTGGAGCTGCTCGAATAGCTTGCGGGGCCTTTTGAGGGGGGGTAACTTTCGACGTATGGCGGATTTATCCAACCTGCTCCAGTTGTCGCAGCAAGTCCAAGGGCGGCTGTCCGAGATTCAGTCTCAGCTCGCCCAGCAGACGGTGACGGTCCAGGCGGGCGGGGGGATGGTGCAGGCCACGGCCGACGGGCGCGGGCAGATTCGCGCCATCACGATCGACCCGGAGGCCGTGCGCCAGGGCGACGTGGAGATGCTCGAGGATCTGGTGCTCGCCGCGGTGGCGGAGGCACAGAAGCGCGCCGCCGAGCTGTATCAGGCGGAGGTCCGGAAACTCACCTCGGGTCTGCCGTTTCCGTTTCAGCTGCCGCTATAGACGGTCGTGTCGGCCATCGAGGATCTCGTGACGGAGCTGTCCAGGCTCCCCGGGATCGGGCGGAAGACGGCGCAGCGGCTCACGTTTCATTTGTTGAAGCAGCCCGCGGAGATCGCCGAGCGTCTGGCGCAGGCGATCCGGCAGGTGCGCGAGCAGGTGATCGCCTGCGGGACGTGCGGCAACCTGACCGACGAGGATCCCTGCGGCATCTGCCGCGACCCGCGGCGGGACGCCGCGCTGTTGTGCGTCGTGGAGGAGGCGGCTGACGTCGCCGCGATCGAGCGGGCGGCGCGCTTCCGCGGCCACTACCACGTGCTCGGCGGCCGGCTCTCGCCGCTCGACGGCATCGGCCCCGAGGCGCTCCACGTGGAGCGGCTGGTGGCGCGGGTCGCCAACGGCTCGGCCGTCCGCGAGGTGATCGTGGCGACGAACCCGTCGATGGAAGGCGAAGTCACGGCGACCTACCTCCAGCAGGTGCTGAAGCCCACGGGGGTGCGGGTGACGCGCATCGCGCGCGGCCTGCCGGTCGGCGGGGACCTGGAATACGCCGACGGCGTGACCATCGCCCAGGCGCTGCAAGCGCGGCGTGAGATGTCCGATGCCGACTGACCGGGGACAGCGATGACGGGTGCGGCGAGCTGGTCGTTCAGCGAGAGCGACTTCAAACAGATCCAAGGGCACCTGCAGGCGTTCCTCCGCGACTCGAACGCCCGCTGCGCGCTGCTCGTGGACCGGACCGGTCAGCTCGTGGCCACGGTCGGCGATCCGCCGCAGTTCGATCCCACCGCCTTCGCCTCGCTCACCGCCGCCGACTTCAGCGCCAACGACCAGCTCGCCAAGATGATCGGCGAGCCCGAGTTCGCGAGCCTGGTGCACCAGGGCGAAAGAGAATCGATGTATCTCGCCGACATCGCGAAGCGCGTGATCCTGGTCGTGCTGTTCGACCAGCGCGCCACGCTGGGCCTGGTCAAGCTCAAGGCGCGGGCCGTGGTGGAAAACCTGAACAAGGTCTTCGAGGAGATGTTCAATCGCGTGGGGACCGGGCCGGCCCAGCAGAAGGGCCTGCTCGAAGGGGCGGAAGACGAAATTGACAAACTCTTCGGGTAGGGGGACGCCGGCCGCATGTCGATGATCAACTACGCGTCCCGTGAGATCAACTGCAAGTTGGTCTACTACGGCCCCGGCCTGGGCGGGAAGACGACCAACCTCGAGCATATCTACGGGAAGGTCTCCCCCAACACGCGCGGCAAGATGATCTCCCTCGCCACCGAGACCGAGCGGACCCTGTTCTTCGACTTCCTCCCGGTGGACCTGGGGACCATCCGGGGGTTCAAGACCCGGTTCCACCTGTACACGGTGCCGGGCCAGGTGTACTACAACGCCAGCCGCAAGCTCATTCTGAAGGGCGTCGACGGCATCGTGTTCGTCGCCGACAGCCAGCTCGAGCGTATGGAAGCCAACGTGGAGTCGATGCAGAACCTCTACGACAACATGGCCGAGTACGGCTACGACCTGACTAGAATCCCCTTCGTGCTCCAGTACAACAAACGCGACCTCCCGAACGCCGCGCCGATCAAGGACCTGCAAGGGGCGCTCAATCCGGGGTGGCCGATCGAAGACCTGGCGCAGCAAAAGGTGATGCCGGACTCGGCCCACCCCGGCGAGCACCTGGTCGAGAAGATCGGCGCGGAGTGGGTCGGCCGCGCTCCGTACTACGAGGCGGTCGCGGTGCGCGGCGACGGCGTGTTCGACACCCTCAAAGCGTGCAGCAAACTGGTCCTCAAGACGCTCAGTTAGCGGGCGGTCCCATGCGGTGGACCCTGCCGAATATCCTCACCCTCGCGCGCATCTGCCTCACCCCTGTCATTGCGCTGCTGCCGTTCATTTCGGGCTACTGGCCGAAGGTCTTCGCGTTCGTGATCTTCCTCGCCGCCGCCTTCAGCGATGTGGTCGACGGGTACTATGCCCGCAAGCACAACCAGGTGAGTGATCTGGGCAAGCTGCTCGACCCGATCGCCGACAAGTGGCTGCTGTTCGCCACCCTGGTGCCGATTTTCTGGCTGACACGCCACCCCACCATCGTCGTGGACTACCGCATCCCCTGGTGGGGCAGCGTGCCGGTGTGGGTGTGCTTGCTGCTCGTCGGGCGTGAGCTGCTGATGACCGGCTTCCGCTTCTTCGCGGCGCGGCGTGGAGTCGTCATCCCCGCCTTGGGCCCGGGCAAGCTCAAGGCGGTCGTGCAAAACGTGTTCATCGGCGCCACCATCGCGTGGTTCGCCTGGAAAGACGCGCTCGCCGAGCACCGCTGGGTCGGATGGTTCCGCAACTTCTGGAACGAGTTCCACGGCGCCGTCGTGGCGGTCACCCTCGCCGGCGCGATCGTGCTTACGATCTACTCCCTCATCATCTACCTGTATCGCTATCGCGCGCTGCTCAAGGGCGGCGCGTGAAGCTCGAAGTCCTCACCATCGGCACCGAATTGGTGCTGGGCCACACGGTGGACACCAACGCCGCGGAGTTGGGGCGCACCCTGGCCGCCGCCGGCGTCGAGATCGTTCGCCGCACGACCGTCCCCGACCGACCGGCGGCGATCCGCGACGCCGTCGCGGACGCGCTGGCCCGCACCGGCACCGTGCTCACCACCGGCGGGCTGGGTCCCACGCGCGACGACATGACCAAGAAGGTCGTGGCCGAGCTGTTGGACCGGCCGCTCGCGCTCGATCCCGCCGTGCTGGCGGCGCTGGAAGCGCGCTTCCGGCGACTCGGCCGCCCCATGCCGGCGATCAACCGCACCCAGGCGGAGGTGCCGCGCGGCGCCACCGTGCTGCCGAACCCGCGCGGCACCGCCCCGGGGCTCTGGCTGGAGGACGGAGGCCCCGAAAGCCGGCTCGTGATCATGCTCCCCGGCGTTCCGTCTGAGATGCGTGGCCTGCTGGCGGAGGAGGTCGTGCCGCGGCTCCTCACCCGGCAGCAGCGCGAGGGCGTGGCACCGCGCGTGGTGTTGTCCCGCACGCTCCGCACGACGGGGGTGCCGGAGTCCGCCGTGGCCGAGCGCGTCGATCCCGCCGAAGACGCACTTGAGCCCCTCACCCTCGCCTACCTGCCCTCGGAGGCCGGCGTGGACCTGCGGCTCACGGCGTGGTCGCTGGAGCGCGCGGAGGCCGAGCGCCTGCTCGCCGCCGGGGCGGAACGCCTGCGCGGCTTGCTGGGCGAGCATTGCTACGGCGAGGAGCAGGTGGATCTCGCCGCTGTGGTGCTCGAGCTGCTCCGCCGCCGCCGCTGGCGCCTCGCGGTCGCGGAGTCGTGTACTGGCGGGCTGCTCGGCGGGCGCATCACCGCCGTCCCGGGGTCCTCCGACACGTTCCTCGGGGGCATCGTGGCCTACGACGACGCGGTCAAGACCGCCTTGCTGACCGTGGCCGCCGAGCTGCTCGAAGTGCACGGCGCCGTGTCGGAGCCGGTCGCCCGCGCACTCGCGGAAGGAGCGCAGCGCGTGTTCGGCGCCGACAGCGCGATCGCCGTCACGGGGATCGCGGGACCGGGGGGCGGGACGCCCGAGAAGCCTGTGGGCACGGTGTGGCTCGCCGTGCGGGTGGGTCAAGTCACGCGGGCCGTGGGCCGCGTCTTCCCCGGGGACCGCGGCGAGATCCGTGCGCGCAGCGCGCAGGCCGGTCTCGACCTGCTGCGCCGCGCGCTGCTGGAGGCATGATGCCGCAGCTCCTCGCTCCCGACGGCACCGCGCTCCACTACGAGGCGTACGAGCCGGGCGAGCCGACCGCGGCCCTGCTGTTCGCGCACGGGTGGTCCGACCATGGTGGGCGGTGGGCGCACGTGGGTGAGCGACTGCGCGGAGCCGGCGTCGCGGCCTACCTGCTGGATGGACGCGGGCACGGACGCTCGGGCGGACGTCGCGGTCACTTGTCTCGGTTCAGCCAGCTGCTGGGGGATCTCCAGGCGTTCCGGCGCGTGGTCCGGCTCCGCACCAACGCTCCGCAGGTGCTTCTCGGTCATTCGTTTGGCGGCTTGTTGGTGCTGCGCTACCTCGAAACGCAGCCGAGCGACCCGGTCGCCGCCGCCATCCTCTCCTCGCCCTGGCTCGGCCTCGCGTTCCAGCCGCCGCAGTGGAAGCTGGCCCTGGCCCGCGCACTCGCCGATCTCTGGCCGACGCTCGCGCTGCCTACCGGTGTCGACACCGACCACCTGAGTCGCGATCCGGCCGTGGGGCCCGCCTACCTCGCCGATCCCCTGGTGCACCGCGTCATGACCACGGGCGCCTGGCGCGAGACCCAGTGGGCCCAGCGCGCCGTTCCTGCGGACGCGCACCGGATCGAGTCCCCGCTCTTGTTCCTGCTGGGTGGGGAGGACCGCATCGTGGATTCCCACCTTGCCCGGGCGTTCGCCGACAGCCTCAAGACCGACGTGCAGGTCCGTTGGTATCCGGAGATGTACCACGAGATCCTGCTCGACCCCCAGCGTGAGCAGGTGTTTGGCGACATGCTCGCGTTCCTCGCCGGCTTGGAGCCCGCGCGGGCCTAAGCGGAGCTTGGAACCGGGGCTGTGCGGCACACGTACGCCCGGCTGTACCGCGACCGGTGTCGGCTGAGTTTACGTGCTGCCCCGGTGCGGCTATCTTGTTGACAATCCGGCAGTTCCGGCGACACGCGCCGCTTGCGCCGCGCCAATTCGGCGCATCCGTGCGGCACGTGGATTGCCCACTCGAGCGGACGCTCATGAAAGACCACAAGAAGCGCTCAGCCGAAGCGGCCCAGACGGAGACGGAGCCGACTCCCCCACCTCCAGCCGCGCCGCCTATCCCCGTGGCGTCGGCGGCGGCGGCGGCGGCGGCGGTACAGACGGGCGGGGCAGCCCTGGTCGAGCCGCCGGAGAATGCCGTCGTGCGGCTCGAGGAGGAACTCGCCGCGCTCCAGGACAAGTATCTCCGCCTCGCCGCCGAATACGACAACTTCCGCAAGCGGACCATTCGGGAGCGCACCGAGTCGTGGGGCAAGGCGCAGGCGGAGCTGCTCTCGCGGCTGGTGGACGCGTTCGATGACCTGGCCCGCTTCGCGCACATCGACCCGGTGCAGACCGACGCCAAGACCATTCACGACGGGGTGGATCTCGTCGAGCGGAAAATCTGGAAGGAGCTGGACGCTGTGGGCGTGACGCGCATCGACCAGGTGGGCGTCTCGTTCGATCCCCATCTCCACGAGGCGGTCACGATGGGGCCTGCAGACGACCCCGCCAAGGATCACACGGTGGGCGCGGTGCTCCAGGCGGGTTATAAGCTGGGTGGGGTCCTGCTGCGGCCCGCGCGGGTGGTGGTGTTGACGTGGCAGGGTGGGGTGGAGGCCCAGGGCTGATGGCTGCGGCACGAGACTACTACCAGATCCTCGGCGTGTCGGAGGCCGCCACGACGGACGAGATCAAGAAGGCGTTCCGCCGGCTCGCCAAGCAGTACCATCCGGACCGCAACCCGGGCAACCCGCCGGCGGCCGAGCGATTCAAGGAGATCAACGAAGCGCACGACGTCCTGAGCGACACCGAGAAGCGCCGGAAGTACGACCAGCTGCGCCGGTACGGCGCGTTCGCCGGCACCGGCACGGCCTCGGGCCGCAGAGGTGGGGCGGGCGCGCCCGGAGCGGGGAGCGGCGATTACGGAGCCGATTTTGACCTCTCCGATCTCGGCTCCTTCGGCGGTCTCGGCGATCTGTTCTCATCCATTTTCGGCAAGCGCGGCACGGGGCGGACCGAAGACGAGGACGCGATCGAAGCGTCGGTCTCCATTCCGTTCCGCGTGGCCGCCCTTGGCGGGAAGGTCCCCGTCACGCTCCCGATGAGCGACGTGTGCCCGACGTGCGGGGGGAAGGGCGCGGCGCCCGGCGCGATCATTTCCACGTGTCCCGAGTGCAAAGGGCGGGGCGTGGTGTCGTTCGGCCAAGGCAGCTTCGCGGTCAACCGGCCGTGCCCCGTGTGCCGCGGCAAGGGCAAGGTGCCTTCGGAGCGCTGTCCGACCTGCCAGGGCAGCGGCGACGTGCGGGTGGAGCGGCGGCTGGTGATCACCGTCGAGCCCGCGACCGAGGACGGCACACGGGTGCGCCTCAAGGGGCAGGGCACCAAGGGGCGCGGCGACGTGGTCGTGGTCTTCAAGGTCGAGCCCGATCGCTTTTTCCGGCGCGAGGGCTTGGACGTGATCTGCGTCGTGCCGATCAACCTCGCGCAGGCGCTGCTCGGCTCCCGCATCAAGGTGAAGACGCTGGACGGGCACAAAGTGGTGCTGAAAGTGCCGCCGGGGACGCAGCACGGGCAGAAGTTCCGGATCGCCGGCCATGGGATCGAGAAGAACGGCCGCCGCGGCGACCAGTTCGTCGAGGTCAAGGTCGAGATCCCCGAGCATCTCACCGCGGAGCAGGAATCCGCACTGCGCGCGTTCGCGGACAAGGCGGGGATGAAGTTCTAGAGCTGCAGCACCACCTTCCCCACGTTGCGCCGCTCGTGGATGAAGCGGTGCGCCGCCGCCGCGTCGGCGAGTGGGAACGCGCGGTCCACCCGCGGCGTGATCTTGTTCTCCTTTGCATACCCGAGCAGGGTCTCGACCTGCGGCCGGAGCACGCCGCCCGACTTCCATAAGTGGCCGAGGTTCGCGCCCGCGACGGCCTTGTTGTCGTTCATCAGCGCGATTGGGCCGAAACGGGGGAAGCGCAGGACGCGCCACACTACCTTGAGGAGATTGCGGCTGGTGCCTTGGGAAAGCCCCGACGCGCCGTAGCACACCAGCCGGCCCCCCGGTGCGAGCAGCCGGTAGCCGTGGCGCCAGGAATCGCCGCCTACGGCGTCGAGCACCACGTCTACGCCGTGGGGCGCGTGCGGACGGACCACCTCGAACCAGCGGGGATCGCGGCTGTTCAGCGGCTCGACGCCGTATTCACGCAGGATCGCGTGCTTGGCCGGCGAAGCGAGTCCCAGCACCCGAACTCCGAGGATCCGCCCCAGCTCGGCGACCGCGAGTCCCACACCACCGGCGGCCGCGTGGACCAGCACCGTCTCGCCCGGGCGTACCGCGGCGACCCGTACGAGCAGATGGTGGGCGGTGAGGTACACGACGGGGAAGGCGGCGCCCTGCTCGAGGCTCCAGCCGGCGGGAAGGGGGAAGACGAAGTCGGCGGGCACGACCACCAGGCCGCTTTGGCCGCCGAATTTCGTCATGGCGATGACCCGGTCGCCGACCCTAGGGAAGGCCACTCCCACGCCGGCCGCATCCACGGTGCCGGCCACTTCGTAGCCGACGACGCACGGCGGCTTGGGGGCGTCGGGATAGAGGCCTTGCCGGGCCAGCAGGTCGGAAAAGTTGACGCCGGCCGAATGTACGCGGATGCGCACCGACTCCGGCCGCACATCCGGGTCGGGCGCGTCCCGCACTTCCAGCACGTCGGGAGGGCCGTACCGGGGGATGACGAGCTGTTTCACCCGGCGAGATCGGCGCGCATGGCGAGGGCGCTGGCCGAACAGGCGGTCGTGAACTCGATCGAGCGCTGCACGGCCGGGTCGATCTCGGCACGGGGGATGGTGCGGAAGCCGAAGCGGGGGAAGAACTCACCCGCCGTTTCCGTGAGGAGGTACGCGGTCTTCACGCCGCGGGTGCGTGCGAGGTCGAGGGCCGCCCGGGTCAGCTGCTGGCCCAGGCCGAGTCCCCGCGCGCTGGGCTCCACGGCGACGGACCGGAGCAGGCAGGCCTTCCCGTACAGCTCCAGTGCGGCGCAGCCGACGATGCGCTCGCCCTCCCGGGCGACGAGCGTGGTCGCCACGTGCCGCTCGAGCTCCGCCCGGGGCAGTTTGGTGCGCTGCACCAGGTCGAGGACGGCCGGCAGGTCGGTGGCGGCCGCCGGGCTGATCGCGACGTTCATGCGGTCAAAGGTAACTTGCCGGCAATGCGGGAGCGGGGTATTGGTTCGTGAGCGATGGGGTGTAGGTCAACTGGCAGACCGCCCGGCTGTTAACCGGGAAGCTGGAGGTTCGAATCCTCCCGCCCCAGCTCCGCGCGACGCTTGGGCCGCGCGCTTTCACGGGAAGCCGGAGTGAGTTCCACCGCTAAAGCCCACTTCGAGCGGGATGGCGATTGGCTGCTGGTGCGAGTCAGCGGAGCGGCTGACTCCGCCTGGTTCTCGCGGCTTGTGGAAACCATCGCCGATGCGGTCGACCAGGCTCCCGCCGGTGCGGTCCTCCTGGATGGCCGAGAGCTCGCCGGCGCCTTCAGCGATCTGGACCGCCTTGGCTTCGGCCTCGCCCTCGCGCGACGGTGGAAGGCCATCCCCTTCGCCATCGTAGGTCCTGTGGCGCTGGTCGACCCCCGCCGCTTCGGCGAGTTCGTCGCCCGCAACCGCGGGGTGAATTGCCGGGTGTTCACCGACCTCGATGAGGCTCAGCGCTGGCTCCTCACGCAGAGCCCGCGCCCCCCGTCACCCTCTCCGTGACGGAGATCAGGCGTGCTTGATGAAGGTCCCGTCGCGTAGCTCGGTGTAGGCCTGCCGCAGCTGCTCCTCGGTGTTCATCACGATGGGGCCATACCACGCGACGGGCTCCTCGAGCGGCTTCCCCGAGACCAGCAGGAACCTGATGCCGTTCTCCCCCGCCTGCACCGTGACCTCGTCGCCGCCGTCGAAGAGCACGAGGGACCGGTTCCCCGTCTCCTCCGCCGATCCTGCCTCGGTCGAACCCACCCGTTCCGTTCGCACGCCGACGGGCTGGGAAGCGTCGCGGAACGTGCCCGTGCCCTCGAATACGTAGGCGAACGCATGGCGGGCGGTTTCGACGGGCAGCGTCTTGCGTCGACCCGGCGGCACCCACACGTCGAGGTAGCGCGGGTCCGCCGCGACGCCTTCCACAGGACCGGTCTTGCCCCAGAAGCTCCCAACCACGACGCGAACCTTGGTGCCGTCGTCGTCGATCACTTCGGGGACGTCGCGGGCGGCGACATCCTGATACCGCGGGGCGGTCATTTTCAGTGAGGACGGGAGGTTCGCCCACAGCTGGAAGCCGTGCATCCTCCCCTCGGGATCGCCCTTGGGCATCTCCTGGTGGAGGATGCCGCTTCCGGCCGTCATCCACTGCACGTCGCCCGCCCCCAGCGTCCCGCGGTTCCCTAGGCTGTCCCCGTGGCTCACCGCGCCCGCGAGGACGTAGGTGATCGTCTCGATGCCGCGGTGGGGGTGCCAGGGAAAGCCGGCGAGATAGTCGTCGGGGCGTTCGTTGCGAAAGTCGTCGAACAGGAGAAAAGGATCGAACTCGCGCGTATCGCCGAACCCAAATGCGCGACGCAGCTTGACCCCGGCGCCCTCGATAGTGGGCTTCGCTTGGATGATTCGCTTGATCGGTCGCAGTGACACGGCTCCTCCACGGGGCTGGGGTAACGCGGTCTCCGGCTAAGAACACTCCTTGGGCGCTCGAGGTTCCGAGCCCCCGCGCTGGTTGGCCGCGGTCGCCGCCAGGCGGGGGGGCTGGTAGATTGTGACCCCGACCCAATCTCATGCCCGAGGCACTCGCGGTGCCCGATCTCGTGATCCGCATCAAGAAGAAGACGGATGGCTCCGCCGCGCTGAGCTGCCGGCGGGCCGACGGCTCGGTCACCTGGCAGCGGCAGGACGGCCGGCTGGGACGCTTCTTCCCGCTCCACGACCTCACCCACTACGCCGTCGAATCGGTGCTCGGGCACAGCCGCGGCTTTTACGGGCTCGTCGCCGAGGGATGGGACCTGGCCGACTTCGGCGCGCCGTGGCCGCGCGGCCCGATCCCCCCGGACGCGCATCCGTCGGAGCTGATCGTCGGGTTCCTCGACCAGGAGCGGGCGGCGGGGGTGGAGTGGTCTGCCGCCGATCTCAATGAGAGCGCGGCGGCCTACTACGCCCAGCACGGGTTGCCTGGCGCCTGCGTCCTGACCGACGACGAGTTGCGGCAGGTCCGTGACCGACGGCGCGTGCTGTTCGCGCAATGGGCGACGCTGCCGGCGGGCGAAACGCTCGAGCTGCGGTACATTCGGGCCGTAACGGTCTGAGGCGCCCACTCATCCTCCGCCTTGCCTTGATCGTCTCCGTGGCCGCGCAGCTCGGTGCATGCCTCCTCGTGGCGCAGCAGTCGGCACCGGCCGAGCCGAGGTACCGCCCAGTCTCGGCGGCCTTTGCCGGAGCCTGGGGCTGCGACTCGGTCCGCGTGGACAGTGCGCGGGCGGCTGTGCTGCTCTCGCATCCCCAAGACGCCTCCGCCGGCCGGCGGCGTCCCGTCGAGCTCCGGACGGCCTGTGACCTGCTCGCCTGGTTCGGCTCGCCCGACGCCTACGAGTACACGCGGGATATCGTCGTCACCCATGAAGTGGTCCGTTCACTGGCGCGCTGGCGGTATGACGGGCTCACGCCCGAGCTCCCGACGCTCGAGCTGCCCAGCGGCGATGAGCCGTGGCAATTGTCCGAATCGTTCCCCGCGCGCGCGCCCAGGCGGTAGCCACTCGACGTCTCGAAAGGACTCACCATGGTCAAGGATTTCCGCGACTTCATCATGCGGGGCAGCGTGGTCGACCTTGCCGTCGGCGTCATCATCGGGGCGGCCTTCGGCGCGATCGTCGGCTCCCTGGTGGAGGACGTCATCATGCCGCCCATCGGCCTGTTGCTGGGCCAGGTGGACTTCTCGAATCTCTTTTTCGTGCTGAGGGAAGGCGCCAAGGCGGCGGGGCCCTACGGCTCGCTCGCCGACGCCAAAGTCGCGGGCGCGGTGACGCTCAACTACGGCCTGTTCGTCACCAAGGTGGTGTCGTTCCTGATCATCGCCTGGGTGGTGTTCCTGATGATCCGGTCGCTGGCGAAGCTCAAACGCGCGGAGGCACCCGCACCCGCGCCGGCCACCAAGTCGTGCCCGTTCTGTCTCTCGGCGGTGCCGGTCAAGGCGACGAAGTGTGCACACTGCACCTCGGAGCTGCGATAGCTAGCCCTTGAGGGCCGGAATTCCCTCGAGGAACTTGTCCACCGCGGGGCTGCCGATGATCGGGCGCACATGCTCGGTCACCAGGCGGCCCAATCGCGCGATGTCGTCCTTGTTGATGCCGGCCGCGGCGAGCGCCGCCAGCATGCCGGCCGGCCCCGTGACCACGGACATCTCGCCGGTGCGGGCGCCGCTCATCAGCGCCCGGCCCATCCAGCGCTCCGCGCTCGGGACCCCCTTCTTCAGCTGCTCGAACGCGTCCTTGGAGATCGCCATGCGCAGCGCCATCAACACCGCGCCGATGCCCTTCTCGGCCTTGCCTTCCTCGATTTCCAGATTGGCGGCGACTTGTTGGACGAGATCCATGGGGTGTCGGTGAGGGTGGCTACTACTATAGCATGGTCGGCGAGCGACGCCTAGGAGGGAAGACGCCGAGGGTCCTCGGCGTCTCCTCGAGCGTCGCTCTCCTATTGACCCACGGTAAAGTCCACGCGCTTCAGCACGCTCCCCGAGGCATCATGCACTTCGACGTGCCACGCGCCCTTCCAATCGGCCGGCACCGTCTTGCGGCTCCACGTGCGCCACGGCGAGCCCCCGACCTGCAGCTCCACATCGCCCACCTGCGTGTCCCCGTGGAACCAGACGTGGTGGATGGCGGTCCCGGCCGTGCCACCGGAAACCCGCGTGAAAAAGACCAGAGTCCCCACGCTGTCGGGGAATGTCGCGCCCGTGTCCTGCGGGGCGCGGTCCACGATGGACCGCGCGATCACCGCCTCGGTGACGGTGAGCGTCGCGGCGGGCACCGCGGCCTTGGTCGAGTCCTGTGCGGCCAGACGGCCGGCGGCCGCGCCGAGCAGTACCAGCGTGCTCCAAAGGCGTCTCATGACGGCTCTCCTGTAGGAGTCGTCTGTTGTACGGCGCGGCGGCGGCGGTGTTCCAGCCAGCTTCCCAATACGGCGGTGAGCACACAGCCCAGCGCGGTGCCCAGGGTCTGAAACAGCACCTGGTACTCGAGCATCCGCCCGTGGCACTTCGAGGCGAACAGCGCCCCGACCATCCGGCCGCAGGATTCCTGGCTGTAGGCGAAGCCCCAGCCGGCCGCGAGACCCAGCATCAGCGGCAACACGGCCAGCGCGAAATTCCGAATCACGATCCGCATCGGTTCCTCCCGGTCAGCGTCCCCGCGCGATGGGCCAGCGGTCCACGACCTTGCCCTCTTGCACCACGTGATACTCGTCGAACTGGGCGACGGTGAGGCACGAGTGGTTCGGGACGATCTCCACCCGCTCGCCGACCGCGAGGTGTCCGTCCAGCGCCTCCGCCGTCGCCGCGCGGATGATCCCGTGCTCCTGCGACACCGAGGCCACCGTCAGCCCCTCCTGACCCCGCACCGCCCCCATCGCCTGGGGCAGGCTCCCGTGGCTCGGCCCCGCGTCCTTCGAGAGCGCCAGCGCCCCTGCGTCCACGATACAATGCGTCGCGCCCGGCTGGTGTGACACGACGGACGTCAGCACCGTGACGCCCACGTCGGCCCAATCGCAGCAGCCAATCAGCACCATCGTCCGGTCGAAAAACACATAGTTCCCGGGCCGTGCCTCCGTCACCCCCGCCAGGTCCCGCACGGCGGTCATGGACGGCGTCGAGCCGACGCTGATCCCCCGAACGAGCAGCCCCTCCTGCCGTAGGCGCTCGGCGAAGCGGGTCATCACGCTCCGCTCCGACTCAGCGACCTCCGCCGCCTCCGCCTTGCTCGTCGTCCGGTAGGCATGCCCGGAATGGCTCAGGATCCCGTCGAAGGAGAGGCCGCGCTCCCGGCCCAGCTCGCGCGCCACCGCCAGGCCGTAGGGCGAGGCCGGATCCACCCCCGCACGGTGGTAGCCGCAGTCCACTTTGAGCCACACGTGCAGCCCGGAGCCCGCGAGCGCCTTCGCGGTCTCCAGGTCGTCCAGCACGACGCGCAGGGTGGCGCCCGTCTCCTCGACGATTCGTTTGACGCGCGGGAGATGGGTGGGATCGAGAGGGAACGCCCAGGTCAGGTCGCGCATTCCGGCGCGTGCAAACGTCTCCGCCTCGACCAGCGTCGCCACCGTCAGCCCCACCGCGGCGTGGCCGAGCTGCCGGCGGGCCAGCTCGACGCACTTGTGCGTCTTGGCGTGCGGGCGCAGCGCCACGCCGAGCTGCTTGGCGCGCCCGGCCATGAACGCCAGGTTCCGCTCGACCGCGTCGAGGTGGAGCAGCAGGGCGGGGGTCTCGACGTCTCGGAGGTCGGTCATGGTGGACCAGCGTCAGCTTCTCAGGATGCCGGCGGCGAGGGCCAGCCAACCGGCGAGAAAGAGGAGTCCCCCCAAGGGCGTGACGGCGCCGAGCCACCGCGCTCCGCCCCCCGTCAGGCTCAGCGCGTAGAGACTGCCGGTGAACAGCACCGTGCCGCCGACGAACAGCCACCCCGCCGCTCGGACCGGCGAGGTCGGCCAGCGGGTCGCCGCCCACGCCACAAACAGCAGGGCGAGGGCGTGGTACATCTGGTATCGGGCGCCCGTCTCGAAGACCTGCACCGAGTCGGCGGAGAGGCGGGCGCGCAGGGCGTGGGCGCCGAACGCTCCCGCCGCGACCGCCAGGAAGCCCGAGACGGCACCGAGCGCCGCGAACGTCCTATCCATCGACGCGGCGCCCCGTGACCTCGATGCGGCGGATGTGCTCGATGCGGCCCGAGCCGCCGACGAACGCCGAGGCGAGCCAGCCGGTCAGCCCGACCACGATCGACCCGAGGATCGCCGCGCCGAGGCCGCTGAGCGAGAACCCGGGGAGCAGCCACGCGACGACCGCGAGCGAGATCCCGTTGACCACGAAAATGAACAGCCCGAGGGTGAGCAGGGTGATCGGGAGCGTGAGGATCAGGAGAATCGGGCGCACCACGGCGTTCACGAAGCCGAGCAGCAGCGCGGCGAATACCAGCGTCCGCCAGCCGCGGAACGTGACGCCGGGCACAATGGCGGAGGCGGCCCACAGGCCGAGCGCCGTGATCAGCCAGCGGTAGACGAAGCCTTTCATGGAGTCTCCGGCGAAGTCATCGAGAAGAAGATAATCGCCCCGCCCAGAACTGAGCCGTGGCACCGGGCTGCACTTGGATGCCCAGCTGCGAGTCGAACAGGATGGCGCCCCGCAGTGAATCCCGGCCTCCCCCCCACCACGACGCGCCGATCCCGGCGAAGGGCCCGAGCTCGACGGGCCAGCCGAAGATCGTCACATGCTCCGGGACACCGAACCACGTGACGGAGAGCGTCTCCGGCTTGGGGACCGAGAACACCAACCGGCCGGTGAAATGGCATTCCCGGCCGATCACGACCGTGTCGGTGTCGAGCACGACGTCGGTCAACCGGAACCGGTCGCCCAGCTCGGGCATGGTGAGGGTATCGCCGTGGGCCACCACCCAGTGGCCGGCGTAGGAGCGCGAGAAGCCGCGGACGCGGTGGAAGTCGGCGGTGCGGCAGGGGGTGGACGGGGCGCAGGCGGCGAGCGCGACGGCCAGCACCGGCACGGCCATGAGACGTCTCCCTGCGGCTCCCCTCACGGCATCGAATCGCGCACCGAATCGGTCGCCCGCACGCGCGCGCTCGTCGAATCGGCGGCGCTCATCGCCCGGCCCACCCCGCTCGCGCCGGGAATGCGCGACTTGGCCAGCACGCTGTCGCGCTGGCGCTCGGTGAGGGTGTCGCCGCTCGTAGCGTTCTGACTCGCGCTCTTGGAGCCGGAGCAGCCGCTGACAACGGTGAGCAGCAGGAGTGTCGGATAGAGTCTCACGATTCGCCTCCGATGGTGACGGGCCCTGGCAACTTCGCTTGCGGCCGTTACACTTGCAACTGACCCCTCCCGCTCGGAGCCGTGTCCATGGTCCGTCGTCTCCTGCTCGCCTCCGCCCTCGTGCTCGCCGCCTGCCGTCACACGTCCTCGGCCGACCTGCTGGCCGGCGGGACCTGGGTGGACCTCTCCTATGCGTTCGACTCCACGACCATCTACTGGCCCACCGCCCAGGCGTTCCGGCTGCAGGTCGTCTCGGCCCAGCGTACTCCGGCGGGCTATTACTACGCCGCCAACAACTTCTCGGCGGCCGAGCACGGCGGCACCCACCTCGACGCCCCGGTGCATTTCGCCGAGGGCCGCCACACCACGGACCAGATCCCCGTCACGCAGCTCATCGGTCCCGCGGTCGTGATCGACACCCGCGGCGCCTCGGACGCCGATCGTGACTATCGGATCTCACGGGGCGACTTGGTGCAGTGGGAAAGCGGCTTCGGCGCCATCCCGGAGGGCGCGATCGTGCTGTTCCGCACCGGGTGGGGCGCCCGCTGGCCCGACCGCGCGCGCTACCTCGGCACCACCAAGACCGGCCAGGCGGCGGTGCCGGAGCTCCATTTTCCGGGAATCGATTCGGGGGCGGCGCGGTGGCTGGTGGAGCGCCGCGTCCATGCGGTGGGGATCGACACGCCCAGCATCGACTACGGGCAGTCCCAGACGTTCGACACGCACCGCATCCTCTTCGCCGCCGACATCCCGGCGTTCGAGAACGTGGCGCATCTGGAGCGGCTCCCCAACAAGGGGAGTTTTATTGTGGCGCTGCCGATGAAGATCGCCGGCGGCAGCGGCGGGCCGCTTCGAATCGTTGCACAGCTTCCTCAGTGACCCGGTGCGGATTGCGGAATCGACGCTCCCCCATCCATTCCGCAATCCGCAATCCGCAATCCGCAATCCGCAATCCGCAATCAGATCAGACCGGGAGCCCCTTGCGGAGCAGCTCTTCCATCACGTCCGCGAACCGGTCCACGTCGGCGAGCCGCGTGTACACGTTGGGCGTGATCCGCAGGCAGTTGAACTCGGGGTGCGCGATCGCGGTGACGATGATCTTGTGCTTGTCGTACAGGTACCCGGTCACCTTGCCGACATCGAGCGCGGCGGGCGTGAACGAGGCCAGCCCGCACGACATCGTCGGGTCGTAGGCGGTCAGGAGCTTCACCCCCGGGAGAGGCTCCAGCCGCTTGGCCCAGCGGTCCCGCAGCACGCGCAGCCTGGCCGCTTTGCGCTCCGGGCCGATCGCGTCGTAGAAGTTCAGCGCCTCGGCGATCGCGTTGTGGTTCGCGGCCGGGTGCGTGCCGATCTCCTCGAACTTGCGGATGTTGCCGTTCATCTCGGGCGGCGCCGCCATCATGGGCCAGATCTTCTCGATCTTTTCCCGCCGCACGTACAGGAACCCGGTGCCGATCGGCGCGGTGAGCCACTTGTGCAGGCTCGTTCCGTAGTAGTCGCAGTCCAGCTCGTCGCGGGTGAAGGGGAACTGGGCGTAGGCGTGCGCGCCGTCCACGATCACCTCGATGCCGCGGCTGCGGGCCAGCTGGCAGATCTTGCGCACCGGGAAGATCTGGCCCGTGAGGTTGGTGATGTGACAGATGTGGATGACTTTGGTCTTCGGCGTGATCGCCCGCTCGATCCGCCCCGCCAGGTCGTCGAGCGACGGCGCGGGCACGGGGAACTGGATCTGCTTCAGGACAATCCCGTCGCGCCGCTCCCGCTGTTTCCAGGTCGTGATCATCCGGGGGTAGTCCTGCGTGGTCGTGAGGACCTCGTCCCCCGGTTGCAACGCCAAGCCCAGCTGCACGATCTCGAGCGCCTCGCTGGCATTGCGGGTGATCGCCATCTCCTCGGGATCGCAGCCGAAGCTCGCCGCGAGGCGGCGGCGCACCGATTCGATCTCCGGCTCGATCCACTGCCACATCGTGATCGCCGGCGCTTGGTTGGACACGGCGAGGTAGTGGGCCAGCGCTTCCTGCACGACGCGGGGGCTCGGCGCCACACCACCGTTGTTGAGATTGATCAGCGCGCGGTCGATCTCGAACGCCTGCTGGATCTCCCGCCAGAAGTCTTCGTCGTCGGCCACCGCGGCGGGATCGCGGCCGTCTACGTACCGCACGGTGCGCAGGATGTGCGCCACGCCGTCGTTCTTCAGGGCGGGGAGCGCCGCCGTGGCGGCGAACAGGGAGCGCATGAAATGACGGCGCGTGGTCATCGCGGTTCCTCTCGGATGGAAGTCAGCCGCCCCGGCGGAGGCGGTGCAAGAGCACGCCATAGGCGACGAGATTCACGCTCAGGGCGAGTGCGCCCAGGATCATCTGTACCGTCCGCGTGAGTCCGCCAGGGTAGAGCACCGGGAGCACGTAGTGCTCGAGGAATCCCCCGGGGTACCCGGCGAGCCCCGCGCGCAACCGCAGCCGGTTCTCCAGCGGTGTCAACGGACAGACCCAGCCGCCGAATTCGATCGCCACCCCCCACGCCGCTGCGGGGAGATGGAGCCACGCCAACCGGCGCCACCGCCACGTCAGGAAGCCCCCAGCGGTCACAAACACTACGAACAGGGCGTGACCGGCCGTCACGAGGTCGGCCAACAGGCGGTAGGGCATCCTAGGTAATAAGCCCAACGACCCCGCCGGGCCAGAGGCTCGGACGGGACATCGCGCGACCCGGGTCCGCGCTTATGCGATCAGCCCGCCGCCCAATACCATCCCCGGGTCGTCGTACAGGACGCCCGACTGGCCCGGCGTGATCGCCCGGACCGCCTCGGCCAGCTGCAGCGCGAGACCGTCCTCGGACACCTCGACCACCGTACCGGGGACCGCACGCGCCCGATATCGGCACTGCACCCACACGTCCGCCCCGGCGGCGAGAGGCTCGGCCAGCCAATTGACCGCTTCGAGGGTCACGGCGTGCCCGAACAGATCCGTCCCGCGCCCGATCACCACCTCGCGCGTCTCGGGCCGGATGTCCACGACGTACATCGGCTCGGCAAAGCCCCCGGGGAGGCCGCGCCGCTGCCCGATGGTGTAGCGGGCGAACCCGCCGTGCTCGCCCACCACCTGGCCGCCCACCGTGACGAGTGGACCGGGGGTGAGGGCGGGGGCGTCGGCGGCCAGATGTTGCTCCAGCACCGCCACGTAGTCGCCGTCCGGGACGAAGCAGATCTCGACCGACTCCGGCTTCTCGGCGGTCTCGAGACCGAGCCGCTGGGCGCGCGCGCGCGTCTCCCGCTTGGTGAGCGCGCCGACCGGCGTGAGCATCCGGGCGACCACCGTCCGGTCGATGCCCCACAGGAAGTAGGACTGGTCCTTTTGCGGGTCGCGCCCCCGGAACAGCGCGCCGTCCCGCGCGATCGCGTAGTGGCCCGTCGCGATGTAGGCGCAGTCGAGCGCGTCGGCGTGGGCCAGGAAATCCCGGAACTTGGTGAACGTGTTGCAGCGAACGCAGGGAATCGGCGTGCGTCCCCGAGCGTATTCGGCCACGAAGTCGTCGATCACGTCGTGCCCGAATCGCTCCTCCAGGCTCAGCACGTAATGCGGGATGCCCAGCCGGTGGGCGACCAGCTTCGCGTCGGTGATGGAATCGAGGGAGCAGCAGGGGCGGTCGGGCACGCTGTCGCCGTAGCAGAACAGCTTCATCGTCGCGCCGATCACCTCGTAACCTTGCTCGACGAGCAGCGCCGCGGCGACGGAGCTGTCCACCCCGCCGGACATCGCGACCAGCACCCGGTCCTTCATCCGCTCACCGGTGCAGCACGGCCGACAATGACCGCACCTTTTCCACGATCCGGGGCAGCGCCGCGACCACCGCGTCCACGTCCTCGGTCGTGCTGTCCTTCCCGAACGAGAAGCGCAGCGCGGCGATTCCCATCTCCCGGGGTACGCCCATCGCCGAGAGCACGTGTGAGGGCTCCACCGATCCCGTACTGCACGCCGACCCGGACGAGCAGGCGATGCCCGCGAGGTCCAGGTGCATCAGCAGCGCCTCGCTGTCGGCGCCGGGAATCGACACGTTGGCAATGTGCGGCGCCCGCTCCGACTGCCAGGCGTTGATCACCGCGTCGGGCACGGCAGCCAGCACGCGCCGCTCGAGGTCGTCGCGCAGCGCCCGGAGGCGCGTGGCCGTGTCGGCGAGCTCTGCCGCCGCCAAGGCCACCGCCGAGCCGAGGGCGATGATGCCCGGCACGTTCTCGGTGCCGGGTCGGATGCCGAATTGCTGGCCGCCCCCGTGGATGATCGCCTCCACCGCCTGGCGGTCGCGCACGATGAGGGCGCCGATCCCCTTGGGGGCGCCGATCTTGTGGCCGGAAATGGTGAGGAGGGAGCACGGGACGTCACGCAGCGAAACGGGCACTTTCCCGAACGCCTGGACGGCGTCGGAGTGGAACAACACCTGCCGCGCGCTACATCGCTCGGCGAGTCGGGCGACCGGCTGAATCACCCCCACTTCGTTGTTCACCCACATCACGCTCACCACCGCTACCCCGCGCGCGAGCGCCCCCTCCACCGCCGCCTCTTCCACCAGGCCCGACGCGGCGACGGGGAGGAGGATCTCCTCGCCGCCCAAATGCACGACCGCGTGCGCCGCCGCGAGGATCGCCTTGTGCTCGATCGCCGATACCGCCACCCGGAACGGCCCGCCCCGGTCGCGCGAGGCCAACGCCGCGCCGATCACCGCGAGGTTGTCCGCCTCGGTGCCGCCCGAGGTGAAAATCACCTGGTTCGGCTCGGCGCCGAGCGTCTCCGCGATCGAACGCTTGGCCGTCTCGATCCCCGCGCGCGCAGCGCGCCCGAACCGGTGCGCCGATGACGGGTTGCCGAAGGCGTCGGCGCCCAGGTAGGGGAGCATCGCCTCCAGGACCTCCGGCCGCACCGGGGTCGTGGCGGCGTTGTCGAGGTAGACCAACCGCTTGCTCATAGATCGCGCAATCTACAGGCTACAGCGACTGCACGCCAAGCGTGAGCACGTCATCGATTTCCAGCGTTTCATACGTGAAGAACGGCTCGCCGTACGCTTTCCGGATCAGGGAGCCATAATGGGCCGACTGCACCCTGATCAGCTCGTACAAGTCCTGGCCTGTGGGGAAGATCTCCCCGGCGGCCTTCGCCCCCTCGAACTGGGAGGCGTAGCAGCGGATCGCCTGCATTTTGACGTCGAAAGTATCGGTGATGTCCACGACAAACGACGGCTTCACCGGGTCCTCCCGGTAGGCCAGGGCGTACAGGAGCTTGTGCGGCCGGTGAGGCGGGACGTCCGGCCGGGGCGCGTACTTGGCGAGCCCCGCCAGATAGCACGCGTCGCGCCCGACCTCGGAAGCGACGCGGTGATCGGGATGGCGGCCCACGGGGTAGGGGAGGATCACGGTCCGGGGGCGCAGCGCCCGGAGGTGCGTGACGAGGGTGGCCCGGGTCGCCTCGTCGTTCACGAGATGGGCGTCGGGAAGCCCGGCGTTCACCCGGACGGTCACCCCCAGCGCCGCCCTCGCGCGGTCCGCTTCCGCCGCGCGGGTGCCCGCGTCGCCGCGCGTACCCGATTCGCCCTGAGTGAGGTCGAGAATGCCGACCCGGTGCCCGGCGCGCGCCGCTTTGGCCAGCGTGCCGCCGCAGGTCAATTCCACATCGTCGCGGTGTGCGGCGATGGCCAGCAGATCGACCGTATCAGCCAACGGACTCCTCTCCCATTGCGGATCGTGGATTTCGGATTGCGGATTCTGGTCGGCTGGCGTCCAATCCGCAATCCGCAATCGCCAATCCGCAATTCACTCGTACCTCAACGCTTCGACGGGATCCAGTTTTGCCGCCCGCGCGGCGGGCGCGACGCCGAACACCAGGCCGATTGCAACCGAGACGATGCAGGCGACGACGGCACTCCAGACCGGCACACTGGTGCTGAAATTCATCAGCGCCTTCAACGCCTCGCCGAGCGTGAGCCCGACGGCGATGCCGATGAGCCCGCCCAGCATGGTCAGCGTTGCGGCTTCCGCCAGGAACTGCCATAGGATTTCCCGTCGCGTGGCGCCGAGCGCCTTGCGCACGCCGATCTCGCGGGTGCGGTCGGTGACCGAGACCATCATGATCGCCATCACCCCGATGCCGCCCACCATGAGGGCGACGCTCGAAAGGGCGATCATCACGAGGAAGAACACTTTCGTCAGCCGGTCGAACACGACGAGGATCTGATCGGAAGTGATGAGATCGAAGCTGTTCGCCTGCCCCGTTCTGAGGCCGCGGCTGCGCCGCAGCTGCACGGTGACGGCGTCCATGGCCTCGCTCAGCGGCACGGCGGCCTTCGGCTTGACGAGGATGATGAGGGCGTTTGTCTCGTCGTAGTGAAAGGAGCGCCGTGCAGTTTCGAACGGCACGACGGCCCCGATGCTCTGGCCCGGCGCCTCAAAAATGTTCTCGGGCTTCTGCCACAGGCCCACGACCTCGACCGATTTGCCGCCGAGCCGCAGATACCGGTGCAAGGGGTCCACCCGGCCGAACACCCGGTCCGCCGCGGTGCGCTCAAGGATCACGACCGGCGCCCCTGCGCGGACCTCGGGGGTGGTAAACAGTCTCCCTGCGACGATCTCCCCACCCAAGATCTCCATAAAACGGTCGTCCGCCCCGAACACGCTCACCAACTGCGTGCGCACCCCTTGATACTCCAGCCGTTCAAACAGCTGGGTCCAAATGGCGGCGTAGTGGACCTCCGGGAGCCGGGCGAGCGCGACCGCCTCCCCTGGTTTCAAGACCGGGCGGATGCGCACCTCGCGCGGCAGCTGGTCGGGATTGAGCGGTGTCTGTGAGAAAAACCGAAGCACCCGGAACGTGGTCGGGCCGACGATTTCCAGCGTGTTCACGATCTGCTGGCGGATACCTTGGACGATCGAGGCCATGGCCATCACGGTGGACACGCCGATCACCACGCCCAGAATCGTGAGCCCCGATCGCAATTTGTTGGCGCCCAGTTGGTCGAAGGCAATCGCCCAGCCTTCGCGCACGGAGTGCAGGCGCATGGCTCACTCGAACCGGAGCGCGGTGATCGGATCGAGGCGCGCCGCCCGCATCGCGGGATAGACGCCGAACACCACGCCCACCGACGCGCCCAGCCCCAGTGCGACCGCCACCGACCAGAGCGTGACGCGCGCGGGCAGCGGCGACAGCAGCCCCACCAGTCCCGCCAGCGAAACACCGGACGCGAGACCCAGCAGACCACCCAGCAAGGAGAGCGTAACCGATTCCGCCAGGAACTGGCGCAGAATGTCGCGTCGCCGCGCGCCCAGTGACTTGCGGATTCCGATCTCCCGCGTGCGCTCGTTTACGCTCATCAACATGATGTTCATGATGACAATACCGCCCACTACGATACCGATCGCGACGACCGCTGGAACCACTGTGAACAGCACGCTCGTCAGGCTCTTCCAGAAGGCGACCAGGCCCTCGGCGGTGTCCACGCTGAAGTCGTTGGCCTGGTTCGGCCGCAGCCGATGCGCGATACGCATCGCCTCTTCGGCGCGCGCCATTCCGCCTGCCACCGACTCGGCCGTGAACATTTTGACGGAGATCACCGTCGTCTGCCGCCGCCCGTAGATGGCCTCGAAGGTGGTGAACGGCAGCATCACGAACCCGTCCCACGACTGCCCCAGCACGTTGCCCTTCTTCTCGATCACACCCTTGACAACGAACTGCTGGCCGCGGATGCGGATCCTCTGGCCGACCGCCCGAGCGGGATCGCCGAACAGCTTCTCGGATACGTCCCAGCCGAGCTCGGCCACGAGGCGCCGCTCCCGCGTGTCGATCTCGGTAAGCGGCGAGCCGGCGGCGAACTTATAGTCCTCCACGATCTGGAAGGGAGGAGTCACGCCGAAGACCTGCACGTCTCCCACCGACCGGTCGCGCCACACGATGTCGGCCTGGGGGGTCGGCCATCCCGATTGCAGGGCGACCGCTTGGGCATCTGGGACGCCCCGCATCACGTATGGCACGTCCTCTGGAGCAATAATTGGACGGCGCTGAATCTCCCGCAGCTGCTCGTCGTCCACGAATCCGATTTGGATCGGCGTGCGCCGCACCTGAAAGGCGTTCACGCCCACGATCGCCCCGGTCAGGTTGTCCTGCACATATGCGTTCATCCCCTGAATCACGGCCACCACTGTGACCAGGAACGCCACCGATACGATGATCCCGAGGAGCGTGAAGAACGACCGCAGCCGGTGGCTCCACGCGGCCTGCAGGGCGAGGCGGATCGCTTCGGTGAGCTGCATGGGATGAAAGCTAAATCCGATATGCGGAATGCGGAGTCCGCACTCCGCACTCCGCGTTGGGGCTACTCGTAGCGCAGCGCTTCGACCGGGTCCAGTCGGGAGGCCTTGTTGGCGGGGTAGAGTCCGAAGATCACTCCGGTCAGGGCCGCGGTGACGAGCGCGATCACGATCGAGCCGATCGGCACGTGTGCCGGGATCGGCGTCGCGACGGCGAGCAGCAGGGCGACCAGACCACCGCCGACCATCCCCGCGATGCCGCCGACCAGCGTGAGCGTGGACGCCTCGACCAGGAACTGCCACAGGATCTCGCGCCGCGTAGCGCCCAGGGCCTTCCGCACGCCGATCTCGCGGGTGCGCTCCGTCACCGAGATCATCATGATCGCGACCACGCCGACGCCGCCGACCATCAGCCCCACGCCTGACAACGCGAACAGGACGATGCGGATGACCAGGGTCGAGCTGTTGAGGCTCTCCAGCAGCTTCTCCTGGCTCACCACGGCGAAGTTGTTGTCCTGTCCCGGGCGCAGGCGCCGGCGTAGCCGCAGCGCTTCGCTGACCTCTTCCATCGCCTGTTGTGTGGACGACGCCGGCGTGGGCCCCACCAGGAAGTCCATCCATCCCTTCCAGTACCGCACGTATTTCACCAGCGCACCGTGCGGGATGTACGCCTGGGGCGAGGGCTGCCCGCCGAACAGCTGGGGCGGGGGATTGAACACCCCGATCACGGTGTAGGGCACGCCCTGGATGTGCACCCGGCGCCCCACTGCGTCGCCGCTCTCGAACAACAGCTCCGCGAGCTTCTGATTCACGACGACGACGGTGCTCGCCGCCGCGTCTTCGACTTCCGTGAATGAGCGCCCCGGCGAGATGTCGCCGCCGGCCACGTTGGGCCAGGCCGCGCTACGGCCCTGGATGCTCACGCTCGACTGCGACTTGTTTCCGAACGACACCTCCGCCTGCCCGCCCTCATCGACGGCCACCCAGGCGACGCTCGACAGGCGCGCGATGACCCGGGCGTCATCGAGCGACATGGGCGGATTGCGCCGCCAGGGGCTCATCTCGTCGGAGCCGTCGGAGATGTTCACCCCACCCTGGAAAAACCGGCCGACCCAGAACGTCTTGGGGCCGGACTGCTGCAGGATATCGGAGATGCCCTTGTTGAAGCCGCTGACGATGGCACCGATCACCATCACCACCATGACGCCGATGGCGACGCCCAGGATCGTCAGCGCGGCACGCGCCTTATGGGCGCGCAGCGACTCCAGGGCGATGCCGACGCCTTCGAGCATGGGGGTCATGGGCTCACTCCTGCCGCAGCGCGGCGATGGGATCGAGTCGCGCGGCGCGGCTCGCGGGGTAGACACCGGCCACGATCCCCACGCCGCCGCCGACCACCACGCCCAAGAGGATCGAGAATGGTGAGACGGCGGCCGGGAGGGGCGTGGCGGCCTGCAGCAGCAGCGACAGGGCGACGCCGGTGATAATCCCCAAGGTTGCGCCGACGGTCGCCAGCGCGGCCGCTTCCGCGAGGAACTGCCGCATGATGTCCCGGCGCCGCGCGCCGAGCGATTTGCGCAGGCCGATTTCGCGCGTCCGCTCCGCGACCGCCATCAGCATGATGTTCATGATGACGATGCCGCCGACGACGAGGGCGATCCCGACCAGCCCCGGTCCGACCGCGTAGAGGATCTTGCTCAGCTTCTTCCAGAAGTCCAGCACGCCTTCGGACGTTTCCATGGCGAAGTTGTCGTCCTGACGCGGGCGCAGGTGGCGGCGGCTCCGCATGATGGCTTCGGCCTGGTCCATCGCCTCCCGCATCTCGGGCTCGGAGCGCGCCTTCACCATCAGGTCGTCGATCACCCCCGGCGGGTTCACCTCGCGCTGGATGGGCGAAAGGGCGGGGGCCACCACGAACTTGTCGAGCGAGATCCCGAACAGGTTACCCTGGCGCTCCACCACGCCGATGACGCGGTAGGGGAGGCCGTGGATGCGCACGGTGCGACCGAGCGGGTTGAGCCCGCCGAACAGCTTGTCGGCGAGATCGTGCCCCATGACCACGACCGGCACGCCCGCCTTCGCTTCCTGCGCCGTGAAGGGGCGGCCCGCCTCGATCTTGAGGTTCATGATTTCGAAGTACCGCTCGGTCGCGCCGGACAGCGTGATGTCCTTGGCCGTCTTGCTGCCGAAGTCCACGTTGCCGCGGTCCTCCGAATACCACGACGTGACCGCCGGTATCGTGAGCCCCGAGGTCACAGCTTCGGCGTCGGCGAATGAGATCCGGGGGCGCCGGCGCCAGGATCGCCACGTCGAATCATCGACGTTGAAGTTTACGTTCGGCCGCCGCCGCAGGTGGAAGGTATTCACCCCCACGATCGAGCCCGCGAACTTCTCGGTCATGTACACGTTCATGCCGTTCACGATCGACCAGGCGCCGATCAGGAACGTGACGCCGATGAACACCCCGATGAGCGAGAACCCGCTCTTCAGCTTCTGCGCCAGGATCTGCTGCAGCGCCAGCCGGAACGCCTCGAACAGCGGCACGTCAGGCGGCCTTGCGCTGATCGGTGGCCACCAGGCCGTCCCGCAGCGTCACCACCCGGGCGGCGTGCGCCGCGATGTCCGCCTCATGCGTTACCATGACGATCGTCTGGCCCTGCCGGTGCAAGTCGCCGAAGACCTGCATGATCTCGCTGCTCGTCGTCGAGTCGAGGTTGCCCGTCGGCTCATCGGCCAGGAGGATGCTCGGATCGTTGACGAGCGCTCGCGCGATCGCCACGCGCTGGCGCTGGCCCCCGGACAGCTCGTTCGGCTTGTGCTCCATGCGGTCCCCCAGACCCACGCGCTCGAGCGCGTGCGCCGCCTGCGCGCGGCGCTTGACGCCCCCCAGCCCCGCGTAGATCAGCGGCAGCTCCACGTTGTGGAGCGCCGACGCGCGGGGCAGGAGGTTGAACGTCTGGAAGACGAACCCGATCTCCTTGTTGCGGATCCGGGCCAGCTCGTCGTCGCCCAGGTCGGACACCTTCTGCCCGTTGAGCCAGTACTCGCCGCCCGTCGGGGTGTCGAGACAGCCGATCAGGTTCATCAGCGTGGACTTGCCCGAGCCCGACGGCCCCATCACCGCCACGTACTCGTTGCGGCGGATCTGCACACTCACCCCCCGCAGCGCGCGCACGATCTCCGAGCCCATGTCGTACTCGCGCGTCAGCTTGTGCGCCAGGATGACGATGTCGGGCAGCGGGGTGTCGCCCGTCCGGAATTCCTGCGCGATCACGACGGCCTCTTGGTCCGGGCGCTGTCGGCTGCCGGACGCGTGCCCCGCACCGCCGCGCCGTCGCGCAGATCGCGGATGGCCTGGTACGGCCCCGCCACAATCGTCTCACCCTCGCGCAGGCCCTCGAGCACCTCGAAGTACTCGTCGCCCGCGATCCCCACCTTGACCGGGCGGAAGCTCACCTTGCCGTTCGTCGCCACGAACACGCCTTCGGTGTCCTTCTTCTTACCGGTAGCGCTGTCCGGGCGCGCCGGGCCGGTGCGCGTCTCCGTGCGCACCGGCGCGTTCTCCCGTACCGTGAGCGCGATGATCGGAATCGACAGGCTCTGCTTACGCGTGTCCGTGATCACCCGCGCCGTCGCCGACAGATCCGGCCGCACGTCGCCCGGCGGGTTGTTCAGGGTGATCTCCACCTCGTAATCGACGGCCTGGGTGTTGGTGCCCGTGGCCTGGGAGGCCGCCGTGAGCCGGGCGCTGTTGGAGATCTTCGTCACCCGCCCGACGAACGTCGTATCCGGAAAGGCGTCGATCGTGACTTCGACCGAGTCGGCCAGGTGGACCCGGACGACATCCGTCTCGTCCACGTTCACCTTGCACTGGATCACCGACAGGTCGGCGATGGTCATCAGCAGGCCGACTTCCTTGGAGAACGTGCCCGGCACCGCCACTTCACCTTCTTCGACGGCGAGCCGGGTGATCCGCCCCGACATCGGCGCCACGATGTGCGTCTTGGACAGGTTCTGTCGCGCCGACGTCACCGCCGCCTGCGATTGATCCACCTGATGTGTCGCGGAGTTGAGGTTCGCCTCGGCGATGTCGAACGCCGTCTGCGCCTGCTCCAGCTGCTCCTGGGATACCAGGTTGGGGTTCTGCTGATGCAGCTCCTTGGTGCGCCCCAGCGCCCGCTGCGCCTGGTCGCGATTGGCGCGCGCCTGTAGCCCAAATGCCTCGGCCGTCGCCAGCGCGGCCTGTGCCCGCTGCACTTCGGACTGGTAGATCGTCGGGTCGATCTGGAGCAAGAACTGACCCTTGGTGACGTAGTCGCCTTCGTGCACCGCGATCTGGGTGATGCGCCCCTGGATGTCGGGGCTGATGTCGACCTTCTTCTTGGGCTGAATCTTGCCGCTGGCGGTAACCGCGGCGACGAGGTCGCGGCGGCCCACCTTTTCGAGGCGCACCGTGACGCCCTTGTCGCGCTTGGCGCTCGCGCTGACGAGAATGATGCCGATGAATAGCACGGCTCCGCCGACGCCCATCAGCACCTTGTTTCGCTTGGACATGTCTCGCAATTCCTCTCGTTAGCGCAACTGACGGCCGACCGCTGCTTCCAGCCCGGCCAACGCTTTGTGGTAGTTGTAGACCGAAGCCACGTAGTCGTACTCCGCCCGCAACGACGCCACCTGCGCGTCCAACAGCTCGAAAAATGTCCCGGAGCCCACCCGATAGCGCTCGGTCGCGAGCTGCAGCTGCTCCCGCGCCGCCGATCGGTTGGTGTCCTGGATCGCGATGGTCCGGTAGTCGGTCTGCACCGTCAGGTAGCCTTGGCTCACTTCGGTCTGCACCCCGAGCCCGCGCGCCCGCACGGACTCCGCCAGATCCTGATGACTCGCTTTCGCCTCGGCCACCTGCAGCGGCTGCGAGAAGTTGAGCCAGATGGGCAGCGAGATCGTCAGCCGCGCGGAGAACGGCTGCTGCGTAAAGGTGAACGGATACTGGGCATTCTGGTTCCGCAGCGTCTGCTCGTTGGAGGCACCCCACACGAACGTGCTGCAATCGGTGGCCGGAAGGCCCGCGCTCGTCCGGATCTGGTTGTCCTCGAGGCACTGGTTGTACTGCGCGCCGAACGCCGCCTGCTGGCCGCGGATGATCGGATCGATGTTCTGGAACTTCTGGGCGAAGCCCGACCAGCTGGCCGACAGCGACAGCGACGGCCCATAGCTGGCGGCGGCGGCGCGCACACCCCAGTTCGCGGCCCGTTCGCGGGCGCGTAGCGCCTGCAGGGCCGGGTTCTGTGCTTCGGCCATGGCGAGCAGCTCCTCGAGCTTCCAGGTCGGCGCCTGCACCGGGAACGTGTCGGTGAGCTGGATCGAGTCCACGGTCACCGGCGCCATCACGCCGAGCTGCTCGAACAGCCGCAGCTTCTCCACACTCACCGCCGTCTCGGCCTGCAGCAGCGTGACCTCGGCCTGGCCGCGGGCGACCTGCGCTTGGCGCACGTCGATCAGCGTCGCTTGCCCAACGTCGTACCGGGCCTGCGCCAGCTTGAGGAACTCCCCGTTCCGGTTCAGCTGCTTGCGGGCGACCTCGGCGTTCTCCTTGGCCTGCAGCACCGTGAGGTACTGCTGCGTGACCGCGGTCACGAGATTCCTCGCGGCCCCGGCGATGTCGGCCTCGGTCGCGTTGTCCTGCGCCCGCTTGAGCCCCGGCTGGGACAGCGTCGAGCCCGACAACTGCCAATCGAGGCTCAGGCTGTAGTTCGACGACAGCGTGGCGACGCTCTGCGAGAAGTTCGAGGTCAGGAAACGCTGCTGGCCGGGACCGCTATAGCCGATTCCCCCCGAGGCGGTGACGCTGGGCAGCACCAGGCTGGCGAACGCATTGCGCACACCCCAGGCCGATGGTCCGCGGTTGTTGAGGGTTTGCCGATACGAGGGATTGTGCTCGTGGGCGATCGCGATCGCGTCGACGAGCGAGAGCTTGGCGGGGACCGACGGTTGCTGGGCCGCCGCCAGGGCCGGGCAGACGACGAGCCCGACGGTCATCAGCACGTGTCGCATGTTCATCCTTCGGAGGAGAACCGGGTCGAGAGGTCGAGCCCTCATACGCGCAAGGAGCACTTGGGGTTTCGTCGTCTGACAGGTGCGGGGTCGACTGTTCGAAAACTCGACAAAAAGCTAACCGGGGAGTACGCGACGGGTCAATTCGCGGGGAGCCGCTCGGCGACAATGCGGCGGTCCGGGACTTCGACTTTCATGAGGCGACCTCTGGCGTCGAGCCACAAGTGAACGGGGCCGGCCGCCTGACCGGTCACGGCGACGTGTCGCAGGGTGGCTGGGTCTCGGTTGAGGGTGGTTGGCGCCACGCCCAGGTCCTGCACGGTGAGGGTCTCGCGCCTGGCGCCACGCGGCAGGATCGCGATGAGTGCGGTCGGCGTCGGGCGGGCGCGCCATGCGACGAAGAGGTAGAGCGCGAAGACCGAATCGTCGAGTATGACGGTCCGGGGGCCGGTGGCGAGCTCGCGGGCGCGCTCGCTTCCCCGGGCGAGGTAGCGCAGCGTGAACCGTCCGCGACCCGCCTGTCCGAGGATGTGCACCGGCTCGCGCGGGTCGGCCACGTCGTATTGGAGCGTGAGCGGCGTGGAGTCGGGTGCGAGCTCGAGGACCGGCGCGAGGACGACGCTGGGTCGGTCGTGATTGTAGCGCGTCGTCGCGGCGAGACTCCAGCCGCCGGCGGGGCGGCCGGCGAGCAAGCGGAACTCCTCCCGGGCGATCTCGGTCGTGTCCCGCCGCACGGCGAACGCCCCCTCGTCCAGGGGTGCTGGAGCCTGCACGGCGGCGAGAATGAGGAAGAGCGGGCTCACGCGGCGGTGCCGCCGAGAACTCGCGCGGCGACGCGCTCCCGGATCATCTTATAGAGCCGCTCGCCTTTCTCCCGGGACGCGAGGGACGGCCGGCCGAGCGACCCCGGACTGTGGGCGGGCAGGAGAGCGGTGGCGCGCCGGTAGCGGGCCAACGTGCGGCGGGAGGGCAGGTAGTCCTGGGCCACTTCCATGCGCACGAGGTGCGGGGCGAGATAGAGCATCAAGGACGTATCGAGCTCCCCGCCGTGGACTGGCCCGTCCGCATCCTCGAGCAGCCCGGCGAAGTCCAGTGCGAAGAGGTCCACGGTGAACACCCGCGCGTGTCGGGTCCGCAGGGTGGAGAGCGCTTCCTGGTGCGGGTCGTGGCCGTGCGCGGTGAGGATGATGAACGTATCCACGCCACTCTGCTCCCAGGCGCCGAGCAGATCGTTCATCCAGCGGTGCAGGGTCTTACGACGTACGGCGGCGTTGCCAGGGTAGATCGCTTTCGTGGCGGTGTTGACCCCGTACTCCACCGTCGGCGCCCGCAGGATTCCGAACTCGGCCGACAGGTCGTCGGCGAGGCGTTCGACGATGAGGGTGTCGCACCCCAGCGGAAGATGGGGGCCGTGTTGCTCGCAGGTGCCCACGGGCACGAGGAGGCGGGGATCGCGCGACAAAGCGTCGCGCACCGCATCCGGGAGGAGCGATTTCAGGTGAAGCGGGTTGGTCATGTCCTGATCGCCGGGGGCGTCGCCGTGGTGACGGCGGCGGAGTGGCTCCACGGCGCCACCGCACTGTGGGCGTGGCTGGCCGGGGCTGCCGGTGCCGCGGCGGTCGTGGCGTACGCGCTGGCGCCGAAGCCGCGAGGGAGGGTCCCCGGCGCGGCCGCCGTGGTGTGTCTGGCCCTCGGCGCCGTTCTGGTGGCGGGCGTTCTGCGTGTGCGGCGCATCGAATGCTGCTGGCCCGCGCTGCGCGAGCGGCGGCTGACGCAAGCCTCCGAGCAGCTGGCGGCGACGTTGGCGCATGCGGTCGCCGAAGCGCGGCGGTTGGCGGAACGCGGGGCCACGGCGGCGCTGCTCCCGGGCGAGCGGCGGTTTGCCGGGCTCGCGGAGGCGGTCGCGGCGGGTCCCGGAGGCCTGGAGCGCGGGGTCGTGGTGCTCGCGCGCGACGGCGAGCCGCTGGCATGGGCGGGCCGGCACCGCGTGGTGCCGGCCAACGATACGACGGAGCTGCGCGCGGACATCACCCCATTCTACGTGCTGCTCCACGCCCGGCGCCAGACGCAAGCGGGCGGGTCCGCGATCGGGACGGTGCTGCTCGACGCCGCGCCCGCGGCGCCCGATCGGGAAGGGGCGCTGTCGGTCACATTCGCGCGGGCGAACGGAGTCGCGCTGCGCTTCTACGCGCCGGGGGTCGCGCCCCGTGACTCGGGTGCACTCGGATTCTGCCCGACGCACTGCGCCCACGGAGACACGCTGTTCAGCGTGCGGCCGCTCCCGCCGGCCCAAGGCGACGAGAAACTGGCAGCGCTGCGGCAGACGGCCGGTGTCGGAGCGGTGTTGCTGGCCGCGGCACTGCTCCTGCTCCTGGCGGCCGCCCCACCGGCCGCCTGGCGGTGGGGCGTGCTGCTCGCCGGCCTGTGGGTCGTCATTCGCGCCCCGGTCGGGGAACCGATTCCACTCGCCGCCTACTTCTCACCCGTCACCTTCTACCGTCCGGTGCTGCAGGTATTCACCACGTCCGCGGGCTCACTAGCCGCGTGCAGCGCGGTCGTGTTGCTCGCCGCCATCGCGCTGTGGCGTCGCGGCATGCGGCGCCGGTGGTGGCGGACCGCCGCCGCAGGCCTGCTGCTCGTCGCCGCACCCTTCCTCGTGCGCTACTTCGGCCGCGGCATCACCCCACCCGCGAGCAACGTCGGCTTCGGCTTGTGGCTCTCTTGGGAGGCGGCGCTGGCCCTGGTGAGCGTCGCGCTGGTGATGCTCGCGGCGGCGTTGGTGCGTGGATCATCCGAGCCCGCCCGCGTGCCGTGGACGGTTCCGGCCGCGTGCGTCTGGGCGGCGCTGGCGGGGGCGGCGGGGCTATGGTTGTGGCAGCCCTACGGCGCGTGGCCGGAATGGTACACGCTCGTCTGGCTGCCCGCGCTCGCCGGCGTGATCGTGCCCGCGCCGCGGCGTTGGGCGCTCGGCGGGATCGCCGCCGTGGCCGGGACGGCGGCGGCGCTCGTGACGTGGGGAGCGGCCGTCGAGGGCCGGATCGCGCTGGCGATGCGGGACTCGCAGCGGCTGGGCCGGGAGGGGGACGCGCTGGAATGGGCGGAGCTCGAGCGGTTCGGCCAGGAGGTGGCCGTTTCGAGGGGAGTGCCACCACGCTCGGCGGGCGATCTGTACGCGCTGTGGCTGCGCTCGGGGTTGGCCGATAACGACTACCCGGCGGCCCTGGGGCTCTGGTCACGCACGGGGGAACGCCTGGCGGAGCTGCGGCTCGCCGCACTCCTCGATCTGCCGCCGGGACTGCTGGGGGCGTTCGCCCGCTCCACCCGGGACACGAGTGGCTTCCGGATCGAGCCGATCGACCGGATCCCCGGGGTGCATTACGTGCTGGTCGTCCCGCTCGCCAACGGGGACCGGCTGACGGTCGGGGTCGGTCCGCGCACTCTGCTGTTGCCGCCCGATCGTGTCGCCCGCTTTCTGCGTGGGGAGCGCACCGCGGAGCCGCCGTACGCGATCTCCCTCTCACCGCCCAGTCCTCTGGTGGCGCCTCCCCCCGACACCGACGAGCTCCAATGGAGTCGGGTCGGCTGGACGGCGCGGGGGGAGCAGCGGCTGGAGCTGCCGGGCGGCGCGCGCCACGTGCATGTGCGCATCGATCTCCAGAGTCCGTGGGCGCTGCTCGTCCGGGGTGCATTGGTCGTCCTGGGGGACGTGGGCCTGCTCGCGGTCGTGTGGCTCTTGCTCCGGTTTCTCTCCGGTGCGCCATGGCCGCGCCCCCCGTCGCTGGCGACGGTGTTCGGCGCGAGCTATCGCTTCCGCCTCACCGCGGCGTTGGTGGCCTTCTTTGTCCTCCCGGTGTTGGCGTTCGCGATCTGGAGCTTCGCGCAGCTGCGCGACGACGCGCGCCAGGACGGCGATCTGCTGATCCGCCAGACGCTGCGCGACGCGGCGGCGAGCGCAGGCCAGGTGGACTTCGACCAGCCGGCCGCGATGGCCAACGCGGTCGTAGACCTGGGAACGCGGTTGGACGCCGATCTATGGCTGTACCGCGCCGGCCGCCTCACGGGCACGAGCGCGCCGGTGCTGGGCGAGCTTGGCCTGGTAGATCCGTTCCTCGCCCCGCCGGTATTCGAGCGGCTCGCCTACGAAGACGAGGACGAGACTACGGCGGATGACCACACTGCCGGTCGCGCGATCCGCGTCGGTTATCGGAAGGTGCGGGCCGGCGCACCTGAGGAGGTCGGGATCCTCGCCGTGCCGCAGCTGCTCGACGACGAGCGCGTGGGGCAGCAGCAGGAAGACTTGGCTCTGGTGGTCGCGCTGGCCACCATCGTCGGGCTGCTGGCGGCGGTCTACCTGGCGGGGCTCGCGGCCCGAACCCTGGCGCGGCCCGTCGCCGCACTGCGCGAGGCGGCGTTGGCCGTCGGCCGGGGCGCCGCCCCGCCGGCGTTCCCGCCGGGCTCGCCGCGGGAGTTCGCGCCGGTGCTGTCGGCGTTCGAGCGAATGGTGCAGGACGTCCGCCGCAGCCAGGCGGCGCTCGAGGACTCGCGGCGCCGCACGGCCCAAGTGCTGGCGAACGTCGCGACGGGCGTCATCGCGGTCGACCCGGAGCTTCGCGTGACGATGGCGAACCCGCGCGCCGAGGAGCTGCTCGGCTCGAAGCTCGAGCCGGGCGACCTCGTCGCGGGCGCCACGGACGCCGCCTGGCTCCCCGTGTGGGAGACCGTGCGGGCCTTCGTGGACGCTTCGTCAGCCGAAATCGTCGAGCGCGAATTCGAGATCGTGGGGCGGCAGATCCGGGTGCAGCTCGCCCCGCTGGGCCCGAGCCCGGACGGCTGCGTGGTCGCGCTGGACGACGCCACCGCGCTGGCGCGCGCGGCACGAGTACTCGCCTGGGGCGAAATGGCGCGGCAGGTCGCCCACGAGATCAAGAACCCGCTCACCCCGATCCGGCTTGGCGTGCAGCACCTGCAGCGAGCCCGCGGCGTGGGAGTGGGTGGGGAGCGGCGCGCCCGGAGAGACTTCGACGCGACACTGCTGGAGACGTCGGAGCGGATTCTCGCCGAGATCGACCGTCTGGACGCCATCGCCCGCGCGTTCTCGCGTTTCGGCGCGCCGGCCGCCGAGCGGGCACCCCTCGAGCCGGTCGACCTGCTGACCGCGGCCCGGGAAGTCGTCCAGCTCTACGGCCTCGGCCATGGAGAGCCCGGTACGCGGTTCGCCATGGCTGGGGAGGGCGGTGGGCAGCCCGTCCTGGCGCGGAAAGATGAAGTGAAGGAGGTCCTCGTGAACCTCCTCGAGAATGCGCGCAACGGCGGCGCCCGGGTGGTGACGGTCCGAGTCACCGATGGCGGCCAGCGCGTGCACGTCGAGGACGACGGGCGGGGCATCCCGTCCGACGTCCTGCCGCGCGTGTTCGAGCCGACGTTCTCGACCACCTCCAGCGGGTCGGGGTTGGGACTGGCGATCGCGAAGCGACTCGTGGAAAGCTGGGGCAGCACGATTAGCCTCGCGAGCGAGCCGGGTCGCGGAACGACGGTCACGATCACCTTTGGGAACACCGCCGCGTGATCCCGATCACGCCCCGATGGGGCGCCGGAGGACAAGTTGTTGTAGGTTAGGGCCGGACGGTCCACTCTGCGCGAGGTACGCCGTGCGCTCCACACTGGTAGGCTGCTGGGTTGTTGGGCTCCTGGCGGGCGCCGCCGCACCGGCCAGAGCCCAGTTTTCCTACGACGCCCGGCGCATCGGCATGGGCGGCCTCAGCCTGTCGCGCGATGGGAACCTGCGTCGCTACAACGCGGCCTACCGGGCCGTGCCCAACCGGCACGGGGATCATGCGAAGCTCACCATCCCGATTCCGCTGGGCCTGATCCAGGCGTTGAAGGACAGCGCCGCGTTCGATTTCGATTCCTCCTACTTCAACCCGCTCGAGCTGGCGAACCTGATCCTCAACCCGCCGCTCTTTCTCGAGGTGCGGAAGGCCCCCACCGCGACGAACGACGTGACGTTCACCATCGGCCGGAATGCCCTGGTCATCGACCTCGGAGCCGCCCGGCAGCTCGTGCCCACCGACGCGATCGGCCTGGGCGGCTCGAGCCGCTTCCTCGATCTCGGCCTGACCATCAAGGGTGTTCACGCGGGCGTCATGGCGTTTCTCCAGGAGGATATCGGCTTCACGCTGGGCGACACGCTGCGCAATTTCCTCCGCAATGCGGACTCCGCGCGCGTCCGGACCCGCTACCTGGCCAATGTCGACGGCACCGCGCAGGTCGGGCTCGCCCCGACGCTCAGCTATGCCGGCCGCCTCGCCGGCGGGGCGCCAGACTCGGACGACGGGTTCTACATCGGTGGCGCGCTGCACTATTACATGGGCGTGGGGTTCGCGAGCGCGGCGGGGACGGCCGGCATCCGCACCGGCGACACGCTGTTCGCCGGATCCAATCCGGTCACGCCGAGCGTGGACGCGCTGGTCCGCGTGTCCAACCGCGTCGGCAAGCAGTTCGGGCACGGAGTGGGCGGAGACATCGGGTTTGCCTACGTGTCGGGTGCCTTCGAGTTCGGCGTGGGGGTGAACGACATCGGCGCGACCATTACGTGGAAGGACACACAGGTCCGGCGCGTGCTCTACGACACCGCGAGCAACGACATTAAGGATTCCATCACCCAGAACCACGTCGAAACCAAGACCAAGCTGCCGCTCAGCTACATCGCCAACGTCACCTACCGGATGGGGCAAGGGCTCACCCTGGGCGGCGACATCGTGGACAACGGACGCGGCACCATCGTGCACGTCGGGGCCGAGCTGCGGTTCGGCCCCCTGGCGCTGCGCGGCGGCGTGGCGCGCGACACGCGCAAGAAGGTCCAGCTCGGGGCCGGCACCGGCCTGCGGTTCGGCCCGTTCAGTCTGGACGTCGGGTTTTGGACCCACAGCAACTCGCTGTCGAACGCGCGCGGCATCACGATGGCGACGTCATTCTCGATCTATTGAGGAGAGTCCCATGAGAGCGAAATGGATCGGGGGGGGGGCGACGCTGGCGGCCGCGGTGGTGGCGCTGGCCTGTGGGGAAGGGCGGGCGATCTTCGTCGTCGACGTGTTCAGCTTCATGACGGGGGGCACCGATACGGTGCACTACACCATCCCGGGCGGCGTTGTCGGCGGGGCCAACAACACCCCCATGAAGGTGACCCTGCTCGGCGGGCTAGGGAAATCCGACGTCGACACCGTCCAGATCATCGGGGCGGCTTCCCTGGTAAACAACACCGGGTCGGGGACCGTCGCTTTTCAGATCTTCTTCGCGGCCGACTCGGCCTCGACCTACATCGGCGCGCCCGTACTGTCGGCGGGGGGATCCGTCTCCCCGGGCGCCACCACACCGATCGGCTCTCAGGCGACCCTCGTCGGCGACACCATCTTCAAGCACCAGACGGTGTGGGTTGGGGTCCGGGCCGCGGTCAACGCCAACGCGGGGCCCGCCGTGGACGGGAAGGTGAAGCTCACCGCGCTCACGCTCCGCATCGTGCTGAAGGACAAACTGTTATAGATTGGAACCCGTGATCACGGGGTATCACCGCAGACCAACCGTCCCGGTCGACGTGGGTGGCGTGAAGGTGGGCGGGCTCCACCCGATCGTCGTCCAGTCGATGACCAACACCGACACCGCGGACGTGGACGCCACGGTGGCCCAGGTCCGCGCCCTGCACCAGGCGGGCAGTGAGCTGGTGCGGGTCACGGTCAACAACGAGGACGCGGCCGCCGCGGTCGCGGCCATCGTCGAGCAGGTGGACGTCCCGGTGATCGGGGATTTCCATTATAACGGCCACCTCCTGCTGGCCAAATACCCCCGCTGCGCCGCGGCACTCGCCAAGTATCGCATCAACCCGGGCAACGTCGGCGCCAAGCGCCGCGACGATAACTTCCGCACGATCGTCGACATCGCGATCACGCATGGGAAGCCCGTGCGCATCGGCGTGAACTGGGGCAGCCTCGACGCGCAGCTCCTCACCGAGATGATGGATGCCAACGCCCGGCTGCCCGAGCCGCGCGACGCCCGCGACGTCACGATGGACGCGATGATTGCGAGCGCGATGCGGTCGGCCGAGCTCGCCGAAGGGTGCGGGCTGCCCCACGACCGCATCATCCTCTCCGCGAAGGTGTCGGGCGTGCAGGACCTGGTCGAGGTGTATCGCAAGCTCGCGCCGCGCTCAGATTACCCGCTGCACCTCGGCCTGACGGAGGCCGGGATGGGGGCCAAGGGCATCATCGCGAGCACGGCCGGCCTGGCGATCCTGCTTCAGGAGGGCATCGGCGACACGATCCGGGTCTCCCTCACCCCGCGGCCGGGTGGCGATCGCACGGAAGAGGTCCAGGTCGCGCAGCAGGTGCTGCAGTCGGTCGGTCTGCGGAGCTTTACCGCTCAGGTGACCGCGTGCCCCGGCTGCGGTCGCACGACGTCGACGTTCTTCCAGGAAATGGCGCAGGACATCCAGACCTATCTGCGGGAGCAGCGGCCCCTGTGGCAGGCGCGCTACCCCGGCGCCGAGGAGCTGCGAGTGGCGGTGATGGGCTGCGTGGTGAACGGTCCGGGGGAATCGAAGCACGCCGACATCGGGATCTCGCTGCCGGGGACCTTCGAGGAGCCCAAGGCGCCGGTGTACGTGGACGGCAAGTTGCTGATCACCCTGAAAGGCGATACGATCGTCGCCGATTTCCTCAAGATTCTCGGGGAGTACGTTTCGAGCCGGTACGGCTCTGGTGCCCACCGGCAAGAAGTTTCGACCGCCGTGCGTTGACGGAAGCTGTCCACCGATCTCCCTCACGTGGAGCGTACACCATGGAACAGCGGGTCGGTTTCGGGAAGCGGCTGGGCGCGTACTTGATCGACTGCGTGCTGGTCATCATCGCCGCGGTGGTCCTCGGGCCCATTATCGGAGGGATGTTCGGGGCGGCGGCCGGTGGAGCCATGAGCGGCGCGCTCGGCGGGATGAGCGCGGACAGCGCCTCGGCGGCGGCGGCGATGTTGACCGGTGGGATCGTGGGCGCTGTGCTGGGCGCCCTCGTCGCTATGGCGGTGATCGGCCTCGTCTATTTCATCGTCGAGGGGTTCACCGGCTGGACCTTCGGCAAACTGATGCTCGGCATCCAGGTGGCGAACGCCGACGGGACCCGCGCGTCGATCGGTACTCTGATGTTTCGGTACGCGCTCAAGAACAGCAACTTCGTGCTGCGCATCGTCGCGCTGACGACCAGCGTCGCATTCTTCAATACCCTCGGCACACTCTGTGGCCTGGCGGTCTTCGTCGGCTGCTTCTTCGTACTCGGCACGGCGCACCAGGCGTTCCACGACATGATCGCGAAGACGGCGGTCTACCCGCGCAGCGCCGTGCGGGCCGCCTAGACCGCGCCCGCTTCTCTCACCGCAGCGGCAGCCCGAGCGGGACCTCCCGCTCGGGATGCACCATCACGATATCTCCCGGCCCCAGCTCCACCCCCAACGTGAGCACTTCAGAAAAGAAATCGGCGATTTGTCGCGGCGGAAAGTTGACCACCGCGAGCACCTGCGTGCCGAGGAGGTCCTCCTTTCCGTAGTGGGTGGTGACCTGCGCGCTGGAGGTCTTCACACCCAAGGGGCCGAAGTCGATGCGGAGCTTGTACGCGGGCTTCCGGGCCTTGGGGAAATCGTCCACCTCGATCACCCGCCCCACCCGGATGTCCACTTTCAGAAAGTCGTCGTACCCGATCTGGTCCATCATGTCCCCTTTTGAGGTCACCACCGGAGGGCCGGGACCGGCGTTCCCGCACGGCACAGTTGGCATGACGATTGCCCTACCACAGGGCGAACCCCGAAGGATGCCATCATGCGCGCACGTCACTCCGTCGGTCTCGCTCTGCTGCTCCTGCTTGCGGCCGCCCCTCTTTCGGCGCCGGCGCAGCGCTCGGCGCTACGGGAAGTCCGGGACGCCGGCAACGCCGGCATCTCAGTGGTGGTGGCGCAGCCGCTCGATGCGTTCCGCTCCTACGCGAACGCTGCCGCCGGTGTGGAAGCGTTCGGGGTGATCGGGCTCCGCCGGGGCAGTGCCCTGGGCGTCAGGGTGGACGGCGGCTTCCTCCTCTACGGCACCGACCGCTACGGCCGGGGCGTGTCGACGGAATACTCGATCGGGACCCTCGGCGTTGGACCGCAGCTGACGCTGGGCCGGGGGCCACTCCGCCTGTACGGCTTCGCGACGGTCGGGGGCTCGTTGTTCTGGACTTCGACGTCCTTCCACGACTACTGCGGCTGCTACGATTCCGAGAGCCTGTACGACGACGCCCATGTGACGTCCGCGACCCAACTGGGGGCCGGTCTGTTGATCACCGTGTCCCGCCGGCATACTCCGGTTGCGATCGACCTTGGCGTGCGCGACATGCGCAACAGCCGGGTGCAGTACGTGCCGGCCGGCGGCGTGGTGCAGGACGGCTACGGCGGTTTCGTGGTGCAGCACGTCGCGACGGACGTGCGGCTGAGGGTCTTTCATATCGGCATCTCGATCGGACTGCGTCACTAGCGGGGCGGGACCACGCGCCGGGTGGCGCGGTCCCAACGCCACAGCGTGCCTGGCGTGAGGTGGATGCCGCCCACCCACCGATCGAGGCCGTTGAGTGCCACGGCGTCCAGCTCCCCTTCCAGCACGCGCTCTCCCGGCGCCGTCATCTGGAACATCGCTGGGCCGAGATCCCGCCACATCGTGCGATAGGGGGAGCGCTGCCAGGCGCTGCTCCCTCGAATTTCGACGAGGGGTGTGGGCGCGAGCGCCAACGAACGCACGACGTGCAGGAACATCAGGTCGGTGAGCCAGCGCCGGCGCTCAAGCTGCGTCACCCCAAGAAAGAGGCGTGCGAACGTCAGCTCGCGTCCCCCCCCCCCCAACACTTCCAGTACCCGCGTTTCGGTCAGGCTCAGGCCGGTGCCGACCGCCGGCAGTTCTTCCAGATGTCGTTGCAGGGCTTCGGCGAGGTAGGGAAGCTCCGGCAGTGCGCCGCCGGCCAGCACCGCCAGCGAGTCCGGGGTGGGGGCGCACCAGGCGTCCCAGGAGCGGCGTGCCAGATCGAGCTGCGCGGCGGTGACGGCGGGGCGCTTGGCGAACACCTCACGGAGCTGTTCGGCTGAGAGGTAGCTCGGCGTGCAGCCGCGGTCGTCGTCGACGCCGGGATAGCGGTCGAAGCAGAGCAGGGACAGTCGAGTCTCGTCGTGTCCGGCTTTCGTCAGGCGGGCGAGCACAGCAATGAGGATGGCTTGGCAGAACAGCTCGGGACCGAACCAGAGGACGAGGTCGTCGGCGGCCGCGAGGCGGCGGTCCTGCTCGGCGAGCTGCTCGGCGGTGGAACGGCCGTCCGCGGGTCCGAAGGCGTCATCGAGGAACGTGGCCCGGGTACGCCGCCAGGCTTCGGGGTCGAGCCCCGCCGGTGTGGGTCCGAAACAGAGGACTTCCCCCCATTCGAGAAACCCACCGGGGAGGCCGGCCGCCCGCAGGGCGTCGAGCAGGACTGATCCGCCGTGGACGTGGAGCATCACGCCAGAAACTAGCGGCCTGATTAAGTTTCCGCCTGACCTTAGGGAGCGGATCATAGACATGAAGCTGTCCGAAGTCGCGATTCAACGGCCCGTGCTCGCCAGCATGGGCAGCGCGGCGCTGGTGCTGTTCGGGGTGATCGGGTACTCGCGCCTGTCGGTGCGGGAATTCCCCGACGTCGATCCTCCGGTCATTTCGGTGACCACGACGCTGCCGGGCGCGAACGCGCAGGTGGTGGAGACGGCGGTCACGGATGTGCTCGAGGAGGAGCTCTCCACCATTCAGGGGCTGCGCACGCTCACCAGCACGTCGCAGGAGGAGTTCAGCCTCATCACGCTGGAGTTCACCCTCGACCGGCCGGTGGACGTCGCGGCGCAGGACGTGCGCGACAAGGTGTCGCGCGTGCGCGGCCGGCTGCCCCAGGACATTCTCGAGCCGGTGATCGCCAAGCAGGAGGCGGACGCCCAGCCGTTCATCTATCTCGCGCTGTCGGGGGCCAACTACGACCTGATGCTGCTCTCCGACCTGGCCGACCGGCTGGTGAAGACGCGGCTGCAGAGTCTGCCCGGGGTGGGCAGCGCGCAGATCTTCGGCGAGCGGCGCTACGCCATGCGGGTGTGGGTCAAGCCCGAGGAGCTCTCGGCGCGAGGTCTCACGGTGCAGGACGTGGAGAGCGCGATCCGCTCGCGCAACGTCGAGATCCCCGCGGGGCGCATCGAGTCCTCGCGGCGCGAATTCTCGGTGCGCTCGCTGGGCGAGCTGAAAACACCGCAGGAGTTCGGCGAGCTGGTCGTCACGAGCCAGGGCGGTCAGCTCGTGAAGCTCAAGGACGTCGCGCGCGTGGAGCTCGGGCCGGAGGACGACCGCTCGATTTTCCGCTACAACGGCAATCCCGCGGTCGCGATCGGCGTGGTGCGGCAGTCCAAGGCGAACCTGCTCGACGTGGCGGGCCGGGTGCGGGCGGCGCTGCCCGCGATCCAGCAGCAGCTCCCGCCGGGTGTGAAGGTCGAAGTGGGCTTCGACCAGTCGGTGTTCGTGACGCACTCGATCGACGACGCCAAGCTCACACTGATGATCGCCGCGATTTTGGTGGTGCTGATCATCTTCGTCTTTCTCCGCAATTTGCGGGCGACGATCATCCCCGGCCTGGCGATCCCGGCGTCCATCGTGGCGACGTTCGCGATCATGTACTTCATGGGTTTCTCGATCAACAACTTCACGCTGCTCGCGCTCACGATCGCGATCGGCATCGTGGTGGACGACGCGATCATCGTGCTCGAAAATGCCTACCGCCACCAGGAAGAGCTGCACGAGGCGCCGGAGACGGCGGCGCTGCGGGGCAGCCACGAGATCGGCTTCGCCGTGATCGCGACCACCATTGCGTTGGTCGCGGTGTTCACGCCGCTGGCGTTTCTGCAGGGCACCACCGGGCGCCTGTTCAACGAGTTCGGCATCGCCGTCGCCGGCGCGGTGGTGATCTCGGGGTTTGTGGCGCTGACCCTGACGCCGATGTTGTGCGCCAAGATCCTGCGGGTGGCGCACGAGCACGGGCCGCTGTTCACCGCGTTCGAGCGGGGGTTTCAGGCTCTGAGCGACCACTACCGGCGCTGGCTGGAGCGCGCGGTGCATCACCGCGGATTCGTCATGGCCGGGGCCGTGGCGACCGTCATCCTCGCCGTCTTGTTGTTCAAGAATCTCAAGTCCGAGTTCGTGCCGCAGGACGACCGCGGGTATTTCATCGTGTTCGCCCTCGGACCCGAAGGGGCGACCCTGCCGTACATGGACGGCTACCAGCGCCAGCTCGAGCAGGTAGTCAGCCGGACCAAGGACGTCGAGGCGCAATTCAGCATCATCGGGTTCCAGGGGCGGGTGAGCCAGGGCATCATGTTCGTGCGGCTCACCGACTGGAGCAAGCGGAAGCGCAACGTGCAGCAGATCGTGGGCGAGGTGCAGCCGCAGTTTTTCGGGATCCCGGGAGTGCTGGCGTTCGCCAACGTCCCGGCGGCGTTCGGCGGCTTCGGTCAGCCGGTGCAGTACGTGGTCCAGAACCCCGACTTCGCCCTGCTCGGCAGGACGATGGATTCGCTGGTCGCGCGCGCGCGCACCATCAAAGGTCTGACCAACCCCAACACCGACCTGCGGGTGAACAAGCCGGAGCTGAGCGTGTCGTTCGATCGCGACCGCGCGGAGGATCTCGGGGTGCCGGTGGGCGACATCGCGGGGGCGCTGCAGACGTTCCTGGGCGGCCGCCGCGTCAGCACGTTCACGCGCAACGACAAGCTCTACTACGTGATGGTGCAGCTCGACTCGTCACAGCGTAGCACCCCGAGCGATCTGTCGGGCTTGTACGTGCGGGGCCGCGGCGGCCAGCTGGTGCAGCTCGATGCGGTGGCGCACGTGCGGGAAGGCGTCGGCCCCCGCCAGCTGAACCACTTCAACCGCGTGCGCGACTTCACCCTCACGGCCGGACTCGCCCCCGGCTTCGCGCTCGGGGAAGCGCTCGATTCGCTCGACCGGACCGCGCGCGCCGTCCTGCCGCCGGGCAGCTCGACCGCGCTCGCCGGAGAATCCCGCGACCTCAAGGAAAGCGGCGGGGCGCTGTACTTTTCCTTCGCCGTGGCGTTGCTGGTCGTGTTCATGGTGCTGGCGTCACAGTTCGAATCGCTGGTGCACCCGTTCACGGTGCTGCTCGCGGTGCCGCTCGCGGTGACGGGCGCGCTCGCGACGCTGTTCCTGGTGGGCTCTACGCTGAACCTCTACAGCCAGATCGGGATGATCCTGCTCATCGGCCTCGTGACCAAGAACTCGATCCTGCTGGTGGAATACACCAACCAGCTGAAGGCTCGAGGGCTGGAAACCGTCGCCGCCGTGATTGAAGCCGGACGGATCCGCCTGCGGCCGATTCTCATGACCTCGGTCGCGACGATCATGGGCGCCCTCCCCGTCGCCATGGGGCTCGGCGCGGGGTCCGCGTCCCGGCGGCCGCTCGGCTACGCCATCGTCGGCGGGATCTTCTTCTCCACCGTACTCACGCTGTTCGTGGTGCCGGTGGCGTACCTGCTGCTCGATCGCCTGAGGGCGCGGGAAGCCCGCGACCTGCACGCCCTTGAACCCGCGGAGGCCAAGTGATCCTGGCCCTCCTTGCCGCCGCGCAGGTGGCAGGCGGCGGCGGCGACTCCCTGCCGACCGTGACGCTGGGCGAGGCGTTGCGCCGGGCGACCGGACTCGATCCCAATTACATCGCGGCGGTGGGGCAGGTGGACAACGCCGTGTGGGCACGGCGCAGCGCGTTCGCCGTGTTCATCCTCCCATCGGTGACGCTCAGCACCGACATCGCCCGGCCCAACCCGCAGAGCATCAACTTCATCACCTTCAAGCCGGTGCGGACCCAAGTGACGTCGCAGGTGACCGCCCAGTACGACCTCTTCACCGGCGGGCAGAAGCTCGCGGAGCTGTCGCGATCGGCTGCGGTGGTCGAGGCGTCCCGCGCCGGCGAGCTGGTCGCGCGATTCTCATCCGCCCTGCTCACCGAATCCGACTATTACGCCGTGCTGGCAAACCAGGAGCTCGACCGCGTGGCGCGTGAGCGAGAGCGGCGGGCGAGCGAGCAGCTGGCCGTTGCCCGGGCCCGGGTCACGACGGGCGCCGCGGTGCAGAGCGACTCGCTGCAGCTGCGGCTCGAGCTGACGCGGGCGCGCGTGGGCAGGCTGCAGCAGGAGTCCGCGCTGCGGCTGGCGCGGCTCGAGCTGGGGCGGCGCGTGGGCGCGGCGGGACCGGTGCAGGCAGCGCCGCTCGACACGGCGCCGGCGCCGGAGCTGCCCTTCACGCTGGCCGACGCCATCGCCCAAGCGGCGAGCCAGGGACCGCAGTACCGCGAGGCCCAGGCCAACGAGCGGGCCGCGAGCGCCGCGTTCCGGTCGCGGCTCGGGGCCTACCTGCCGCGGGCGACGCTGACCTTCAATGCACTCGCCTTCGACACCCTGTTCTTCCCTAAGAGCTTCAAGCGGACGACGTTCACCTTCAGCGTGTCGGTTCCGCTGTGGAACAACGGGCAGCGCGAGATCGCGCTCACTCAAGCGCGCGTGAACCGGGACGTCGCCCGGGCGATCCGCCAGGACATGGATCGAGGGGTGCAGCACGACGTGACCGCGGCCTACGACGGCTACGTGACCGCCCGGGCGAGCGCGGACCTCGCGGCCGACGGCGTGGTCACCGCCCGGGAGAGCTTCCGCGTGCAGCAGAGCCGCTATCAGGCCGGGGCGACGACGATCCTCGACCTGCTGAAGGCGCAGTCCGACCTCGACGACGCCGAAGCCAGTCTCGTGCAGGCGCGGTACGCGACGCGGCTGGCGCTCGCCGGGCTGGAGACGATCCTCGGCCGGCGCCTCTTCCCTGAACCGCAACAGTGAGCGACAGCGACATGGTGCGAGGTGCGTGGTGCGTGATGGTCGTGGCGGCGGTGGCCGCCGCGAGCGCTTGCCGGAAGTCCAAAGCCGGCGGCCCGGGGGGCGGCGGCCCCATGGGGTTGCCAGTGGAGGTCGCCGCGGCCCGCGTCGACACCGTACGCGACGAGATCGCGGCGACGGGGCAAATCGAGGCCATCCAGTCCATCGATCTCCACCCCGAGATCGAAGGCCGCATCACCGACATCCTGGTGAGCGAAGGGCAGGAAGTCGAAAAGGGGACGCCGCTGTTCAAGGTCGACGACGCGCAGCTCCAGGCGCAGGTCGCCCAGCTCGCGGCCCAGCGCGACCTCGCGCAACAGAGCCTGACGCGGACCAAAGGGCTGGTGCAGCAGAACGCGTCCTCGGCCGCCGACCTCGAGAGCGCCGAGGCGTTGGCGCGGAGCGCCCAGGCACAGTACGACGTGACCCGGATCAAGCTGGAGCGCACGACCGTGCGCGCACCGTTCAGCGGCGTCGTGGGCCAGCGCTACGTGAGCCTCGGCGACTACGTGACCACCAGCACGCGGCTGATCTCGCTGCATACGGTCAATCCGCAGCGCGCCGCATTCCAGGTGCCCGAGCGTTTCGCCCGCGTCCTGCGACCCGGGCAGGAGGTGACCTTCCGGGTCGCCGCGATCCCCGGGCGGGATTTCCCGGGACAGGTCGATTTCGTCGACCCGGTCATCCAGCTTCCCGGGCGTACCATCCTCGTGAAGGCACGAGCGCCGAACGCCCAGCGGCTGTTGCAGCCGGGGATGTTCATCGAGGCGCACCTGATCACCGCCGTCCGCCCCGGGGCGATCGTGATCCCCGAGGAAGCAGTGGTGCCGCAGCAGGGGGCCAACCTCGTCTGGGTCGTGGACAGCGGCAAGGTCCACCCGCGTCCGGTGAGTCTCGGTGTGCGGACGCCCGGCTTCGTCGAGGTGACGAGCGGGCTCTCCTCCGGCGAGCAGGTGGTCGTGGGCGGCTTGGAGCTGCTGGTGCCGGGCATGCCGGTGATGGCACGGGTCGTCAACCGTGGCCGCCCCACACCGGCGGCCCCGGTCGACCGCTAGGGTGCGGGTCCGCGCGGCCCGGAGCTCAGATGTCGGTGCTGTCCTTGGTGACGATCGCGTAGATCTTGCCCACGAGCCACGCGGCAATCGATCCGAACAGGAACGCGCCGAAGATGTAGGCGGACGTGATCCTGAAGCCGCTGGCGAGCCTCGCCGTGAATCCGTGCCAAAACCACACCCATCCACCCGCCGCCGCGATGGCGGCGATGGCTTTCAGGAACACCTTGCCGGTCGGCTCCACCGTTCGCGCTCCATGAGTAGGTGAGACAGCGAGACTACGGCCGAGCGGTAGCGAGGTCAAGCAGGGGGCGGCGCCCACGGGTCTCTTGCCGGGCGTCGCCCCGGCGGCGAATCTGGGAGCTTCCAATGAGCCGCCCCACCCCGAATTCTCCTCCCCGTCCCCGGCTCGCGATCCGGGTGGGCGTCACGGGCCACCGCCCCAACAAGCTGGGCGAAGCCGATCTCTCAGCGCTGCGGCGGCGCATCGCGGAAATCCTCACCATCGTGCAGCGGGTGGTCGCCGAGGTGGCGGCGGATCCGGCGAGCGGCTTCCGGGACGGGCCGCCCGCGGCGCGGATCATCTCGGCGCTGGCCGAAGGTGCCGACCGCCTGGTGGCCGAGGAGGGGCTGCGGCTCGGATTCGAGCTGCAGGTCGCGCTGCCGTATTCGGCCGAATTGCACGCCGCGGAGTTCTCGGGCTCTGCCTCCTACAAGGAGTTCGAGGGGCTGCTCGGACGCGCGACGGCCGTGCGCGTACTGGACGGGGCGGCGCGGGACCCGGCAGCCTACGAGGCGGTGGGACTCGCCGTCCTGCGGAACTGCGACTTCCTCATCGCCGTGTGGGACGGCGAGGCGTCGGCGAAGCAGGGGGGGACGGCGCAGATCGCGCGCCTGGCGGCTGAGCGGCAGATGCCGACAGTGCGGATCGATTCGCGGCGACCGCATCGCGCGACGCTGGTAAGCCTCGATGACGCGGGCAAGGTGGGTGAGTCCGACCTGGTACCGCTCGCCGCGCGGCTCAAGGGCTTGGTGCTGCCCCCCGGGGCTCAGAGCGGTCGCGGCGGCGCGGCGATTCGGGACCTGCGGGAAGCCTATGTCCGGGAGACGGCCGTGCGGGGCCGCCTGGGGCGGGCCTACGATCTCCTGCTCAACCTCCTGAAGGTCCCGGCCAAGCAGATCGTCACCGATCCGCGCAAGCTCTGGCCCAAGCTGCTGCCCGTCGATTACGTGGCGGCCACGCAGCGTGCGTGGAAGGCGGAATGGGACCGGGAGCCGGCGTTGCCGCAAGCGATGCGCGCGCCGCTCGAGCGCTGGCTGCTCGCGCCCCACGCCTGGGCCGACCACCTCGCCACTTATTACGCGCGCCGCTATCGCAGCGCCTTCACCTGGACCTACGTGCTGGCGCCGGTGGCGGTGCTGGCCGCGCTGTGGGACTACTTCGAGGAGCCGCATCATCTGGGGCCGTCGGTGTGGGCGGGCGTCGAGGTCGCGGCCCTGGTGTCCATCGTGGGGCTGTACGCGTACGGGAAGCGCCGGCTGTGGCACGAGCGCTGGCTCGACTACCGCTCCCTGGCGGAGCGGCTGCGGCACTTGACGTTTCTCTGGCCGATGGACCGGGCCGCGCCTGCGCGCCTGGGACCGGCGCACCACGCCGGCGGCGATCCGCGCGCGACGTGGGTGGAGTGGTGCGTCCACGCCGTCCTGCGAGAGGCGGGGCTGTTCCAGGCGACCATGGACGCCGCCTATCGCAACGCCTGTCGCGTGCTGTTGGAGAAGGAAGTCTGTGATGAGGAGCGCGGCCAGGTGCGCTACCACCGCGACACCGCCGCCCGCATGCGGTCCGTCCATCACGGCCTGCACCGTTTCGCGACGATTCTCTTCGCCACCGCATTCCTCCTGTCGCTGGCGCACTTCGTGCCCCCTCTGGCCGGGAGTGGGCACAAGGAAGCGTTCACCATGCTCGCGGCGGTTCTCCCGGCCTTGGGCGCGGCGATCCATGGGTTTCTGAGCCAGGGAGACTTTCAGAACCTGGCCCGCCGCTCCGAGGGCATGCGCGCGGATCTGGAGGATCTGGCGTTTCGCTTGAAGGTCGCGGACACCGCCGCGGCGTTGGGGGATCTCGCTGAGGAGACGGCCGAGGTGATGGGGGCGGAGCTGATCGACTGGCGGGTGGGGATCGAAGGGAAGCCGCCCAGCCTGCCGGCTTAGAGAAAGCCTGCGAAGTGCTCGGCCGAGACTTGGCTCGCGACGGCCTGGCCGACGCGTTGCAGGTCCGCGATGTACTCGACCGAGTCGAGCTTGCCCACGTGTTTCGGATCGACGTCCGGCAGCTCGAGCTCGTCCAGCCCCTGGCGTGTCAGCTCGGCGTTATACCTGAGGTAGGTAAACAGCTTGGGGAACGGCGTCGCTTGGGTCAGGGCGCCGACCTCGCCGTCGATCGGGTCACCCACCCTACAGCGCCCGAACACGCGGCACAGGTAATCCTGCTCGACGAGGGCGGCGAACCGCGGGTCGAACAACACCGACGATAGTCCCGTGAGGATGTTCCCGGCGACCCCAGGTCGCGGGTTCATTCCCGTGCCAACCGAGACGAGCAGGAGCTGGTCCTCGCCTGAAGGCCAGCGGAGGCGGTAGGGCTCCAGCGTGGCCATGAGGAACAAGAGGAAGGCCGGATTGTTGTAGCTGGTCATCCCGCCGTCGACGAACCGGAACGTCTGGCTCCCCACCTGGACCGGTTGCGGGGGGAAGAAGAAGGGCGCGGCCGTACTGGCGCGCACCAGCTGCCAGAGGGGGAGGTCCAGGTTGCAGCCGTCGCCCGGGGCATTGTACTTCGCCTGCGGATTGTTGGAGAGTGGCCAGGGGGAATCGGTGTCGGCGTTGCGCATGACGAGGAGGAGGAGCGTCCGCAGGCGGTCAGTGCCGAGGGTGGTGTCGGGTCCGATGAGATCGCGCAGCGTCGCGCTCAGGTTCGTCTCGCGGTACAGGGAGCGGAACAGCCGCCAGGGCGCGAACGCCCGGCAGAACATCTCCCGGCCGTTTAGGACGTAGAACTCCCGGATGCGCGCGACCGGCAGGCCGAGGGCGAGGAGCGCGGCGATGATGCCGCCGGTGCTGGTACCGGCGATGTAGTCGAAGTAGTCGGCGAGGACGAAGGCGGGGCCGGCACCGAGGCGGTCGCGGAGCTGGCGCTCGATGGCGGCGAGGACCTCGACGCTGATGAGACCCCGAATGCCGCCGCCGTCGAGGGCGAGGAGGCGTTTGGGGGTGGTGGGAGTCAGCTTGTCCCGGACCGTCACGGCCGCCCGGATGCCGGGCGCGGCACGCGGAACTGAATCCCTGCGGCGATCTCCCACCCGGTGAATCGCAGGGATCGCGGGAACCGCGCGGGAATCGTCTTCGCGCCCCCTCCCCAATCCAAGCTCACGACGTTGCGAAGGGTGTATCCGGGCTCGACGAACAGGTTGAACCCCTCCGACCCGGCCGCGAAGTTGGTGGCGAGCCCCATCGCCACTCCGACCTCCCAGGTCGAGCCGCCGACCGGGAAATAGGCACCCGAGCTGTCGTAGATGGCCACGCTGCGGAGCTCCACCAGTCCCATGTGCAGACCGAAGTAGGGGCTGAGACGACGCTCGGGCCGCCACTGGGCGAACCACGCCAGGCGGGGGAGCTCGCGGATGGAGCCGCGCAGGTCGAAGCTGCGGCTTTGCGACCGAAAGCCGGTGACTTGGGAATACGCGACCGCGAAATGGAAGGCCCACCCCGGCGCTGTCGTGTGCGTGGCTGCGCGCAGGCGACGCGCCCCGCTGTCCGTGCCGGCCGTCCCGGCCTCGAACGTGAACACCAGACCCGGCCCCTGCATCCCACTCTGCTTCGGGCTGCTCGGGCCTCCGCCGGTCAGGACCGAAGAATGGGGAAGGAACCCCGCATACACCCAGAACCCACCGACTCCGCTCAGATTGCTGAAGAGCTTGGCGATCTCCGATATCTGCGCCCGCACCGTGCTTGGTGTGGCGACGAGCGCGGCGCAAGCCGCGAGAACGTGGAGCCGGCGCATACGCCTCCTGGGGCTGGGGCGGGATTCAATTAACCGCCGAGCAGATGAAGCGCAACCCCGAGCGTGGGGCGCGGCGCGTTGCGTCCGTGGCTCCCGGCCTGCACCTTAAGCGCTGTCCTTCGACAAGGGGCTGGTTTGTTCCTCAACCGGTGCCAACCGTAACGCATGCGAACCGTCACGACCGTCTTCCTCAGCTCCACAGCGCGAGACCTGACGGAATATCGTGATCGGGTGTACGCGGCGATCTCCGGCCTCGACGACTACAAGTGTATTCGGATGGAAGACTTCGGCGCGCGCGCGCGGGACGCGGCCGACTTCTGTCGCGACAAGGTCCGGGAATGCGACCTGCTTGTCGGGATCGTGGGGCACCTCTACGGCAGCACGCCGCAGGGGAGCGAGCAATCGTATACGGAGATCGAATACGAGTCCGCCGCCCCCGAGAACCGGCTGATGTTTCTGGCCGACGAGGACCTCCCGCCGCCTGCCGTCGTGATCGCCCCCGAATCGGACGACCAGCGCCGTCGCGTGCAGGAGTTCCGGGGGCGGGTGAGCAAAGACGCGATCCGCAGCAGTTTCAGGACGCCCGACGAGCTGGCGACCCGGGTCCTGCAGGCGATCCAGAACTGGGAGCGCAGCTCGCCGACGCGCATGGTGGAAGCATTGCCCGCGTTGATGCGGGATCCCACGGTGCACGACGCCGTCGTGGGCTCGCGCGACAAGTTCGACCACGCCGCCGAACAGATCGAAAAGATCGCCGCCTTCAAGTCTGTTCACGACGCCTTGCACCAGTTGGAGTTCAACTGTCTCCGCATGCTGATCAACAAGTCCGCGCGCTTTGAGGCGAACGATCCGGTGTTCCTCGCCGAGCTCGAGCACTACGGCAACAGCTTGGATGAAATCTCCAAGAAACTGCCGTCCCTGGTCGCCGGGGACGCGTTCGCGGGACAGGACATGAAATGGCTCGTCGCGCTTGAGAGCGCCCGGACGCAGCTGGGAGGAGCCGTCGAGCAGTCGGACAAGAAGCGGCTCGACGATGCCATCCGGCACTTGAACCGCGTTGTGGCGAAGCTGCCCCAAATCAACAGCGAATTGATCCACGCCGTTCGCGACCTCGATTTGAAGCAGCTCCTCACCATCCTCATCCGCATTCGCGAGAAACTGCCTTCCCTGAAGCTGGACGACGAGCTGCGGCGCCGGTTCGACCACGGCGTCGCGGGGCTGGAAGACTTGAATGAGAAGCTTGAGGCTCTCTCGGACACCCATGATCGGTGGCAGGAGGTCGACTGCCTACTCCGCCTCATCGAAGGCGCGCGGGACGACCTCGTGGAGCAGCTGAAGGTGAACTGGTCCGAGCTGCAGGGGTTGACCGATTCGTTGCTGAGCCAGCACGCCGAGTTTGCGAAATTGAGTCGCAAGCTCGAAGATGCGCTGGCGGGGCAGAACGATACCGCTATCCGGAGCGCGTTCCTCGGCTACCGCAGCCGCGCCGGCACGGAATTCTACGGCGCCGACGTGGATCTGTTGAAGGTGTGCGAGGAGCTGCGTCTGCTCGAGAAGCCGCTCCAGTCGGTGCTGGAGATGCGATGAGCGCGCCACTCGCAGCGCCGGCCCCGTTCCCTTCGTTCGCCGCCTTGCAGGCGGCGCACGCCGATCTTCTGAAGCGCCGCGAGGACAAACAGGCGACGCCGGAATTCCTCGCCGAGATCCAGGCGTTCATCGGCCGCGGCCGAGCCACCGGCGTCCTGCTGGACACCGACCGCGATCGCTGGGCTGCCCAGAGCACGCTGGACTATTGGGCCACGGTGCTCGATCGGGCCACGCGGAACGCGCCCGAGGCCACACTCGCCGATTTCGACCCCGACCTCGCCCCGGCGCTCGACGACGCCCTGTGCCCCTACCTCGGCCTGGACTTCTTCCAGCCCGACCAGCACGACAAGTTCTTCGGCCGCGACGGCTTGGTGGACCAACTGGTGGAACGGGCGCGCGACCACCGGCTCCTCGCCGTGATCGGCCCATCCGGCAGCGGCAAGAGCTCCGTCGTATTCGCCGGCCTCCTGCCGCGGCTCCGGGCGGGAGCGTTACCGGGCAGCGCGGAGTGGCGCCAACTGCCGTCCATCGTGCCCGGGGCGACGCCCCTCGAGAGCCTGGCGGAGCTGGTGCAACCGCCGCACGTCGCGGCCGGCGAGTGGCGCCGGACCGAGGGGCCGGCCTTTCGGCGAGCTGCCAACCACCTCGCCGAGCTCGTGGCACAGGGCGGGGCCGCGCCTGCCGTCGTGGTCGTCGACCAATTCGAGGAGCTGTTCACCCTGTGCCACGACGACGAGGGGCGCGCCGCTTTCGCCGCCAATCTGCTCGCGCTCGCCGGCGCCCCCCCTCCCGGCGCTCGCCATACCGTCGTCCTGACCCTCCGCACGGATTTCGAGGAACAGTTGGCCAAGTTGCCGGCACTGCAGCGGGCTCTCGCTCCCGGCGTCATCCGCGTGACACCGCTCAGCGCGAGTGAGCTGCGGGACGCGATCGAGCGTCCCGCCGCGGCCGTGGGCCTCAAGTTCGAAGAGGGCTTGGTGGACGACCTGGTCCACGATTTCCTGGGCGAGCGGGCCGGGCTGCCGCTGTTGCAATTTACCCTCCTGCAGCTGTGGGAGACCCGGCAGCGCAACCGCGCGACGCGGGATGCCTATCGCCGGCTCGGGTCCGGCCGCGAGGCGTTGACCAAAAGCGCGGACCAATTCTGGAACGGGTTGATTCCCGAAGAGCAGCTCACCGCCAAGCGGATCCTGCTCGAGCTGGTGGAGGTTGGCCAGGAGGGCGTCGAGGTGACGCGGGGGCGCGTGCCGCGGGAACGGCTGTACCGCTCCGGCGAGGCCCGCGAGCGCGTGGATCGGGTGCTGGAGAAGCTGGTGCAGGCGCGGCTGGTGCGTTTGACCAAGGGGGAGACCATCGCGGAAGACCGGGTCGAGGTCGTCCACGAGGCCCTGGTGCGCAACTGGCAGCGCCTGATGAACTGGATCGAGGACGAGCGGGTCCGGCTGCGCCAGCGGCTGGTCCTGCGGGCCAAGGCCAAAGAGTGGGACGACGCCGGGAGAGACCGAGCGCGCTTGTTGCGGGGCGGCCCGCTGAACGAAGCGGCGCAGGAGCCGGACCTGGATGGCCTCGAGGCGGACTTCGTTCGAGAGGGGCTGAAGCGAGAGCGGTTCCGGCAGCGCCGCAACCTCGCGAGCGCCGTCGTCGGAGTTCTGCTATTCGTCGGAGCCGCGTCGTTTGGGGTGCTGTATTTCCGCTCGGAGTCTCGGGCCGCCCAGGGTGCGGCGAAGCGGCGGCAGATCGAAGCGGAACGGATGCGTTCCTACTCCACAGACTTGACGGCGGCGCGGAATGATGCCGTGCGTGAGCGCGATGAGGCGCGACGCCAGAACCGGATCTCAGAGTCGCGAGCCATCGCGGCGGCGTCCCGAGACAACCTCCAGGCGGATCCGGAGGGCAGCCTCCTCCTGGCTCTCTACGGCGTGTGGCTGAGCCCGGCGACGCAGGCGCGGGACGCCCTGCGCCGGGCCGTGCAGAGTTCGCGGGGTCGGCTCGCGTTCGCCCACCACAGCCGAGTCCGCGGGGTGGCGTTCGCACCTGACGGCACCCTCCTCGCGACTGGGGGCGACGACGACACGGTGCGGGTGTGGGACGCGTTCTCCTCCGTGCGACCGCTCCGTCGCTGGTCGACTGCCGCGCCGATCATGGATCTTGCGTTCAGCCCCGATGGGAAGCGGCTCGCGACGGGGGGTGCGGACGGCGCGGTTAGAATGTGGGTTGCTGCGTCGGGAAAACTGGAGCGGACCCTGGGGGGTCACGGTGAGGGCCATCGGAAAGCCGTCACCCGTGTCGCATTCAGTCCAGACGGCACGAGGCTGGCGAGCGCCAGTGCGGATTCGACGGCCAAGCTCTGGGCCCTCGACTCCGGCAATGTCATTGTTACGTATCCGCATCCCGGCCAAGTCACTGGGTTGGGCTTCAACCCTGCTGGCACCCAGCTGGTCACGTCGAGCACGGACAGCTCGGTGAGAGTGTGGAGTGTTGCCTCCCGCGTTCCGCTGCGGGTCATCCCGACCCCCAGCCGAGCCTGGGATGTCGCGTTTAGTCGGGACGGCCGCCGCATCGTCACGGCACAAGACAACGCATTAGTGGCTGTGTGGAATGCCGCCGACGGCATTTCGCGCTACACCCTGACCGGCCAGCGTGGCCCCGTCAGGCGGGTGGCATTCGATGCCACCGGAGAGTTTCTCGCCAGTGCAGCCGACGATAGTGGCACCGACAGGCGCAGCGTGCGCGTCTGGAGTGTCCACCCGGATGGTGGGAGAGCCTTGTTCACGATCGCGGGTCACCGCGGCGCCGTGGAGGGACTTGCGTTCAGTCCGGAAGGGACGCGCCTCGCCAGCGCCAGCGACGATTCGACGGCGCGGATCTGGGACCTCTCCTTTGGAGCAGAGCATCCCTATTACGGTCACGCAGGGCGCGTGTGGAGCCTGGCGTTCAGCCCCCGGGACGATCGAATGGCCACGGCCAGTGACGACTCGACCGTCAAGGTGTGGGATGCCGCCACCGGGCGCCTACTCCTGACGTTGGATCACCGCGTTCGACCGCTCAGCGTCGCGTTTAGCCCAGACGGCGCACGGCTGGCTACCGCGGATCGCGGCGGGACCGTCAGACTGTGGGACGCTCTCACCGGCGCGATGGTGGATTCCCTGGCTGAACCGAGCGGCCGACCTTCCTGGGGCCTCGCGTTCGGACCCGACGGCCGGCGTCTCGTCATCGCCGGACCGGACTCGGCCGCGAGGATTTGGGAACCGTCGTCGGGCAGGCTCCTGCCGCTCTGTTGCCACTCCGGCAGCCAAACGTGGGGCGTGGCCTTCAGTCCGGACGGCAAACGGGTGGCGACGGCTGGGGGAGATTCCGCAGTCCGAGTGTGGGACACAGCATCCGGGCGCCTGCTGTCCACGCTCCGGGGTCACCGCAGCGTCGTTTGGCGCGTGGTCTATAGCCCGGATGGCACTCGGCTGGCGAGCACCGATTCGCGGGGAGCGTTGTGGATCTGGGACGCACAGGCCGGCCGGGCGCTCAATTCCGTTCCGTCGGCACACAGTTCCGGTATCTGGGGCCTGGCGTTCAGCCCGAATGGCCACGAGATCGCGACCGCCAGTTTCGATCGAACCGCCAAGCTGTGGGATCCCGATGGAGCACCGCTGCAATCGCTGGCGGAGCACCCCGAGGGTCTGTTGAGCGCTGGCTTCAGCCGGGACGGGAAGGTGGTGGCCACCGGGAGTGTGGACGGGGCCCTTGAGCTTCATGAGACCACGGTTGCCGGCCTCGTTGCGCTGGGCCGCGCACGGATCACGCGCTCACTCAGCACTGATGAATGTTCGAAGCACCTCGCGAAGAGCGCATGTCCGCACACGGTGGAGCAATTCCTGGTCGCGGGCCGCGCGCTCGTCGACGCAGGAGCCTGGGGAGAGGCGGAGATCCGATTCCGCGAGGCGAAGCGCCTGGACCCGGGTATGGACCTGGACCCCACGGTGGAGCCGCAACGGGTGCACGCGGCCCGGTTGCTGGCTCAAGGATGGAGTCTCGCGAACACGGGAGACGCCCGAGGCGCCACGGCGAAGTTCCAGGAGGCCCGACAACTCGTCCCCAGCATCCGAATCGACGCCGATCGGGAAGCTCGGGGCATGGCGATCGCGTTCCTCCTCGCCGACGGGCGCCGGCTGGCGGAGATCGGGCTGGTTGACCGGGCGACCGGCGAGTTCCGTAGGGCGAAACAGCTCGACCCCGCGCTGCAGCTCGATCCGGACGCTGAACCGAGGAACATCGCGGCGCGCGCGTTCCGCGTTGCCGTCGGCGACCTCCTGGAGCAGGCCCGTACGCTGGCCCTGAGGGGAAGTATTCCGAGCGCGCTCACCGCCCTCGAGCGCGCGCAAGAACTGGATTCGGCCCGGGTGACGGGGGCGGACTGGAACTACCCGTGCTGGTACGGCAGTCTGGGTGGGTACGCGCGGCTCGTGCTGCCGTCGTGCGAGCGCGCCGTCAGGCTCAGCAGCGGAGCGTTCGGGATTCGGGACAGTCGCGGACTGGCCCGGGCGTTGACGGGCGACCGGTCGGGCGCAATCGAAGACTTCAGCGTCTACATCGATTCCGCGAAGAGCTGGCGTTCAACAGCGCACCGGCGTGCGTGGGTCCAAGCCCTCCAGGTCGGCGCCAGCCCGTTCACCACGAAACTACTCGATTCCCTGCGCAACGAGCGATCGACCAGAGATCTCCCCCTGCCGTACTACGACGACTTCGAGTCTGCAGAGTCTCGAGAGCGCAACGAGAATACTGAAGACCCGACCTGCCGCCACGTGCTCGCCGATGGTGGATGGTCGATTCAATCGCTGAAGCCAGACTACACGTGCGACTGGCTGATCACCTTAGGGGAGGTGCCGCCAAGGGCGCGTATCGAGTTGACCACGCGGCTCAGGGCGCAGCCACTGGACACCAGCGTCGGCATGCCGGCCTATGGCATCCGGTTCGGGAACGATCGGGACGCGGGGACTTACTACATCGCGATGATATCCGCGGACGGTCGTGCCAAGATCAGCTACTACGACGGCTCTCAATGGCAGAGAGCGACGGACTGGAAGTCAGTCGCAGGCATCCGGACGGGCGTCGGCGCGACCAACGCGCTCGCCTTGGAAATCCGCGATTCCGTGGTGACCTTCTCCGTGAACGGGGTCGTGGCCCACTCGTTCACTGCCGACCGCCTGCTCGGTGGCGTGGTCGGGCTCCACAATGAAGGTTATCAGGCCGACGTGCTGTTCGACGATGTTCGTATCCAGAGTCTGCGAGGACCTCCAAGCGCGACAAAGGTACGGGAAAAGCCCCTTCCTCCCTGAGGAGCCGCTCGCTGGGTTCAGTCCGCCGGCAGTGGGGCGGGGAGGGGGGCGCGGACCGCCCGCCGGCCCAAGCGGTGCTGCAGGGCGTCGAGGTAGGTGTAGAAGACCGGCGTCACGTACAGGGTGATGAGCTGCGAAAAGGCCAGGCCGCCCACGACCGCCAGGCCGAGCGGCCGGCGCGACTCGGCGCCGGCGCCCCAGCCGATCGCGATCGGCAGCGTCCCCATCAGCGCCGCCATCGTGGTCATCATGATCGGCCGGAAGCGCACGCTGCACGCCTCGATGATCGCGTCCCGCGCCGATTTTCCCTCGGACCGCTCGGCCGCGATGGCGAAGTCGATCATCATGATCGCATTCTTCTTCACAAGCCCCACCAGCATGATGATCCCCACGAACGCGTAGATGCTGAGCTCCGTCCGGAAGATCACCAGCGTCAGTAGCGCCCCGAACCCGGCGAACGGCAAGCCCGACAGAATCGTCAGCGGGTGAATGAAGCTCTCGTACAGGATCCCCAGCACGATGTAGATCACGAGCACCGCGAGGACGAGCAGGAACGCGAGCCCCTGCTGGCTCGCCTGAAACGCCTGCGCGGTGCCGGCGAACCCCGTACTGATCGTGGACGGGAGCGTCTGGGCGGCCGTGCGCCGCACCGCGCTCACCGCCTCGCCGAGCGAGGCACCCGGCGCCAAGTTGAACGACAGCGTCACCGAGGGCAGCTGCCCGCTGTGGTTGACGCTCAAGGGACCGACGTCCGGCGTCACCGAGGCGACGGACGCGAGGGGTACCAGGGGACCGCTCGGCGACCGGATGTAGAGCAGGTTCAGCGCGGAAAGATCCCGCTGATATTGGGGCAGCAGCTCGAGGATCACCCAATACTGGTTGTTGGGCGTGAGGATCGTCGATACCTGGTGGGAGCCATAGGCGTCGTACAGCGCCTGCTCGACCTGCTCGACCGTCAAGCCGAGCGAGGCGACGCGGTCGCGGTCGATGTGCACCTGTACCTGCGGGTTCTTGATCTGGAGGTCGCTCGTGACGTCGCGCAGCATCGGCAGGGGCCGCAGCTTGGCCTCGAGCGCAGCGGCCCCGTCGTACAGCGTCTGCATGTCCGTGCTCTGCAGCGTGAACTGGTAGAGCGTCTTCGACGGGCGTCCACCGATGCGGATCGCCGGCGGAATCTGTAGGAACGTCCGGATCCCAGGGACGGCCGCGAGCTTGGGGGCGAGTTCCCGCGCCACTTGCTCGGCGTTCAGCCGCCGCTCGCTGCGGGGCTTCAAGCGGAGGCTAATGCGGCCCTGGTTCATCGTCCCGCCGCCGACCGATGACATGAAGTGATCGACGTTGGGATCCTGCGCGACGACGGCCGCCACCTGCACTTGGTGGTTGACCATGGCCTCGTAGGAGCTGCCCTCGAGGGTCTCGGTGGTGCCCTGAATGAACCCCGTGTCCTCGTTCGGAATGAACCCCTTGGGCACCAGCATGAAGAGCCCGACTGTGCCGAGCAGGATCGCGGCCGAAAAGGCGAGTCCGACGCGCCGATGATTCATCACCCACCCGAGACTCCGCTGGTACAACCCCAAGCCGCGCTGGTAGACGCCTTCGGTGATTTCGTAGAAGCGCCCGTGCTGCTGCCCGTGTGAGGGCCGCAGGAACCGGCTGCACAGCATCGGGGTCAGGGTCAGCGACACGAAGCCCGAGACCAGAATCGCGACGCCGATCGTCACCGCGAACTCATGGAACAGCCGGCCGATGATCCCACCCATGAACAAGACCGGGATGAACACCGCCGACAGCGACAGCGTCATCGAGACGATCGTGAAGCCGATCTCCCGTGCTCCGTCGAGCGCGGCCTGCAGGCGCGGCTTTCCCATCTCCATGTGCCGCACGATGTTCTCGAGCATCACGATGGCGTCGTCCACCACGAAGCCCACGCACAGCGTCAACGCCATGAGCGACAGGTTGTCGAGACTGTAGTCGAGCAGGTACATCACCGCGAACGTGCCGACGATGGAGAGCGGCAGCGCCAGGCTGGGGATGGCCGTGGCGGAGACGTTGCGCAAGAAGAGGAAGATGACCATGACGACGAGGCAGAGCGTGATGAACAGCGTGAGCTTCACGTCGTTCACGGACTGCCGGATGGACTGCGACCGATCGTACAGCGTCTGCACGCGGACCGATGCCGGGAGCTGCGGGCCGAGCCGGGCGAGCAGCTGCTTGACCCCGTCCGCCACCGCCACCGTGTTCGTCCCCGGCTGGCGCTGGACGGTCAGGACGATGGAGCGGTTTCCGTCGAACCAGCTGGCGTTCCGGTTGTCCTGCACGTCGTCGAGCACGCGCGCCACGTCCTGCAGCCGCACGGGAGCGCCGTTGCGGTAGCTGACGATCAGCGAGCGGAACTCGGGCGCGCTCGAAATTTGACCGTCCGCCAAGACGGTGTAGGCGCGGTGCGGACCCCAGAGGATGCCCGTCGGCAGGTTGGGATTGCCGGCGTCCACCGCCGCCGCCACCTCGTCGATGCCCAGCCCGCGGGCCTGCAACGCCTGCGGGTCAAGTTGGACGCGGACCGCATACTTCTGCGCGCCCATCACCTGGACCTGGGCCACGCCGGACACGGTCGAAATGCGCTGGGCCAGGAAGGTCTCGGCGTATTCGTCCAGCGCTGACAACGACAGTGTGGACGAGCTGAGCGCGAGGAACAGGATCGGGGAATCGGCCGGGTTCGACTTGTTGTAGGACGGCGGCAGCATCCCCTGCGGCAGCTGCCGCAGCGTCTTCGCGATGGCGGCCTGCACGTCCTGCGCGGCGGCGTCGATGTCGCGCGACAGGTTGAACTGCAGCGTGATCGAGGTCCCGCCTTGGTTGCTCGACGACGTCATGGCGTCGAGCCCCGCGATCGTCGAGAACTGCTTCTCGAGCGGCGTCGCCACAGCGGCGGCCATCGTCGCCGGGTTCGCGCCCGGCAGGCCCGCGTTGACCGAAATCGTCGGGAAGTCCACGTTCGGCAGGTCGCTCACCGGCAGCAGGCGGTAGCCCATCACGCCGAACAAGAGGATCGCCAACATCACCAGGGTCGTGGCGACCGGCCGCCGAATGAAGAGCTCGGATACGCTCACGGCTGAACTCCCCCCCCCAGGCTCCCCTCGACGGTCGGCCCACCCCGGATTTCCACGCGCGCGTCGGGCGTCAGCCGCAGCTGGCCGTCGATGACCACCAGGTCGCCGGGCATGACACCGGCGGCGATCACCGCGAGCGTGTCCACCGTGCGCGCCACGGTGACAGCATGCTGCTTGACCCGGCCGTCCGGCATCACGACGAACACGTACGTTCCCTGTTGGCCGCTCACTACTGCCTGGGCCGGGATAACGATGGCCCCCGAATCCACGGCCAGCACCAGCGTCACGTCCACGAACTCGCCCGGCCAAAGCGTCTCATCCCGGTTGGGGAACCGCCCCTTGAGCAGTACCGTGCCCGTGGCGCTGTCGACGTGATTATCGATGAAGGACAGGTCTCCGAGGAGTACCGCCGCGCTGTCGCGACCGGGGCGGGCGAGCACGCGGCGTGCGCGGCCGCCGCCGCGCAGCAGCGTCGGCAGCTGACCGGCCGGCACCGCGAAGCGCACCAGGATCGGCTGGAGCTGGTTGATCGTGACCAGCGGCGTGCCCGCGGCCGGGCGCACGACGTTGCCCGCCCGCACCAGGAGGCCGCCTGTGCGTCCGGCGATGGGAGCCCGGATCGTCGCGTACTCGAGGTTCAGCCGAGCCATGGCAAGCGCCGCGGAATCCGCCCGCACCGCGGCGAGCAAGGCGTCGGCGGAGGCGCGCCTCGACTGGTAGTCCTCTCTCGAGACGGACGCGTTCTCCACCAGGGCGGCGTAGCGCTCAGCTTCCCGCACCGCGTTCTCGGACTGGGCCACGTCGCGACCGAGGTTCGCCTCCGCCTGCTGGAGCGCCGCCTGGTAGGAGCGGGGGTCGATTTCGAACAGCACCTGGCCGGCGACGACCGCTTCTCCTTCACCAAACCGCACCCGCCGGAGAATGCCATCGACTTGCGGCACCACCGCGACGGTCTGAATCGGTTCCACGGTGCCCGTCGCCGTTACTTGCACCGGCATGGCGCGCCGCTCAGCCCGCGCCACGGTGACAGGGACGCGGGACGGGGGGCTCCCCGCGCGGCTAGTGCAGGCGGCAGCGAACAGAACGGCGAGGATCGGTAGACGGCGGCGACAGTTGGCCACGGGGTCGTTTCAGCCTGGGTCAGGGGTCGCAATGGGACCGGGCCCGGTTGCCCGATCCGCGCTATCTACAGTACGCACAACACCCTCCGTGCGTCAGCCCTGTCGCGCCTCGCCCTCGTGGGTGTATTCCGTGTCGTAGATTCCGATACGATGGAGATCCCGGGCACGCTGCTGCTCACGCGTCGCGACATCGCCGAATTGCTCGACCTCGACGCGTGCATCGCCGCCGTGGAGCAGGCGTTCCGGCTCCACGGGGAAGGCGAGACCGACCCGCCAGGGGTGCTCGGCGTGCACGTCGACGGTGGGGGGTTTCACATCAAGGCCGGCGTGCTGCATCTCGAGCGGCCATACTTCGCGGCCAAGACCAACGCCAATTTCCCGCAGAACCCGCAACGCTTTGGGCTGCCGACGATCCAGGGGGTGATCGTCCTGGCCGACGCGGAGCGTGGCACCCCCTTGGCACTCATGGATTCGGGCGAGATCACCGCGCTCCGGACCGCCGCGGCGACCGCCGTCGCGGCGAAATACCTGGCCCGGAAAGACGCCCGGACGGCGACGATCGTGGGCTGCGGGGTTCAGGGACGGGTCCAGCTGCGGGCGGTGCATCGCGTACGCCCGCTGGCGCGTGCGTGGGTGTGCGACGTCGACGCCTCGCATGCCGAGCGCTTCGCGTCCGAAATGCGGACGGAGCTGGGTATCGAGATCGGCGTGGCCGGTGACGTCGGCGCGGCGTCGCGGACGAGCGACATCGTCGTGACCTGTACGCCGGCGCGTCGTCCAGTCTTGGACGCCGGAGACGTCCGGCCGGGAACGTTCGTGGCGGCGGTTGGCGCGGACCACCCGGAGAAGCAGGAGCTCACCCCCGCGCTCCTGGCCGGGAGCCGGGTGGTCGTCGATATTCTCGAGCAGGCGGCCACGATCGGAGATCTGCACCACGCCCTGGCCTCCGGGGCGATGAGCCGTGCCGACGTCGCTGCGGAGCTGGGGGAGGTCGTGGCCGGACGCAAGCCGGGGCGCTCGCACGCCGAGGAGGTCATCGTGTTCGATTCGACGGGAATGGCGCTGCAGGACGTGGCCGCAGCCGCCGTCGTTTATGAGCGCGCCGTCCAGCGGAGGCGGGGGACCCGCGTGCGGCTCGCCGAATGACGGCCGCGAGCCTCGCCACGTACACCGCCGTGGCCGCTCTGCTCACGATCACACCGGGGGCCGACACGATGCTCGTGATCCGGAACGTGATCGCGCGCGGGCGGAGGGACGGGTTCGTCACGACGCTCGGGATCTGCTCCGGGCTGTTCGTGCACGCGACGTTGTCGGCACTCGGCCTGTCGCTGATTCTGGCGCGCTCAGCGGACGCGTTCACGGTCGTCAAGCTCGCCGGAGCCGCGTACCTCGCCTGGCTCGGCATTCAGTCGCTGCGCCGGGCGGTGCGACGCCCCGCAGACCAGACGGGCATGGAGGGACCAGCGCCAGTCCGCATCAGTACGCCGGGGCGCTCGCTCCGGGAAGGGTTCCTCACCAACGTCCTGAATCCCAAGGTCGCCCTGTTCTACCTAGCATTCCTCCCGCAGTTCGTGACGCCGGGAGATGCCCTGCTGCCGACGTTTCTGCTGTTGGCGGCGATTCACGCCATCCTGGGTGTGGTGTGGCTCGGCACGCTGGCTACTGTGCTGGAGCGCGCGCGGGCGTGGTTCACGCGGCCGGGCACACGGCGAGCGCTCGAGGGGGTGAGCGGCGCGGCGTTCCTGGGATTCGGCGTGCGGTTGGCGCTCGAGCGGCGGTAGTCTCGCCCGGTCAGTTCCGCGGCTCGCCGGTCACACGGCGCAGGCCGGACTCGACGCGCTCCCGCAACGCCGCGACCTCGGGGCCGCCATGCTTCCACAGCGCGAGCGCCTGGGAGTAGTGATGCTCGGCGTCGGCGCGATTGCCCCGCCGCTCGGCGAGGTCGCCTAGCTCCGCGGACGCGCGGGCCGTCAGGAAGCCCATCCAGGTGGTCGGCGGCACGAGCGAGCGCAACAGCGTCGCGGCGCTGTCCTCGCGCCCCGCGGCTCGCAGCAACAGCGCCATCTGCAATCGCATCGCCGGCTCCGGCCACGCTTCGAAGCTGTTGTTGGCGTGAATGGTCCAGAGGTCATAAGCGCGCTCGGTGAGGTGGAGCGCCCCGCGCAGGTCGCCGCGCCGCGCGGCGATCCGGGCTTCGAGATCCGCGCGGAGGGATCCCCGGTAGTCCTTGGACGTCCCGCCGGCGGGCAGGCGATCGAACACCGCCTGCCAGCGCCGCGCGACGGCCGTGTCCCCAAACGTCGCATGATACGCCCCGATCGCCCATCCGGTGGACCACACCGGCCGATCGTTGAAGTGCACCAGCGCCGACTCGGGTGGAATGAACCGGGCCAGTGAGGCGACCGACCGCCGGGCCAGGGCTGGATCCCCGACGCCGGCGAGGATGCTGGCCGTGAGGAACAGCTCGACCTGGTGGTCGAAGTTGGGGAAATCGTGGTAGGCGCCCGCGGCGATCGCCGAGTCGGTTTCCCCGAGACGCCCCTCGGCGATGGCGAGCTGGGTCTGCGCGCCGACCGCCGCGCGGGAGGGGAGGCCCGGCCCGGCGACCTTCCGCACCTTCGCCAGCAGCAGGTCAGCCCGATCCGGACGGTTGATGCGCAGCTGGCGCAGCACCGAGAACCACTCCGGGACCGCCATGGTCGCCACCGAGTCGGCGAGGGCGGGGAAGCCGGCGTCGCTCGCCAGCAGGGTGCGGAGGCTGAGGAATGTGCCGCGCACCAACGCCGTGGTGGTGTCCACGCGCGCGAGTCTCGCCATCTGTCGCCGCAGGTTGGCGGGATCCTCCGCGACGGCAGCCAGATAGGCCGCGCGCACCAGGGCCGGGACGTAGGTGGAATCGAGGCGCATCACGTGCTCGGTGGCGGCCAACGCATCGGCCCCGCCACGGCCGTACTGCCAGCCGTAGACCATGTGGCTGTAGGCGAGCAGGTCCCAGGCTTCGAGATCGGTGCTGTCGCGGCGCAGGATCTGCTCGAGCGCCTCGTCCACCTTCCCGCCTTCGGTGCGCACGGAGGCGAGCGTCGCCTGGGCCCGCAGCCGATTGCGATCACTGAGGGAGTCGCTCGACTTGACGGCCCGCTGGGCGAGCTCCAGGAGCCCGGTGTAGGGCTGTCCCTGCATGAACTGCCGCCACGACTTGATGCCGGTGGCGGCGACCAGGGCGAGGGCGAAGTTCGAGTCGAGCGCCAGGGCGTGGTCGATGGCGGCGTTCGCCGAGTCGACCATCCCGCGGCGCATGGCCTCCTTCGCCGCGAGGTAGGCCTTGAGCGCGTCGGCCGAGCGGGTGGCGTAGCTCTCGATGTTGGGAACGTTGGGGCTCCGCCCCCGCTCCCAGACCCGCGTGATGATGCCCACGGCCGCGCGCTGCACCAGGTCCACGAGACTGTCCACCCGGGCGGTGACGGCGAACGTGAACGCCGGCTCCCGCACGCCGGCGCGATAGATCCGGATCGTGAGCTCCAGTCGATCGCCCAGCTGGGTGACGGAGCCGAGCACGAATCCGGGCGTCCCGGCCCGCAGGGCGAGCCGCTCGGCTTCGGTGGGATCGGGACTTTCGGCCACCGAGGTCCGAGTCGGCCGCAGGGTCCGCCACAGCGCCCAGGGGTCGGCCACGCGGACTTGTGGAGTCCCGTCGAGCGCGGTCGCGAGGAAATCGGCGAGCGCTTCAGACCACTGTCCGGCCTGGACGCCGTTGGCGCGGAACGGGAACACCGCCAGGCCAAGCCGGCTGTCTGCCGTTGCGGTGTGGCCCGTGAACCGCCGGGCCAGGAGCCAGATGCCCGTGCCGAGGAGCAGCGCGATCGCGGCCTGTGCGGCGAGGCGGCGCACCCGCCGCGCGCCCAGGCGCGGCAGCCGGACCGCGCCCGGATGGGCGAGCGCGCCGGCGAACGCGTCGGGTGTGGGGAAGCGGTCGGCGGGCGCCGGCGCGAGGGCGCGCCGGATCACCGCATCGAGGGCGGGGGTGACGCTGGAGCGGATCGGTCGCAGCGACCGGGCTTCGCCGGTGAGCTGGCGGGCGAGAATCGCCTGCGGGGTGGGGCCGGTGTGGGGCGGCTCACCGCCCAGCATTTCGTACACCACACAGGCGAGGGAGTACACGTCGCTGCGCCCGTCGATGTGCTCGGAGCCGCTCGCCTGCTCGGGGCTCATGTAGGCCGGCGTCCCCATCGCGATCCCGGTCGCGGTGAGCTTCTCGTCGCCCGCGGTGCGAATCGCGCGGGCGATCCCGAAATCGCTCACGACCGCGTGCCCCGCCTCGAGCAGGATGTTCTCCGGCTTGATGTCGCGGTGCACGATGCCGACGCTGTGGGCGTAGCTCAGCGCGTCGGCCACTTCACGCGCAATCTGCAGCGCGTCCTCGAGGGGGAGCTGCTGCTCGCGATCCATGCGGGCGCGCAGGGACTCCCCGTCCACGTAGGGCATAGCGTAGAACAGCAGCCCGTCGGCCTCCCCCGATTCGAGCATCGGGAGGATGTGGGGATGACTGAGGCGGCCTGCGATTTGGATTTCGCGCAGGAACCGCTCGGCGCCGAGCATGGCGCCCAGCTCCGGGCGCAGGACTTTGATCGCCACGGGACGCTGATGCCGGAGGTCCCGAGCGAGAAAGACGAGCGCCATCCCGCCGCGACCGAGCTCGCGCTCGATCGTGTAGCGCCCGGTAAGAGCGGCGCGCAAGCGGGTGAGCCACTCCACGATGGGCGTGCTCCTCTGGAGGGGACGGACGGCCTCACTATAGAGGCCGGGGGAGGGCTTGGCCAGAGAGGGAGGAAACCGCCGACGGACGCGCGATTTGGGACCGGCGGGCGAGGATTCGTGTACCCGATGCGGCGTCCGTGGGCCAGTAATGAGGCATGCTCGCCCGCGTGCGCTCGGCGGCGGTCCTCGGCATCGATGCCTATCTCGTGGATGTCGAGACGGACATCGCCAATGGTCTACCCACGTTCGCGACCGTGGGCCTGCCGCAGGGCGCAGTAAAAGAAGGGCGAGAACGGGTCTACGCCGCGCTCGCCAACACCGGCTACACCTTTCCCCTGAAGCGGATCACGGTGAACCTCGCCCCGGCCGACATTCGGAAGGAGGGCTCGGCGTTCGATCTGCCGATCGCCATCGGTATTCTCGCCGCGACGGAGCAGATCTCGGGCGAGCGCCTCGCGCGTGTGGCCGTGCTGGGGGAGCTCGGCCTCGAAGGTGCGATCCGGCCGGTGCGCGGCGCGCTGCCGGTCGCCCTGGCGGCGCGGGCCGCGGGGCTCGAGGCGCTCATCCTGCCGCTCGAGAATCTCCCCGAGGCGGGGGTGGTGGCAGGGCTCCGCGTGCTCGGCGCGGCGAGCCTGGCGGAGATCGCGGACTACCTCGACGGCCGGGCTGAGCTGGCGAGCGCCGACGTGGACGTCGCCCGGCTGTTCGCCGATCGAGCCAAGGACGATGTGGACTTCGCGGAGGTGAAGGGGCAGGCGCACGCCAAGCGGGCGCTCGAGGTTGCGGCGGCGGGGGGCCACAACATCCTGATGGTCGGCCCGCCGGGGAGCGGAAAGACGATGCTCGCCCGGCGCCTGCCGACCATCCTGCCGAAGATGAGTCTCGACGAGGCGCTCGAAACGACGAAAATCCACTCGGTCGCCGGGGTGCTGCTGCTGGGAGAGTCGCTGGTGGCACGGCGGCCGTTCCGCGCGCCGCACCACACCATCAGCGACGCCGGGCTGATCGGCGGCGGCTCATTTCCCCGTCCGGGCGAGGTCAGCCTCGCGCACGGCGGGGTACTGTTCCTGGACGAGCTCCCCGAGTTCCGCAAGAACGTGCTCGAGGTGCTGCGCCAGCCGATGGAGGACGGCGTCGTCACGATCGCGCGAGCGGCGATGAGTCTGTCGTACCCCGCGCGTTTCATGCTCGCGGCGGCGATGAACCCGTGTCCGTGCGGCTACTTCGGCGATCCGCAGCACAGCTGCTCGTGCGGGCCGCTCGGCGTCCACCGCTATCTGGCGCGCGTCTCCGGGCCGCTGCTCGACCGGATCGACATCCATCTCGAAGTGCCGGCGGTGAAGTACCGCGCGCTCGCCGACCAGGAGATGGGGGAGCTGAGCATGGCGATCCGCGAGCGCGTGGATCAGGCCCGGGTGGTCCAGCGCGAGCGATTCACGAGCCGGCGGGGGATCTACGCCAACGCCCACATGGCGCCGCGCGACATCCGGGCGTTCTGCCGGGTTTCCGACGGTGCGGACGCGCTACTCCGCACGGCGATCACGCGGCTCGGCCTCTCAGCGCGTGCCTATCACCGCATCCTCAAGATCGCGCGGACTATCGCCGATCTGTGTGGGGCCGCGGAGCTCGAGCCCAAGCACGTCAGCGAGGCGATTCAGTATCGGAGTCTGGACCGGCGGGGGGTGTGAGAGGGGCTTTTCTGGAGGATCTGCCCGGAGCGCGGGACGCGGGGCGGAGCCCTGTGGCTCCACCTCGCGTCCGCGCTCTCGCGGCTAGTTGAGGAGGTACCGCAGCCCGAGCTGAACTCGCCAGCGCGAGAGCAGCGAGGGGTCGTCGATGTAGGTCTGGGACGGCCCCGTGAAATTGAACACCGGCCTACCGGTCGCGTCGAATCGCACCAGCGTGAGCGGCGACGTGGCGGCCGCACTCGCGACCTTGCGAACGCCCCAGCTCGAGCTGACCAGGTTCCCGACGTTCAGGACGTCGAGGCTGACCTGGAACGCATGGCGGCTGACGCCGCTGGCGACGACGATGTCCTGCAGAATCCGCAGGTCTACGTCGTTGTACCAGGGGTTCACCGCACCGAACCGCTGGGCGATCTGCCCGCGATGGGAGCTGAGGTACTTGTCCTGGTTGATGAACGCGTCGAACGCCGCCCACTGGGCCGCCGCCGTCGTCGCGCTGCCACACCCGCTGGGGCAGGGATCGAACAGAATCTCGGCCTGGCTCTTCGGGATGTAGATGAGATCGTTGCCGCCCTGGCCGTCGCCGTTCACGTCACCCGAATAGATGAACGAGTAGCGGTTCCCGCCCGCCCCCGCGAACCGGTTCCCCTCAGCCGCTTCGACGAAGATCCCGATCTGGGTCTTGGTTGTCGGCGACCAAATCCGCGAATAGGTGAACGAGCCGATGATCCGATGCCGCTGCCCGAACTCCGAGTAGCTCAGCCCCGGACGGTTGGGATCGCCCTGTACCGGCTGGTTCTGCCAGAGCACACTGGCGATCTCCGTTGACTTCAAGGAGTTCCTGGCGTCGAGGTAGTTGTACCCGACCATCACGCTCGCATTCGGCCCGATACTGCGGCGTAGCTGGGTCGAGACGTTGATGGAGTACCCCTGGTGAGTGTTGTCGATCACGTAGATCCCGGCGCCATCCGGGTTGAGCTCCGGTGAGGTGGCGGTGCTCGGGCAGTTACCCGCGGTGAACGCGCAGCCGCCATAGAAGGGCCGGCCGTCGGGACCCGGTACGGTGCCGACGGGCGCGCGCAAATCGGCGTTACGCATGAAGACCGCGTTGAGGTCCTTGCCGTACATCACCTCGAGAGTTCCGAGCAGGTTCCAGGGGAGCTGCTGGTCGACTGCGAGGTCGGTGGTCCACACCCCTGGCCACCGAAAGTTCGGGGTCATGGCGTTGAGGTCGAACGACTGCGCGAGCGTGGACGAGTCGCTCGGGGACCCGGTAGTGCGCAGCGGGCCTGCCGGAAACAGGTTCGGATTCGCGCCGGGGTTCGAAATCACGTTTCCGATCCACACGAACGGGACGCGGCCGGTGAAGACGCCCGTTCCACCGCGCACCTGGGTGCGGCGCTCCCCGACCGCGTTCCAGTTGAAACCGATGCGGGGTGACAGCATCGCTTTCGCGCCCGGCAACTTGCTCTGGTCCACGGTCTCCGGGTTCCCGTTCGCGTCCCGGGCCGTGAGGCTGCGGGAGAAGGGGTTGTCCACCGGGGTGGTGAAATACTTCGGCAGGTCCAGGCGCAGCCCGGCGGTCAGCGTGAACCGATTCGACGTCAGGAACTCGTCCTGTGCGTAGAAAGAGAGTTGCCCGACGCTGATGTCCTCGCCCTTGTAGGGGCCGGTGCCGATGAAGGAGCGAAAGTTGACGAAGTTCGGGTCCCCCGGAGTGGTCCGCTGGAAAAACTGCGCCAGGGAGCTGAATGTGGTGCCGCTGGCGATCCCGACGGGGAGGAAGAAGACGCCGTTCCGGAAGATGTTGAAGGAGTTGAAAAACGAGAATTTCTCGAAGTTCGCGCCGAGGGTCAGCGCGTGCCGTCCGCGGAACAGCGTCAGGTTGTCGGTGAGCTGCCAGACGTCCTGGCCCAGGATGTTGTGGATCGAGAAGGGTTCGTGGCCGATGGTCGTGTAGGTGACGCCGGCCTCGCCGATCTCGATCGTGGGGAAGGGCGAGCTGAACGGCTCGCGGTGGTCCCGGAAGCGGTTGTAGCTCGCGAACACCCGGTTCGCCAGCCTGGTGGAGCGGCTGTTCAGCTCCAGCGCGAAGGAGTGGAGCTTGTTCTTGATCGCGTAGCCGGCGTTCTGGAACGGGAGGCTGCTCTCGTCCGGCCCGCGGCCGCTGTTGGCGAAACTCAGCACGAAGGGGTGCGGCGGCAGGTCGCGCGTGGCGTTGAGGAAGTCGTACCGGAAGGTCAGGTTGTGGCTCTCGCTGATGTTCCAGTCGAGCCGCAGCAGCAGCTTGTCGTTGTCGGTTTTGTGGATGTAGCCCTGGTAGGCGCCCGGGTCGTAGTTGTAGACCGAGATCAAGCGCTGCCGGATGGAGTCCATGGTGGACACGCGCACCCGCGAGACCCCGAAGGCGGAGACGCCGGTCGTGCTGGCGACGAAGTTGCTGCCGGGATCCTGGGTCCGCTCGATCTCCCCGTTGACGTAGAAGAAGAGCTTGTTCGACATCAGCGGGCCGCCGACACCGAGGCCGGACTGCACGTAGGAGAGGCTGGGGTTCGCGATGACCGTAGAGCCTCGGACCGTGTTCCCCTGCAGGCCCTCGTTGCGGTAGAATGAGTAAGCGCTCCCGCGGATCTGATTGGTGCCGCTGCGGGTCACGGTGTTGATGTTGGCGCCGGTGAAGCCGCCCTGGCGCACGTCGAACGGCGCCAGCGAGACCTCGACTTGCTCGACGGCGTCGTACGGCACCGGCTCCGCGTTGGTCTGCCCGCCGGGCGCCGGGTCGTCGAGGCCGAACGGGTTGTTGAAGTAGGACCCGTCGAGGGAAATGTTGTTGTACAGCCAGTTGCGGCCGCCGAAGGCGAAGTTGCCGTCGCTGCGCGGGTCGAGGCGCGTGAGGTCCCGGGTGGAGCGCTTGATGGAGGGGAGCGCCGCGACCTCGTCGGGCGAGACGAACGTCGCCGCACCGGTGCGCCCGCCGTTCAGGATGCGGCTCTCTTCGCCGACGGCCCTGAGCTCCGCGAGCTGCACCGCTTGGCGCACCAAACGGAAATCGAGCTGCAGATTCTGGCCAAGGTTGAGGAAGACCGAGTCCCTCGTCCTAGGCTGATACCCGATCATCGTCACGGTCACCCGGTAAGGGCCGCCAATCCGCATATTCGGGATGGTGTAGGCGCCGCCCGACCGCGCCAGCGCCCGGTAGGACGTGCCGCTCGGCAGGTGCACGGCGGAGACGGAGGCCTCGGTCAGCGGCGCACCCGACGAATCGGTCACGAGACCGTTCAGTTGCGCGGTGGTGACGCCCTGCGCGATCAGTGTCGGCGGTGCGAGCCAGGTAGAGAGGGCGGCGAGGGCGGAGAGGGCGAAGGCGGAAACGATGGAACGGCGCAAGCAGGTGCCGGCATGGCGCGACATGACGACCTCCGGGTATGGGAGCGGGGCTAACGTACCGCCTGATGTCCCACGCTGCAACCGGGCCAGCCCTTGGCCGCCGGGGACCGGCAGCCCAAGCACGCGAGCGAGCCGCGCCTACTCCATCAACGCCCGGTCGTAGAGGAACACCGTCGCGTACCGCCGGTGCCAATCCCGGTGCGCGGTGGAGAAGGGCTCCAAGCCCCAGTAGTGCCACGGCCAGCCGCAGCCGCGAATGACCCGGGCGTCGTCGTGGATCTCGCGCACGCGAAAGTCCAACGGGACCAGCCCGTACTCGCGGGTCAACTTCTCGCGCATGTCGAGATCCACACCGTCGATGAACAGCACGGCGCGAGGATTCAGCAGCTGGCACAGGTTGGCGAAGGCCCGGCGCGCCACTGCGCGCGGGAAGTTGTACAGCAGGTTCTGCGCGAACACGATGTCTGCCGTCCCCGTCTGCTCCACCAGCCGCGGGTCGAACGCGTCGGCGACGCCGAAGGTCACCCGACGCGTGATGTCGGGTTTCACGGCGTACAGCCCGTCGCGCTCGTCGAACGTCGCCGCCACGAAGTCCGCGGGCGGCGTCTCCACCGGAAACACCTCATCTGTGGTGTAGACGGCGGATTCGGCCTTCGCCAGCATCTCCCGCCGGATGTCGTACGCCGCGACCTCGAACGCCACGTCGGGACGCCGCCGCACCAGCTCCGAGGCGATCGAGTACGGCTCCGCGCCGCCCGAACAGCCGATATCCAGAATCCGGAGCGGGCGACCCGTGACGGACGGGGCGACGTAGTCGAGCGCCGGCCCGACTAACGCGTCGAACTGGGTCGGCACCCGCATGAACCGCGTGAAGATCGCGTCCTCGCGCCGGTCGATCAGGAGCGTGAGCCGATGCCGCCACGACCGCCAGCGACGGGTCTCCGTCATCGCACGGAGTGGAGGAAGACGCTTGATCGTCCGCGTCGCGACCTGGACCGGCGGAGAGACCAGGATCGACGCGAACAGCGCCATGGGGGAGGAGTGATTCATTTCGTTACGAACAGATTAGCCAGGGCCGGGTGAAGTCGCCAGGCCGCCTTCGCCGCCGAGTGCGGCAGGTGCGCTACACCCCGACTTCCTCGGTGACCCGCAGTCTCCGCGCTACTCGATCGCCGTGAGCACCCAACCTCGAGGAAGGCGCTGAAAAGCGACGCGGTGCAAGACCGGCTGGTGCTCCGTCACGTGCGTGGTCGGGCTGGTGTAAGCGTAGTCCCCGACGACACGGCCCTCGGCGCCCTCGCCCTCGCGGTGAACGTCGGTCAACTCCAAACGGACTCGCAGATCCTGGGCCCGCTGGAAGAAGCGGCGCATGTTCTCTTCCTGTCGGAGGTTGAGGCCAGGGTACGCGCGGCGCACCTGTGCGATGGTCCGGGATTCAAGGGCCCGGGCGTACGTTGTCACAACCGCCTGCAGCGCAGCGGTCACCTGGTCCGGCGCGGCCGGGGTAGGGGCGGCACTGGGTGGTGGGGACGCGGCCGCCGAGCGCGCCGCCTCGGCGTCGGCCGTCCGGCCTCGCGCCGCACGCTCGGCCTGCGCCCACAACGCCGTCGCGCGCACCAGTCGCGTCATCGCGCCCGGCATCCGCCCCTCGCCCGACAACGCGTCCGCGTTGCGGGCGGCCAGGTCTCCGGTGGCGAGATCGCCCGCCGTGGCGCCGGCGGCGACCGCGCGGTCGCGCTGCCCCCGGGCTTCGGTGCGCAACGTCTGGAACGCGCTGTCGCCGTTCGGGGCCGCCGAGGCGACCGGGGAAGGCGTCGGTGATCGTTGTGCCAGATTCTGTAGCCGGGCCGGCCCTGGAGGAGCGGCGCGGCGGGTGCCTGTGGGAGGTAGCGAGTCGCGGGGCGAGCCCTGAGCGGGTGCGGGCGTGACCGCCGGCGCGGTGGTGTCGCGGACGGCGACTGGTCCGGCGAGAGTCGTGACCCGCCGCTGCCACGGTCGTGTAATCGCGAGGACGACGGCCGCCACCGCCGCAACGCCGAGCAGCGAGAAGAGCCAGACGCGCGGCCGCGTGCCGGGCCCAGCTCCCGCGCGGCTGCGCTCGCTGATCCGTGTCGTCGGGACGCCGGGTGCCGAGCCGGTGGGAGGCACCTGGGCTCGCCCGGCGGGCACCGGGCTCGCCGGCGTGCGAACGCGCTGGCGCAGCTCGGCGGCGGTCCCCTTGAGTGCGAGCAGCTTCATTTCCTCGCGGCGCGGGTCGTCGAGATCGAGCGGCGTGCCTCCGAGGGCTTTGACCGCGTCCTCGACGTTGGGGAACCGCTTGCCGGGGTCCTTCTCGAGCATGCGCATCACCGCGGCCGCGATCGCCTTGGGCAAGTCGGGCCGCGCCCCGGCGATCGGCGGGGGTGGGGTGTGGCACTGAGCGTACAACAGGCCGACGAGCGTGTCGGCCTCGAACGGCGGCTGCCCGGTCAACATCTCGTACGCCACGATGCCGAGGGAGTACTGGTCGGAGGCGCCGCTCATGTCGCGGTTGGCGCATTGCTCGGGACTCATGTAGGCCGGGGTGCCGACCGTGGTGCCGGTCATGGTGAGGCCTTTGGCCTCGACGACCTTGGCGATGCCGAAGTCGGTCACGATCGTGTGGCCGTCGCTGTCCACCATGATGTTGGCGGGCTTGATGTCGCGGTGGATGATGCCGCGGCGATGGGCGTAGCCCAGCGCGTCACCGACCTGATGGAGTATCGGCTGGACGAGTGGAAGCGGGAGGGGACCGACTTCCTTGACGACCGAGTCGAGCGCGCGCCCCTCGACGAACTTCATGACGAAGTAGAGGAGCTTGGCGCCTTCCTTCACCGCGTAGATCGGGATGATGTTGGGGTGGCTGAGCGAGGCGGAGGTTCGTGCCTCGCGCTTGAAGCGCTCGGCCGCCCCCGGCCCGGTGAGCAGGGCGGGGGACATCACCTTGATCGCCACTTTGCGGTCGAGTGCGATCTCGTGGGCCAGGAAGACCGTGGCCATGCCGCCGCGGCCGAGCTCGGCCTGCACGTCGTAGTCGCCGAGGGTGGCGCGGCGCAGCAGGTCGAGCAGGGAGGCTTCGGCGGTCGCCGCCTGGTCGAGCGCCGCCTGGCTGACGTAGGCCGTGGCCACGTTGCCCTGGGCGCCCGAGATGTCGGCGCCGCACTTGGCGCAGTAGCGCGCGCCGGGCGGTATCGGCTCGCCGCAGCGGGCGCAGGTGGTCGCACTCATATCGCGATGTTCTAAATATACAGGACGTTGCGGCTCTTGGCGGCCAACGGTATGATACCCGCTTCCTTCGTCGCCCTGGAGCCTGAATGCTGCGTCGCCTCGCGCTTGGCCTCGCCTTGGTCGGCGCGGCCCTGTCCCCCCGGACCGCCCGGGGGCAGGACCTGCGGACCCAGATCCGGACCAACCTGTTCACCTTCGGGACGTGCGGCGAGCCGCTCTGCCTGTCGGGCTCTCTGGCGGGCCACGGCTTGCACTTCATCCCGGCGACGCAGTCGGCGGCCGCAAACATGCTGGACTTGCTCGGCAACGCGCTGGCGGCGAGCGTGTCGAACACCCCGGTGAGCGCGACGTCGAGCGGCGTCACCTACGAGTTCGTAGGCGGCCTGCCGGTCAAGACCTCCACCTCGGGCGGTGCGATCTTCGGGGAGCGGGCGCAGACGCTGGGGCGCGGCCGGTTTTTCGTGGGCGGAAACGTGACGGCGATGCATTTCGAGCGGCTGCGCGGCGTCCGGATGGACGGGATCGTCTTCAATTTCACCCACCAGGACATCCCGCCGCTCGACTCGCTCGGCAACCCCGGGTTCGAGAACGACGTGGTGCGCGTTCAGGTGGCGATGAACATCAACCTGATCATCAGCACTCTGGTGATGAGCTACGGCCTGGTGGACGGGGTGGACATCTCGGTGGCGGTGCCGGTGGTGCACACGGCGATCCAAGGTCGCAGCGTCGCGACGATCCTGCCGGCTACCTACCCGACGCCGCATTTCTTCGCGACCAACCCGGACGGCTCGCTGGTGCTCACGGCCGTCTCGACCATCGACGGCTCGAAGACCGGGATCGGCGACGTCGCGGCCCGAGTCAAGATCAACTTCGCGCAGGGCAAGAAGGTGGGCGTCGCCTTTCTCGCCGACGCCCGCTTCCCGACCGGCGATCAGAACAATTTCCTCGGCGCCGGCGCGTTTTCGGCCCGCGGGCTGGGCATCGTGTCGGCGAAGTTCGGTACGATCGCGCCGCACCTGAACCTCGGCTATGTGTTTCGCGACGCCGCGCTCTCCAACAGCTCCATCGTCGCGACGGCGGGCTTCGACAACTCGCTGGCCCCGTGGGCGACCATGGCGTTCGACCTGCTCTCGGAGTGGCAGCTCGGCGCCTCCAAGTTCAAGGTCCCCGGGCCGGTCGAATACAACTCGCCCTACCTCCACGAAGTGACGCCGACCAACATCCCCGAGCAACGGGACGATTTCCTGTCCGCCTCGGTGGGCTTCAAGTTCCAGACGCAGCGGGGCATCCTGCTCGTGACCAACGCCTTCTTCCCATTGCGCAACTCGGGCCTGCAGCCGAGCGTGGTGTGGACCGGGGGGCTGGAGTACAATTTCTAGAAGGTTGGAAAGTTGGATCGTTGAAAGCTGGAAGGTGAAAAACTGAAACGGCGGTTGGGGAAGATCCCAGCCGCCGCTTGACCTTCCAACCTTCCGTCCTCCGACCTTCCGTCGTTCCAACCTTCCCACCTTCCGTCAGTTGTTCTGCGCGCCGTTGTTGATCCAGTCGCGCACGATGTTCGTCGTGGCCGCCGGCAGGATGCCGGTCGTCGGCATGGCACCACTGCACGTGGTGGTAGTGGTCATGCGCAGGTACAGGACGCTGGCGGCTGCGTTGCTGGCGACGATCCGAGTTCCTGCCACGCATGTCGAGGCGATGCCGACCGTGCTGGCTCGCGAGAACCCGGACCTCAGGTCCGGGGCGCTAGCCGCAAGCCCGTGGCAGCTCACGCAGTTCGTCGTCCAGATCGGCTGCACGTCCCCTGAAAGCGTGTAGATGCCCTGTGCCGTGAACGTCACCGGGTTCCCCCCTCCCGAAAAGCCGGTGGCTGTGGCGGTGAGCGTGTTGGCGTGGGTTCCGGTGCCGGAAGCGGCTACCGCAGCCTGAAGGGTCCAACTCCCGACCGTGGCGATGCCACCCGCCGTGGTGGTCGGGGCCGCGCCGGTGACGCTGCCGCCACCGGTGGCCACGGCGAAGGTGACGGTCACGCCCGACTTGGCGTTGCCGAAGGCGTCCGTAACGAGCACGGCTGGCGCCGTCGTTACAGCGGTATTGATGCGAGCTGTCTGGTTGTTTCCGGCGTTCACGGTGATGAGGGCCGCAGCCGCCGCACTCACCGTGACGTTCTGCGTCTGCGTGATCCCAGTCGCCGACACGGTGTGGGCGCCCACGAGAGTGGAGTTGTACGTGCTCGCGAACACCCCACTCCCGTCGGTCGAGCCGCTGGCCGGACTCAGCGTGTTGCCGGTGGCCGTGGCCGCCAGGGTTACGCTTTGGCCCGAGATCGTGTTGGTGAACTGATCCTTGGCCGTGACGGTGACGGTCACCGCGGTCGTGCCGACCACGCAGCCAGTGGAGCAGGCGGTCATGGTGCCGGACGAGACGGCCAGCGTCGAAACGCCCGCGCTCAGAACGTCGTGGTTCACCGTCACCGCCGCCGTCTGGGTGATGCTGACGGCATTCGCCGAAGCCGAGATCGTCTTGGCCTGAGCCGTGGTGGAGCTGAACGTCGCGGTGAAGACGCCGCCGACGCCGCTCGTGCCGCTGGCTGCTGGTGCGAACGCGTTGTTCGTCCCGTTCGACGAGACCGTCACGCCGGCGCCCTGAATCGTGTTGTTGAATTGATCTCTCACGGTTACGGTGATCGTCGAGGCGGTGGTCCCGGCCACGCACGACGACGCGCACGCCGTGATCGAGGCCGTACTCGCTGCCACCGTGGACGTGCCGGCGTTGACCGGCCCCACGTTGGCCGACGCGGTAAACGTCCGCGGGCTGCCGGTGAGGCCGGCCGATGTGGCGCTCAGGGTGTTGTTGTTGGTCCCCGCCGCCGTGCCCAGTGTCCACGACGTCACCTGCGCGATCCCGCTCGAGTTTGTCAGGATCGCCGAGGTCGGGTTTACGCTGCCGGCGCCGCCCGTGACGGCGAAGGTGACGCCGGTGCCTTGCACCACGTTGTTGGCGCGGTCACGCACGATCGCCGATGGGGCGATCGCCACGTTGGCATTCACCGTAGCGGACTGTCCGTCGCCGGCGTTGATTGCGATCTGGGTCGCATGGCCCGCCGTGGCGGTGGCGGTGAAGCTCACCGGCGAGCCGGTGAGCGCTACGTTCGTGGCGGTCGCGCCCTGCCCACCGGCCGCCGTGCCCAGCGTGAGCGAGATGGTGGCGATGCCGCTGCCGTTCGTGACCGAAGACGGCCCGGACGTCGCGGCCCCGCCGGTGCCCGCCCAATTCACCGTCGTGCCGCTCTTGGGATTGCTGAACTGGTCGGTCACGAGCACGCTGAGCGGGGTGCCGAGCGTCGCGCCGATCGTATCGGTCTGCGCGTTACCGGCGGAGAGCGCGATGGTCTGCGCCGTCCCGGCCGTCGCGGAGGCCGTGAACGCCACCGGCGTCACGGCACCGACGGTGGCCGACAAGGTGTTGTTGTTGGTCCCCGCCCCCGTACCCAGGGTCCAGGACGTCACCTGGGCGATGCCGCTCCCGTTGGCGGCGATTGCGGAGGTCGGATTCACCGACCCGCCGCCGCCGGTCACCGCGAACGTGACCAGCGCGCTCGGTACCGGATTATTGAACAGGTCGCGCACCAGCACCGACGGCGGCGTCGCGACCGCGGTGTTCACCGTGGCGGTCTGGCCGTCGCCCGCGTTGATCGCGATCTGTGTCGGCGTGCCCGCGGTGGCACTCGCCGTGAAGGCCACCGGGCTACCGGTGAGGCCGGCCGATGTGGCGCTCAGGGTGTTGTTGTTGGTCCCCGCCGCCGTGCCCAGTGTCCACGACGTGACCTGCGCGATGCCGCTCGAGTTCGTCAGGATCGCCGAGGTCGGGTTTACGCTGCCGCCGCCGCCCGTGACGGCGAAGGTGACGCCGGTGCCTTGCACCACGTTGTTGGCGCGGTCGCGCACGATCGCCGACGGGGCGATCGCCACATTGGTGTTCACGGTGGCGGTCTGAGCGTTGCCGCCGTTGATCGCGATCTGGGTCGCGTGGCCCGCCGTGGCGGTTGCGGTGAAGCTCACCGGAGAGCCGGTGAGCGCCACGTTCGTGGCGGTCGCGCCCTGCCCACCGGCCGCCGTGCCCAGCGTGAGCGAGATGGTGGCGATGCCGCTGCCGTTCGTGACCGAAGACGGCCCGGACGTCGCGGCCCCGCCCGTGCCCGCCCAATTCACCGTCGTGCCGCTCTTGGGATTGCTGAACTGGTCGGTCACGAGCACGCTGAGCGGTGTGCCGAGCGTCGCGCCGATCGTATCGGTCTGTGCGTTGCCGGCGGAGAGCGCGATGGTTTGCGCCGTCCCGGCCGTCGCGGAGGCCGTGAACCCCACCGGCGTCACCGCGCCGACGGTGGCCGACAAGGTGTTGTTGTTGGTCCCGGCCCCCGTACCCAGGGTCCAGGACGTCACCTGGGCGATGCCGCTCCCGTTGGTGGCGATCGCGGCGGTCGGATTCACCGACCCGCCGCCGCCGGTCACCGCGAACGTGACCAGCGCGCTCGGCACCGGATTATTGAACAGATCGCGCACCAGCACCGACGGCGGCGTCGCGACCGCGGTGTTCACCGTGGCGGTCTGGCCGTTGCCGGCATTGACCGCGATCTGCGTGGGCGTGCCCGCGGTGCCGGAAGCGGTGAAGCCCAGCGGACTCCCCGTGAGTCCGGTCGCCGTGGCCGACAAGGTGTTGTTGCTCGTCCCGGCGGCCGTCCCCACCGTCCAGCTCGTCACCTGCGCGATGCCGCTCGAGTTCGTCAGGATCGCCGAAGTCGGGTTCACGCTGCCGCCGCCGCCCGTGACGGCGAAGGTGACGCCGGTACCTTGCACCACGTTGCCCGCGCGGTCGGTCACCTTCGCCGACGGTGCGATCGCGACGTTCGTGTTCACGGTGGCCGTCTGAGCGTCACCGCTGTTCAGCGCGATGTTCTTCGCGTTCCCCGGGTTGGCCGTCGCGCTGAAGCTCACCGGCGAGCCGGTGAGCGCCACGTTCGTGGCGGTCGCGCCCTGCCCACCGGCCGCCGTGCCCAACGTGAGCGAGATGGTGGCGATGCCGCTGCTGTTCGTGACCGAGGACGGCCCGGACGTCGTCGCACCACCCGTGCCCGCCCAATTCACGGTCACACCGCTCTTAGGATTGCCGAACTGGTCGGTGACCAGCACGCTGAGCGGCGTGGGGAGCGTCGCGCCGATCGTATCAGTCTGCGTGTTGCCGGCGGAGAGCGCGATGGTCTGCGCCGCACCGGCCGTCGCGGAGGCCGTGAATGTCGCCGGCGTCACCGCGCCGACGGTCGCCGATAGGGTGTTGTTGTTCGTCCCCACCGCGGTGCCGAGCGTCCAGCTCGTCACCTGGGCGATGCCGCTCGCGTTGGTGGCGATCGCGGAGGTCGGGTTCACCGACCCGCCGCCCGCCGTCACCGCGAAGGTGACCAGGGCGCTCGGCACCGGGTTGTTGAACTGGTCGCGCACGATCGCCGACGGCGGCGTCGCGACCGCCGTGTTCACCGTGGCGGTCTGTCCATTGCCCGCATTGACCGCGATCTGGGTGGCGGCGCCCGCGGTGCCGGACGCGATGAAGCTCACTGGGCTGCCGGTAAGGCCCGTCGCCGTCGCCGAGAGCGTGTTGTTGTTCGTCCCCGCGGTGGTGCCGAGCGTCCAGGACGTAACCTGCGCGATGCCGCTCGCGTTGGTGGGAATCGCCGACGTCGGGTTCACGCTGCCGCCGCCGCCCGTGACGGCGAAGGTGACGCCGGTGCCTGCCACGACGTTGCCCGCCCGGTCGGTCACCTTTGCCGACGGCGCGCTCGCCACGTTGGTGTTTACGGTGGCCGTCTGGGCGTTACCGCCGTTCAGGGCGATCGTGGTGGCATGGCCCGCGTTGGCCGTGGCGGTGAAGCCCACTGGGCTGCCGGTGAGCCCGCCCACGGATGCCGTCGCCGTCTGGGCGCCGGCCGTGGTGCCCAGGATGCGGCTCGCGCTGGCGATGCCGCTCCCGTTGGTGGTGGACGTGGCGGGCGTCATGGACCCGCCACCACCAGTCGCGGCCCAGGTCACCGGGACGCCACCCACCGGGTTGTTGCTCGCGTCCCGGACGATCACCGAGTAGGCGATCGCGAGGGTCGCGCCGATCGTGTCCGTCTGGGCGTCGCCGGCGTTCAGCGCCATCTGCGTTGCGGTTCCGGCGAAAGCCGTGGCGGTGAACGTGACCGGGCTGCCCGTGAGCGCGGGTGACGACGTCGCGGTCAGTTTGTTCGTATCGGCCACGGATCCCATGGTCCAGCTGGTGACCTGTGCGATGCCGGCGGCGTTTGTGGGGATCGGCGGGATCGGAACCACGGCGCCGCCGCCACGCGTCACGGCAAAAGTGATCGACACGCCGCTCACGCCGTTGCCGAACTGGTCGCTGGCTTTCACCGACGGCGGAGTCGGCACGGTGGCATTCACCTGGGCGCTCTGGCCGTCCCCCGCGTTGATCGCGATCGTCGTCGCCGCGCCCGGGGTGCCGGAGGCGGTGAAGCCCACTGGACTTCCGGTGAGGCCGGTCGCCGTCGCCGAGAGGGTGTTGTTGTTCGTGCCCGCCCCCGTGCCCAGGGTCCAGGACGTCACCTGCGCGATCCCGCTCGCGGTGGTCGCGATCGCGGTCGTCGGATTCACCGTTCCCCCACCACCGGTGACCGCGAATGTCACCAGGGCGCCCGCGACGGGGTTGTTGAACTGGTCGCGTACCAACACCGCTGGGGCCGTCGCGACGGCGGTGTTCACCGTCGCCGACTGCCCGTTGCCGCCGTTCAACGCGATGTTCTTCGCGTTCCCCGGGTTGGCCGTCGCACTGAAGGTCACGGGCGAGCCCGTGAGGGCCCCGTTTATGGCGGTCGCCCCCTGCGGTCCGGCGGTCGTGCCGAGCGTGAGCGAGATGGAGGCGACGCCGCTGCCGTTCGTGACCGAGGACGGCCCGGACGTCGCGGCACCGCCCGAGCCGGCCCAGTTCACGGTCGTGCCGCTCTTGGGATTGCCGAACTGGTCGGTCACGAGCACGCTGAGCGCGGTCGCCAGCGTCGCCCCGATCGTGTCGGTCTGCGCGGTGCCGCCGGAGAGCGCGATGTTCTGCGCGGTGCCAGCCGTCGCGGAAGCCGTGAACGTCACCGGCGTCACCGCCCCGACGGTGGCCGACAGTGTGTTGTTGCTCGAGCCGGCCGCCGTCCCCAACGTCCACGATGTCACCTGGACGATCCCGCTGGCGTTGGTGGCAAGGGCGGTCGTCGGGTTCACGGTCCCACCGCCACCCGTGACCGCGAACGTCACCAGAGCGCCGGCGACGGGGTTGCCGAACTGATCGCGCACGACCACCGACGGAGGCGTCGCGACCGCCGTGTTCACCGTGGCGGTCTGCGCGTTGCCGGCGTTGAGGGCGATCTGCGTCGCCGCGCCCGCCGTCCCGCTCGCCGTGAAGCCCACCGGACTGCCCGCGAGGCCCGTCGCCGTCGCGGACAGGGTGTTGTTACTGGTGCCGGCTGCGTTGCCCAGCGTCCAGGACGTCACCTGCGCGATGCCGCTGGCGTTGGTGGCGATCGCGGTCGTGGGATTCACCGTCCCGCCGCCACCCGTGACCGCGAACGTCACCAGGGCGCCCGCGACGGGATTGCCGAACTGATCGCGCACGACCACCGACGGCCGCGTTACGACGGCGGTGTTCACCGTGGCGCTCTGGCCGTTCCCGGCGCTGACGGCGATCTGCGTGGCCGCGCCCGCCGTGCCGCTCGCGGTGAAGCCCACCGGGCTGCCGGTGAGCGTCCCCGACGTGGCGGTGAGCGTGTTGTTGTTCGTCCCCGCCGCGGTGCCCAGCGTCCAGCTCGTCACCTGCGCGATGCCGCTGGCGTTGGTAGCGATCGCGGCCGTGGGATTCACCGTCCCGCCGCCGCCCGTGACCGCGAACGTCACGAGGGTGCCGGCGACCGGGTTGCCGAACTGATCGCGCACGACCACCGATGGCGCGGTCGCCACCGCCGTGTTCACCGTGGCGCTCTGGCCGGTGCCGGCGTTCAGCGCGATCTGGCTCGCCCCCGCCGCCGTGCCGCTCGCCGTGAAGCCCACCGGGCTGCCGCTGAGCCCGCCCGCCGTCGCGGTAAGAGTGTTGTTGTTGGTGCCGGTCGCGTTGCCCAATGACCAGCTCGTCACCTGCGCGATCCCGCCGGCGTTGGTGGCGATCGGGGTCGTGGGATTCACCGTCCCGCCGCCAGCCGTGACCGCGAAGGTCACGAGGGTCCCCGCGACGGGGTTACCGAACTGATCGCGCACGAGCACCGACGGCGGCGTCGCGACGGCCGTGTTCACCGTGGCGCTCTGGCCGTTCCCGGCGTTGAGGGCGATCTGTGTGGCCGCGCCCGCGGTGCCACTCGCGGTGAAGCCCACCGGGCTGCCGGTGAGCGTCCCCGAGGTGGCGGTGAGCGTGTTGTTGTTCGTCCCCGCCGTGGTGCCCAGCGTCCAGCTCGTCACCTGGGCGATGCCGCTGGCGTTGGTAGCGATCGCGGTTGTGGGATTCACCGTCCCGCCGCCGCCCGTGACCGCGAACGTCACCGCCGTGCCCGCGACGGGGTTGTTGAACTGGTCGCGCACCAGCACCGATGGCGGAGTCGCGACGGCGGTATTCACCGTGGCGCTCTGCGCGTTGCCGGCGTTGAGGGCGATCTGGCTCGCCGCGCCCGCCGTGCCGGTGGCAGTGAACGTCGCGGACGTCGTGCCGGTCGCGCTCGCCGTGAGCGAGTTCGCCCCAGCCGTGGTGCCGAGCTTCCAGCTCCCGACCGTGGCGATACCGCTCGCGTTGGTGATCGGCGTAGCGCCGGTGACGCTGCCGCCGCCGGAGGCGACCGTGAAGGTCACCGTCACGCCGCCCACGGGATTCCCGTTCCCGTCGGTCACGAGCGCGGACGGCGCCGTGGCCACGGTCGTGTTGACGGTTGCGCTCTGGGCGTCGCCGCCGCTCTTGGCGGTCGTCGTCGGCGTGCCGGCCGTGCCGGTCGCCGTGAACGTCTGGGGGCTCCCCGCCAGGCCCGTTGAGGCGGCCGTGAGGCTGTTGGCGCCGACGGTCGTGCCGAGAGTCCACGACGTCGCCTGAGCGACGCCAGCGGCGGTTGTGAGGATCGCCGTCGTCGGGCTCACGGTGCCGCCGCCCGACACCACGGCGAACGTCACGGCGGCGCCGCTCACCGGATTGCCGAACTGGTCGGTGACCTTCGCCGACGGCGCCGTGGCGACGACGCTACCCACAGTCGCGGTCTGCGCATCGCCGCCGTTCTTGACGATCGTCGCGGCCGCCCCGGCGGTGCCGGTCGCCGTGAACGTCAACGGGCTGCCGGAGAGGGCGCCCGACGTGGCGGTGATGCTGTTCGCCCCGGCCGCCGTGCCCAGCGTCCACGACGTGACCCGGGCGACGCCCTGGGCGTCGGTGAAAATCGTCGTCGTGGGATCGACGGTGCCGCTGCCGGAGGCAACGGCGAAGGTGACGCCGACGCCCGCGACGCCGTTGCCGAACTGATCGACGACCTTGACCGACGGGCCGGTGAGCACCGCACTGTTCACTGTGGCGGTCTGCGCGTCGCCGCCGTTCATGACGATCGTGCTCGCCGCGTCGGCGACCGCGGTCGCGGTGAAGGTCAGGGGGCTGCCGCCGAGACTGCCCGACGTGGCGGTGAGGGTGTTGGCGCCCGCGGTCGTCCCCAGCTTCCAGCTGCCTACGGTCGCGATGCCGGCGGCGTTGCTGACTGCGGTCGCCCCGGTCACGCTGCCGCCGCCGCTCGCGACCGCGAAGGTGACGGTGACGCCGGCGACCGGATTGCCGAACGCGTCGGTAACCTTGACCGAGGGCGGCGTGACGACGGTGGTGTTGACGGTGGCGCTCTGGGCATCGCCGCCGTTCTTCGCGATCAGCGATGCCGCGCCCGCGACGGCCGTGGCGGAGAAGCTGACCGGGCTGCCGGTGAGCGATCCCGACGTCGCCTGAAGCGTGTTGCCGCCGACGCTGGTGCCGAGGGTCCATGCGGTGACTCGCGCGCGGCCGTTCACGTCGGTGGTGACGGGTGTGGTCGGGTTCACCGTCCCACCGCCGCCGGTCACGGCAAATGTCACGGCCGCGCCGCCGACGGGGTTGTTGAACTGGTCCCGCACGATCACCGTCGGCTTGATCGTTACGACCGTGTTGACGGCGGCGGTCTGACCGTCGCCCGAGTCGGCCGCGATCGAGGCGGCGGCCCCGACGCCGACGGTGAATATCGCCATGACCTTCTTCGGGCTGTTTCCTGCCTTCGGTGCGGACAAGAAGACGAACGCCGAATGACTCCCCGGTGTCAGAGCCGTCGTCCCGGGCTGTAGCCGAAGCGTGTCGGGTGCCGTGGGGCTGCTGAGCGACGCGGTGAGCCAGCCGGGGGTACCGACCACGTATTGGATCGAGTCGATGGTGATGCCCGTCAGCGTACCGCCCGCGGTGTTGGCGATCGCTACGGTTCGGGCGGCGGGCGGCGAGGGCGCGTTGGCGATCCCGACGAAGAGGACGGTGTCGGTGCCGGCCGGGAAGCTCGGTGGCGGCGTGACCAGCACGTGCGCCACCGCTGACTTGCCCGAGAGCGTGGCCTGGATGGTGGCGCTCCCCGTGGCGACCGCGGTCACCTGGCCGACCGCGGAGACGGTCGCGACGGCGGGATTGCTGGTCGTCCAGGTCGCGCCCGGGCCGACGAACGACATGCCCCGTGGGTCGAACGCCACCGCGTGCAGCTGCAGCAGGTCACTGACGACGAGCGTGTCTTCGGCCGGCGTCACCGCCAGCGAGTCGACCCGCGTGGGGCCGATGGCGGTGTCGGTGGTGCACGCGAAGACGACGAGCACCGCCGCGGCGAGCCACGACGTCAGGAGACGGAGGCGCATGCTATTGGGTGATCGTGGTGATGCGCCAGGTGCCGCCGGTGCGGGCCAGTGAGGCGTGGAAAGGGAGCGGCCGCGTCAGCACCTTGCCCTGAAGCAGGAACTGGGATGTGCCGTCGACATCCGACTCGGCCGTGTCTCCCGTAACGTTCTTGTTTGTGACCTGGAGCCTCACCTTGATGTTCTTGGCGTTCTTGAAGAAGTCCCGCCACACCTGCTCCTGCTCGGCTGACATGCCTGGATAAGCGCGTCGCACGGCGGCCACGTCTCCCGACTCGAGCGCTCTGGCGTACGCCTGGATCGCCGCGTCGATCAGCGGGCCCGGATCGGCCGGGGCCGCCGTGGTCGTGGTGTTGGGAGCCACGGGAGGCGGCGCCTGGACGTGAGGGGCTGGCGGTTGCGCGGCGGCGGCGGCGGCCGCCTGCCTGCGCGCCTGCTCCCCGGCTTGAGCCCAGAGGGTCATCGCCTGGCTCAAATGGGCGATCGCGTCGCCGGCGCGACCCTGGCGGGCCAGTCCGTCGGCATTGCTCTGCTCGGCGTCGCCCTGGGCGAGATCCGCGTTCGTCGCCCCTGACGAGGCGGCGCCGGCGCGCGCGTCCCGGGCGGTGGTCCGCAGCTCGCGCAGAATGCTGTCGTTGCGCGCCGCGGCGTCGCGCCGGGTATCGCGGCCGCCGGTGACGCCGGCGGGCTGGCGTGTCGCCGGCCCGGCGCTCACCGCCGGCGCTCCGGTCTTGGACGAGTCGGCCCCAGCCCCAGCGGTGGTCTTGGTGGTCTCGACCGCGGCCGCCGGCGGGCCGGCGGTTGGCTCGGCCTTCTTGTTCCACGGGCCGAACAGCCACGCCGCTGTGGCGACGGCCGCGATCGTGACGCCGCCGCCGACCAGCTTCAACGCCCGGCCGCCGCGCTTCGCTTCCGCCGGCGTCACGGTGACGGTCGCGGTGGCGCTGGCGCCCTCCGCGGTGCAGGTGATCACCGCCGTGCCGACGGCGAGGGCGGTGACGAGCCCATCTTCGGAGACGCTCGCCAACTCCGGCTCGGTCGAGGCCCAGGAGACCGCCGTGCCCGGCATCGTCAGGCCGCCCGCGCTCTTGCGCGCGGCGGTGAGCTGCACCGCGCCGCCCACCGACACGGCGACCTGCGCCGGCCGCACCGCGAACGGCACGCCGCGGGTGCTCTGCCCGGTCCCCTTGGTCGCGGCCGCCGTGGCCTTGCCGGGCGTACGGGCAGCGGGCGACGGCGAGACCGGCGTGCTCAGGCCTTTCAGGATCTGGAGGTTGACGCCCGTCCCGGCGAGCGTCATCAGCTGCGTGCGGATCGGGTCGTCATGGGAGAGCGGTGCGCCACCCATCGCCGCGATCGCGGCGTCGACGTCGGTGAAGCGTTTCTCGGGCTCTTTCTCCAACATGCGCATCAACGCCGCCCCGAGGTCGGGCGGGCAGTCCTTGCGCACCTCGGTGATCGGCGGGGGTGGTTCGTTGAAGTGCGCGTACATGATCGCCATGATCGACTCGGCGACGAACGGCAGCTTCCCGGCGAGCATCTCGTAGGCCACGATGCCGAGCGAATACTGGTCGGAGGCGCCGGTCAGCTCCTTGGCAGCGCACTGCTCGGGGCTCATGTACGACGGCGTCCCGACCGTCGCGCCCGTCATCGTGAGCCCCTTGGCCTCGGTCACCTTGGCAATGCCGAAGTCCGTGACCACCGCCCAGCCGTCGGTGTCCACCATAATGTTGGCCGGCTTGATGTCGCGGTGGATGATGCCGCGGCGGTGCGCGTAGGTGAGCGCCGAGCCGACCTGCTGCAGGATCGCCTGCACCATCGGGATCGGCAGCGGGCCCACTTCCTTGATGATGGAGTCGAGCGGCCGCCCCTCGACGAACTTCATCACGAAGTAGACCAGGTGCTCGCCTTCACGCACCGCGTAGATCGGGATGATGTTCGGGTGACTGAGCGAAGCCGCGGTGCGGGCCTCGCGCTTGAAGCGCTCGACCATGCCGTCGCCGGCGAGCAGGTGCGGTGACATCACCTTGATCGCGACCTTGCGGTCGAGCGCGATGTCGTGCGCGAGATAGACGGTCGCCATGCCCCCGCGGCCCAGCTCGGCCATCACTTCGTACTCGCCGAGCGTGGCGTGACGCAGCCCCTCGAGCAGGCCCGCCGCGCTCATCGTGGCCCGGGACGCGTCCGCTTTGGAGACATAGGCGGTCGCGACATTGCCCTGTTGTCCGGAGACGTCGGCTCCGCATCCGGGGCAATAGCGAGCGCCCGGCGCGACGGGCTGGCCGCACTTCGCGCAGGTGGTGGAACTGGACATGGGCTCGAAATATACCGCCCAGGCCGTTGTGCGATAGCGACTTGGGTCACGTGGCCCGGGTGCCCGAACGCACCCGGGCGGGGACCTGAAGGTCCCCGCCCGGTCGCCGGCTACGACCGCGATCAGTGCGCTACGTAGACCGGAGTGCCGTGCTCGATAGAAAGCTCCGCCGCTTGGCGGAACGCTTTCTGGAGCGCGTCGGGACTCGCGCTGGCACCGACCTGCAGCGTCGACGCACCAGATGGAATGGACGAACGGCCGCCCTGGGCGCAGGTAACCTTGATGTCCATAGGCGTGTAGATGCTGAGGGTGATGAACCCGACCAACATATTCAGGAAGCTCAGCTGGGTCTCGACCTTCGAGACGCCGGTACGACATTTCGACTGCGTTTCCACCGTGCTCGGCGGCACCAAGCCGCCGATGAAGCTCGATGCCCACGCCTTCTCGACAACCGTCGTGGACGGTGTCAGGCCTGTGTCGATGGTCGCGTGGTAACAGGCCGGAAGGGCGAGCAACAGTGCCGCGGGGACGAGCTTGGAAAAGCGTGGCATACCGCCTCCTGGCCGGCGGGAGGGAGGGGAGAGGAGCGTGAAGAGAGCATCGTCGAGCGCCGCCAGCCGCTTCAACATGAACCGCGCAGCGAAAGAGGGCAACCACGTCCCGCCGGCATTTCTCGAATCAACGCAGGACGTCGTAGTGGGACACCGTCGGTGGAAGCTCGAGCAGGAACGCGCGGTCTTCGGGGTAGTACCGCGCGCGGTGGATGTCCTCACCGGCAAAGGCCTCGATCGACTGCCGTGAGTTCCAGTACGAAATGAACACAAACTCCGCGCGATCGTCAGCAATTCGGGACAGCACTTCGACCCCGCGATTCCCCGACGTGGCGCGACAGTCGCGTACCCCGGTCGCCCGCAGGTAGACGAGATACTCCTCCCGCCGCGCGGCCGGGGTGTGGCCGATCCAGACGCGGGCGATCAACCGCTCAGAGCCGCTCGAGCTCGGCGACCGTTCGATCATTGCGGATGTTCCCAGTGTTCAATGTGGAGGTGGGCTCCAGGAGCAGCACGTGCGTTTCGACCTCGGCGATGGGCAGGTGCTCGACGCCGCGGGGGATGATGGCAAACTCCCCCTCGCTCACCCACAGGTCGCGGTCCCGCAGTCGCAGCAGGAGGCGTCCCTTCACCACGAGGAACAGCTCGTCCTCCTCCACGTGATGGTGCCAGACGAACTCCCCTTTCAACTTCACCAGCTTGACGTAGCTGTCGTTCACCTGGCCGACGATCTTGGGTTTCCAAATGTCCTGGAACCTGCCGAGCAGGTTGGCGAGGTTGACGACGCGGGGCTCGGTCACGGAGCGCTCCTCTCTCGGTCAGCGGCCAGGGTGTCGCCGAGCTGGACCACGGTCTGGACCAGGAGATCGAAGTCCTCCCGGCGGCTGCGGTGATTCGTGTTGGCCACCCGAATCGCGAACTTCCCGTCCAGCACGGTGTGCGAGGGCAGGGCGACGCCGCTCTCCTGCAGCCGCCACAGGATCTCCTGGTTCAGCGTGTTGAGCGACGCCGGATCCTCGCCGGGACCTTGAGGCGCCGGCACGTACCGGAAGCAGCAGATGTTGAGTGGCGCGGGCGCGAGGCGCTCGAGTCGCGGGTGGGCATCCACGAGCCCCGTCAGGTACCGCGTCTGAGCGACGTTCTGCGCGATGACCCGGCCGATCGCGTCCACGCCGTGCGTCTTGAACGTCATCCATACCTTCAGCGCTCGGAAGCCGCGCGAGAGCTGCAGGCCGAGGTCGGCGAACAAGACACCGCCCGCCGCCGCGCCGCGGGCGGTGGCGCCGAGATAGCTGGGTGCGACGGCGAAGGTGGCGCGGTGCGCCTCCCGATCGCGGACCAGCGTGCACCCGACCTCGAAGGGCAGGTATCCCCACTTGTGCAGGTCGAAGGCGACCGAGTCCGCCTCCTCGAGGCCGGCGACGATGGGCTTCAGCTCGGGGGCCAGCACGACCAGCGCTCCGAAGGCGCCGTCTACGTGGAACCAGAGGTTTTCCTCACGACAGATCGCCGCGAGGGCGCGCAGATCGTCCGTCGCCCCGGTGTTCACGGTGCCGGCGCTGCCGACGACGCAGATCGGGCGGCGGCCAGCCGCGCGATCGCGGTCGATCGCCTCCCGCAAGGCACTCAGATCGATGCGGAATTCGGTGTCTACGGGAATGGCCCGGAGCTGGCGCGTTCCGAGCCCCATCAGCTCCACGGCCTTGCGGATCGAGCTGTGCGCCTCGGTCGAGGCGTATACGACGAGCGTCGGCAGGCCGTTGCCCTGAAGGCCTCGCTCCCGGACATCGAAGCCGGCCTTGGACTGCCGAGCCACCGCAAGCCCGACCAGGTTCGCCATCGAGCCGCCCGAGAGCAGCAGGCCGCTCGAGCCGACGGGGAATCCGAGAAGCTCGGCGAGCCAGGCCAAGACCTGCTCCTCCACGTAACGGCCGGCCTCCTGGATGCCGGCGAGCTGGGGGTTCATCCCCGAGGCGAGCATGTCCGCGAGCATCGCGAGGGGAGTGCCGGTGCCGATGACCCATCCCCAGAACCGCGGGTGGATGTTGCCGGGCGGGTAGGGGAGCACGTCGCGCTGGAATTGCTCGTAGACGGCCTCGGCCGGCTGTGCCGCCCGCGGCACGGACTCCGCCAGCCGGGCTTTCACGGCCTCCGGGAACGGACGCCACACCGGACGATCCCGGACGCTCTCGAGATAGTCGAGCATGTCGTCCAGCATGCGGTGACCGAGGGCGCGCAACGCATCCCAGTCGGCCGGGTCGAGGGAGACTTCCCGGGGGTCGGTCACGGTGGGGGGGCTATTCGGGGACCGTCGCGCCCCGCGCCGTCGACGCCGGGCGCACGCGCAGGCCGGGCAGGGCGTGGGAGAACTGAATCCACAAGACGGCGCCCAGAATCAGGGTCATCGCCACGAATGTGCGCCCGGTGACGGGTTCGTGTAGTAGCGCCCAGCCGAGCAGCACGGCGATCACGGGATTCACGTAGGCGTACGTCCCAACGATCGTCGCCGAGGCGTGGCGCAGCGCGTAGGAGTAGGCGGTGTAACCCAGAATCGAGCCGAACACGACCAGGTACGCCATCGCGCCCGCCCCCTTCGGGGTGAGATGCCACGCGGACCATTCACCGAGGCCCGTGCCCACGAGCGCCACCGCGGTCCCGCCGACGATCATCTGGATTGCGGCGCTCATGTAGGGGCTCGTTTCGGTTGGATGTCGCTTGGCGTACACCGAGCCGAGCGACCAGGAGGCGCTAGCCCAGGTGAGAGCGAGCGGGCCGCGCAAGTCGGCGTGCAACAGCTCGGCCGGACTTGCCCCGACGAGCAGGCCGGTGCCGAGGAAGCCGAGCACGAGGCCGGCCACTACGCGCCAGTTGAGATCTCCCGAGCCGCCGGGAATGACGGCGTCGAAGAACGCCATCCACAGCGCGACCGTCACGACGAACAGGCTCGCTGCCCCGGAGGAGGTGTACTGCTCGGCCCACACCACGAACGCATTCCCGCCCGCAAGGAGGAACAGTCCGACGATGGCGAGCGTCCGCCAGTCCGTCCTGCGCCCCGGCAACCGGTCCCCGAGGGCGACCGCCACAGCGAAAAGCAGCAGGCCGGCGCACAAGAAGCGCAGTCCCGCGAACAGGAACGGTGGGAGCTCGCCCACGCCCACGCGGATCGCCAGGTAGGTCGAGCCCCAGAAGACGCAAACGACGAGGTATGCGACGAGCGCCTTGCCGCGGAGCGCCGCCATCAGTCGGGCTCCGTGAGCACGAGGCCCGGTTTCTCGTACAGCGTGGAGAGCACGATGGTGGTCCTGGTGTTCATGGTCTGATTGGTGCCGCGGAGGTCGCGGAGAATGTCCTGCACGCCCTCGAGGTTCGGCGCGACGACCTTGAGGATGTAGCAATCGTCGCCCGCGACGTGGTGGCACTCGAGCACGCCGGGATGTTTGATCATCTGCCGCATCCGGGGCTCGTCGCCGACGTAGTCGGAATTGCCGTAGCGCACCGCGACGAACGCGGTCACAGGATAGCCGAGCTTGGTCCGATCGAGGTGGGCGCCGTAGCCGGAGATGTAGCCCGTCTCCTCGAGCCGTTTGACCCGCTCCATCACCGCCGGCCGGGACAGTCCCACCTCATCGGCGATCCCCTGATAACTGGCGCGTCCATCGGCGCACAGAAGCCTCAGGATGTTGCGATCCATCGCGTCCAGCTCGGTCTTACTTGCCATTTCGCATGCCCCAGGGTCGCTGTGACTACATTACGTAGTACAACTACCGTCTTTTCAAACGCATCATAAGTATACGAAGTTCCCCACCGACGGAATAGGCAAGTATGTACCTAGCGCATTCTAGGTACATACGGCCTCCCGGATGTTTAGGCCATCCGGTTCTTGCCAGTACCGTCGTACTTACTCCGGGATTTGGGGGGCATATGTTCGACCTCCTGACCTACATCCGGGAGTCGTTCCGATGCCAGGACCAAATCAGCGTGAGACGCAGGGGCAGTCTTGGTTCAGATTGACCAAGGAGGACTGGTACTTCGCCATTCCAACGGTCCTTGCCGTTGCGGCGTTCTTCGGCCTGGACTGGAGAGCTGTGAGGGAGCACGTGCCGCCCAGTGATCTGCGGCAAGTGCTGACGGCCGTGCTTGCAATTGCAAGCATCGTTTTATCCTGGCGGGGCTGGCGAATCGCCAAGAGGAAGGGAGTGCTCCGACCGGCAACGGAAACGATCTATGGCCGAACGTATCACAACGAGAGCGTCGAGATTGATGACAAGATGTTCGACCATTGTCGCTTTGAGAACGTCACGCTGATTTTTCGCGGTACTGGTATCCCTGCGTTCAACAAGGTCACCGTGGATGGGAACATTGTGCTCAAGAGTGACCATGTTGCGGTCAGGGTATTCCATGAGATTTCGGGCATGATCTCGCGGTTTTCTGGCACCAAGAAGTTTCAGTCGTTGGTCATAGATGAACATGGAAATGTGACGCCAATAGGCCCTCTCGTCGTTAAGGATGACAGACCGCCGGGAACCAAGGGGTAGTGGGCGAGTGACCCATAAGTCGCGACGGCACAAGCTGTTACCGGACTTGACACCGTGCCCATTTATCTTTATACTTGACGCATTAACAAGGGGCACACATGACCAGACGTAAACGCAAGAAGCCGGGACCCGTCGGGGGCGACAAGTCCGAAATCGTCGCCGCCCTCCCACGCGCCTGTTCGGACGAGCTGGCGGCGGTTGAGTTCATGGAACGCCAGCGGTGGGGCGATTCTCCCGCCTGTCCGCGCTGTGGCGCGACGGACGTGTTTCAGATGATGGGCCGGGATCATCAGCGCAATCGGCGCTTCCTCTGGGGCTGTCGGGGCTGCGCCAAGCAATTCACCGTGCGAATCGGGACCGTGTTCGAGGACAGCCGTATCCCGCTCAAGCATTGGTGCTATGCGTTCTGGGCTGCGTGCGCGAGCAAGAAGGGCGTGAGCGCGCTGCAGATCAAACGGGTGACGGGCCTATCCTACAAGTCGGCCCTCTTTCTCATGCACCGGATTCGCTTCGCCATGACGCCGGAACGCTCCGCGCGCTTGGAGGGAACGGTCGAGGTGGACGAAACCTACGTAGGCGGGAAGCCCCGTCAGCCGAGCCTTCAGGTGATGCAGGCTATGACGTATCAGGAACGCAAGCCATTCATGGAGGCCCGCAAGAGTGAGCGCGGGTGGGGCACCAAGAAGGCCCCCGTAGTGGCGCTAGTCGAGCGGGGCGGGCGGGTCCGCACGCGCGTCGTCGCGGACGTGAGCGGCAAGACGCTGAAGCGCGTGATTCGGGAATCCGTGCGGCCCTCTGCCGCGATTCACACGGACGAGCTCGGCAGCTACCGGGGCATTGGGGACCACTTCGCGGGCGGGCATCACACGGTCCGCCATTCGGTGCGCGAGTATGCGCGGCGCGGTGTCCATGTAAACACGGCGGAGTCGTTTTTCTCGCTCTTGAAGCGCGGGCTGATTGGGACGTTTCACGCGGTGAGCCGTCGGCACCTCCACCGCTACGTCAACGAGTTCGCCTTCCGGTGGAATCATCGGACGGAGGACGATGGCGCACGGACACTCGCGGCGATTCAAGGGGCGGAGGGTAAGCGGTTGATGTACCGGGAGCCACGTGGCCGATAAGCGCGGTTCGGTGAAACTTCGGGGTTGCGACGCACGTGCAACGCACCCGCAACCCTGGACGAATTGGGGTGTCACACATATGGTTGACACCGGGAAACCGGGGATACTCGGTTTACCGAAGGTACTGCCGCCGAGGGGATTCGAACCCCCAGAGGGTGTGTTAGCACCCTCACCAGATTCCAAGTCTGGCACGTATGCCAGTTCCGTCACGGCGGCGGAGAGTGGGGCTCGTCGGGGGCTGGTAGCGGCAGGGACTAGCTGCCGCTGGTTGTCACCGCGAGGCCACTCGGTAGCGGAGTCCCGGGCGAGAGTTGAACTCGCAATCTCCGCCTGTGCAAAGGGGGCGACTTACCATTCGTCCACCGGGACTCATTCAACTGCGGCGACTAGGGGTCAGCAACGGTCCCTAGTCGCCGTTCTACATTCATTCCTTTCCTCTGCGCACGGTAATGCTTTCACAGACCTAATTCCATCCTGCTGCTTCTGGTTGTACCACGCAATCCCCAAGGGGGCGTCTCATGCCCAAGTCCAAAAAGCGAACCTCCAAGAAAAAACGCCCGCGCGGGCCGAAGCCCGATCACCTGCGCGTCGATGGTCCCTGGCGACATGCGGTGCAACGCGCGATCATCAAGAAGCGGCCCCCCGAGGGCTGGCCCGAGTCACCAAAGGGCCGGAGCAAGTAGAAGGGGCCCCTGCACGCGCGCACATTCCGTCGCTAGTGCAAGGGCCCCCTATCCTACTGATGTCGAGAACGACCCTCGCAAGATTCACCGGACGCACCTCGCCGTACTTTCGTGATGACTGGTGGCGACTTGGTGGGACTGGTGAACCCAAGGGCTCGTTGGGCACCTCAAGTTTGTGGCTCCTCTTTCCCGGCGTCAACCCCCAAAATGCGCTAAGTACCTACTTCCGACGGAATACCCGATTCTTGCTCCCTAACTGTCCTTTGATTGGGACATGGTACGTCATTAACATTGGGCCATGTCGGTCCACCCCGACGCGCTCGATCGCCTCCGCGCCCTCGTACGCCCCTATCCCTCGGCCCTCCTCGGCTACTCGGGAGGGGTGGACTCGACGCTGCTCGCCGTGGTTCTGCGCCAGGAGCTTGGCCGGGACAGGATGGTCGCCGCGATTGGCCGCAGCCCCTCCTACCCGACGGCCCAATGGGAAACCGCTCTGCTTGTCGCCGCGCGGTTCGACGTGCCGGTGATCGAAATCGAGACCCATGAGCTCGACGATCCGAGCTATGTGGCCAACCCCACCAACCGCTGCTTCTTCTGTAAGACCGAGCTGTGGGCGCGCCTCGTGCCGGAGGCCCACGCGCGGGCGCTCGCGGTCGTGTGCGATGGGACCAACGCGGACGACCTGGTCGAGCACCGGCCCGGGCGCGCCGCCGGGCTGACCGCGGGCGTCCGCTCCCCACTCGCCGAAACGGGCCTCGGGAAGGCCGAGGTGCGTGAGGCGGCGCAGTACCTCGGGGTGCCGATCTGGGATGCGCCCGCCGCGCCCTGCCTTTCCTCACGAATCCAATACGGACTTGGGATCACCCCGTCGCGGCTCCGTCAAGTGGAGCAGGGGGAAACCTATCTGCGCGCCCTCGGACTCACCGGGGACCTCCGGGTTCGCCATCTCGGGGATCTCGCCCGCATCGAAGCGGAGCCGCGCTGGATTCCCTGGCTCCAGGCGCGGGCTCGCGAGATCACGGTCCGGCTCACGGAGCTCGGCTTCACACGCGTGGAGATCGACCTTCGAGGGTACCGCCGCGGCAGCCTGCTCCGCGAGAGCGCCGTGGGACCGTGAGACTGTTCGTCGCGCTCAACCTCCCGGCCCCCGTGCTGGACGCCCTCTGGGCCGCGGCGGCGCCGCTGCGCGACCTCGACCTTCCGGTGAAGTGGGTACGCCCCGATGGGTTGCATCTGACCCTCAAGTTTCTCGGCGAGGTGCCCGACGCTCAGGAGGCCGAGCTGCTGGGGGCGTTGGCGCAGGCGGCCCGGAACGGGAACCCTGGTCCAGACCGCAGCCTGGCGCTCGCCCTGGGAGGATTCGGTGCGTTCCCCGACGCTCGGCAACCGCGGGTGGTGTGGGTGGGCGTCGCCCCCGAGCCGGCGCTCGAGCTCTTGCAACACCGGGTGGAGCGAGCCTTCGCCCCGCTCGGCTATCCGGTGGAAGGGCGGCCGTTCCGGCCTCACCTCACCCTGGGCCGGGCGACGCGGGCGGCGCGAACGCGTGATTTCCAGGGGATGGCCGAGGTCCTGGGCGCCCTCACCTTCGCCGACACGGCGCTGGTGGAATCGGTGGATCTGATGCAGAGCACACCCCAACGGGGCGGCGCGGTGTATCAGGTGAAAAGGAGTGAGCGCCTTGCTTAAGTGGTTCTTCCGGATCGTCGGATTGCTGCTGCTGCTCTTGGTCGGGGCGGTCGCCTGGTGGTACCGGGAGCCCATCCTCCATACGGCCTCGCGCTGGCTCGGGCCGCGCCGGACCGCGCTGCCGCCGGTGGCCGATACGGCGGTCGGGGCGCCGACGCCGCGCGCGCTGACCTCGGGCCAGCAGAAGCTGGCGGAGCTCGGCCGACCCGGCGGGCCCGACTCTGTGGTGCTCACCCCGAACGAAATGGCGTCGCTCATCGGCAGCGGCATCGACTGGACCGTGCGCAAGACGTTCGACTCGCTCCGGGTTGAGCTGCTGGAGGGGGAGTTCGCGGTGCACGCGCGGCTGGAGACGCGGGCGCTTCCCAAGGATGCCCTGGGTCCGTTCGCCGGCATGCTGGCCGAGCGCGAGCCGCTGCGCATCGCCGGACCGATCACGATCGAGCGGCCGGGTCTGGCGCGCTGGAAGATCCGCGAGCTCAGCGTGCGGGGCTTTCCGTTTCCGGAGCCCGCCGTGAAGCGGGTGGCGCGGCAGATGGCGGGGGCCGGCGCGGACGGTGGGATGCCGATCACGGTGGACCGGGCAATCGCGGAGGTGGCCATCCATCCGACGGGGGTGGTGTGCTACCGGAGGCGGCGCGCATGAGCCGCCGCGTGCTGATCGTCGACGACGAAAAGGGGATCCGCGAGGCGTTGAAACAGGTGCTCGAGTTCGAGGAGCTGGAGGTGCAGACGTGCGCGTCGGGCGGCGAGGCGCTAGAGCTGTATACCGAGTTTCGCCCGCACCTCGTGTTCCTCGACGTGAAGATGCAGGGGATGGACGGGATCGAAGCGCTGGCGCGGTTGCGGCAGCTCGATCCGCAGGCGCAGGTCGTGATGATCTCCGGCCACGGGACGATCCAGACGGCGGTCGAGGCCACGCAGCTCGGGGCGTACGACTTTCTCGAAAAACCGCTCGACACCGACCGCATCCTCCTCACCTTGCGGAACGCCTTGCAGCATGTGGATCTGGCGAGCGAGAACGTGCGGCTGCGGGCGGAGGTGGAGGCGCAGTACGAGATCGTGGGATCGAGCAAGATGGTCAAGCTGGTGATCGAGCGGCTCGAGAAGGTCGCGCCGACGCCCGCCCGCGTGCTGATCACCGGGGAGAACGGCACGGGCAAGGAGCTGGTGGCGCGGGCGGTCCACGCCCTGAGCCCGCGTGCGCGCGGGCCGTTCGTCGAGGTCAACTGCGCCGCGATTCCCGCCGAGCTGATCGAGAGCGAGCTGTTCGGTCACATGAAGGGCAGTTTCACGGGTGCGTTCGCCGACCGGGCGGGCAAGTTCGAGCAAGCCGACGGGGGGACCTTGTTCCTGGATGAAGTCGGGGACATGAGCCTCTCGGCGCAAGCCAAGGTGCTGCGCGCGCTGCAGGAAGGGGTCATCTCCCGCGTCGGCTCGGGCAAGCCGCTGCCGGTGGATGTGCGCGTGATCGCCGCGACCAACAAGGACCTCGAGCGCGAGATCGCCGCCGGCCGGTTCCGCGAGGACCTGCTGTACCGGCTGAACGTGGTGCCGATCGATGTCCCGCCGTTGCGTGAGCGCCGCAGCGACCTGCCGCAGCTCGTTCAGCACTTCGTGGACCAGCTCACGACCCGCACGGGACTGGTCGCCCGGGAGTTCGACGCTGGGGCGGTGAAGAGGCTGGCGGCCCACGATTGGCCGGGGAACATCCGCGAGCTGCGCAACGCCGTCGAACGCCTCCTCATTCTCAGTGCGGGCTCGACCGTCACCGAGGAGGACGTTGAGCGGCTGGTGGACGTGGGGCGGGGGGGAGGGGGGAGAGCTGGATCCAGGGTGGGGGGCGCCGAGGGACCAAACGCGGTGGCCGGCGATGCCTGGCTGCGGGCCGGCACGTTCGAGGAATTCAAGCAGGCCGCCGAGCGTGCCTACCTGCTGTCCAAGCTCAAGGAGCACGACTGGAACGTCTCCGAGACCGCACGCACATTGGAGATGCCGCGGAGCAACCTGTACAAGAAGATCGAGCGGTACCGGCTGGCCAGGGAGGTGTAGTGGCGGACAAGGAAAAGGCGCGCGATTGGGACCGGGAGATGGCCGAGGTCGATAAGCTGCTCGCCAAGCTCCCGGAAGCCGATCCGTACTTGAAGGGCGACAAGCCGGCGGTGGCCCACCGGCCGGCGGCCGCCGGTGGGGCGCCGGCGCCCGGCGCGCTCGACCCGGCCGCGACGCGCCGGGCGTGGCTCGGCACCTGGGCGCGGGTGGCGCTGGGCTTGCTCATCGGCATCGGGATGACCCAGTGGCCCTACACGCATGGGTGCGGTATCAAGCTCTGGTTCTATCTCACCGGTGTCGCAGCAGTCATCGTCGCCGGACTCTGGAGCAGCATCACCTCCTGGAAGCGCCGGATGGGACGCGCGCATGTGCTGTCCCAGGCGCTCATCATTTGGGGTCTCGTGCTCGCCGCCCGGGAAGTCCTGCCCCGCGCAAACTACGCCAAGGCCGCAGCGACATGGTTCTGTCCGGAGCCCGCTCCTACCCCTCCTGCACCCGCCCCTCAGCACTGACGGCCGACACCGATGGCTGACGACTTCCGGAACTTCATCGCCGGGGAATGGGGCGCCCCGTCCAGCGGCGAGTACTTCGAGAACCGCAATCCCGCCGATTGCGACGACCTGATCGGCCGGTTCCCGAAATCGGGCCGTGACGACGTGTGCCGGGCGGTACAGTCCGCCGGGCGCGGCTTCGCGCGGTGGTCCAAGACGCCCGCGCCCATCCGCGGCCAGGTGTTGCAGCGCGTCGGGGATCTGCTGGTGCAGCGCAAAGAGCAGGTGGCGCGCGCCATGACGCGGGAGATGGGCAAGGTGCTGCTCGAGACCCGCGGCGATGTGCAGGAAGGGATCGACACCGCCTACTACGCGCACACCGAGGGCCGGCGGCTGTTCGGCCGGACCGTGCCGTCCGAGCTGCGGAGCAAGTGGGCGATGAGCTTCCGCCGGCCGATCGGCGTCGCCGGCATCGTCACCCCGTTCAACTTCCCGCTCGCGGTGCCGACCTGGAAGATCTTCCCCGCGCTGTTGTGCGGGAACGCCGTGATCTGGAAGCCGTCGGAAGACGTGCCGCACACGGCGACGCTGCTGGTGGAAATTCTGCTGGAGGCGGGGTTGCCGCCCGAGGCGATCCAGCTGGTCCACGGCCTGGGCGAGGACGCCGGACGCGCGCTCGTGGAGGACCCGGAGGTTCGGGTCATCTCGTTCACGGGATCGACCGAAACCGGGGCCAAGATCGGCGAGACCTGCGGGCGCTTGCACAAGCGGCTGTCGCTCGAGATGGGCGGCAAGAACGCGATGATCGTGATGGACGACGCCGACCTCGAGCTGGCGCTCGACGGGGTCCTGTGGGGGGCGTTCGGGACTACGGGACAACGCTGTACCGCAACGAGCCGCCTCATCCTGCACCGGAAGATCCACGACCGCTTCCTGAAGATGGTCTGTGCGCGCGCCGAGCGGCTGCGCCTCGGGCCAGGGCTCGACGACGCGACGGAGGTCGGCCCGCTGATCCACGAAGCGGCGCGGCAGAAGGTCGAGCACTACGTGGGGGTGGGGAAGCGGGAAGGCGGGAGCGTCGAGACAGGAGGAAGCGTCGCTGCCGGAGGAGCCCTGGCGCGAGGGTGGTTCTACCGGCCGACGGTGTTGGCGGGCGTAAAGCCGGGCATGCGCGTGGAGCAGGAGGAGATCTTCGGTCCCGTGCTCTCGGTGATCGCGGTAGACGACCTGACCGAGGCGATCCGCGTGAACAACGACGTGCGCTACGGTCTTTCCAGCGCCATCTACACCCGCGATGTGAACGCGGCGTTTCAGGCGATGGAGGATCTCGACAACGGCATCACCTACGTCAACGCGCCGACCATCGGGGCCGAGGCGCACCTCCCCTTCGGCGGCGTGAAGCAGACTGGGAACGGGCACCGCGAAGGCGGGTGGGCGGTCTACGATTTCTACTCGGAAACCAAGGTCGTGTACGTGGACTATTCGGGGAAGCTGCAGCGGGCGCAGATCGACACCGAGCCCTAGAACCTGCTGAATCGCGCGTGAATTGGGCCCGGGACGCAATGGCAGGATGACGGCTCCGGGCGTGGCGGCGCTAACATCCGCCCATGGATCACGAAACCCTGGTGATCGTCCTCTCCGCCGGTGGTTCGCCGCTGGTCACGGAGTCCCTCGCTGAATTGGGAGGAGTCACGGTCAGTTGGGCGCGCCTCGAGCGGGAGGGCGGCTCGGCGTGCCTCGCCGCCCGGGTCCGGTCTAGCGACCGGCCCGAGGAGTTCCGGGACCGAATTCGGCGGTGGGCGGCGGCCCGAGGGTGGGCGGTGACTGTTGCGCCGTGCAGGGCACTTTGCTAACGTACGCTACATGCACGACTTGGGGGCTCCCGCGAATGGTCAGGGCGCGATACCGGCGCCGCCCCCCGCTGCCCCCGCTGAGAAACGTCGGTCGAAGCTGGCGCGATGGTTCGACAGTTGGATGCGCTCGCTCGGCATGGCGTTCGTACTCTTCCTCGTCATTAAGACCTTCCTCATCGAAGCGTTTCAGATCCCCAGCGGCAGCATGGAGAACACGCTACTTGCCGGAGATTTCTTGTTCGTGAACAAGGCCGTTTACGGGGCGCAGATACCCGGGACCAACGCGCGGTTGCCGGGCTTCGGCACGCCGCGCCGCGGCGACGTGCTCGTCTTCGCCTGGCCGCGGGACCCGTCGCTGAATTACGTCAAGCGGCTGATCGGGCTGCCCGGGGACACGGTGGCCATGCGGAGTGGGGAGGTCGCAGTGAACGGGGCGCCCCAGGTGGAACCGTACGTGCGCCGCAACGAGCCGGACCGCGACTACGCGGACACCGCGTTCGACTGGCAGCGGTCCTACTTCGTCGGCGCCCCCGAGGACCCGCGGCGGCTGCGCCCGACCCGCGACAACTGGGGTCCGTTGTTGGTGCCCTCCGGGAAGTACTTCGTCCTGGGCGACAACCGGGACAACTCCTCGGATTCGCGGTACTGGGGGTTTGTGGACGCGGCCGCCGTCAAAGGGCGGCCGCTCGTCGTGTATTTCAGCTACGATCGGGAAGCTCACGATCCGCTTCCTTGGCTGACGGATATTCGCTGGCACCGGCTCGGGTCGCTGATTCACTGAGGGCGAAGGACGGGAGTACGGGCGCCGCGACCACGCCGTCGGTCCGGCCGTCCGCCATGTTCCGCGCGGCATCGTTTGGGCTTGGAGGAGTGACCATCCCATGCATCTGAACACGGCGAAGCGGGCTTCGTTCGATGAGGGGTCGCTCGACCAGTACCTGCGGGAGATCAGCCAGTATCCGTTGATCACGCGCGAGGAGGAAGTCGCGCTCGCGCAGCGGATCAGGGTAGGGGAAGAAGAGGCGCTCGACAAGCTCGTCCGCTCGAACCTGCGGTTCGTGGTGTCGGTCGCCAAGAAGTATCAGAACCAGGGGGTCTCGCTCTCGGACCTGATCAACGAAGGCAACCTGGGGCTGATCCGTGCCGCCCACAAGTTCGACGAGACCAAGGGGATCAAGTTCATCTCCTACGCCGTGTGGTGGATCCGCCAGGCGATCCTCCAGGCGCTGGCCGAGCAGTCGCGCATCGTGCGGGTGCCGCTGAACCGCGCCGGGACGCTGCACCGCATCGGCAAGCGCTCCTCGGCGTTGCTCCAGGAGCTGGGCCGCGAGCCCACCGTGGAGGAGATCGCCGAGGGGATGGACATCTCCGAGGACGAGGTCGCCAAGACCCTCTCCATCAGCCAGGCGCACCTATCGCTCGACGCCCCGCTCACTCCGGGCGAAGACAACAAGCTCCTCGACTACCTCCCCGACACGCAGAATCCCGGCCCCGACGACGAGATCTTCGAGCATGCCCTCACCGAATCCATCGAGGCGGTGCTCGCGACCCTCAAGGAGCGCGAGGCGAGGATCCTGCGACTCTACTTCGGCCTGGAAGGCCAGGAGCCGATGACGCTGGAGGAGATCGGCTCGCTGCTCGGGATCACGCGGGAGCGGGTCCGGCAGATCAAGGAGAAGGCGCTGGCCCGGCTGCGCCATGTCTCGCGGGCGCGGGCGCTGGAAACGTTCCTGTTCTAGGTGGGCGGCCTCGCTTCGTTCGATATCTCCACTGGAGCCGATCTCCAGGAAGTCGATAACGCCGTCAATCAGGCCACGAAGGAAGTGGCCCAACGCTACGACTTCAAGGGCTCCAAAGCCTCCCTCGCCTTCGACCGCGCCACCGCGACCCTGACGCTGGTGGCCGACGACGACTTCAAGATGAAGGCCCTGTTCGATATCCTGCAGTCCAAGCTCATCAAGCGCGCCGTGCCGGTGAAGAACCTCGTGCTCGGGGAGATCACGCCGGCGGGCGGGGACACGGTGCGGCGCGAGATCAAGCTGACGCAAGGCATCCCGCAGGAGAAAGCCAAGGCGATCGTCAAGGCGCTCAAGGACCACAAGTTCAAGAAGGCCCAGGCCTCGATTCAGGGCGAGGAGATCCGGGTGCAGTCGCCGTCCAAGGACGAGCTGCAGGAGGTGATGGCGTTTCTTCGCGGCCAGGACTTCGGGCTCGAGCTCAAGTTCGGGAACTACCGCGGCTAGCTACCGGCCGCCGGGGTAGCGGATTGCCCCCTCGAGGGCGGCATCGCGCCCCGCCTGATAGTCCGCCATCGTGAGCGGGGCGGAGACGGACGGCGCGATCCACGGGCGCTGATCGCGCGGATCCCAGAACTGCCAGTACAACGTGGACACCCGGACGGTCACATGACTGTTTGGGAGCACGATCCGACGAGCATCCCCATAGGCGTTGCCGCGTGAGGCGCTGGGCTCCCCCACAAAGATCGCATTGGTGTACTTCTCGATCTCCGCGATCAGCATTTCCGCCGCCGACCACGTGCGCCGGCCGATCAGGACGAATAGACGCCCCCCCCCCGGCGTGTCGTAGCGTGACTTGATCAGCGCCAGCAGGATCGCGCGATTCCAGTCGCCGTTCCCGCCGCCGTTGAGTCGCAGGTCCAGCACGAACCGGTCGGCGCCCGCCGAGTCGGCGGTGGCGACGGCGCGGGCCATGAAGACGCTCACGGAATCGTCGGGCTTCTGCTGGATGGCGTTGACCTGGCAGTAGAGGGTGCGCCCCTGCGGGAGATACCGGAACCAGTAGGTATTCGTCGGATCGCGCAGCCAGAGCGGCGTCGGGGCGTGGTCGCGCGCGTCCACCCAGCCCTCGCGGGCCAGCCAGGTGCGGTCGGTCTCCCCGGTCAGCATCGGGAAGGCGCCTGCCGACGCGAGCGTGGCGTCAGTGCGCCGCCCCGCGCGCTCCACGCCGATTCGCACGTGCGTCAGATCGGACGCCAACCCGACGGCGTGCAGCACCTCGGGCATCGCGAGGAGTATCGGGGCCCAGGCCCGAACGCCCATCTCGTTGTCGCGGCTGATGAGCGGTCGGACGCGCGCGATCGCCGAGTCGACCGGCAGACCGCCGATATCGACCACGCGGGCGCCGACCAGCCCCGTCTGGGTGAGAGTCGCGGCGCGCACGTAGAGGCCGTCGTCGAACCAGTAGAAGGCGACCGGCAAGGAGTGGAACCCGGACGCGGTGTCGCGCCAGGGCGAGACGTTGGAATGCCCGTCACCCACCAGGGCGTCGAGCTTCATCAGCTCGACGATGACCTGGTGCCGGGCCAGCGTCGGGAGGCGTCGCTCGATGGAGCCCAGGCCGCTGTCGAACTGGGCGCGCGTCATGGCATGGAACAGGCTCGCATGCTGCGCGGGCATCTCCGTCCGCAGGAACGCGAGATCCTCGCGCCAGCGGCGAATTTCCCCCGAGTCGAGCGGCCCCGGCTGCTGGGCCAGGAGCCGGCCGACCACGAGGAGCAGCGAGACCGAGGTGCCACCAACGATTCGCAGCGTCACGGGATTCCTCCTGGGCTACCCGGCTCCGTTAGACAACGTGCTCCGGCAGTTGGTTGCAGGCCCCGTCGCCGCTAGCTTCCAGGCCATGAAACTCGGCGTCATCTCGTTGGGCTGCGACAAGGCGACCGTCGACTCCGAGCGGCTGGTCGGCGAGCTGGTCGGCCACGGCGCCGTGGTGACGGACGACCTGATCCACTCGGACGTCATTCTCGTCAACACCTGCGGGTTCATCGACGCCGCCAAGCAGGAGTCGATCGACGCCATCCTGAGTGCCGCGAAGCTGAAGCAGGAGGGCGACGTGAAGGCCGTCGTTGCGGTCGGCTGTCTCGTCCAGCGCTACAAACAGGAGCTCGCGCGGGAGATCCCCGAGGTCGACCTGTTCCTCGGCTTCTCCGACCTGCACCACCTAGTGCCGGCGCTGGCCGAGCGCGGGCTGATCGCGGATCCTGTCGCCGCCCATCCCGGCGTCCGCACATTTCTCGGCGACCAGCCCCACGTGCGGTACTTGAAGATTTCCGAAGGCTGCGACCACACCTGCGCGTTTTGCGCGATCCCTCTGATGCGCGGGAAGCACCGCTCGGAGCCGCTCGAGCGGCTGGTGCGGGAAGCCCAGGCGCTCGAAGCCCAGGGCGCTCGGGAGATCAACCTCGTCGCCCAGGATCTCGGTCACTGGGGGCGCGACCTCGGCTTGGGCGGGCCCAAACTGCCCGACCTGCTGGAAACGCTGCTGCGCGAGACGACCGTGCCCTGGTACCGGCTGCTGTACGTCTACTCCGCCGGCCTCACGGAGCGGCTGGTGGAGCTGATCGCGCGTGAGCCGCGGATCGTCCCGTACCTCGACATCCCCATTCAGCACGCGAACGACCGGATGCTGGAACGGATGCGCCGTCCTGAGCGCGTGGCCACGCTGCGCGAAAAGCTCGGCTGGCTGCGCGGCGCGGTGCCGGACCTGGCGCTGCGCACCACCTGCCTGGTCGGCTTTCCAGGCGAGCGCGAGGAGGATTTCCGGGAGCTGCTCGCGTTCCTGGAGGAGGCGCAGTTCGACCGGCTCGGCGCGTTCGCCTACTCGCCGCAGGAGGGCACCCGGGCGACCCAGTACCCTGACGACGTGCCCGACGAGGTGAAGCGCGACCGGCTCGAAGAGCTGCTCGAAGTGCAGCGGGCGATCTCGGCGGAGCGGCTCGCGCGGTTCGTGGGCCGGGACGTCGAGGTGCTGGTGGATCGGGTGGCCGATCCGCTCGACGGCGGCGCGACGCACGTGGGCCGAGTGCAGTGGCAGGCCGATGACGTGGACGGCGTCACGTATGTGGCGGGCGGCGGCTGGGCCGTCGTGGGGAACTTCGTGCGGGCGCGCCTGGCCGACAGTGAGGACTACGATTTCCGAGCGGTCGCGCTGGCGTGAGTCGCTCCGCCGAGCTGTTCGCGCGGGCGCAGGCGATACTTCCGGGAGGCGTCAACTCGCCGGTTCGGGCGTTCCGCGCGGTGGGCGGGACGCCCTTTTTCGTCGCCCGCGCGGCCGGGTGCCGCCTCACCGACGTGGACGGCCGCTCCTACGTCGACTACGTCTGCGCGTGGGGCCCCCTGATTCTGGGCCACGCCCACCCCGTGGTGCTCGAGGCGATCCGTGCCGCCGCCGAGCGTGGCTGGAGCTACGGCGCACCGTGTGAGGCCGAGGTGCAGCTCGCCGAGCTGGTGCGGGAGCGGATGCCGTCGCTCGAGATGCTCCGGTTCGTGAGCAGCGGGACGGAGGCCACGATGGCCGCGGTGCGCGTCGCGCGCGCCGCCACCAAGCGCGAGCTGATCCTCAAGTTTGACGGCTGCTATCACGGTCACGCCGACGGCTTCCTCGTGCAGGCCGGCTCCGGCGTGGCGACGCTGGGCCTGCCCGACAGCCCCGGCGTCCCGGCCGCGATCGCGGGCCTCACCGTCACCGCGCCCTTCAACGACGCCGCGGCGGTCGAGGACGTCTTCCGGCGCCGGGGCGGGGAAATCGCAGCGGTGATCGTGGAGCCCTATATGGGCAACGTGGGCTTCATCGCCCCCGCGCCGGAATTCCATCCGACGCTGCGCCGGCTGTGTGACGCGCACGGGGCGCTCCTCGTCTTCGACGAGGTGATGACCGGATTCCGCGTAGGGGAGGGCGGTGCCCAGGGGCGACTCGGGGTGCGTCCCGACCTGACGACGCTCGGCAAGATCGTCGGCGGCGGCCTGCCGGTCGGGGCGTACGGCGGCCGCGCCGAACTGATGCGGCTGGTGGCCCCCGCCGGCCCGGTGTATCAGGCCGGGACGCTGGCGGGCAACCCGGTCGCGATGGCGGCGGGGCTCGCCACGCTGCGGGAGACGGCGCGCGACGGATTTTACGCGTCGTTAGAGCGGCGCACCGACCGATTGGTCTCGGGGATCGGCGAAGCCGCGCGGCGACACGGCGTGCCTGTCAGCCTCGGCCACGCGGGGTCGATGTGGGGGATCTACCTCGCCGCCGGTCCGATCCGCAACTATGCGGAAGCGAAACGGACCGACGTCGCGCTGTTTGGGCGCTGGCACCGCGCTGCGCTCGCGCGCGGTGTATTCCTGCCTCCGTCGGCGTTCGAGGCCGCGTTCGTTTCCGGTGCACACACGGATGCCGACATTGCCTTCACGCTCGACCAATTGGATGCCGCGCTGGGCGAAGCCCGCGCTGGCTAGCCTCGCCCTCGCGGCGGTCGCGTGCCCCCGGCGGGCGCCCTCCGTCATCCAGCCCGCGGCGGAGCCGGAGCTGCGCGTGGGGCTCTTCGTAGGAGTGCCGCGCGTCGCCCTTGGCGGCGACGGCGAGCTGTTCGTCACCGACGACGCCACCGGCGCCCCGCTCGGCGCGATCCCGGCGGGGGCCACCTGGCAGGTCGCCGCCGACAGCGCCGGTGGTCTGCGGCTCCTCAAGCCGGACGGCACCCGATCGGAGCCGCACCAGGGGATTTCGGCCGTCAACGTCACCGAGAACCGCTTCGCCATGGCGAACGGCCGGCGCTACCGCGGCCGGATCAACCTCGTCCGCGTGGGGAGCGGGCTCACGGTGCTGGACCGTGTGCCGGTCGAGAGCTATTTGGCCGGGGTCATCGGCGGCGAGCTCGGCCCGCGGCGTCCCGACGAATTCCAGGCGCTCCTCGCCCAGGCGGTGGTGTCCCGCACCTTCGCGCTGCGCAACCTGCGGCGTTGGGAGGCGGACGGGTTCGACGCGTGGGCCGACACCCGGGATCAGGTGTACGGCGGCGTGGCGGGGGAGACGCCCCAGGTGTGGGCGGCCGTGCGCGCGACCGCGGGGCTGGTGCTGCGCTACCATGGAGAGCTGATCGAGGCCTACTTCCACTCGACGTGCGGGTTCAGCACGGCGGGTGTGGAGGAGGCGTTCCGCTCCGCGCAGCCGCGGCCCTACCTGCGCCCCGTGTCGGACGCGAGCGGCGGCGGTCACTACTACTGCGACATCTCGCCACGGTTTCGTTGGCGCGAGGAGTGGGACGGCGCAACGCTGCGCGCTATATTGACGCGAACGCTGCCGGCCGTGATGCCGCTGGGCGGCGACGGGCTGCAGCCGATCACCGGCGTTGAAGTGACGCGCACGACCGCCTCGGGGCGCGTGGGGGAGTTGCGGATCGTCTTCGCCCACGGCGACGTCCGGATCGCCGGGCCGGATGTGCGGGGAGTGCTGCGGCCCGAGGCCGACCGGCTGCTCCAGAGCACGGCGTTCCAGCTGTTCGTCACGCGCGACGGCGGCGGGCAGGTCAGCCGGCTGGTCGCTGCGGGCGCAGGGTCCGGGCACGGGGTCGGCTTGTGCCAATGGGGAGCCATCGGGCGCGCCCGCGCCGGGCGGCCGTACCGAGACATTCTCGCCACGTACTACCCGGGGACGCAGGTTGAGAAACTCTACTAAGCCGGTCGGGCGGTTGGGTGGTTGGGTGGTCCGAGCCGTAGTGCTCGCGACGCTTGCTTTCACCGCGCATCCGCCGCTCCGACTCTCCGCCCAGGGCGTGCTCGAGCAGTTCTCCTACGATAGCCTGCGGCTCTCCGGCCTGCAGGCGGACCTCGGGGCGCTGGGGGCGAGCCGCCTGCGGGGCACGATCGTCGGCGGGGTGCGGTTGGACGTCGGGTACATCGCCCCGCGCGTGCGCGTGCTGCTCGGCCTGTCCTACTTCAGGGGCGATTTCGACCGGAAGGCGATCGCCGACCTGACCGGCAAGCTGCGCTCCATCGTCACCGATCCCGACAGCAATTTCACAATCGATGTCGGCCGCATCTCGTGGGCGGACCTGACGGGGGACGTCGATCTGCAATACGTTTTTCCGCAGGGCCGGTCGGTGACCACGTACCTGGGGCTGGGGGTCGGCGTGCATTTGCGCAACGGCAGCGGCAAGGCAATCGACGGGACCTTCGTCGAAGATGCGCTCGACGGCATCTCCGCCGGACTGAACGGCACGATCGGCGCCGAGTTCGGGCTCGGCCTCCGGTGGAGGCTGACGGTGGAGGGGCGCGGGGTCGTCTCGACCGACCTCTCGACGGCCTCGCTGCGCGCCGGCGTGATGTACCGCTTCCAGCGGGAGCGGCGGTGAGCGACCCGATCCGCATCGCGGTTATCGGGGCGGGGGCGATCGCCCAGGTGGCGCATCTGCCGGCGCTGCGCAAGATCCCCGGCGTCGAGATCGCAGCCATCTGCGACAACGATCTCTCCAAGGCCCAGGCGCTCGCCGCGCGCTTCGAGGTGAAGGACACCTACGACGACATCGAAGAAGTCCTGAAGTACGCCGAGGCCGACGCCGCCGTGATCTGCACCCCGAACCACTTGCACGAGATCCACGTGGTGGCGGCCCTTTCGGCCGGACTGCACGTGCTGTGCGAGCGGCCGTTGTCGCTCAGCTCGCAGGGGGTCGAAAGCGTGCTCAAGGCGGGCGAGCGCTACGGCAAGCGGGTGCTGGTAGGGATGAACCACCGGTTTCGCTCGGACGTGCAGGTGGTGCGTGGCTTTCTGGCGGGCGGGGAGATCGGCACGCTCGAGGCGGTGCGGGCGGGCTGGTACACGTTCCAGCCCAGTCGTCAGATGATCCCGTGGCGGCTGCGGCGCCAGGAGGCGGGTGGTGGCGCGTTGCTCGACCTCGGGCTGCCGCTGCTCGATCTCGGGTTATGGCTCGCGGGCTGGCCCATTCCGCGGCGCGTCACCGCGCACGCCGTGCGCCGTACTCCCGACGGCGTGGAGGACATGGGGTCGGCGCTCGTGGTGTGCGAGAACGGCGTGTCGATCTCCGTGGATGTCAGCTGGCGCCACATGGGGGAGGGCGAGCGCTTCTGGTTCGATCTCGTGGGCAAGAGCGGCTCGGCCGCGATCAATCCGTTGCACGTGTTCAAGGAAGTCCACGGCATGCCGACGGACGTCACGCCCACGGGCGCGAGCGGGCGCGAGACCCAGTTCACCCAGTCCTACCGCGCCGAGTGGACCTATTTCCTCGCGGTGATCCGCGGTGACGTGAACGCCCCGCCTCCCAAGGATCAGATCGCGGTCCAGCGCGTGATGGAAGCGGTCTACCGGTCCGCCGAAGAAGGACGTGACGTGATCTTGTGACCGGCCGCCGTGTCGCGGGGCTGATCACCATCGGAGCGCTCGCGCTCACGGCGAGCTATCCCCCCTTCGCGCTGCCGATTCTCAGTTTCTTCGCCGTCACGCCGGCGGTCGTCCTGCTGCGTCAGGCCGAGGCCGACCGCGACGCGCGGCGCGCGTTCCGGTGGGGATTCTGGTACGGTCTCGTTTCCCAGGGCTGCGTGCTGTACTGGCTCGTCGTCGCCCTGTGGCACTTCACCAAGCTCGCCGCGCTCGGCTACTTTGCCACGATCGCCATCTTCGGTCTGTGGACCGGCGTGCTGTTCTGGTTCACTGTCCGCGTGCGCCTGCGCTTCCCCGCCATGCCCCTCGCGCTCGTCCTGCCGCTCGGCTGGACCGTGCTCGAGTGGGTGATCGGGCACCAGGGCGACATCCGCTTTCCGTGGCTCGGCCTCGGCACGTCGCTCGCCGACGCGCCGGTGCTGGTGCAGTGGGCGGACCTGGCCGGCGCGCGCGGCGTCACGTGGTGGCTCGTGTGGTGCAACGTGCTGGTCGCGGAAGCGCTCCTGGCACTGCCCGCGTGGCGCGGCACCGTGCGGCGCTTCGCGCCGGTCGGCATCACCATCGCGCTGGCCCTCGCGTACGGCGTGTGGCGGGAGCGGACCCTCCCGATGCGTGATGCCGGCGTGGTGGGACTAGTGCAGCCGAACGAAGGATACCGCGAGAAATGGGAGGAGACGCACGCCGACAGCATGGTGGCGAAACTGCTCCATCGCTCCGAGCGCCTCCACACGCAGGCGAGCCCTAATCTCATTGTCTGGCCAGAGACGGCAATCCCGTATTTCCTCACGCTCCGGCCGGCATGGGACACCGCCCTCAGCCGCTTCACCGCCGGGACTCGCACGCCGGTGCTGACCGGCGCGCTGCACGCCGATTTCCTCGCCGGTGGCGGCTACATCTCCTACAACGCCGCCTTCTACTATGACTCCACCGGGCGCTGGCGCCCCTGGCCCGTGTACGAGAAGCACTACCTCGTGCCGGTGGTGGAGCGGGTTCCCTTCGTGCCGGTCGCCTGGTTCCGCAAGGTGCCCTGGCTCGACAAGTGGTCCGGCGGCTTCGGACGGGGCACGACGCTCCCGCTCTATACCTCGAGCCTCGGCCGCTTCGGGGTGCTCATCTGCTACGAGTCGATCTTCGAGGACCTGGCGCGGGGCTACCGGCGCGCCGGCGCGGACTTTCTCGTCAACATCACCAACGACGCCTGGTACGGCCGCACCTCCGGCCCCTACCAGCACGCGTCGCACCTTGTGATGCGGGCGATCGAGACGCGCATGGGCGTGGCCCGCGCGGCGAACACGGGAATCACGGAATTCGTCGACCCGCTCGGGCATCCGTACGACCAGACCCGTCTGGAGGAAGACACCATCGTAGCCGATCGCCTGCGCACCAGCGACGTAGTCCCCCTGTACGTGACGCTGGGCGATTGGGTAGGCCTCCTCTCGGTCGTGGCAGTGCTCGGTCTGGCGGGCTCGCTCCTCGTTTTCCGGCGGTCATGACTAGGCGCGTCGGCGTGGATGTCGGCGGCACCTTCACCGACCTCGTGGCGCTGACCGGGGACGGCGTGATCGGGGTCCGGAAGGTCGTCAGTACGCCGGAGGATCCGGCGGTGGGACTGTTCAGGGCAGTGGATGAGGAAGGGGCGCAGGGAAGGGGAAAGGCCCCTGCGGTCGACGTGCTCGTCCACGGCACCACGATCGCGACCAACGCCCTGCTCGAGCGCCGCGGCGCGGTGGTCGCCCTGGTCACCACCGCCGGTTTCGAGGACCTGCTCTGGCTGCGGCGGCAGGACCGCGCCGACCTCTACGATCTCGCCCGCGACCACGCACCGCCGCCGGTGGCGCGGGAGCGCGTGGTCGGCGCGGCGGAGCGGATGGGGCCGGACGGCCCGCTCGAGCCGCTCACCGAGGCGGAGGTGGCGCGCGTGGTCCACGCGCTCCGCGCCCTCGCGCCGCAGGCAGTCGCGGTCGCCCTGCTGTTCGCCTTCCGTCACCCCGATCACGAGCGTCGTCTCGCGGCCGCGCTGCGCGCCGCGCTTCCCGGCGTGCCGGTGACGGCGAGCCACGAGGTGCTGCCGGTCTTTCGGGAATACGAACGGACCAGCACCACCGTCGCCGAAGCCTATCTGCGCCCGGTGGTGGGGGCTTATGTGGGGCGGACGGAGGGGGAGGCGCGCCGCCGGGGCGTCGGCGCGCTGCGCATCATGACGTCGAGCGGCGGCACCCTGACGCCCGCCGCGGCCGCGACGCACGCGGCGGCGCTCGCCCTCTCGGGACCGGCGGGAGGAGTGGTCGGCGCACGGCTCGTCGGAGAGGCCGTCGGGATCGCCGATCTCCTCACGCTCGACATGGGCGGCACCAGTGCGGACGCGAGCCTGGTGGCTGGAAATGCAGCGCTGGTCGAGACGGCAGGCGTCGTGGGTGGGGTGCCGCTCGCCCTGCCGGCGGTGCTGATCGAGACGGTGAGCGCGGGCGGGGGAAGCCTCGCCCGGGTGGACGACGGCGGCGCCCTACGCGTGGGCCCGCGGAGCGCGGGCGCCCGGCCGGGCCCCGCCTGTTACGGGCGAGGAGGCACCGAGCCGACGGTGACCGACGCATGTCTCGTGCTCGGATGGCTCGACCCGGCGCATCCGCTCGCCGACGCGGTCCACCTCGACCGCGCCGCAGCGGAGCGGGCCGTGGGCACGCTTGCCGCTCGGGCGGGCCGCGATGTGACGGGCACGGCCGCAGGGATCGTGGAGATCGCGACGGCGGTGATGGCCCGGGCGTTGAAGCGGGTGAGCGTGGCGCGCGGCGTCGATCCACGTCGCCTGGCGCTGCTCCCGTTCGGCGGGGCGGGTCCGCTGTTCGGCTGCGCGCTCGCGGACGCGCTCGGGATGTCCACCGTGGTGATCCCGCCGCATCCCGGCGTGCTGAGCGCGCTGGGGCTTGCCGCGGCCGCCGACCGGGTCGATCTGGTTGCTTCGCTGCACCGGCCACTAGCGGCGCTGGACGTCGGTGCGCTGGAGCGGGCGTTCGCACCGCTGGTGGCACGGGCCGGCGCCGAGCTGCCGGGCGCGACCGTGCACTGTCTGGCCGACTGCCGATTCGCTGGACAGGGCTACGAGGTGACGGTTGCGGTGGTCGAGTCCGACCCCACGGCGTTACGGGAGGCGTTTCTGACGGCGCACCGCGCGCGGCACGGTTTCGCCGATGGCGGTCAGCCGGTGGACGTCGTGAACGTGCGTGTCGTCGCCGAGCGGCCGGCCGCGCTGGCGGTGTTCGGCGGTGCGGCGACCGGGAAGCGGCCGGTGTCCGCGCCCGGCCGGCGCGCCGTGTCCATTCGCGGCCGGTCGTTTGAGGCCGCGGTGTGGCCGCTCGAAGGCCTGCCCCCGGGCCAGCGGATCGCCGGGCCGGCGGTGCTCGCGGGGGCCGACGCCACGGCGCTGCTCGAGCCGGGGTGGGTGGCCACCGTTCACAGCTGCGGGGCGCTGATCGCGGTGCGGGCATGAGTCTCGACGCCGTCGCTCTGGAAGTGATGGCCCACGCCTTCGCCGGCATCGCGGAGGAGATGGGGCTCGTGCTGATCCACTCCGCGCTCTCCCCCAACATCCGCGAGCGGCGTGACTGCTCCGCGGCGCTGTTCGACGCGCAGGGCGACATGATCGCCCAGGCGGCGCATATCCCGGTGCACCTCGGCGCCATGGCCGACGCCGTGGCCGCCGTGCGCGCCCAGTCCCCGCCCCCGCTGCCAGGAGAGGTATTCCTGCTGAACGACCCGTACACCGGCGGGACGCATCTGCCCGACCTGACGCTGGTCGGCGCGATCGATGTGGGCGGCCAAGTCGGTGGGTACAGCGTCGTGCGGGCGCATCATTCGGACGTCGGGGGCGTACAGCCGGGGAGCATGCCCGCGGGGGCCCGCGAGGTGTTCGCAGAGGGCATCGTAATCCCGCCCGTGCGGCTGACGCCAGACGTGGAGCGTCTGCTGCTGGCGAACGTCCGCACGCCTGGCATGCGGCGCGGCGACCTCGCGGCTCAGCGGGCGGCGGTGGAGCGTGGAGCGGACGGGCTGCGTGCGCTCGCCGCGCGCTACGGCTGGCCCGAAGTCCGCCAGGCCGCCCGGGACCTGATGGACTACGCCGAGCGCCGCACCCGGGCCGCGTTGGCCGCGCTGCCGGTCTTCACGGCGACGGCGCAGGCGACCGATTGGGTGGAAGGGGACGGCGTCACGGACGAGGACCTCCCCATCGCGGTGCGCGTCGAGATCCGGGACGGGAGCTTCCACGCCGACTTCGCGGGTACGACGGCGGCGGGGCCGGGGAACGTCAATTGCCCACTCGCCGTCACGCGGTCGGCGGTACTGTTCGTGGTCCGCACCCTGCTCGCCGAGGACGTACCGATGAACGCCGGGGTGCAGCGGGCGGTGCGGGTGAGCGCGCCGCCGGGGTGCCTCGTGCACGCCCGCTGGCCCAGCGCGGTCGCGGCGGGCAACGTGGAGACCTCGCAACGGATCACGGACGTGGTCTTCCTCGCGTTGGCTCGGGCGGGCGTGGCGGTACCGGCGCAGGGACAGGGCACGATGAACAATGTGACGTTCGGCGGGACCGGAGCTGGGGAGAGAGGAGTGTGGACCTACTACGAGACGATCGGCGGGGGGCAAGGGGCTGGGCCTGGCGGCGCTGGGCCCTCCGGCGTTCACGTGGGCATGTCCAACACTCGAAACACGCCGGTCGAGGTTCTGGAGATGGAGGCCCCGTTGCGGGTGCGGCGCTACGCGCTGCGACAGGGCAGTGGGGGCGTTGGGAAATGGGTGGGTGGGGAGGGGGTGGTGCGCGAGTTCGAAGCGCTGGCGCCCCTCGAGGTGAGCCTGTTGACGGATCGGCGGCGCCATCCACCCCGCGGCGCGGGGGGTGGGGGCGACGGGGCGGTGGGGCGGAATGCGCTGAACGGCCGTCCGTTGCCTGCCAAGGGCGCGGCGCGACTGGCCCCCGGCGATGTACTGCGCATCGAAACCCCAGGCGGTGGCGGCTGGGGGACACCTGAAAGGAGCGGGCGGTGATCACCTACTTCCTGGTCGGCGTGCTGGGATTCGTGGCGGGCGTCCTCTCGGGGCTGTTCGGCATCGGCGGCGCGATCCTGATCGTGCCGAGCCTGGTGTTGCTCTTCAAAGTCGATCAGCATACGGCGAGCGGGACCTCCCTCGCGGCGCTGCTCCTGCCGGTGGGAATTCTCGGGATGCTCCAGTACTACAAGCGTGGGCAGGTGAACTTGCCGTACGCCGCGCTCATCGCGGTGGGGTTGTTCGTGGGGGCGCTGATCGGTGCGAAGGTCGCGGGCTCCCTCGGGGACGCCACGCTGCGCCGGGCGTTCGGCGCGTTCCTGCTGCTGGTCTCGGCGAAGCTGCTGCTGTCCTAGGCGGGGAGGGTGAAGAGCTTCGCCGCGACGAACAAGCGGAACAGCTCGGCGTCGAGCTGGCCTTCCTTCACCTCGTGCGTCATAATGTCGAGGGCGCGCTCGGGGGCCACCGCGCGCTTGTAGGGGCGGTCGGCGGCGGTGAGGGCGTCGTAGATGTCGCTGATCGTCATCATCCGCGTCTGGATCGGGATCGCTTCTCCCGCAATGCCGCGCGGGTAGCCACGGCCGTCGAGCTTCTCATGGTGCCCGTAGGCGATGATGGGCACCTGCTGCAGCTCGCGCGTCCACGGGATCTCGAGCAGGAACCGCCAGGTGTGGGTCACATGGCTCTCGATCTCCAGCCGCTCCTGCTCGTCCAGGCTCCCCTTGGGAATCGTGAGAAACCGGACTTCTTCGAGGGTGAGCAGCGGCTCCGCGTGGCCGTCGAGAGTCTCGTAGGAGCGGCGCGAGAACGCCGTCAAGTCTTGCGCGCTTTCTTCCGGCAGCAAGCTGGGCTCGTTCGCCTGCAGCACGACGTCCATGAATCGGTCCAGCTCCTGCAGCTCGCGTCGCTGCTCCTCGTCCCGGGAGACGAGGAAGCCCTTGTAGCCCTTCTTGCCGTGCTCCTCGAGGAACTCCGTCCGTTGGTGCCAGTAGTCGCGCTCCAGCGTGCGTCGCACGTAGGCGTGCCGCTGGCGGATCAGGTCGAGCTGCATCGGATAGAGTTTCTTGGCTTTCACGAGCACTTGCTCGCGCACGCCGACCTTGCCGAAATCGTGCAGCAGACCCGCGTACCGGATCTCCCGCAGCTGCTCCCGCGTGAAGCGGATGTCCCGATACAGCCCGTCGTCGGCGCGATCGACGGTCTTGGCCAGCTCTTCGGTGTAGCTGGCCACGCGCCCACTGTGTCCGAACGTCGTCGGGTCGCGCTGCTCGATCGCTTTCACCGAGGCGTCCACGAAGCCCTCGAACAGATGCTCGATCTCCTCGTAGAGCCGGCTGTTCTCGATCGCGACGGCCGCCTGGCCCGCCAGCGCCGTCACGAGCTCGACCGTGCGCCGGGAGTAGGGGACCACCTCCTGCTCGACCTCGGCTGGCGTCGCGAGCACCGCGTCCAGCGTCCGCTTGCGGTTGATCAGCTGCAGCACGCCGATCACTTCTTCCTTGTGGTCCTTCATCGGGATCACCAGCATCGACTTGGTGCGGTAGCCGTTGCGCTCGTCGAACGAGCGATTGATCGTGTACTCGACGTCGGGCGGCAGGAAATACGCGTCATCGATCACCAACGGCTCCCCCGTCACCGCCGCATACCCCGCCAGGCTGGAGCGGTCCACCGGGATCGTGTACTCGACGAACGGCGCTTCCGGCTTGGAAAAGGTCTGCGCCAGGCGGAACCGCAGTCGCTTGGCGCCCTGGTCGCTGGACTCAACCAGGTAGAGGCTGCCGGCGTCGGAGTGCGTGATGCGCCGGGCCTGCGTGAGGATCAGGTCGAGCAGCGTCTTCAGATCGCGCTCGGTCCCGAGCGCCACGCCGATCCGCGTGAGCTCTCCGATCTCCCGGCTCCGCAGCGCCGCCTCGGCGCGGGCGCGCGCGGTCTCGGCCCTGGCCGCCGCCTCCCGGAATCCCGCCCGCACCGCGACCAGCAGCTGGCGGGGGCCCACGGGGTGCCGGACGAACGCCGCGAGCAGCTCGGTCGGCAGGGTGTCTGGCACGTCCGCGTCCCCCTCGCGGCCGAGCGCCACGATGGACCCCCCCGCGTCCACGAACCCACGCAGCACATCCAGCGGAAACGCGGAGCGGCGCTCGGGGTCTAGAACCAACACTGTCGGGCGCTCGTCGGGGGCGAGGTCCCGGTGGCTCTTGACGGGCCGCACCTCCACTTGCGAAGCACTCAACGCCCCCGCGAGCTCGGCGGGGGACCAGGCCGGCGTGTGCAGCAGCAGGTAGTTCACGGTCGCGTGTCGGCGCGGCGGGTGGTGTCGGCGACGGGCGGAAGCGGCTTCACCCCGGTCAACAGCCGGTAAGGCCGCCGCGACATCTCGTCGACGAAGTGATTCAGCTGCCGGCTGAGCGTGGTCAGGTTCGTCACCGCCTCGCGCAGATCGCGTCGGTTCTCGGTGGTGAGCGATTGCGCCGTGGCCGCCAGCGAGTCGATCCGCAGGAGCACGCGGTTCGACGTCGCCAGCGTGGCCGAGAGCGAATCCGGGAACCCCGCGCGGTCCACCCGGGCGATCATGCCGTTCAGGCGCTCCATCGTCCCGGCGACGTTGTGCAGTGTCGATTCCACGTCGGGCGTGATGCCACGCACCGTCTCGTTGACTTGCCCCAGGGTCCCTTGCACGCGCGTCAGCGCCCGGTGACTCTCGTGCAGCACCTCTTCGACTTCCTTCGAGAGGTGCGAGGCCATTTCGCTGAGCGCGTCGAGCGGCGAAGCGCGTCGCGTGGAGTTGATCGTGTCCCCCGCCCCGAGAAATCCCGCGACCGTCGTAGGCTTGCGATCCGGGGTCGCCGTGTCCGGCACTTCCAACCGGATCAGCGCAGCCGACCCGATTTGCGTCACCGGCACGATCAAGGCCCGAGTGCCCACCGGGAGCCGCAGCCGCGAGCCGTCCTGGAACGTCTCGGCGACCGAGAGCCGGGCGAGGAAGGAGATCGCCCCCGTGGCGGGATCGACCCGCGGGGTGATGCGCGTGACGCGGCCCACCTCCAGGCCTTTCAGGACCGCGCGCGTGTCGGACGTGATGCCCTCGGCACTCGCCACGCGCAGGTAGATGTCGTAGCGGTGCTCGCCCCAGCCGCTGGTCGCGATGAGCGCTCCGACCACGATGGCGATCGCGCACACGATCAGCAGGCCGACGATGAAGTCCTGGCGGGTGGTCTCCAACGGCACCTCAAGTCAGACGGATTCCAGCTCCATGGCGCCGGCCCGCGTCAGCCGGTACACCCGCTCGAAACGGCGGTGCAACCCCGGCGGCAGCTCCTGGCCGGTGATCAGGATGGTCCGCCGCGCTCCTTCGGCGATTTCCCCGCCGCGCGCCAGCTCCAGCAGCTCCGCCGACGTCCGGGCGGTCAAGCCGTCGAACGGCTGCTCCAGGATCAGCAGGGCCGGGTCGAACGCCAGCGCGCGGGCGAACGCGGCCCGGCGGCGCTCCTCGTCGTTCACCTGGGCGGGCCGCAGATCCGCCGCCCCCGCCACGCGGGCCGCGACGAGCATGACGTTGACCCGTCCTTCGATGTCTCTGGGGCGCGCCTCGCTCCCGAACCGCAGCGGGAGGGCGACGTTGTTCCGGAGCGACAGATTCTGCAGCAGGCCGTCGCCCGCCGGAAGGTAGCCCACCCGCCGCCGGAAGGCCAAGCGTTCCCGCTCCGGGAGGTCGGCGATGACCGTGGCGAAGACGGTGACGCGACCGGTCGGGGGGCGTTCGAGGCCCAGTGCGTAGCCGCCGAGGCGGCCGAGGCCGCTGGCCTCGTCCCCCAGCAGGGCCACCGCCTCGTGCGCGGGCACCGCCAAGGTGAGCGGTGCGGCATCGCGGCGCCCGAGCGGCACTCCCTCGAAGACGAGCGGCGCGGTCATGGGACGAGAAGGCTCAGCCGATGACGACGAACAGGGCGGAGCACAGGAAGATTCCGACGATCGAAGTCACGGTGGCGCGGCTCGTGGCGATGGGGATCTCCGTCGGGGCGCCGCGCACCGCGAGCCCGAAGTAGGCGGGCACGATCCCCACGATGAAGCCGAGGGTCAGCGCCTTGGCGACGGTGAGCCAGACGTCCTTCAGGGCGAGTGACCGCAGCACGATGTCGAAGTAGCGCGCCGCGGCCATCCCGTGGAAGCTGGCGGCGGCGAAGCCGGCCGAGACCGCGACCACGTCGAACACCACGAGGAGCACGAAGACGCTCACCAGCGAGCCGAAGAAGCGCGGCAGCACCAGGTACTGGCGCGGGTCGATGCCGATCGCCTCGAGGGCGCGCACCTCGCCGAGCACCCGGTTGGTCGCGAGCTCGGCGGCGATGGCAGTGCCCGAGCGGCCGGCCACCGCGAGGGCGGTGATCAGCGGCCCCAGCTCCCGCACGATGGCCACGACGATCAGCGTTCCGATGAAGTCGTTGGCGCCGAGCTGGCCCAGCTCGCGCACCGCCTGGGAGATGACCAGGAAGGAGAGAATGCCCGACAACAGCACCACGAGCCCGATGGCATCCGTGGCGGTGAAGCGGATTTGCGTCAGCGTTACACGCAGGGCCACGGCGCGCCCCGCGCTGGGGAGCGTCCGGAGGGAGCCGAGGGCGCCAAAGCCGAAGCGCGCCAGCGCTCCCAGGCGGGAGAGCCGGCGCGCCGTCGAGCTGCCGAGCCGACTGAGCGGATCGCTCACCGCGGAGAGCGGGGAGCGCTCACGACGTCGGCTCGCGCTGCAGCCCTTCCTTCGCCTCGGTGAAGTCGGGGAAGGTGTCGACCGCTTTCTGGAACATCTCGCGGGCGTGGGTGTGGTCGCCGCGATCGTGGTAGAGCAGAGCGCGCGAGTAGAAGGTCAGCGCCTCGGTCGGCACCTGGCGGCTCATCCGCTGGTCGGACGTCTGCTTCGGCAGCGGCGGCAGGTTGGGGATGTCCTTGAGCAGCGCGGCCGCGACCGACTTGATGATGTCGAAGAGATGGTCGCGCTGCATCCGGGCCGACTCGGTCTTCACGATCTCGCCGGTTTGCACGTTGACCAGGCGGACGTCCACGCGGAAATCGCCGTAGAAGTCGATGAAGTTGCCGAGCACGTAGTAGCGGGCGCCCACGAGTTTGCCGATCTTCACCCCCGTCGCTTCGTCCACGCGGCCGTCGTGCGCGAGGTTCTGCTCGTCGATGACCTTTTGGATCTGCTCCCGCTCCACGATGCGCGCCGAGGGCGTCGCGGAAAGCTCGGAGATCAGGATGCCCGCCATGCCGCGCTGCAGCGCCTCGAAGTCCTCCTTGCCCTGCCCGTAGGAGCCGCCGTTGTTGAACGGCAGCACGGCGATTCCCGGCCGGGTGTCCTGCGCGCGCAGCGGCGCGGCCAACCCGCCGAGTGCGATGCCGGCGGCCGAGAGGGCCAGCAGGGTGACGATCGAACGCGAACGCATAGGTCGCTCCTCAGGTCAGAGAGTCAGCTGCACGCCCTCTTGGGCCGCCAAAACCTCCGCGGGTCGGCCGCCCAGGCGCTGGGCTTCGCGGCGGGCCGCCGCGAGCAGGTCGTCCATCGCGGCGTCGTCGTGCTCGGGCTCGTGGTGAAACAGCACGAGCCGGCCGACCTTGGCCTCCGCCGCCAACCCCACCGCCTCCGCGTACGTCGAGTGCCCCCACCCACGATGCATCTCGAGCTCGGCCGGCGTGTACATCGCGTCGTGAATCAGCAAGTCCACGCCCCGTAAGAACTCCACGAACTCCGCGCGCCACGACGCCGGCGAGTTGTATTGGCCGCCGGGGCCGAGCTCGTTGTCCGTCACGTAGGCCATGCTCGGCCCCCCGGTGACCGGGGTCAAGCGGTATCCGAGCGTCGTGCCGGGGTGCCGCAGCTTGATCATGCGCACCCGGAACTCCCCCACGGAAAACTCGCCCGGCTCCGTTTGCTGCACCGTCAGCTTCGCCGACAGTGCGTCGAGCGGGACCGGAAAGACGGCCGGGTCCATTTGTTGGCGGAGGATCGCTTCCAGCGACATCGTGCCCTGGCGCGAGCCCCAGATCCGCACGGCATTCCCCGGGGCGAAGAACGGTTTGAAGTGGGGCAATCCCTGAATGTGGTCCCAGTGGGCGTGCGACAGCAGTATCTCGGCGTTTACCGCCCCGTTCTGTTTCTCGACCAGCTTCAGTCCCAGCGCCCGGATTCCGGTGCCGGCATCGAGAATGACCAGCTGTCCCCCGGCGCCCTCGACGGCGACGCACGGCGTGTTGCCACCGTAGCGCGCGGTGTGGGCCCCGGGGGTGGGGATAGAACCCCGTGTCCCCCAAAAGGTCACCGTGTAGGCCATGCGTTTGGGCACGCCGTATCCTGAGCTAAGTTACTGTGACTCGGCAACGTACGACAAGCCGCCGTCTCACCCGCGCGCCGTGACCCACCTCACGCGCGGCCCGCCGCCGACTCCAGCGCGGCCCGATCCCGGATCACGATGTCTTTGCGGGAGACCGCGATGAGCCCCTTGTCCACCAGCTCCCGCATGGTGCGCGACACCGTCTCCCGGCTGGAGCCGATCATCTGGGCGATGGTGTGATGGGTCAGGCGGCGGGTGATGCGCTCCCCGCCCGCCTCCTCGGCGAGATCGAGGAGCAGCTGCGCCACGCGCCCGTTCACGTCGAGCAGCACGAGGCTGCCGACCTTCTCGTCGACGCGGCGCAGCCGGCGCGACAGCTCCCGCAGCAGGGCGAGGGCGATCACAGGCGTCTGCGCGAGAATAGGTTGGAAATCCTCCCGGCGGAGCACCACGAGGGTTGCGTCCTCCATGGCGATGACGTGCGCCGAGCGTGGCTCGTCGTCGATCAACGCCATTTCGCCGAAGAACTCCCCCTCGCCCAGGACGGAGAGGATCACCTCCCGCCCATCTTCGCCGATCAGGACCACCTTCACCTGGCCCGTGGCGACCACGTACAGCGCATCGCCCGGGTCGTCTTCGAACAGGATGACGGAGTTTTTCGGGTAGGCCCGCTCGCGGGCGATTTCCACGACCCGCTGCAAGTCGGCGGGCCCAAGTTGCCCGAACAACGGGACCTTCTGGAGGACCGCGGCAGCCGACACGAAGCTTCTCCCCTCAGGGCGCTGGGGACGTGGGTGAGGCGCAAGCTTAACGCCCTGGCCGCGCCGGTGTCAATTCACGGCGTAGTGCGGCGCTTGCCGCCAACTTACGTAGCCAGTTATATTTCCGCGCTTCCGGCGGCGACGACTCTCAGTCAAGGATGCGAGCAGTGAAACCCGGTATTCACCCCAGCTACCAGCGGGCCACCGTCCAGTGCGCGTGCGGCAACAACTTCATCACGCGCTCGACGATCCCGGTGATTCACGTCGAAGTGTGCGCCAAGTGCCACCCCTTCTTCACCGGCAAGCAGAAACTGCTCGACACCGCCGGCCGGGTGGAGCGGTTCCGCCAGAAATACCGGACCGACAAGGCCACCGGCTGACCGATGGAGGCCCGACTCCGCCAGGCGCTCGCGCGGGCGGAGGAGGTCGCCCGAGCTCTGGCCGACCCCGAGACCGCGCGGAATCCGGCCAGGCTGAAGCAGCTGGGGCGCGAGCACGCGCGGCTCGACGCCATCCGCCAGATGCACGGCCGGCTGGAGCGGCTCCGTCAGGAGCTGGACCAGTCGGTCGAAGTGCTTCAGGATCGGGATCCCGAGCTCTCGCAGCTCGCCCGGGGTGACGTGGAGCGCCTCCGACCCCAGATCGAGCAGCTCGAGCGGCAGCTGGCCGAGCTCCTCACTCCTTCCGACCCGCTCGACGACCGTGACGCCATTGTCGAGGTTCGCGCCGGCACCGGCGGGGACGAGGCGGCGCTGTTCGCGGCCGACCTGTTCCGCATGTACACGAGATTCTGCGAACGCCGGGGTTGGAAGGTCGAGCTGCTCGACCTCTCCGCCGGGGTGTTGGGTGGACTGAAAGAGGCCATCTTCGCGGCCCGCGGGCCGAAAGTGTACGGGACCCTGCGCTACGAGTCGGGTGTGCATCGGGTCCAGCGGGTGCCGGCCACCGAGGCGCAAGGGCGCATCCACACCTCGGCCGCCACCGTCGCGGTGCTGCCGGAGGCCGAAGAGGTGGATGTGAAGCTCGAAGAGAAGGACCTCCGGATCGACGTGTTCCGGTCCTCGGGGCCCGGCGGCCAGAGCGTCAACACCACCGACAGCGCCGTGCGCGTGACGCATCTGCCGAGCGGTGTGGTGGTCCAGTGTCAGGACCAGAAGTCGCAGCTCCAGAACAAGGTCAAAGCGCTGGAGATCCTGCGCTCGCGGCTGCTCGACCGCATGCTCGCCGAGCAGGAGGCGGCGCGGGCCCGCGATCGTCGCGCGCAGGTGGGGACCGGAGATCGGTCCGCCAAGATCCGCACCTACAACTTTCCGCAGAACCGGGTCACCGACCACCGCATCGGGTACACCACGCACAACTTGACCGAAGTGATGGACGGAAAGCTCGATGATCTGATCGCCGCTCTGAAGCAGGCGGGAGAGAAGGAACGCTTGAGTGCCTGAGCCAGGGCGCCGCCCGTCGATCGCGCAGACGCTCGACCTGGCGGCCGAGCAGCTGGGACGCTCGGGGGTGATGAACGCGAAGCGGGAGGCGACGGCGCTGTGGGCGGCGCTGGCAGGCGTCAAACCAGGGGATGTCTGGCTGCGGCGGGAGGGCGAGCCGGAGCGGCTAGTGGTGGAACGGTTTTGGGAGGCGGTCGAGCGCCGCGCGAGCGGGTTCCCGTTTCCGTACGCCGTGGGGCGCACGACCTTCCGCACGCTCGACCTGAAGCTCGACCCGCGGGCGCTGATCCCGCGGCCGGAGACCGAAGGGCTGGTGGAGCTGGTGCTGCAGTGGGTGAAGGGGGAGGGAGAACGGGGCCAGGGGAGGGGGGGGGGGGGGGGGGGGCACGCCGCCGGAAAACGCCCCCCGAACCGGGGGAAATCCCAAAACCATTCAAAACCAGGGAAAAAACAACCCCGACGTGCGGGTGAGCCT
>JBGOUQ010000004.1:0-152305 GCA_041477065.1 Gemmatimonadota bacterium
ATCTCCGTAGCTCCAGCCTGGATTCGTCCTTTGCTTGTAGCACCCTGTAACACCTCTGTAGCACCTTTGTAGCACCCTGTTCGTGCAAAATCACCCGGTTTTATGCGGGTTGTAGCACTGTAGCACTTCCAGGGGGCGGGGGGGGGGCGCCGGGCGGGGGGGGCGCGGGGCGGGCCGCCCCCCGCGCCCCCCCCCCCCCCCCCCCCGCTGGGCGCGGCGGCCGGAGCGGCGGCGGGGGCAGGGGGCTTCGCGCCACCTGCCGGGACGGCGGCCGAGTCGGCGCGCGATGGTTCCTCGTCGTCTTTCGGGGCGAGCGGTGACGGCACGTCGCGCCGCAATGGGACGGCGACCACCGTCGTCATGTTTGCGTAGATCCAGGTGTTGTCCAGCTCCCCGTAGGAGGGAGCGAAACGGCGGTTCGACAGGAAATAGAGGTACTTCCCATCGGGGTCGAAGGCGGGGTGCTGATCGTCGTAGAAGCCCGACGTGGCCTGCGTGCGGGACCCCGTCTTGCTGTCGAACAGGAAAATCGCGTTGTGCTGGGTGTCGAGGTCGCGCGCGTAGGCCACCCACCGGCTATCGGCCGACCAGCTCACCGTGAAGCCCTCGAGGCCGCCCTCGTACATGTAGAGGCCGTTGTCCACGGTCGTCGTCTTCTTGGTATCCCGATCGTAGAGCCGGATCGTCATCGTCTGGTCGATGAACGCGAGTTTCCTGTTGTCGGGGGACCAGAATGCCGTGAAGCGAAATCCCGGCCCGAAGCTCGTGACCGTTTCCTCGGCGCCCGAGCCGTCGGCCGGGCGGATGACGAGCTGGTACTCGCCCGCGCGGTCGCTCCAGTATGCGATAGACTTCCCGTCCGGCGACCAGGTGGGCCAGCGCTCGGCGACGCCCGCGGAGCGCGTCAGATCGAGCACGGGACCATTCTCGGCGGGCACCGAGAAAATGTCGCCCCGCGCCTCGAACAGCGCGCGCTTGCCCGTGGGCGAGATCCAGCCGCTCTGAATCAGGCGGCCCACCGAGTCCAGGTGGGGCCGCAGCGTGGCGAGATCGGTCACGACCTGGACCGGCACCTCGCGGGTCCGTTCGGTGGCCAGGTCGAGCAGCGACAGCCGCCCGCCCGATTCGAACACGACGTCCGACGGGCCCGCGGCGGGGAAGTGGATGTCGTAGTCCGCGAGCCGCGTCACTTGGCGGACCGAGTCGGAGGCCGGGTCGTACGCCCAGATGTTCTGGCGTTGCCCGGCGCCGCGGTCGGAGAGGAAATAGAGCGTCTTGCCGTGCCACATCGGCTGGCTGTTGTTGGCCTCGCCCGGCGCCACCTGCTTGGACGCGCCGGTCCGGAGGTTGTACAGCCAGATCCGGGAGGCCCAGCCGCCGCGGTAGCGCTTCCACGTGCGGAAGTCCTGGGTCTGGGGGACGTACGCGAGCCATTCGCCATCGGGGGAGATCGCTCCGAATTCGCCGTAGGGCACCGGCAGCAGCTCCGGCAGTCCGCCGTCCCTCGAGACTTTGTAGAGCTGGAAGAACCGCTGGCGGCCGCTCGCCATGGGCGAGGCGAAGAGGATGGACTTGCCGTCGGGGTACCAGCCGAGCATGCGGTCCGGCGCGGGGTGGTGGGTGAGCCGTTTGGGAACGCCGCCGGCCGCGGGCATCACGTACACGTCTTCGTTGCCGTCGTAGTTGCCGGTGAAGGCGATCTGGGCGCCGTCGGGGGAAAAGCGGGGGAAGGTCTCTTCGCCCCGCGGCGAGCTGAGGCGGCTCGCGAGGCCGCCCGCCTTCGGCACCACCCAGATGTCGCCCGCGTAGACGAACGCGATCTGGGTGGCCGAAACGTCGGGTTGCCGCAATAGGCGGGCGTCGATCTGCCCGGAGAGCGTTGCCGCGGCGCTGATGCAGAACGAGACGACGGCCAGCATGGGACGGATGGCGCGCATGCGAAACCTCGGGTATGAAGCGGAAATGCGAACGACGGCAGGGCCTGGGCTAGCTTGGACCGGCCCGCGCGACCTGTCAAGCACCCGCGGGGGGTGGCATCTTCCATCCATGCTCGGTCGCTTCGCGCTCGCGCTCCTCCTGCTCACCGCCCGGACCGCCGTGGCGCAGCAGGTGCTGGGCGGCCTGCGTGGCACCGTGACCGATTCGATCGGAGCCGCCCTCCCCGGGTCCCGCGTCACCCTCCTCGGCACGGCATTCGCCGCTGTCACGGATTCACAAGGTCGCTACGTGATCACTCGCGTCCCCGCGGGGGCCTACACGGTGCGAGTTGAGCTCGCCGCCGCGGTGACTGATCGACCCGGAGTCCGCGTGAGCCCGGGTGTGACGGTGCCGCTCGACATCGTGTTTGGCGCCCCCGCCCCTCGAGCGTCCGACTCTCCCTTGGCCGCCCCAACGCTGACGGGCGACGCCTTGGGCCGCCTGCCGGTGGACGATGTGCGGCAGGCGCTCGGGCTCGCGCCCGGCGTGGTGTTCCGAGGGAACAACGTCGGGCTGTCTTCGGCGGGCGAACTGTCCATCCGCGGCAGCCCCCTGGGCGACGTCGCGGTGTACGTGGACGGTGCTCCGACACGGTTCGAGACCTTCGGCGCCCAGGGCCTCTGGATCGGCACCAACGCTCTCTCGGAGGCGACGCTGACGGCCGGCGTGCCGGGCGTCCTGGCGGCCGATACACGCGGTGGCGTCATCAATTACGTGACCCGCACCGGCGGTCCGACGTTGGCCGGGAGCTTTCGAGTCCACAGCGATGCGCCGTTCGGCGATGGTGTAAGTGTGGGGTTCAATCGCTTCGACGGTGCGATGGGTGGTCCCTTCAACCCGATCTCGCACCTCTCATGGTTCGTCTCGGGCACGCTGCAGGGGCAGCGCTCGCAATACCGCGGCTGGGGCGCGGCGGATCAGGCGACCTACGTCCTGAGTGGGACCGATACCACCGTCCAGTCGGCGACGCTGCCGCGGTTCGTGCAAGTCAGCGGGAGCTGCGATGTGGGCGGGACCGATCTCGCGCACAATTACGGCATCGCCTGCCAGGGGCTCGAGCGGCCGTTCGATTGGTCCACGCTCAAGCGCGGACAGGGCAGGCTGCTCTACAGCTACGGCTCGGGTTCGAGCGTCTCGTTGACCGCGCTCGGCAGCGACCTCGAGCAGCGTCTCTTTCCCGGTCAGGACATCGGCGACCCCAGCCTCTACCAGGGCGGGCGGGCGTGGTCCCGGCTCGCCGTGCTGAACTGGAGTCACGCCTTGCGGTCGGCCGAGGGCGGCGCGCTCACTCTCAGCGCGAATCTCTCCGTCGGGACGGACCGGCTGATCAGTGGACTGCTCGATCCGTCCTCGGAGGCCGCGACGCGGGATCCCGCGCTCGGGCTCGAGTTCGGGACGCTGCGCTTCGTCGGGACTGACAGCATTCCGCTGCCCGTCACCGACCGGATCATCCGGAACATCCGGTCCAATTCTGGATTGCGGGCCGCGTTGCTCAATCGCACCGATCTGCGGAACAGCCAGCCGTACCGGTTCAACCCGTACGGATTGCAGACCGGGTGGCCGACCCAGGGCTCCGACGGCACGCTCACCGCGGTTGCGGAGCGGCGGCTCAACGGCCGCGCGGCTCTGCAGTGGAGTCGCGGGCCGCACGACGCCGTGATCGGTGTGGACGCGACGCGCACGAATGTCTCTTTCTATACGTCTGGGTTGATCACGCAGATCGGCATGGACGCCTTTCTCGAGCATCCGGGTCGCACCGGCCTGTTCGCGAGCGACCGCGTTACGGTGGGAGCGGCCACCATCGACGTGGGAGTGCGCTACGACCGTCTTGCGCCCGGCGGCGAGTTTTCCACAGTGCCGGGTCGAATCTTCACCGATCCTGCCTGGTCTCCGAATGCGGCGACGAGCGATACAGCGTACGCCACGTCACTTGCGCGCGTGTTCACCCCGGGGCGGAGCCGGAGCGTCCTGTCCCCCCGGATTCGGCTGGCCTACACCATCGTACCGGCGGTGACGGTCCGCGCGGGCTTCGTCCGCCAGGTCGAGCCTCCGACGTATCGCCAGCTGTTCGGCGGGACCAACAACGACCTCGCCTTCACCAACATCGGTGCGGCGTTCGGACGGGACGTCGACTACGTCGCGTCCACCTTGCTCGAGCTGGGAGGGCACGCCGACCTGGGCGGCGGCGCGATGGTCGACGTGGGTGCCTATCGGAAGACCAACGTCGCACCCTATGGCTACCGCTTCCAGTCCTTCGACGATCCCTCGAATCCGGGTCGGACGCTGAACATCATTTCGCTGGAGACTCTGTCGGACCACGTGGACGGTCTGGACCTATCTCTCGGCGTCCGGGCGCGGGAGGTCGTGGATGCCGACCTCGCCTATTCCGTGATTCGGACGAACAGAGGCAGCGGCATCGGGGTCAGGACCGCGACGACGCAACAGGTGGCGGCAGTTGCCGGGCTGCACGCGCCTCAGTCCTGGCCTTGGGCGGGCGACCTCCGCGCCTTCCTGGCCTTCCGTCTCACCAGCGGCACCTCCTACGATCCGGCGCTGAGCCCCGGATTCGGCGCGGTCATCCCGACCACCGCGCTGGAACTGTTCGGCGACTCCCACCTCCCGTGGACGAGGACGCTCGACTTGCAGCTCACGAAGGGCTTGCGGGTGGGCCGCTATCAGTGGACCGTGTTCGCCGATGTGCGCAACCTCCTGAACTTCCGCAACCGGACCGGCGCCTACTTCGCGACCGGAGCCGATACGAATCCACTGTTCCGCGCGACGCTGCTCTCGCCGGAGTTCGCGGGGCTCGCGAGCGAGGCGAGCGCGCAACCGTCTAGCAAGCTGCGCTCGGACGGCTCGATCGATCTGGGGGACTGCACGCAGTGGAGCGGGAGCGCCACGGCTACCATCAACTGCGTCGCGCTGCAGCGGGTCGAGCGGCGCTTCGGCGACGGCGACCGACTATTCACCGTCGCCGAGCAGACCCGGGCGTTCAACGCGTACTTCGACGCCTTCTTCGGGCCGGCGCTCTTCCATGCCCCCGCGCGGACACTGCGACTCGGGCTGGAGCTGCGCTTCTAAACGACGTTGATCCGAACGTGAGCCACCCCAGGGTCGATCCGATGCGAGCCCTCATGCTCATCTCCGCTCTCGCGGCCATGCCCCTCGCGGGCGCCGCCGCCCAGGGCATCCCGTTCAGCCAGCACGGCACCGTCACCCAACGCGTCGGGTTCACCGACATCGCGATCAGCTACAACCGGCCGGTCGCGCGGGGACGTTTCCTGTTCGGCGGACTCGTGAAGTGGGGGCGCATCTGGCATCCCGGGGCAGACTCGGCGACGACCATCACGTTCAGCCGCAGCGTCCTCGTCGAAGGCCGGCCGCTCCCCGCCGGGCGCTACACGCTCTGGACGATCCCCGACACCTCGCGCTGGACGGTGATCTTCAGCGGGGCGGTGGATGTCTTTCACACTCCGTATCCCGGCGACTCCCTCGAGGTGCTGCGCGTGCCGGTGGTGCCGGAGCAGGGCGGCCACATGGAAGTGCTCGCGTATTACTTCCCCGTTGTCGGCCCCGATTCCACGATTCTCCGGTTGCACTGGGGCACGACCATCGTACCCATCCACATCCGGACGACGCCCTAGCGCCCCGCCGGTCTGGCCTCGTCCGCGGACGGACCGTACATCCCCGGCACCGGAACGCCGTTGAGACGCAGATAGACGCCGAGCTGGGCTCGATGATGGACCAGATGGCTCATCATCATCCGGCGATACACCTGCAGCTTGGGCCGCGTCCACATCGTCCGCCCGCCGAGCTTGAACGCCCACGGCTTGGCGAACTCGGCGTCGCTCGTCGTCGCCAGCGCCTGTCGCGCTTCCTGCACGTTCTTGTCGAACAGCTCGAGGATCTTGGCCGTCTGGTCGAGGATCAGGCGCTGCGGCGGCGGCGCGCCGGGCGGGGCGATATCCAGCTCGTCCTTGGTCACGGAGTTCACCGCCCAGCCCGGGAGCTGGGCCACATGGGTGGCGAGCCGGCCGAGCGTCATCGATTTCTCGTGCGGTTGCCAGGTGGTCTTGCCGTCGGGGACCCGCTCTAGCATGCGGCGGGCGGCGGCCATCTCCTCGTCGAATTCGGGGAGGAGCGAGTCTGCGATCGACATGCCATACCTCGGTCTCTCGGGAAATGCCAAACTAGCGGCGGACCGCGGCAGGCGCCAACCGCAGAGTCGGATGTCAACTATCGCCAAGACAACGACTTCCACATCGGGGCTCGAACTTGCCCAGCCTCCCCGCGAAACCCCGCGAGGGTTGTTGAAGGTAGCTCGCGCGGGTGGCAGTTTACAGCGCGAGAGGACGGTGGCCATGGGTACGAATCTGAGGCTTGGCGGGCGCGGGATTCTGGCGGTGGTCGCCGCGGGGGCTCTCGCGGCGGCGTGCACCCGCGCGCCACGGACTGCGCCGGTCCCGGCTCCGGACACTGCGGCCCGATCGGCGCACAGCGCCGAGCTCGAGCAGCGCGTCGGCCGGCTCGAGCTGCGTCTGTTGGAGCGCGACGCGCAGATCGAGGAGCTCCAGACGCGCCTGGACGACGCCACGCAGGAAGTGGTGCGCGCGATGGCGAAGCTCCAGACCCTCGCCACCCGCGCCGAGGCCGCGTCGGGTATCGCCGAGGCTGAGATCGCGTTGCAGCCGCTGAAGGGCTCCCCCGGCCAGCCGGCCGTGCCCGAGTACGCCCAAGCGCGGCGGCGGCTCGATCAGAGCACTGCGGAGTTCAACAAGTCCAATTACGGCGGCGCGCTCTACCTCGCCAACCAGGCCAAGAACCTGGCGGGCGTGGGCAAGACTCGGCTCGCCGGGGTGGACCGCGCCACGTTGCGGCCGGGTGAGGTCCCGTTCGCGGTCCCGCTGAGCCTGCAATCCACGGGGCACAGCAACGTGCGCGAAGGGCCCGGCACCACTTTCCGTGTGGCCTTCACCCTCGAGGCGGGGGCCGCGGTGGTGGCGTATTCCTACGCGGACGAGTGGGTGCGGATCACTGATGACGCGGGCCACAGCGGCTGGCTGCACCGAACGCTGATCGGCCGACGGTCGGGGGACAGCCGCTAGCCGCCCTTCGTTTCTTTGCTGCGCCGCCGGGCGGCGGCGCGCACCACGCGGTCGCGTCCATCATGCTTGGCCCCGTACAGGGCGACGTCGGCCGCGGCAATCAACGCCTCCGGCGTGTCGCCGTGCTCCGGGAATTCCGCCACCCCGATGCTGAGCGTGATCGTGCCGCCGGAGAACGTCTCGCCCGCCAGCCGCTGGCGCAGCCGCTCGGCGACGTCCGCCGCGGCCCGTGCCGTGGTCTCCGGCAGCAGCACGAGGAACTCCTCGCCGCCGTACCGCGCGGCGGTATCCACTTCGCGACACGTCTCCCGCAGGATGGCCGCCAGCCGCCGGAGCACCTCATCGCCCGCGAGGTGGCCATTCGTATCGTTGTAATGCTTGAAGAGGTCCACGTCCGCCATCAACACGGCGAAAGTGTGCTTCAGGCGGAGCGACCGTCGCACCTCGTTGCCGAGCGTGTCCATCAGGTGGCGGCGGTTATAGAGCCCCGTCAGGCCGTCGGTGACCGAAAGCCGCTCCAGCTCACGGTGACTGTCCCGCAGCCGCGCCACCATGTTGTTGAAGACCTCGGTGAGATAACCGACCTCGCCGCCCCCGATCACGGGGAGGTCCACCTCGAGATTGCCTGCGGCTACGGCGGCGGCCCCACGGGTGAGCCGGTTGAGCGGCCGGACGATCAACAGGCCGAGCAGGTAGCCGAGCAGGCCCAGCACCAACAGCAGCACGGTGAGGATCAACCCGGTCATGTTGCGCAGGCGGGCCACCTGCTGGAACGCATCGGCCGTCGGCGTCTCCACCATCACGGTCCAGCGCAGCGGCGATAGGTGCTCGAGCGTGCCCACCACGCGCGTGCCGTCGATGCTGCGATACTCCTCTGCCGCTCCCTGCAACCCCGCCAGACGCTGGACCGTCCGCAAAGGGAGCGTGGACTTGAGCGGCTCCACGCCGTCGACCCGGTGAGCGCCGATGAGCGCGCCGGTCCCAGTGAGGAAGTAAACCCGCCCCGGTGCCCGCGGGGCGAATCGTTTCATGGGCTCCTCCAGCGCATGGAGGTTCAATCGCACCGCGAGCGTTCCGAGCATCCGCCCGTTGGCGGATCGCAACGGGTAGGCCAGCACCATCACCGCCTTCCCGGTGGCATCGGGATACGGGTCTCCCACCACTTGATTGTCGTTCCGGATCTGGGTGGCCCAGTCCGACGGGAGCGGGACCTCGCCAGAGCGGGCGTTGCCCGCGACGATGCGCGTCTGCGGGTCGAGCACGACCAGGGCCTCATAGTCCGCGAACCGCACGCGGACCGAGGCCAGGTAGTCGTTGACCCGGCGCAGCGGCTGCCCTCCGTGGCCGAGGTTCGCCAGGTTCCCCGCGACTTCGTACGAGAGAGAAAACACGCGGAGATTGTAGATGTTGCTCTTGAGCCACAGGTCCATCGCGTTGGACGTCTGCGTGCTTGCGGTCTGCAGCTCCTGGGAGATCTTCTCGGTGAGGGCGCGCTTGTTCTGCAGGTACGAAATCCATGCAGTGCTCAGGGAAGGGATGAGCGTTGCCAGCACGGCAAACACCAGGATCTTGCTCCTGATGCTTTCCAGCCGCAGGGCGCGGAGGCCCTTCGTGACGACTTGCTCCCACGAGATCACGCCGGGTATCCCTCCATGGCCACACAAGATAGGGGGTCGGCGCCTGCCAGGCGAGCCGCCTTAACGTGACCCAGGCCACGGCGTCTAAGCTGTGCGCTCGGCATCGTGGCCCCGAACTCCCAGGAGGATGGAATGCGCCGTTCTTCCCTGAAGGCATCGATTTTGACGGTCGGCGCGGCGTCGCTCGCGCTCGCCGCTTGTAACAACGCTTCGGCTCCCGTCCCCGTGCTGACCCAGGCGCAGGCGGACTCGGTCGCCGAAGTCGTGGCGACCGACGCCGGCGCCTTGGTCGAAGGGACCGTGTATGACGTGTCGACGGGGACGCCGGTCCAGGGTGCGCCGGGCATCCCGGGCGCGCCGCAGGCGTGCGTGACGTTCAGCGCGGTCACCAACAGCGACGGCGATCCAGTCCCCGACTCGGTGCGCGTGACGTTTACGAACTGCACCTTCGTCTGGGGGGCGGTCAACGGCATGATCGACGTGATCGACCCGACCCCGATCACTACCGACCGCGCGCTCAAGACCGTGTTCACCGACCTGACGCGCAGCTGGACCAACCCCTTCACGGCGCGCACGCGGTCCGTCAAGGAAAACGGCACGCGCCAGGTGTCGGGCGACAGCTCCGTGCTGGCCCGCTCGGAAACCAACTTCATTACGAAGTTCTACTTCGCCAACGGCGACAGCGCGGCCCACGCGCGGAACTGGTCGGCGATGTTCACGGCGGATGTGGCCGGCACCATCAAGCGCGATTCGCTGCCGAGCGGACGCTGGAGCCTGACCGGCACCTCGATCTGGTCCCACGGCGCCAACGGCTTCTCCCTGGCGGTTTCGACCAATCCCCAGTTGCACTTCAACGCGACGTGCACCGTGGCACCGCGGTTCGATTCTGGTACGCTCACGGCGGTGGCGACCCGGCAGAACGCCGGCGGCAACGCCCAGACGACGGTCACCATTCAGTTCACGGCCTGCGGCCAGTACACCGTCACGCGCTCCTAGGCGCGCCCGACCCGCGCAGGGCGGCCCGATCCGGATGACCGGATCGGGCCGTTTTCTTTGGCGGCGGCGCAGCGTACCTTGTGCACACCTCCATTGCCGGGGCGGCGCGCGTGAGCCAGCTGGCAGTTCTGGAAGATCTGGCGATCATCTTCGCCGTCTCGCTGATCGTCATTCTCCTCTTCCATCGTCTCAAGCTGCCGGCGCTCCCCGGCTTCATCGTCGCCGGGGTGCTCGTGGGCCCCAACGCGCTTGGCCTGGTGGGAGACGTCCACCGGGTCGAAGACCTGGCCGAGATCGGCGTCATCCTCCTGCTGTTCACCATCGGCATCGAATTCTCCTTTCACCGCCTGCGCCAGATGGGCCGGCAGGTGGTGCAGGGAGGCGCGGTGCAGATGGGGCTCACGGTGGCGGCCACCGCCGTCGCGGCGCTCGCGTTCGAGCCGCGCTGGCGCGTGGCCCTGTTCCTCGGCTTCCTGGTCGGGCTGTCCAGCACCGCCATCGTCCTGAAGATCCTGACCGATCGGGGCGAGATCGACGCGCCACACGGGCGGCTCGCTACCGGGATGCTCATTTTCCAGGACCTATGCGTCGTGCCGATCATGCTCGTGCTGCCCTTCCTCGCAGGCCGCGCGGGCGGCGGGGCCGCGGGGTTGGCGCTCGCGCTCGGGAAAGCTGCGCTGGTCGTCGTCGGCGTCATCGTGGCCGCGCGCACGCTGGTGCCCCGGGCGCTCACCGTGATCCTGCGGACCCGGAGCCGCGAGCTCTTCCTCATCGCCATCATCCTGGTGGGTACGCTGACGGCCATGGGCACGGCGGCGGTGGGGGCGTCGCTCGCGCTCGGGGCGTTTCTCGCGGGTCTGGTGATCTCGGAATCCGACTACGGTCACCAGGCCCTTGCCGAGCTGCTCCCCTTCCGGGACATCTTCATCTCGCTGTTCTTCGTGGCCGTCGGCATGCTGGTGCAGTTCGATTTCCTCCGGATGCACCCCCTCCTGACGTTGGGGGGGGTGGCGGTGGTGATGGCGGGAAAGACGCTCATCGCGGCCACCGGCCCCGCGCTCATGGCCTACTCGATGCGGGTCGCCCTGCTGGCGGGCCTCGCCGTGGCGCAGATCGGCGAATTCTCCTTTGTGGTGGCCCGGGAAGGGCGCGCCGCCGGCCTGCTGGGTGAGGAGCTCTACCAGGGGTTCCTTGCTGTGGCGGTCTTGACCATGCTGGTCACGCCGTTCGTACTCCAGGGCGGACCCGCGCTGCTCGACCGCCTGGGCGGAGTGCTGACGCTCGACCGCGTCCTGCCGGGTCGCCAACCTCCGCCCCTCGCCCCGGCGCAGGAGCCGATGAGCGACCACGTCATCATCGTCGGCTACGGACTCAACGGGCGCAACCTCGCCGCCGCGTTGCAGGCGATCGCCGTGCCGCACCTCATCGTGGAGCTGAACTCCCAGGCGGTGCGCGCGGCGCGGGCGCGCGGGGAGCCGGCGTTCTACGGCGACGCCACCCGCGAGGAAATCCTGCGCTCGCTCGGCGTCACACGGGCTCGCCTGCTCGTCGTCGCGATCTCCGATCCGGCCGCGACCCGTCGGATCGTGCGCGTAGCGCGCACCCTGCATCCGGGGCTGCACATCATCGCGCGCACTCGCTACGTCGCGGAAATGCCCGAGCTGTCCCGGCTCGGTGCCGACGACGTGATCCCCGAAGAATTCGAGACGTCGATCGAGATCTTCTCCCGCGTCCTCGCGCACTATGGTGTGGCGCGGAGCGAGATCGGTCGCCTCGTGGACGAGGTCCGCTCCGCACACTACCAGGCGCTGCGTGAACCGACCCGTGGGCGGGAGCGGGGTGAGGCCGGCGCGGTGGCGTCCCCGACCATCATCACCGCCGAGCTGCCGCAAATGCGGGTCGAGCGGGTCCGGCTGCCGCCCGGCGCACCGGCGGTAGGGCGCACCTTGGCCGAGACGGGGCTGCGGACGCAAACCGGCGCGCTCGTGCTCAGCGTACGCCGGGGTGAAGAGGACATGCCTACGCCCGATCCCCACTTCCACCTGGCCGCGGACGATGTGCTGACGGTGGTCGGGCAGCCCCCACAGTTGGCGGCCGCGGCCCGCCTCCTCACCGGGCAATAGGGGACGGCTATGTATGGGGACTGAGCCACCCGGGGCCGAGCCGTTCCGCGATCACTTCTCCGCCGTCGCGGCCGGGTACCTCACCTTCCGCCCGCGTTACCCGGACGCGCTGTTCACCTACCTCGCTGGGCTCGTCCCGCGGCGCGCCCTCGCGTGGGACTGTGCCTGCGGCAACGGGCAGGCCACGCCGAGCCTCGCGGCCCACTTCGACCGCGTGATCGGGACCGATGCCAGCGCCGCGCAGGTGGCGCAGGCATCCCCGCACCCTCGCGTGGAGTACCGCGTCGCGTTGGCGGAGCGGTCGGGCATCGCCACGGGAACCGTGGACCTCGTGACCGTCGCGCAGGCGCTCCACTGGCTCGATCTGGACCGGTTCTACGCGGAGGCTCGGCGGGTGCTGGTGCCCGACGGCGTCCTGGCCGTCTGGACCTACCCCAACGCGAGGATCGACGACCCCGCGTTGAACGCGGCGCTGCAGCAGCTCTGTTACGGCGCCGTCGGGCCATATTGGCCCGCGGGACGCGAGCTCGCCGAGACCGGATACCGAACGCTTGCCTTTCCGTTCGATGAACTGGCGCCGCCGGCGTTCGAGATGACCGCGGATTGGACGCTGGACGAGCTGCTCGGTTACGTCGGCACCTGGTCCGCCACCAGGCGCTACGTCGCCGAGCGCGGGGTGGATCCCCGCGCCGCGGTCCGGGAAGCGATCGCCCGGACGTGGGCGGCGGGGACGCCGGACGGCCGGCGGCGCGTCCGCTGGCCGCTCGCGCTGCGCGTCGGACGGGCTTCTCGTCGGCCAGCGGAATCTGCCGGCGACGCGTAAAATACGGCATGCCCACCCGCCCCCTGCTGCTGTGCGTGCTGGGCGCCCTCTTGGGTGCGCCGACATCGTTCCTCCTGTCTGCTCAGGAGGCTGCCGATGTCGTTGCCGGACGCGTGAGCGACCGCGCCGGCCAGCCCATCGCCCTCGCGACCGTCGCCATCCCCACATTGTCTCGGCAGCTCGCGACCGGGGCGGACGGCACATTCCGATTCTCGAGCGTACCGCGGGGCCGCTATACCCTGGTAGTTCGGCGGGCCGGCTACCAGGCGATCGTTCGCGAGGTCACGGTGCCTGTCACGGAGGCGGTGGCGCTGGTCCTCACGCAGACGCCGTTCGACGTGGAGCCGCTCACCGTCACTGCCACCCGGTCGCCGCTTGCGGCCGCGGCCTCGCCACTGCCGGCGTCTGCACTGGGGGGTGACGCGCTGCGGCGGGCGCAAGGTGTCTCGCTGGCGCACGTGCTGGAGAGCCTCGCCGGCGTTCGGACCCTGTCCACCGGCGCGCAGATCGGGAAACCCGTGATCCGGGGCCTCACCGGGTCGCGGGTCTTGGTGCTCGAGAACGGCAGCCGGCTCGAGGACTACTCCTGGAGCGACGAGGACGGTCCGTCGGTCGAAACGGGATTCGTGCGCCGCGTCGAGCTGATCCGCGGTCCAGCGAGCGTGCTCTACGGGTCCGACGCGCTGGGCGGCGTGGTGAACGTGATCTCCGAGCCGCTGCCCGATGCCGGCGGTGGGCCCGCCTTCATGCGCAGTGGTTTCACGCTCTCGGGCGCGACGAACAACGCCGAGCTCGGCGGGGCGGCCCGTCTCGAGGGCGCGAGCGGCCACCTGGGGTGGCGCGTGGCGGGGGTCGGCCGGTTCGCGGCCAGCCTCCACACGCCGGCGGGCGAGCTGGACAACACCGGCTTCGGCGCCTTCAACGGGGAAGGGACCATCGGCACGCGGAGTCCGCGCGGCGGTGTCTCGCTGCGCGTGGTCCACTACGGCGGGGAATTCAAGCTGCTCGAAGCGAACGGTCCCCCGGCCGGGAGCACGAGCGGGAAAGATCAAGGGCCCGCGCGCAAACTCGACGACGAACGCGTGCAACTGGCGGCCGAGCATTTCGCGGGCGACTGGCATCTCGAGGCGCGCGGCCAATATCAGCGGCATTCCTTGGCGGAAGTCTCGGACGATACCGTGCCGGGTGGTGGGGGCACCGTCGGGGAGTCCGAGGCGTTCAACCTGCTGCTCCAGACAGCTTCGGTCGATCTGCTGGCACACCATTCGGCCGGGACGGTTCTGCGCGGGACGCTGGGACTGACTGGGCTCGCTCAGTGGAACGACGCGCGCGGACGGATTCCTCTCGTGCCGGACGCGCGCATCAACGGTGCTGCGGCGTTCGCGTTCGAGCAGGTGGCGCTGGGCTCGTGGAGCCTGCTCGCCGGCGCGCGGTTCGACCGCCGGCATCTCTCCACAGACGCCGACGCCGCCCTCGGCCGAGGGGCGGATGCGCGCGACTACGGCGCCTGGTCCGCGGACGCCGGCGTCGTGTGGCGGCCCGTCGAGCCGCTCGCCATCAGCGGCAACGTGGGCAGGGCGTGGCGCGCCCCCACGCTGTTCGAGCTGTTCTCCAACGGGCCGCACCTGGGCGAGGCCCGATATGAGAAGGGCGATCCCAGTCTGCGGACCGAAGCGGGGACGAGCCTCGACGTGGGGGTGCGATGGAACGGCGCGCGGGTGCGCGCTGAGGCTTCGGCGTACCGCAACCGCATCGGAGGCTACATCTACATCACGCCGACCGCCCAGTTCTTCAAGCCCACCGCCACGGATTCGCTGCGGATTTACCAGTACGTGCAGGCGGATGCCGAATTGGTCGGCGGCGAGCTCGCGCTCGAGGCGGAGCTCTGGCATCCCTTCACGGTGCACGCCAGGCTCGACGGCGTCCGGGCCAAGAACCAGACGAGCCGTGAGTGGCTGCCGCTGACGCCCCCGTTGCGCGGCGTGGTAGGCCTGGTGTGGGCGGGGAAGGTCGGAGTGGACGTCGAGACCGACGCACGGCAGACACGCCTCAACCCGCTCGACGTGGCGGAGGGGGGGTACACGCTCGTGCACCTGGATGTGGGGACGACCACGACGCTCTTCGGCCGGCTGGTCCGCGTCGACGTGGCGGTGCGCAACGCGCTCAACACCCGCTACCGCAGCTTCCTCAGCCGTTACAAGGAATTCGCGCTCGACCCCGGGCGCAACATCATTCTGCGGCTCTCGACCGGCGACGTCGAATAACCCTCACGGCGTCTGGCCGTAGTGGATGCCGCGGCGCTCGGGCCCCAGCGCCGCGACCAGCGCGCACAGCGCGAACACCGTCCCCGCCGTCACCGCCATCGCCCACGCGTAGGTGAGGTGCGCCGCGAACGCGGCTTCGATCCATGCCACCGTGCCGGCGATCAGCACGCCGCACTGATAGGCGAACCCGGGCAGAAAGCCGCGCACGGAGTCAGGCGAGAGCTCGGTGATGTGCGCGGGAATCACGCCCCAGGCGCCCTGGACCATGAACTGCATCAGGAACGCGCCCACGACGAGCAACGGCAGGCTCGGCGCGAACGCCCAGAGGGGGATCATCAGGAAGGCGCCACCGAGGGCGAGCACGATGGTCCGCCGGCGGCCGAGGCGGTCGGAGTAGAGGCCGCAGAGGATGCCGCCCGTCAGCGCGCCGACCATCGATAGGGCGGTCAGGGCCGCGCGGCGCTGCGGGGTGAAGCCCCAGTCCCGCTGCAGGAAGGTGGGATAGAGGTCCTGGGTGCCGTGGGAGACGAAGTTCATCATCGCCATCAGCGCCACGAGATAGAGGAAGAGCTTTCCGTTCTTGGCGATAGCGGCGCCGAGATCGCCCCATGTCTTGTGCCGCGTCCGCTGCCATACCTCGGATTCCTTCACGCGGAAGCGCACGAACAAAGCGAGGAGGGCGGGGAGCCCCCCGATGAAGAACATCGGCCGCCAGCCCCAGCGGGGGTAGACGACGAAGTAGCACAGCGCGGCCAGCAGGTACCCGGCCGCGTACCCTTGCTGCAGCAGTCCGGAGAACACCCCCCGCAGCCGGGGGGGCACCTTCTCCATGACCAACGACGCCCCCACGCCCCACTCTCCCCCCATCCCGATGCCGAACAGCGCCCGCAGCACGAGAAACCAGGTGTAGCTCGGGGCCAGCCCCGACAACACCTCGACCACCGAATAGAAGACGAGGTCGAGCATGAGCGGCAGCCGGCGGCCGTAGCGGTCGGCCAGCAGCCCGAACACGAACGCGCCCACCGGCCGGAAGGCGAGGGTGAGCGTGATCGAGAGGGCGATTTCGACGTCGGTGCGGTGAAATTCCCGCGCGATCGCCGTGAGCGTCATGACGACGACGAAAAAGTCGAACGCGTCGAGCGTCCACCCGAGGAAGCCCGCGACGACCGCGGGGCGGTGATCGGAGGCGGGGGGCGGCGGAGCCGGGGGGGGGACGGGCGCGGTCATCGGGAGCCAAGTATGGCCGGCTCGGGCCGCGGCAGCCAGCACGTCCGGGGGACGGACGACCAGGCGGCGACCGCCCGGGCGGTGATCCCTGTCATACTCCCGCCCGCGCCTCCGACGCGATAGTATCAGGTCCCCATGCCATCGTCGTACCGCCGCGCCCGTGAGGAGGTTTGATGGACCGCAGGGGATTTACGCTGGTCGAGCTGCTCATCGTCATCGTGATCATCGGCTTTCTCGCCGCGATCGCGATCCCGAAGTTCGGCAACACCAAAGAGAAGGCCTATCTCGCGTCGATGAAGTCTGACCTGCGCAACCTCGTGACCGCCGAGGAGGCGTATTTCGCCGACTCGATCAAGTACACGAGCAATCTGGGCACCACCTACTCGACGACGACGGGCGTGATCGGGCCGACCATCACCACCACCGGAGACGGCTGGACGGCGTGGGTGAGTCACACCACCACCACCCGGACGTGTGCCGTCTACACGGGATCGACGGCGCTCGCCCCGGCCCTCAAGGAGGGAGAGCCCAGGTGCACCTGAACCTGCGCTTCCTCCTGCCGGTCGCCATCCCGGCCATGCTGGGCGCGCAGGCGCCGGCGTACACGCCGCCCCGGCTGCCACCGCCGCATGGCTTCCGCGTCTTCATCGTCCCCGACATGGAGGGGATGGGCAGCGTCGTGGACATCCACGAGGTGATCGCGGGCAACGAAGGGGAGCAGTACCGGACCTTGACCAGCCCCGACTACTGGAACCACTTCCGCGCCCTGCTGACGCAGGAAGTGAACGCCGCCATCCGCGGAGCCCGCCTGGCCGGCGCCCGGTCGTTCGTGGTGAACGAGGGGCACGGCGGCAACCTGTTCGCCAACATCCTGCCCTGGGCGCTGGACACCGCGGCGATCCTGGTTCGCGGCTTCCCCAAGCCGCTGATCATGGTGACCGGGATCGACTCGACGGTGGGTACGCTGATGTTCACCGGTGCCCACGCGAGCGGCAGCAAGCCCGGCATCCTGTCGCACAACTACGCCTTCGACGCCTTCACGGTAAACGGGAAGAGCCTGAACGAGGTCGGGATCAACGCCCTGATCGCGGGTGAATTCGGCGTGGCCGTGTCGCTGGTGAGCGGCGACGACGCCGAGATCGCCGAGACGCGGGAGATCCTGGGGAACGGCTTCATCGGCATCGTGACCAAGTACGCGGTCGGCCACATGGCTGCCATTACCTTCAGCCCGACCCGCATCCGCCGGTTGCTGTCCGATTCGGCGGCGGTGGCCGTCCGCCGGGCCATGCGCCACGCCTACAAGCCGTTCGTGCTCGAGCGGCCCTACCAGGTGGAGTTCACATTGCGGGCGAGCTATCCCGTCCGGGTCGTCCAAGGGGTGGACTCCCTGCATTGGAGCGGACTCGAAAAGATGGGGGACCGCTCCTACCGCCTCACCGCCGACAGCGCCGTGCAGATGGGCTACCTCCTCGACGCGATCGAGCGCGTGGTACTGCGGTGATGCGCGCGACGTCGTCAGCCGCCGCGGCGCTGCTCGCCGCCCTGCCCATCGCCCTCCTCGCCCAGCAGCCATCGCAGGCTCCCGCTCCTCCGGCAGTGCAGGCCCCTGTGCGGGACAGCACGCCGGCCGAGGCCTATTTCGGCGTCATCGAGTACCGGCTGGCCCGCCGCAAGCTCGAGGCGCTGATGCAGAAGACGGGCTTCACCGTCTACATCATCGGCGACATGGAGGGGCTCGCCGCCGCCGTGCGCAACGGCACCGAGATGCGGCCCAACGTCCCGATGGGCGACGATGGACAGCACGAGGCGTTTCGCAAGGAGCTGGCCGACGAGGTCAACGCGGCCATCGCCGGCGCGCGCGCCGCGGGGGCGACGCAGTTCGTGGTCAACGAGGGCCACGGCGGTACGCTGTTCCGCAACATTCATCCGGAGGACCTGGACCCCGCCGCGATCCTGATCCGGGGCTACCCGAAGCCGATCGTGATGAGTACGGGACTGAACCCGATGGTGGATGCCATATTCATCCTCGGCGCGCACGCCAACGCCGGGACGCCGGGGATCATCTCCCACAGCTTCGCCTTCGACTCCTTCACCGTCGACGGCAAAGCGCTGAACGAGGCAGGGATCGCCGCGTTCATCGGCGGGGAGATGGGCGTGCCGCTCGCCCTCGCGGCGGGGGACAACGTGCTCACCGCCGAGACTCAGGAGATGGTAGGGCCACTCGAGACGGTCACCACCAAGATCGCCGAGAGCAGGAGCGCGGCGGCGGCCTTCTCGCCGGCGCGCGTCCACGCGGAGATCCGGGCGGCGGCCGCTCGCGCCGTGCGCGGGGTGCGCGCCGGCCGCATCAAGCCGCTGAAGCTCGCCGCCCCCTATCAAGTCCGCTTCTGCCTGCGCCGCAGCTACGACCCGTGGTACGTCGGGCAGGTCGCCAAGCTCGACGGGGTCCGCCCCGACGGCGGCGACCGCTGCTTCGCCTACCAGAGCGACTCGGCGGAAGAAGTCGGGAATCTGTTGAACAAGATTGAATGGACGGTGCTCAAGCCGTAGACGCCCACCTTCCCCTCCTACCTGCTTGCCGATTGCGTCGAGACGCCCTCTCTTAAGGAAGGCAAGGCCGTTTCACCCGCGTCACCATCCTCGGAGTCCTTATGCGCCGTGCATCTCGAGTCGTTCCTCTCGCCGTGCTTCTCGTCGCCTGGTCGTTGTCACCGGCTCCCGCTGCGGCGCAGGAGACCGCGACCGACAGCCTCCTCACCGTCGAGCACTATCTCGACTGGGAGCAGGTGGCCGATCCGCAGCTCTCCCCCGACGGCGCGCAGATCGTCTATACGCGGCGCTACGTCAACAAGCTCGAGGATAAGTGGGAATCGGCCCTGTGGATCATGGGCGCCGACGGCTCGAAGAACCGCTTCCTTGTGAAAGGTGCCGGGGCCCGGTGGTCTCCGGACGGCGCCCGCATCCTCTACCTCGCCGACGGGGAGCCCAAGGGCACGCAGCTCTTTGTTCGCTGGATGGATGCCGAAGGGGCGACGACGCAGATCACGCACGTGACCGAGACACCGTCCAATCCGCAGTGGTCGCCCGACGGCAAGACCATCGCCTTCGCCATGTTCGTCCCCGATCAGGAGCCATGGCGCATCAGCATGCCCGCGGCCCCGGAAGGCGCCAAGTGGACCCCGGCCCCGCGGATCGTCGACCGCCTGCACTACCGGCAGGACCGGCAGGGCTTCACCGATGAGGGCTTCACCCATTTGTTCGTCGTCACGGCCGACGGCGGCACGCCGCAGCAGCTCACGCGCGGCAAGTGGAACGTCGGGGCCCGCTTCGACGGGCTCAGCGGCAACGTGGGCTTCGACTTCACGCCGGACGGCAAGACCATCGTCTTCGACGGCCTAAAGGATGCGAGCGGCGACGACCGCTATCAGGACGCCCAGCTCTACGCGCTCGACGTGTCGAGCGGGGTGATCCGGGCGCTGACCCACCGGCCCGGCTACTTCTCCAGTCCCCGGGTCTCCCCCGACGGCAGGCTGGTGGCCTTTGCCGGGTACGACTCGACTCCCCACACCCACACCACGGGCGACCTCTGGGTGATCGGGATCGACGGGGCGGGGATGCGGGACCTGACGCACGATCTCGACCGGGACCCCGGCGAGCTGCGCTGGGCCCCCGATGCCAGCGGCGTCTACTTCACCGCCGGCGACCGCGGCGCGATCAACGTGTTCTTTGCCGCGCTGCGGGGCGGCGCCACGGCGGTCACGACCGGCACCCAAGTGCTCTCGCTCTCGTCCGTAGCCCGCGATCTCACTGCCGTCGGCCTGCGCAGCGACGCCGGGACGCCCCCCGACGTCGTCCGCTACCACCTGCGCCGCCCGGGTGCGCCGGTGCGACTCACCGCCGTCAACGACGATGTGCTGGCGGGCAAGCGGACCGCGACGGTGGAGGAGGTCTGGTACGCCTCGAGCGGCGGCGCGCGCGTGCAGGGGTGGATCGTGAAGCCGCCGTCGTTCAATCCGGCCAAGAAGTACCCGCTCATTCTGGAGATTCACGGCGGGCCGTTCGCGATGTACAACGTCGGCTTCAGCTACATGTTCCAGAACTTCGCGGCCAACGGGTACGTGGTGCTGTTCGTCAACCCGCGCGGCAGCACCGGGTACGGCAGCGCATTCTCGGACGGGATCGACCACAGCTATCCCAGCGTGGACTACGACGACCTGATGGCCGGCGTGGATACCGTGGTCGGCCGCGGGTACGTCGACACCCGGCGGATGTACGTCTCGGGGTGCAGCGGCGGGGGCGTCTTGTCGAGCTGGGTGATCGGGCACACGACCCGGTTTGCGGCCGCGGCCGTCCGCTGTCCCGTGATCGACTGGATGAGCATGGCGGGGGAGACCGACATTCCTCTCTTCACCTACAGCTTCTTCGACGCGCCATTCTGGGAGAAGCCGGACCAGTGGCTCGCGCACTCTTCCCTGATGTACGTCGGGAAGGTGACGACACCCACGCTGCTCATGACCGGAGAGCTCGACCGCCGCACGCCGATCCCGCAGTCGGAGGAATACTTCGCGGCGCTCAAGTTTCGGAAGGTCCCGACCGTGCTGCTCCGCTTCAGCGGCGAGTTCCACGGCACCGGGTCCAAGCCGTCCAATTTCATCCGAACTCAGCTCTACATGATGAGCTGGTTCCAGAAGTACGGCGGCACGGGCGCGCCCGCCGCGACTAGCGGATCGAACTGACGAACTGCTCGGCCTCGGTCGAGCCGGCCAGCGCCGCCGTGGAGGCGTTGCTGCCCATGACTGCCGTCAGCACCTGATCGAAGTACCCCGCGCCGACCTCGCGCTGGTGCTTGGTGGCGGTGTAGCCGGTGGCCTCGCGGGCGATCTCCTCCTGCTGCAGCCGCACGTACGCCGGCATCCCCTCGGCGCTGTAGGCCTGCGCGAGCTCGAAGGTCCGCAGGTTGATGAGGTGCCACCCGGCGAGCGTGACGAACTGGAACTTGTAGCCCAGCCGGCCGAGCTCGTCCTGGAAGGTGGCGATCTCCCGATCGCCGAGATGCTGCTGCCAGTTGAAGGACGGCGAGCAGTTGTACGCCAGCAGCTTGCCCGGGAAGCGGGCGTGAATCGCCTCGGCGAACCGGCGCGCTTCCTCCATGTCCGGCTTCGAGGTCTCGAACCACAACAGGTCGGCGTAGGGCGCGTACGCGAGCGCCCGCACCAGCACGGGCTCGAGCCCGTCCCGGACGCGGAAATAACCCTCCGGTGTGCGCTCCCCCGTGGAAAACTCGCGGTCCCGGGGGTCGACGTCGGAGGTCAAGAGGGTGGCGCTGAGCGCGTCGGTGCGGGCGACGATGAGGGTGGGTATGTCCAACACGTCGGCCGCGAGTCGCGCCGCGCTCAGCATGCGGATGAACTGCTGCGTCGGCACCAGGACTTTCCCGCCCAGGTGGCCGCACTTCTTTTCGGCGGCGAGCTGATCTTCGAAATGGACCCCCGCCGCGCCGGCTTCGATCATGCCTTTCATGAGCTCGAAGGCGTGCAGCACGCCGCCGAAGCCCGCCTCGGCATCAGCCAGGATCGGCGCGTACCAGTCCGTCGGAGCGGTGCCGTTGCGTCCCGCCGCTTCAGCGCGCTGAATCTGATCGGCGCGCATCAGGGCGCTATTCAGCCGCCGCACCAGTGCCGGCACGCTGTTGCTCGGATAGAGGCTCTGATCGGGGTAGGTCTGGCCGGACAGGTTGCCATCGGCCGCCACTTGCCAGCCGGAGAGATACAGGGCCTTGAGCCCGGCCTTCACCATCTGCACCGCCTGGGCCCCGGTCAGGGCGCCGAACGTCGCTACGTACGGCTCCCCGGCCAGCAGCGACCACAGTCGCTCCGCCCCCCGCCGTGCCAAGGTGTGCTCCACGACGACCGAGGGCCGCAGGCGGACCACGTCGCTCGGCTGGTAGTCGCGCCGGATGCCGCGCCAGCGCGGCTCCTGCGCCCAGCGCCTCGCGAGAGCGTCCGCGTCCTTCTGGAGGTCGGGTTGCATGATCACCTTTCCTTGATGGGGCCGCCGTCGAGGAGACGGTAGGCCGGCAACGTCAGGAACTCAGCGAACTCGGAAGCCAGCACCAGCGCGTCCAGCAACTCAGCCGCCTCACGCCGCCGCCCGGCGGTCGCACCCCCGTGCGTGGCGAGCTCCGCCTGCCGGATCGAGAGGTACAGCTCGGGGTCGATCGTCCGCCCGTCGGCGAGCTGGCACCGATGTCGCACCCACTGCCATAGCTGCGCGCGGGAGATCTCCGCGGTGGCCGCGTCCTCCATGAGATTCGCGATCGCGGCGGCGCCGGTCCCCTGCAGCCAGCTGTCCAGGTACTGGAGCGCGACGCTCACGTTCGCGCGCACGCCGGCTTCGGTGATCACGCCGCCCGGCACGTGGATTTCCAGCAGATCGCGTGCCACGACGCGGACGTCTTCCCGTCGCCGCTGCAGCTGATGCGGCCGGGCGCCCAGCGCGGCGGTGAACACTTCCGTGGCCAGCGGCACGAGGTCGGGATGCGCCACCCAGGTCCCGTCGAATCCGTCGGCCGACTCACGCAGCTTGTCCTCCCGCACCCGGGCCATCGCCCGAGCGTTCACCTCGGCGTCGCGGCGGCTTGGGATGAAGGCCGCCATCCCGCCAATGGCGTGCGCCCCGCGCGCGTGACACGTGCGGACGAGCAACCCGGTGTAGGCGCGCATGAAGGGCACCGTCATGGTGACTTGGGCCCGGTCGGGGAGAACGAATTCGATGCGACTGCGGAATTTCTTGATGAGGCTGAAGATGTAGTCCCAGCGACCGGCGTTCAGCCCGGCGCTGTGATCTCGCAGCTCGTAGAGGATCTCCTCCATTTCGAACGCCGCCAGAATCGTCTCGATCAGCACCGTGGCGCGAATCGTCCCGCGGGGCAGCCCCAGGGCGTCCTGCGCGAACTGGAACACGTCGTTCCACAGCCGCGCCTCGAGGTGGGATTCGAGCTTCGGCAGGTAGAAGTAGGGGCCGGTGCCGCGCTCCAGGAGCGCGCGCGCGTTGTGGAAGAAGTACAGGCCGAAATCGAACAGGCTCGCCGATATCGGCGCGCCGTCGAGGTGCACGTGCCGCTCGGGGAGGTGCCAGCCGCGCGGGCGCACCATCAGGGTCGCGGTCCGATCGGCGAGCCGGTAGACGCGCCCGTCGGGACTCGCGAACTCCAAGGTGCGCCGCACCGCATCCTGGAGGTTCGCCTGCCCCTGGATCACGTTCCCCCAGGTCGGCGACAACGCATCCTCGAAGTCGGCCATGAACACCCGGGCGCCGGAGTTCAGGGCGTTGATCATCATCTTCCGCTCGACGGGGCCGGTGATCTCGACCCGGCGGTCCTGCAGGTCGGCGGGGGCGGCGGCCACCTGCCAGGCCTCCCGGCGCACCCGCTCGGTGCTCGACAGAAAGGCGGGGAGGCCGCCCGCGTCGAATTCCGCCTGGCGCTCGACCCGGTGCTCGAGCAAGGCGGCGCGCGTCGCGCCGAACTGCTCCTGCAGACGCGTCACGAACTCCAGCGCCTCTGGCGTCAGCACCCGCGCCGCTTCGGGTGGCGCGCTGGCCTTCACCTGCAGCTGGTCTCTCACCCGCACTCCCATGGCGCTACAGGATTACAAGTTCCGGGCCAGGGAGCGGCCACCGCCCATCTCGCCGAGCGCCTGGCGCGCTGGCAGCCGCTGTGGCGATTATGCCACACGTCTGGCGCTCCGGCTACGTTCCGGCGCCCAGCAGGACCCGCGCATCCACCGCCACCACACCGTCAGGGAAGGCCAGCAGGGGGTTGATGTCCAGCTCGTCGATGTCGGCGCAATCCACCGCCAGCTGGGAAACGCGGAGCAGCGCGCCCGTCAGCGCCGCGGTATCCACCGGGAGCGCCCCCCGGATCCCCTGGAGGATCGCTACGCCGCGGATGCCGTGGACCATGTCGTAGGCGTCCAGCGCTTGAATCGGGGCGACGCGGAACACCACATCAGCGAGTGCTTCGACGAAAACCCCTCCGATGCCGAACATCACGAGCGGGCCGAAGCTGCGGTCGCGGGTGATGCCGGCGATCGTCTCTCGACCGCCACGCACCATTGTCTGCACCAGCACGCCGTCGATCTTGGCGGTGGGCGCCAGCCGGCTCACCGCGTCCAGCATCTCGGCGCAGGCCAGCCGCAGCTCGGCCGCCGTTCCGATGTCCACCCGAACACCCCCGACGTCGGTTTTGTGGGTGATCTGGGCCGAGACGACCTTTAGGGCGACCGGATACCCGATCTCTCCGGCGCACCGAGCGGCTTCGTCGGCGTTGCGGGCGAGCCGGGTGGGTGCGGTGGGGATCCCGTACGCATCGAGCAGCTGGAGGGCTTCCATCTCGGTCAGTTTGTGGCGGCCCGCTGCCCGAGCCCCCGCCACGATGGCGTCGGCGCGACTTCGGTCCACGACCGGCGCGGATGTCGGCACCGCGGGCCGCGCCAACCACTCCCGCTGGCGGCGCAACGCGGCGAGCGCCCGTGCCGCCGATTCCGGGAAGATGTACGCGGGGATGCCGGCCCGGTGGAGCTCCGCTTTGCCCTGCGGCAACCCCTCCCGCCCCATCAGCACCGCCAGCACCGGCTTGGTCGGATGTCGCGCTGCCACCGTGACGATCGCTTCCGCGACGTCCTCCTGGGAGATGCCGAGGGGGGGGACGAAGATGGCGACCGCCGAGTCCACGTGGTCGTCGGCGAGCAGCGCCTCGAGCGCCGTGCGATAGCTCTCCGGAGTCGCCGACGCGATCATGTCCAACGGATTGCGGATCGACGCTTCTTCGGGAAACAGCGGCTGCAGCCGCGCCACGGTCTCCGGGTGCAGCTCGACGAGCTCCAACCCCTGAGTCTCGAGCGCGTCGGCCGCGAGAATCCCGGGTCCCCCGGAGTTGGTGAGCACCGCGGTGCGTCGCGACCGGGGCAAGGGCTGGGCCGCGAACGCCATCGCCATGTCGAACAGCTCCTCCATCGAGCCCGCCCGGAGCACACCGGCCTGGGCGAGCAGTGCGTCCACCGCCGTGTCGCTCGCGGCCAGCGCACCGGTATGCGAGGACGCGGCGCGGGCGCCGACCCGGGAGCGGCCGGATTTCACGACGATGATCGGCTTCTGCTTGGCGATCCGGGAGGCGATTTCGAGGAAGCGGCGCGGGTTGCCGAAGTTCTCCGCGTACATCAGGATCACGCGCACCGTCGGGTCGTGCTCCCAGTAGAGCAGCAAATCGTTGCCGCTGACGTCCGGCTTGTTGCCGACCGAGACGAACTGGCCGATGCCGAGGCCGTATTCCTTCGCGTAGTCGAGGACGCTCACCCCCAGGGCGCCGGATTGGGAGACGAAAGCCGCGCCGCCGTACGGCGGCATCGTGGGCGCGAAGGTGGCGTTCATCGAGAAGGACGGGTCGCCGTTCAGGACGCCCATACAGTTGGGGCCGATCATCCGCATGCCGTGGCGCCGCACCGCCTCCACCAGCAGGCGCTCCCGCTCCACTCCGGCTCCCCCCATCTCGCGGAACCCGGCGGAGATGACCACGAGGCCCCGCACCCCGGCCGCCCCGCATTCCTCGGCGACGCCGAGTACCAGCTCCTTGGGCACCACGATGACCGCCAGATCCACGGGCTCGCCGATCGCGCCGACGTTCGGGTAGGCCCGCACCGAGTGCACCGATCTGGCTTTGGGGTTCACCGGGTAGACGGGGCCGCTGAAGCCGTAGCGCAGCAGATTCGACAGGATCTGGTGGCCGATCGTACTCGGCGACCGGGAGGCGCCGACGACCGCGATCGAGCGGGGTTTGAGGATGGCATCGAGCGAGGTATTCATGTCTGAGCGATGCGCTCAGCCACGAGGCGAGCGTCCACCCCGATGTTGTAGAGCCCGCCGGTCGCATCGTAATTATGGCCGACGAAGTAGAGCCCCGGCTGGTCGGCGCTCGTCACGCGGTCGGGAAGCCGCCGGGCAAATCCCTTGCCGTCTCGCTGCACCTGATCGCCGAGAAAATCCAGCGCCGGAGCGAACCCGGTCGCGAGGATCACGTCATCGAACCGGTCCGAGGTCCCATCGGAAAACCGCACCCCTTCCGGAGTGAAGCCTTCGATCCCCCCCTGCACCTGCACGAGCCCTGCCTTGATCGCGTCCACCAGGTGGAAGCCGATCACCGGGATGGCGTCGAGCGGGCTGTGGCGTGGGCGCGGGAGCACCGGCGGCCCGCGCCGCAGATCCGTCAGTCGGGCGATGGCCCCCACGATGGCCTCCTGTGCCGGTCGCGGGAGCTGGCGCACCCAGTAGGACAAGTATTGAATCGGCAGCCCGAGCACGGTGAGCGGGACGACGTGGGCCCCGGAGCGGACGGCGAGCGTCACGATCCCGCCGGCGCGCGCGATCTCGCTGCCGATCTCCGCGCCGGAGTTGCCCACGCCCACGACGAGCACGCGGCGCCTGATGAACGCATCCGGCCGGCGGTAGTCGACGCTGTGGAGGATGCGACCTTGGAACCGCTCGACGCCGGGAAACCTCGGCCGCCGCGGGTTGGCCACAATCCCCGTCGTGACGATCACGCGATGCGTCTCGATGTCTCGCCCGCCAACCTGAATGCGCCACCGATTTCCCCCCCCTTGGTACCGGGCCTCCGACACCGGGCACCCGGTTTCCACCGGGAGCTCGAACCGCCGCGCGTAGTCCCGCAGATAGTCCCAGAACTGCGCCCGTGGGACGAAGAGCGGGGCGGAGCGGGGGAGGGAGAGCCCCGGCAGGCTCGACATGTGCTTGCCGGTGTGGAGCGTGAGACTGTCGTAGAGATTGGCCCAGGTGCAGGCGACGCGATCGCCACGCTCGAGGACGCGGTGGGGAACGCCTCGGGCGGCGAGTTGTTGGGAGGTGGCGAGACCCGCGGGTCCGGCTCCAATGATGATCACGTCCGCTGGGGGCACGTCGGAAACCTACGGCTTGATAAGGGGTTAGCTATGGGCTTGTATAAACGAACGTTCGTGCTATTATGGATCGATGCGCAAGGGCGACCACACGCGGCACACGATTCTCGATCGGGCGACACGCCTCGCCAGCAAGGCCGGGCTCGGGGGCCTGACGATCGGCGCCCTCGCGGAGGACCTCGATCTCTCCAAGAGCGGGCTGTTCGCGCATTTCCATTCCAAAGAGGCGCTGCAGATCCAGGTGCTGGACCACGGCGCCGCGGTGTTTACCGAAGCGGTCATTCGGCCGGCGCTCGCCGCCCCGCGGGGCGAGCCTCGCGTCCAGGAGCTGTTCGAGCGCTGGCTGGGGTGGGCGCGCTCGAGTCCGATGCCCGGCGGGTGTCTCTTCGTCGCGGCCGCGACGGAGCTCGACGACCGTCCCGGGCCCGTGCGCGAGCGTCTCGTGCATCTGCAGCGCGAGTGGCTCAACGTCATCGCCACGTCGGTGCGGAAAGGGGTCGCCGTCGGGCATTTCCGGGACGATGCGGACGCCGAGCAATTCGCTCACGATCTCTACGGAATCATGCTTGCCTACCACCATGCCTCGCGCCTCCTGCGCGACCCCGACGCGGAGCGGCGTGCGCGGCGCGCCTTCGCGGCGCTCCTCGCGGCCGCTCGGCCCTGATCCATGCGACTCGTCCGTCTGACGTTCCGTGGTCTGCAACGGGTCGCCCCCGACCGGGCGGCGGCATGGGCGGAGCGGCTGTTCTTCACGCCGCCGCAGACTCGGCTCTCGCCGGAGCTCACCGCCGTGCTGGAGCATGCCGCACCGTTCTCACTGATGTGTGGCGGGCGGCGGGTGGCCGGATGGTCCTGGGGGGAGGGAGAGGGCGCACCGGTCTACCTGGTGCACGGCTGGGGCTCGCGTGGGGGGCGGCTCGCCGAATTCGTGGCACCGCTGGTCGCGGCGGGGCATCGCGTCGTCACCCACGACGCGCCCGGGCATGGAGCCTCGGATGCGGGCTTGAGCTCGATGCCGGAATTCGCGCGCACGCTCCGGGCGATCGTGGAGACGATGGGGCCGGCCCACGGGGTGATCGCGCATTCGATGGGCGCCTCCGCCACCGCTCTGGCGATGACGCAGGGGCTGGCGGTTCCGCGGGCCGTGTTCCTCGCACCCGCCGCGAACCCTGCGGCCTTCGTGCGACCCTTCGCCGCCGCCCTGGCGCTTGGGGAGGACGTGCAGCGGCGCCTGCGGGAGCGGAGCGAGCTCCGGCTGAGTTTCCGATGGGACGACCTCGACGTGCCGGCGATGGCCCGCGGCCTCGCAGCGCCGTTACTGGTGTTCCACGACCGCGACGACCGCGTGGTGCCGTGGAGCGATGGCGCGGCGATCGCGGCGGCGTGGCCGGGAGCGGAGCTGGTCAGCACCGTGGGCTTGGGCCACCGCGACGTGGTGCGCGAGCCGGAGGTGGTCGCGCGGGCGGTGGGGTTCATCACGGGGCGGCGCGGCGCGGCGCGAGCCGACGGGGGGGGGGGGGCTCTAGCCTGGGACGCCCGGGCGCTCGAGCGCGACCTGTTCGATCGCGACGCGCGCCGCCGCCGGGTGTTCGCGGCCGGTTAGGCCAGAAGCGCCGGCGCATCCTGCAGCAGCCCGTCGGCCACCCGGTCGGCCAGGGCCATGATCGTCAGGTAAGGATTGATCTCCAGCGAGTCGGGAAACAGCGACGCATCCGCGACGCGGACCCACGGCAGCCCGTGGACCCTGCCCCACGCGTCCGTGACCGAGTCGGCGGCGCTCCTCCCCATGCCACACCCGCCCATCAGGTGCGCCGCGGAAATCGAGACGCTGCCGGCGCGGAAGTGCCGTCTCGCGATCCGGTCCTCGAGATGCGGCGCGGCCTCGCGGTTGAGCAGCGACAGGCGGGGGGGGGGGGCCGCGAACGGAGCGTGCACGCGCACCGCACCGGCCGCGAAGAAGATCCGCGCCGCCGCCCGGGTGCCCCGGAGGAGGCCGTCCACCGCGTCCGGCGTGAAACGGTAGTGCACCACCGGCCGCCCCGCGCGATCCACGGTGATGCGGTTCCCCGGCGTCGCCCGGTCGCAGGCCAGCACCAGGATCATCTGCAGCCGCGCGAACGCGCGCATCATGGCGCTGTGGTCGGCGCCGAATCCGGTGAGCGCCTTGGCGGTGGTGAACGGGAAATACATGCAGGTTTCGAGGACGAACCGCTCCTCAGCCCCCCGGTCCACGAAGTAGCTCTTCGGGTGGCCGACGTCGTTGGTGATCGGCCGGGCGTGCTCGGCCACGAGGATGAGCGCCGGATGGCAGGTGAAGCCCTCGCCCAGGGAGCGGGGGGCGGGTAGCGGTGAGCGCAGCAACAGGGTCGGGGAGCCGATCGCTCCGCCGGCGCACACGACGACCTTCGTCGCCAGGCGATACTCGCCCGGCGCCCACTCGGATGGGAGCCCTTTCCCGCCGTCGGGCCTCGCCGACACCCGCACGGTCACCGTGCGATCGGGTTCGATGCGCAGCACCTCGGCGCGCGTCACCACTTCCACACCCGCGCGCTCGGCGGCGGGGAGTTGGACGCGGTCGGTGCCCTGCTTGGCCTGGTTGGGACACCCCAGGTTGCACAAGCTCGAGCCCCGACACCCTCTCACGTTGACCGGAAATTGCTCGACGGTGAACCCCGCCCGCGCGCCTCCCTCGACGAACAGCCGGTTGTTGTCGTTGATCTCCTCCTGCGGAAGCAGGTGGACGTTGTTCTCGCGCACGTAGCGCCGGGAGCGCTCCAACAGCTCCGCATGGTCGAGACCGGGCACGTCCCACTTCCGGATGACGCGCTCGGGCGCGGTGAGCGACGTCCCGGTGTACACCACCGTGGAGCCGCCGTACGCGCGGGCGAATGCGAGTGTCAGAGTTCCTTCGGCGGTGAGGAACCCACCCCCATCCGCGTACAACTCGGCGGCCATCTCCAGCTCGTGGCCGGTGTACTCGTCGTCGGCGAACCGCGGCCCGCGCTCCAGCACCAGGACGCGACGGCCGTCCCGGACCAGGGGGGAGAGCGCCTGTGCCACCGTGCCTCCGCCCGCTCCGGACCCGACGACCACCACGTCGAAGGCCCTCACCGTCGGGCCTCCCAGCCGCGTCGGTCACCCCGGTAGCCGATCTCCGCCGCGGCGGCCGGGCGCGAGTAGTAGCCCATGAGGATCAGAGTGCGCAGGCCCCAAAACCCCCGCCGCAGCAGGAGCAGTGGCGACGCCTGAATCCGGTTCAGGAAGCGGTCGCGGTCCGCGCTATCGAGGGAGGTGAAGCGCCTTCCATAGTAGAGGAGGGGAAGCCACTCGAGCACCCGGAGGAGCACCCGCAGCTGGCGACGCAGCGCCGCCGGACGGGCGGCGAGCGCGCGCTCGACGATTCCTTCCAGATCGGCCCAACCGGCGCCGTCGAGCCGCGACGCTTCCGGCACGACCGTTTGCGCGACGGCGCGGAAGCTGGAGCGGAGATCCTCGAGCACGCGCCAAACCTAGGACGCGCCCTCACGTCCAGCAAGAAAGGCGCATATTGTGACCGGGGAGGTGGCGGATGAATGCGGAGCTGGCGGGTTACTTGCAGCAGATCGAGTCGCTCAAACGGGACGCCGATGTATTCCTCGCTGGGATGACCGACGCCCAGTTCAATTGGCGACCCGGTCCCGAGCGCTGGTCGATCGCCCAGTGCTTCGATCACCTCAATGTCTCCACACGCAGGACCTTCCCGGCGTTCGATCGGGCAATCGCCGACGCGCGCGCCCGCGGGCGCACGGCCCCGGGGCCGTTTCGCTACGGGTGGTTCGCCCGCTGGATGGTGGGCTCGATGGAGCCGCCGGTGAAGCGCCGGCAACGGACGTTCAAGATCTTCCTGCCCTCCATGGAAGTCCCCCTCGCCCCAACACTGACTGAGTTCCGGACCGTGCGGGATCAGCTTGCCGAGCGGATACGAAACGCTGACGGCCTCGACCTGCGCCGCGCGCGGGTGACCTCGCCCGTTACCCGCTTCCTGCGCCTGCCGCTCGGCGCGTACCTCGCCTTCGTCTTGGCTCACGAGCGGCGACACCTGTGGCAGGCGCGGCAAGTGCGGGAGGCCATAGGGTTCCCGGGCACCCGCGCGTGAGGATTTTTTCAGCCTAACTTCACGCCCGCGGGTGCTCGGGAGCCGGAAGTTAGACCGTCGTCAAGCCATATTTCACCCGTCGAAGTCACCCCACGCCGTCGTGGTCGAACCTCTCACTGGAGAGCGCATTTATGAAGCGGCTCGCGATCGTGATGACAGTCGGGGCGCTGGCGGCGGCGTGCGGCAGTCCGGGAACGCCGGTCCCCGTCGTGGGGACTCCCCTGGATCTGCAACGTCTGGCGGGGGAGTGGGTGGGCGAGTACAGCAGCGTCCAGACGGGTCGCAGCGGGAGCATCATCTTCCACCTCATCGCCGGCACCGACTCCGCGACCGGCGACGTGGTGATGGATCCGGTTGTTTGGGGGTGGCGCGCCCGGCCTCCGGAGCCCAACCAGCCCGGTGCCGTGCCGGGGCGGCTGCCCCAGGCGATCAGCATCAGGATCGTCCGCGTCACCGGGAACCAAGTCACGGGCAGGCTCGCCCCGTACACCGACCCCACGTGCGACTGCCCGCTCTACACCAGGTTCGAGGGCCGGCTCACCGCCGACACGCTCGACGGCACCTACACTTCACGACACCAGGCCGGCGGGACGACCCAATCCGGGCGCTGGAGAGTCGTGCGCAGCAAGCCGTAGGAGGTCGGGTGGTCGGGAATGTCAGCGCCCCGTCAGAGATCGGGGGGGGGGGCGCTGACTCTCCCTGGCCACGGCAACGTTAGACTCCCTGCCGGCATCTAATCGCTAACCGCTTCAGTCGAGGCTTCGTGGCGCGTCGCTGGTACTCGTCTGCAGCATTTCTCTGTCTTGCCACCGGGCTGCTCTCGGGGCAGGGGGCGACCCCGCCCCGCACCACCTCGCCCCCTCCACTCCGCAAGCAGGTCACGGCCGTGCGCATCCCGAGCGGCGCCATTCGCCTCGATGGCCGGCTCGACGACTCCCTCTGGGCCCACGCCTCGTGGATCCGGGACTTCGTTCAGAAGATGCCCACCGAAGGCGCCCCCCCATCCGACAGCATGCGGATCGCGATCCTGTATGACGACGGGGCCGTGTACGTCGGTGCGCGGATGTTCAGTCGTCACCCCGCCAAGATCCAGGCGCCCCTCTCCCGCCGGGACAACACGGCCCAGGCCGACCATCTCTGGGTGTCGTTCGACACGTATCGGGACCGCCGCACCGCCTACTCCTTCGGCGTGACCGCCTCTGGAGTGCGGATGGACTGGTACCACCCACAGGACAACGAGTACAACCTCGATGTCGGCTTCGACCCCGTGTGGGAGGCGAAGGCGGTGATCGACTCGCTCGGCTGGACCGCGGAGATGCGGATCCCGTTCTCCCAGCTGCGCTTCAACGACCAGCCGGTCCAGGTGTGGGGCTTCAACGCGGACCACTGGAACCCGGCGACCAGCGAAGACGTGTTCTGGATCCCGGTACCGACCAACCGCACCGGCTGGTCCTCCTGGATGGGTGAACTGGTGGGCATCGAAGGCATCAAGCCCGCCCGCCGCCTCGAGCTGCTCCCGTACACCGCGGGCAACTCGACGCTCACGGGTGCCCGCGATCCCAGGAATCCGTTCGACGACGGCAAGAACCTGACGGCGCGCGGCGGGGCGGACCTCAAGATGGGGCTCGGCCCCAACATGACGCTCGACGCCACTGTGAACCCCGATTTCGGGCAAGTCGAGGCGGACCCGGCCGTCGTCAACCTCTCGGCGTTCGAGGTGTTCTTCGACGAGAAGCGGCCGTTCTTCGCCGAGGGCGGCCAGCTGCTGCGGGGCAACGGGCCGAGCTACTTCTACTCGCGGCGCATCGGTGCTGTCCCGCGGGGCGAGGCCGACGGCGATTTCGTGGGCTACCCGCACAACAGCACCATCCTCGGCGCGGCCAAGGTCACGGGCCGCCTCGCCTCGGGCCTCTCGCTCGGCGTGCTGTCGGCGGTCACGGGGCAGGAGACCGCGCGGACCGTGGTCTTCGACACGCTGACGGGCCAACCCACCTACGGCCGCCCCGAGGTCGCTCCGGTGAGCGGGTACGGCGTCGCCCGGGTGCAGCAGGAGTTCGGCGCGAATGCATCGGTGGTCGGCGCGACCCTGACCGGCGTGATGCGCGACGTGCCCGCGGGGAGCCCCATCGCCCAGCTCTACACGCGCCAGGCGTTCGCCGGCGGAGTCGACGGCGTGCTGCGCTGGGACCGCGGGCTGTACCAGGTGCAGGGGTGGATCGGCTTCAGCCACATTGGCGGAGACGCGGCAGCCATCGACGCCGTGCAACGCTCCGCCGTGCACTTCTTCCAGCGCCCGGACGCGCACTACATCCGGTACGACTCGTTGCGCACCACCTTCTCCGGGAGCGTCGCCGACCTGCAGTTCAGCAAGACGGGCGGCGGCCACTGGCTTTACTCCGCCAGCGCCGGGTGGGAGTCTCCGGCCTACGACCCCAACGACGTCGGCCGACTCTCCAACGCAGACGGCCGTTTCGGCAACCTGAACCTGCAATACCGGGAGACGCATCCGCACGGCGTCCTCCACAATTACGATGCCGGTGTCTTTCTCGGCGGCGAGTGGGATTTCGGCGGCGACCGGCAGTTCCTCGACCTGGAGCTGTACGGCGACGTGACTTTCCGGAATTTCTGGACGCTTAACGCCTACGTGGACCTGTTGCCGCGCTCGTTCGACCACTCTGCGACCCGGGGCGGCCCCGAAATGGCGACACCCCGCAACTGGGATGCGGTCGTGCGGCTGGGCAGCAGCTTCGGCGCCAAGACGTCGTGGAATGGGCGCGTGTTCTACGGGCGGGACGAGCTGGGCGGGGAAACCTACCGGTTGAGCGGCGGGCTTTCGATTCGGCCGGGCGCGCGCTGGCAGCTCTCGATCACGCCCAACTACCTCCGCGCGATCGCGCCGCGCCAGTACATCGACTCGGCGCCCGGGGGCGGCCCCGCCACGTTCGGGACGCGGTACATCTTCGGGTTTGTCGACCAGAGCACGTTCGGCACCCAGGTGCGCCTGAACTACACCGTGCGTCCCGATCTCACCCTCGACGTGTACGCCGAGCCGTTTGCGGCGAGCGGCCGTTATTATGGGATCGGCGAGCTCGCCGCCCGGCGCACCTTCGACTTGCGGCCCTACAACACCGCCGGCACGAACCGCGACGGAGCGGGGAATTACACCATTGTGGACGGCGGCGACACCCTGCAGCTGGCCAACCCCGATTTCAACGTGCTGTCGTTTCGCAGCAACGTCGTGTTGCGGTGGGAGTGGCGGCCGGGGAGCTCGCTCTACCTTGTGTGGCAACAGAGCCGCGGGACGGGCGACACGCGAGGCCGGCTGGTAGGGCCGCGGGACCTGTGGGAATCGCTGCGAGCAACCGGCGACAACTTCCTCGCCGTGAAAGTGAGCTACTGGATTCCCGTCAACTAGGCCGGTCCTCTTTCCCTCTCCAACAGGGCTTCTTTCCGGTCCACCCCCCAGCGATATCCCCCGAGCTGGCCGTCGGTCCTGACCACGCGGTGGCAGGGGATCAGCAGCGCCGCCGGATTGCAGGCGCACGCCCGCGCGACGGCTCGGGTCGAACTCGGCCGGCCGATCGTCCGAGCGACCTCGGCGTAGGAGCGGGTGTGGCCGTAGGGGATCCGGCGCAGGGCCTCCCAGACCTGGCGCTGGAACGCCGTCGCCCGGATGTCGAGTGGCAAGTCGAGATGCGGCTCCTGCCCGTCGAGGTGACGGAGGATCGCCGCGATCCAGCGGCCGCGCGCCTCACGATCGCGGCGAATCTGCGCGGCGGGGAACTCGTGGCGCAGTCCCGCCTCGAGCTCCGCCGCCGCTCCGCCCAACGCGACCCGGCAGATGCCGCGCTCCGTCGCGGCCACCAACAGCGCGCCGAGCGGGCAGGGGACCACCGCGTAGCGGATGGCTACGCCCCGGCCCCCGCGGGCGTAGGTGGCTGGCGTCATGCCGAGCTGGGCGGCGGCGCGTTCGTACACTCGGCTGCTGGAGCTGTAGCCGGCGGCATAGGTGGCGGGACTCACGCGTTTCCTCACTTTTAGTTGGGTCTTGAATCGGCTGAGCCGGCGCGCGTCGTGATACTGGCGCGGCGACACGCCGAGCACGCGGTGGAAGGCGCGCAGCAGCCGGTGCGTCGTCGTGCCGGCGAGGCGGCTCAGCGTCGTCAGGTTGGCCGGAGCGTCGCCGTTGCCATCGAGATGGCGGCACACCTCGCGCACCATCGCCACCCGAGGGTCGGGGGCCGGTGCGAGCCCGGGCCGGCAGCGCCGGCACGCCCGGAAGCCGGCCTGTTCGGCGGCCTCGGGGATGGGGAAGAAGGCCACTTGGGTGCGACGCGGGCGGCGGCTCGCGCACGAGGGGCGGCAGTAGATCCCCGTCGAGCGCACGGCATAGACGAAGGCGCCGTCGTAGCGGCGATCGCGTGCCAGCACGATGCGCCAGCGGCGCGCGGTGGAGAGGTCTGCAATGGGGGCGGCAGGACTCATGCGCGGTAAGCTAGCGCGTGAGGCTGCCGCTATCTATCCGGATCTGACCGTCAAATCCGAGGCCCCTAGTTGCTGATCATGATGATCGAGCCGCCGCTGCCGCGGCCGAACCGCGGGTTGACGACGTTGTTGAGCTTCGAGCCGAAGGAGTAGCTCAAGCCGATGGACCCGAAGTACTGGTAGCTCGTCTCCAAGGCCCGGCGTTGCAGCAGAATCTCGGTATCCGACGCCCCCTGCTTGGGTAGGAACAGCTGATCGTGCACCAGCGACACGCTGCTGAAGAAGTTGAAGGACAAGCCGCGCACGACGCGGAGGCTCATACTCCCGAATAGCTCGAGGCGGTTCTTCTTGAAGTCGTACAGGAAGTTCGAGCCGGTCACCGACAGCGAGGCCGATCCCCACGGCTGATTGGTATTGAAGGACAGCGAGAGCGCCTCGTTGAGAAGGGTCTCCCGGGTCCGATCGAAAATCGTCGTATCCAGGTAGCGGAAATGCGTGGCGGCGATCTGGTAGTTGATCCGCAGGATGCGGCGCGTGGATTCGCTGTAGGGATAGATGTCGTACTCGATGGCGGGTCCGCCGCCGATGGCGAGATCCGTGTTGTTGAACGTCGAATGGTTGGCCGACGCCTGGAGGCCCGCCGACCAATGGCCGCCGAGGCTCTTCACGACCAGCGCGTCGCCGCCGTACCTGCGCGCGATGCTGACTTCCGTGGTGGTGCCGATCTGCGCGCCCAGCGAATCGTATACCGGTAGGTCGAAGCTGTTGCGGTCGTAGCTCTCGTTGACGCCGACCAGGACCTTCCACGCCTCCGTGACGCGATTGGCGGAGAGCGACCCGAAGATCGACTGGGAGTTGGTCGATTTCTGCCCGTTGAAGAAGCCGTTGACGTTGGTGGAAAAGACCCAATAGTCCCAAGGATCCCGGGTTTGCTCCGCGGCTCCGCCGCGATGGGGCGGCGAGTAGATGACGGCGAGGTCGCGTGCCAACGGCGTCGTCGCGGCGTAGGCGGCAAGGCTGAGCTTCAACAGGTGCGCGACCCCACGCCGTTGCTCGTCGGGAGTGTCGGTCTTTCCCGCCAGGTAGCGGAGCGTGTCGACCCGCCCGGCGAAGCGCCCCCGCCCGATCAGCGTCAAGGTGTATTCGGTGCCGCCGCTGCCCGTCCCCTGCGTCGTGACCAGGACGTGCACCTGGGCGTCCTCGCGGTTGCGCACATAATCCACGAACGTGATCTCCGTGCGCATGAAGTCGAAGTCACAGCCGGACGCGAACCCCTGACAGTCGAAGAAGACGCGCAGCGCCGAATCTCGAGCGGTTCGTGCGGTGTCCGGCGCGCCTTGCCCGGCAAGGGGGAGAGCGGCGATGAGGAGTCCGAGGAGCGAGGTGAGGGCGGAGGTCGGGAACAACGCGGTTCGTCTCACGTCACCATCCTGGCTGGGAGGTCGCGGCCGAGCAACGTACGTCATCTCTGAGATGCCCGAGCGCCGAAAAAGGATTCGCCGTGAAACGGCGCGAGCGTTAATATCGCCTCACACGCGCCATGGCCACCACCGGGAACTACGACCCCGACTTCCGCCGCCGCCTCGCCGAGGCGCTGGGCGAGGGGTACGAACTGCAGAATGAGCTGGGCCGTGGAGGCTTCGCGTTTGTCTACGCCGCGCTCGACCGCGGGCTCAAGCGCGAGGTGGCGGTCAAAGCTCTCCGCCCGGAGCTCTACGACGCCGAGGGCGTGCGGGAGCGGTTCCGGCGCGAAGCCGAAGCCGTGGCCCGGCTGCGCCACCCGCACATCGTCCCGATCTACGCGGTGGGGGAAGCGGCCGGGATCGCCTACTTCATCATGCCCCGGATCGCGGGGGAATCGCTGCGGGCGCGCCTGGAGCGCGAGCCGCGGCTCCCCATCGCCGAGGTGCGCCGCGTGTTGCGGGAGGCGGCGGAGGCCCTGGCCGCGGCGCACCGCGCCGGCATCGTGCACCGCGACATCAAGCCCGACAATGTCCTGCTCGACGGCGCCGAGCAGCGCGTCCTGCTGACCGATTTCGGGATCGCCAAGGCGCTCGACGCCGACACCCGCGGCCTCACCCAAACGGGCACCGTCGTCGGCACGCCGCAGTACATGAGTCCCGAGCAGGCGAGCGGGGAGCGGCAGATCGACCATCGCTCCGACCTCTACTCCCTCGGCGTGGTCGGGTATCAGATGCTGACGGGCGAGGTGCCGTTCGACGGCCATACCGTGGCCGCGATCCTGGTCAAGCAGGTGGCCGAAGCCGCGCCCACCGTCACGCGCCGGCGCCCCGACTGTCCCGGAGATCTGGCGGCGGCGATCGCGCGCTGCCTCGCCAAAGCGCCGGAAGGCCGGTGGGCCTCCGCGGAAGACCTGCTGCGGGCCCTCACCGCCGGCGAGGCGGGCGAGACGCGCGAGGTCCGCCGCTCTGGCGGCGCGCCGCTGTTCGGCGTGGCGGACCCGCTGCGGAGGTTCCGCCTGCTCGTGCTGGGGTGCGTCGCGGTAGTCGCCGGCGGCGTGGCGGTCGATGTGCTGCGCGGCGCTGTGCTGGTGGTGCCGATCGCCCTGCTGGTGGGGGGGTTCGTCGTGGCCGCGCACTACGGCCGGCTGTGGACGGCGGGGTACACGTGGCGGGACGTGGTGGCGCGAGTGACGCCCGCGGGATCTGTGCCGAGCCCCGTGTCGCTCGATTCCGCGGAATTCGGGCCGCACTACGCCGCGATCCAGGCGGCACGCAACGACCGCGCGGCGCTGCTGGGGATCGTGCAGCGCGCGCCGAAGGCGGAGCGGCGGCTGATCGACGAAGTGATTCCGACGGTGGACGCGTTGCTCGCGCGGACGAGCGATGTCGCCCGGCAGCTGTATGGCCTCGAGCGCCAGATGGATCCCGGCCCCGCGGAGATCGAGGGCCGGCTGGCGGCGACGCGTGCCGAGCCGCCGTCGCCGGGGCGGGAGCAGCGGCTGGCGGTGTTGGAGCGGCGACGGAGCGCCGTGCAGGGCCTCGCGGCGCGGCGCGACCAGGTGGCGGCCCTGCTCGCGGCGGAGCTGGCGGCGATCGGGAAAGTGCGCTTCGAGCTGGAGCGGGCGGGAGAGGCGGGCTATGGCGCGGCCCTGTCGGGCATTCGCGCCGCCATGGACGACGCCGCGGCCCGGGCGCGGGAGACGATGACGGGCGCCTAGGCCACCTGGCGCCGCGCGGTGAGATACGCGCCGCCGGCGAGTACCACCCCCGCCACGAGGAGTGCCAGCAGCCCGCTCACGAGCGGAATACCGCCGCCGACGCGGAACTGCGGGAAATGGCGTGCCTGCCTCCGCGCGGTCCACTCTTCGATGGACGACCCGAACGCCGCCTGAAAGGCGCTGTCCACGGGCAGCGCGGAATGCCAGAACTGCGCGAATCGTTCCGGTCCTTGCTCCCGTAGCAGGTCGACCAGATACGTCGAGGCTCGAAACAGCCATCGTGCAGGGCGCCCATTGCTCCAGACCTGTTGTTCCACCACACGCGGGAGTCTGCCCCAATCTGAGGGGTCGCCCTCCGGTGGTTGCGTGTCGAGAACCGCCGCGTGGCAGTCCGCGCGTCGTCCGGCCAAGCAGGAGACTTGCGCGAAGGAGCCGCCGTAGACCTGCTGCGCGAGCCAGCGGCGAGGAAAGGTCTGAGTGGCTGGGACGAGCGGTGGCCCGTGCCAGTCGTTGACGAAGCCCAGGTCGAAATCGCGCGCGGCGAGCCAGCGTTCTACCGGCTGGCCGGGAATCCCGAACGCCGCATAGAAGGCACAGGGACCGATCATCCGTCGGACGATCGGGTAGACGAGGGTGTCCTCCCCGGTGCCGCGCAGAATCCTCCATGTCACTCCCGACCACAAGGTCAGACAGGTGCGCCCGGTTCTGGTCGACGGAAGGAAGTAGTAGATCCGATCGTTCGAGATGGTCCGCGCCGCCGCGGAATCGCTGACGACGGTCACGATGACCGCCACCTCGGGCCGCGTAGGGCCGAGCTCGCGCCAGATGGCGGCGAAGGCCGCGCGTAGGCGAGCCGAGGCGGCGGGCCCAAGCGCCGGCTCCAGCAGCAGGGTCCCAGTTCCGGGACGAGCCGTTCCGGCCCGCCCCAGCGCCGCGTCCCGCTGCTCGAGGAGCGCTAGCTGGCGGCGGCTGCGTCCCCTGACGGCGTCGAGGGCGACGAACCGCTGGCGCTCTGGGGTCGGCGGCCGGTACTCCCAGGGTTGCTGGTAAGCGGCCGGCCCGTGCTCCGGGGGCAAATACGCGGCGACGATCACCGCGCAGCCGAGCGTCGTGCCGAGGATCCAGTGCCGGAGGCTCAACGCCATCTGGTGCTCCGCAAGGCAACGAGGGTGAGCACCGTTCCCCACAGCAGGGTCACCCACGCCGTCCGGTCCGGGATGATGACCGTCTTGGGACGCGCGGCGAGCACCTCGGCGCGCCAGGTGCTGAGCAGCGAGTCGGTACTTGCGCCGGCCGCGGCGGCGAGACGGGCCGCGGGGGAGCGGGCGTAGCCGATCCACTGATGGAAAGCGCCAGAACCGCCCAATTGGAAGGCGGTTCGCAGCAAGCTGGTCCGAGAAATGCTCCCCAAAGGCCGCGGGATGTAAATGTAGGTCTGGGTGGAGCGCAGCAGCCCGACGCAGGCGGCGTCGGAGCCGGCGGTGCAGGCGTCAAACGCCGCCTGTTCCGCCCGCCGGCGGTAGAAATCTGTTTGCCCGACGAGCTGCCGGCGCTCCTGGGCGTCGTACCACTGCATCACGGTGTCGGCGCCGGGAATGAGCCCGAACGCGAGCGCACAGTCGGGGAGGCTCCCCAGGAGGCACCCCCGCGCCGCCCGGGACGGCGCCGTGACGAGCTCGATGTAGGCGTCCGCCAGCGCCCGCTCCGGGTGCAGGTCGTAGCCGTAAAAGCCGCCGAGCCACTCGTCCTGCCCGTACACGTAACTTGCCTGAACCAGCAGGTTGGTCAGAATCAGGTCGAGGCTGGGTGCCTCGGGCACGGGAATGACGAAGCCGCTCCCCGAATACTCCACGCTCATCGCGGGCACCACGTACCAACGATGCGCGGCGAGTCGAGCGGTCTCTTGGCCGTAGACGCTGTCCAGAATCGGCCTCGCCCGCGCCATAGCGTCGCGGACAAGCGGGGCCAGCTGCGGGGAAGCGTACACCGTGAGGGGGCCGCTGCGCAGGGTGTCGAGCGGTCCGAAGCGGCGAGTGCTGTCGACGAGATTCGCCAGCCGGGCGGCCGCGCGCCAGATCGGCTCGACCCGGGCTATCCGCGCGCGCAGGGCGGCCGCATCTTGCCCCGCCGCGGGCGCGGCTCCCGCCAGTACCGCGAGCAGGGCCACCGCCAAGCGCCGCTCAGACATCGATTAGCATCCACCGGCCCGTGAAGATTTCGAGCGGACCCGGCCAGCCCAACATCCGGCCGAAGATCGTGCCGACGAGGTCGAACTCCACGTGCGCCGCCCTGGCCATCACCTGCACGACGATGATCGCCCCGATTCCCGCGAGGATGTACCCCGCGGTGCGCGTCGTTCCGGCAGAGATCGCGAAGAACACGGCGTAGGCGAACAGCAACGCCAGCGCGAACCGCAACGCCAGGGCGTACGGATATGCATGCAGGCCGGGGGGGATCACGGCCGAGGCGGTGCCGACGAGGGCCCCAATCCACACCGCCAGCACCGGCACCGCGAGCAACACCGCCCCGGCGCCGAAGCGGAGCAGGGCGTAGTGCCACCGAGGCACCGGGAGTGAGAGCGCGTACACGTGCCGACCCCGGTGGTCGGGTCCCCAGGCCGTCATGGCCATGAACACCGCAAGTCCTGCGGCCAGGATCGGGTAGGCGAGGCCCCAGGACTCGATCGAGTTGAGGAGCGCCCGCGCCTCCCAGTGCTGCAGGTTGTACTCTCCCGCGGATTGCACCGACAGGACCGGGATCGCGAACGCCACGAGGGTTCCCGCCACGACCAGCAGTCGCGACCACTTCCACTGCGTGTACAGCATCATCCGGAACATGGACGGCTCCTAGTTCCGAGGGCTTCGGAAGGTTCGGAGGAGCTCGACGAACCCCTCCTCGAGATCCAGGTCCACCACCTCGCGCAGCGCGGCGCCCACGCCCTCGAAGTATTGCGTCATCGTTGGCTGCCAGCCACGCACGATCCACGTCTCGACCGCGCCGTTGCCGACTTCGCGCGACAGCAGCACGAACGGCGCGTCGCCCACCAGCGCCGGTGCGTTGGCCACCCGCAGCCGCTTGATGCCGTTCTTGAAACTGTGCATCGGCAGCTCGGCGACGAGACGACCGCGGTCCATCACGCCCACCCAGTCGCAGATCCGCTCCAGCTCGTGCACGAGATGGCTGGAAATGAAGACGGTGGCGTTCTGCTGGGAGACGTACTCGAGCACCGCGGTGAGCACGTCGCGGCGCACCACCGGGTCGAGCCCGTCGGTCGGCTCGTCCAGCACGAGCAGCTCCGGCCGCTGGGCCAGGGCCAGCAGCATCTCGAGCTTCCCCATCTCGCCCTTGGAGAGCCGAGACAGCAGCCGCCCGCGGTCGAGCTGGAAGTTCTCGACCAGCTCGTCGGCCCATTTGCGGTCCCAGGTCGGGTAGAAGGCCGAGTGGAAGCGGAACGCCTCATCGACCGTCAGGGACTGATAGAGGTGCGGCTGCTCGGGCACGTAGCCGGTGCGCGCCAGCACGCGCGGCGCCTCGCGTGGAATCTCGCCGCCCAGCACCGTGATCTTCCCGCCCAACGGGCGCAGCAGCCCGAGCATCAAGCGGATGGTCGTGGTCTTCCCCGAGCCGTTGGGGCCGAGGAATCCGTACATCGCGCCGGTCGGAACGTTCAGCGCGAGGTCGCGGATCTCGAACGACTTCCCGGCGCGGTAGTGCAAGTCCCGCATCTCGATGGCGTGGCTCATCCGACCTTCACCTCCAGCTCCTGCTCGATGGCCTGCAACAGCTCCTTCGTGCCCAGTCCGAGCTTGCCGGCTTCGGCCACCATCTGCCGCACCAACGCCCGGGCCTGGCGGGTGCGCTCGCTGGCCCGCCGCTCCGGCACGACCTCCTTCACGAACGTCCCGGCTCCCTGTCGCATCTCCACGAAACCCTCCGTTTCGAGGTCGCGATAGGCTTGAACGACCGTCGCGGGGTTGAGGCGCAGCCGCGCGGCCAGATGGCGCACCGAAGGCAGCGATTCCCCCGGCCGGAGCTCGCCCGCCGCGACGGCCACGCGAATGCGGCCCGCGATTTGGGCGTAGAGTGGCACCGGACTGCGGGGATCGATCTGGTCGAACAAGTACGCCGCCAAGTGTATTGTTGTTACGATACACTACCACTTTACCCGGGCCGTGTCAAGCAACGCCCCTATGTGTAGGTTCAACAGCGAGTTGGATGGCAGTACCCGAACCCGGCGAGGCCCGATGCGGCTTCTCATCTCAGCGGCAAGTGGGCTGATCGGCTCCGCAGTGGCCGCCGGGCTCGCGGCGGACCAACACGAGATCGTCCGGCTGGTGCGACGCTCCCCGGGCCCCGGGGGGGGGGGAGAGGCGGGGGGAAGGGAGATCCGCTGGGACCCGGGGTCGGGCATGCTCGATCCGTCCGCGGTCGAGGGGTTCGATGCTGTCGTGCACTTGTCGGGCGCACCGATCATCGGGCGCTGGACGGCGGCGAAGAAGGTCGCCATCCGGGCCAGCCGGGTGGACACGACGGCGCTGCTCGCGGGCGTGCTCGCGAAGTTGGCGCGACCTCCCGCGACTCTCCTCGTCGCCTCCGCCATCGGTTTCTACGGCGACCGCGGCGACGAGTCGTTGACCGAGGAGAGCGCGCCTGGGACGGGGTGGATGGCCGAGCTGTGCCGCGCCTGGGAAGCGGCGGCCGAGCCGGCGGCACGGCGCGCGATCCGCGTCGCGCACTTGCGCACCGGCCTCGTGCTGGCACCCACCGGCGGTGCCCTGGCCCCGATGCTGCTGCCGTTCCGCCTCGGCCTCGGCGGGCCGGTGTCGAGTGGGCGGCAATACTGGAGCTGGGTCGCGATCGACGACGTGGTCGGCGCCGTGCGGCACCTGCTGGCCGCCACGGACGTGCGCGGGCCGGTGAACGTGACGGCGCCGTACCCCGTCACGAGCCGCGAATTCGCCCGCACGTTGGGAAGCGTGTTGCGGCGGCCCGCGGTGCTGCCCGTGCCGGCCTTCGCGCTGCGCCTTGCCTTCGGCGAATCGGCGGACGCCGCGCTGCTGACCGGGAGCCGGGTGCTCCCGGCAAAGTTGCAGGCGTCGGGCTTTTCCTTTCGATACCCTCACCTCGAACCCGCCCTGCGGCACGTCCTGGAGCGGCACAAGGGGACCAACGGATGAAGCGCCTCAACATTGCGAGCGGCACACCCTGGGAGCCGATCGTCGGCTACTCGCGGGCGGTCCGGATCGGGCAGTCGGTTCACGTCGCCGGGACGACCGCGACCGACGAGAGCGGCGCGATCGTGGGCTCCGGGGATCCCTATGCCCAGACTGTCCAGGCGCTGCGCAACATCGAGCGCGCGCTCGTCCGGGCCGGCGCGACGCTGCGGGATGTGGTACGCACGCGGATCTACGTGACGAACATCCAGGACTGGGAGCAGGTGGGGCGGGCGCACGGACAGCTGTTCGGTGAGATCCGGCCGGCGTCCACGATGGTCCAGGTGAGCGGTCTCGTGGACCCGGTGATGCTGGTCGAAATCGAGGCGGAGGCGGTGGTGGGAGAGCCCCGCTGATGCCGCCGCTCACGGCGGACCAGGGCCGTCGGCGATGTGAGCGATCACGAGTAGCGCCAGTAGCGCGGGCAAGTAGATCACCGACGTGACGAAGAGGTGGCGGGCGCTCCGCTCCGATGGGCGATACCACAGCGTGCCACTCCCCCACAGCATCGCGGCGCCGAGGAGCCCTGCACCCACCAGGTAGCCGACGGCCGCCGAGCCGAGCCGCAACGGTGCAAGGCTCACGGCGCCAAGCGCCAAGGTCCAGAGCACAGCCTGACCACCAGTGGCGTGGCCGGCCGGATCGTGGCCGCTCAATACGGCGAAGCCACCGGCACGATAGTCGTCCCGGTGGAGCCAACCCAGCGCCAGGAAGTGCGGGAGTTGCCAGAAAAAGAGCAGACCGAATAGCGCCCAGGCCGTGGGCGTCAGGGCCCCGCCCGCGGCGGTCCAGCCCCCGAGGATCGGGAGGGCACCGGGGACCGCGCCCACCAGCAGCGCCACGGGCGTGCGGCGCTTCAGGGGCGTGTAGGCGAAGATGTAGAGGACGAGGCTGAGCGCGGCGAGCAATGCGGTTGGGCCGTTCACCCACCAGGCCAACCAACCGATGCCTGCCGCGGAGATCCCCGCCGCGAACGCGAGCGCCCGCGCCGGGGAGAGGCGCCCCGACGGCAGGGGCCGGCCCCGCGTACGCCCCATCCGCGCGTCGGCCTCCCGCTCCCACCACTGGTTGAGCGCGTTTGTGCCACCCGCCGCGAGGGCAGTACCGAACAGCGTGTGCGCAAGGAGGAGGAGATCGGGGTGGCCCGGCGTCGCCAGGAAGAACCCGGCCGCGGCGGTCAGGACAATCAGCCGGGTGATCCCTGGTTTCGTGAGCTCGACGTAGGCAGTCACGGCAGGCGCATGGCCAGCGCGGCGATGGCTTGAGCGCCCCCAGTGACGGCGAACGCGATCCGACCCTGGCGGTCCACCAGATACACGACTGTCGCGTGAGTCACTTCGCCGGTCCGCTGGTCCCGCGCACGTGAGACACTCCACCGGTCGAGGGCGGCTTCCACGGCCGGGATCGACCCACCAGCGACGAACGCCTCGCCCTCGAGCCGCCACTGCGCGGCCAGGCTGGGAAGCCGGGCCGGTGTGTCTCGCCACGGATCGAGGGTCACGAACAGCGCGGCCGGCGCGCGGTCGCCGAGGAGCCGCCGAGCCCGAAGCACGTCCTCCACCACGAGCGGACAAACGGTCTGGCAGTGCCCGTACACGAACGCCACCACCACGGAGCGTCCACGGAACCGCTCCAGCGTGACCGGCGCGCCGTCCTGGTCCACGAGATCGAGCGGCGGTGCCGGCCGATCGAGCCGCGGATACGCAGGGTCGGGGAGCATCGCCGCCGGGGCCGGACGTCCCGTGGCCCCGGCAACGCGGACGGTGGCCGCGGCGGTGAGGGCGAGGAGCAACAGGCTTGCGGCGGAGAGGGCCGAGCGCCCTGTGCCGGAGCGCCCGAGCACCCGGAGCGCGTGGACCACAGCACCGCCCCAAACGGTGAGCAGTGTGCCGAGCAACAGCAGCGGTTCCCCGATCAGCGCCAGCCAGCCGCCGGCGTCGGGGAGGCCGCTCGACGTCGACCCAAAGCAGACGACGCGCGTGCGGAGCAGCCAGGCGGGGGCGGAATCGGCGAGGGGCCAGAGCGCGAGGGCCCACCAAATGATCGTGATGGCGAGAATCGCGCCGAGGGCGCCCAATGCCGCCGTCTCCCGCGTCCGCATCGACATCAGCCCACCCGCCAGACGAACGAGAGCAGCTTCCAGTTCACGAAGTAGTACGCGATGAAGGCCGCCAGGAATACGAACACGAGCACCAGCGTGCCCGGTGTGAGCTTGCCCTTGTTCGCGAGCTCTTCGCCGTCGCCGGCGAGCGGCTTGGGCGGGGACAGGATCCCCGGCGGCACCGCCGCGGGACCGGTGGCTGGGAGCGGCTTCCCGAGGAACACCGACCACACGGTCACGAGGATGTAGATCGCGCCGCCCAACGCGGCGATCAGCCCTCCGAGGGCCATAATCCCCATCACCAGGTCCACTGCGGGGTTGAACTGCACGTCGAAGGGCGCCTGCGAGAAGCTGATGTCCCAGTGGCGCCGCGGCACGCCGAACGTGCCGGCGAACGTCATGAAGACGGTGAACAGGAACATGCCCCCGGCGAACAGATACGGCTGAATCCTGGCGAGGGGATAGAACGCGACCTGTTTGCGGAAGATGAGGGGGATCAGGTAGTAGGTGATGCCCATGAACGCGAGCGCGGTGCCGGCCACCACGGTGGCGTGGAAGTGTCCGGGGATGCGCAGGGTATTGTGCGCGATCAGGTTGATCTGCTCGGTGCCGAAGGTGACGCCGGTGATGCCGCCGACGAAGCCGAAGAGGATGATGGAGAAGACCAGGGCGCTGAACCCCGGGTCGCCCCAGGGCGCTTTCCGCAGCCACTCGAACAACCCTTTGGTGTAACCGCGCAGGCGTTGACCGGCCTCCATCCCGGCGGGCACTGTGAACCCATGGACCATGCTCGCGAGCACGGCGAGGTACATGGCGTAGCTCGTGTTCCAGATCTTCCAGGCGGGCGAAAGGCCAGGGTCGACGAGGAGATGGTGGGCGGCAGCCATCGAGATGAAGAGGACGTACAGGACGAAGGCCGAGCGGCTGATCTTCTCGTTGAGCACGACGGAGCCGATCGTGAGCGCGCCCAGCAGGTACCAGATCGAGACCATGGCGGCCACGTTGATCTGTTGTGAGGCGTGGCCCAGGCCCCACCACACCATGCGATAGATCTCGGGGTCGACGTTCATCCAGCCGAGCGACCAGAAGAACGTCGGGATATAGATCGCGGCGCCGTGGCCGAGCGTGATGACGGCGATGATCGCGGCGGTCAGCGCGCCGAACGTGACCAGGGGTACGGAGCCCTGATAGGTGTGCTCGCGCTTGGCGACGACCAGCGTCCCGAAGAAGATCCCGACGACGATCATGGCGCCGACGGCGAAGAGGATGACGCCGAGGTAGAAGAGCGGGTCGGCGCGGAGCGGCACGTACGAGGTGAACAGCACGTCGGCCCGTCCGGCCCACATCATCCACTCCACGAGCAGAGCGCCCCCGACCATGAGACCGAACGCACCCCAGGCCAGTCGTGGTGTCGCGACGCGGCTGTTCAGCAGGACCGCGCTCGCAAAGTAGAGCACGGCCATTTCGAAGAACAGGATGAAGAAGATCAGCATGTTCATCCCGTGCACGGTGAGGATGCGGTAGAACCACTCAGCCGGCAGGAGGTGGACAGCCTGCCACCGGGTGAGCAGCACCAGCACGGCGGCCACGCCGCCGACGAGCAGCGATACCGTCGCGGCGACGGCATTGGCCTTGATGAGCCGCTCTGCCTGCGTGTTGATCTTGAGTCCGGTCGTCGGGCAGACGCGGTGGGGGAAGGTGAGTGCCGGGGCCGTCATGGTGCGCCTCCCGCGCCGAGTGGGCGGCCTGCGCTGTCGACGACGATGACGCGGCCGACCATCAAGTGATGTCCGATCCCACAGAACTCATTGCAGAGGATCCGGAAGTCGCCGGCCTCGGTCGGCGTGACGCGCAGGCCGTAGTCGTAGCCCGGGACGACCTGGAAGTTCAGGTTCACGGGATTGAGGCCGAAGCCGTGGTTGACGTCGAGCGAGGAGAGGTGGAGCGTGTACTGGACGCCCTTGTGCAGCTTCAGGATCGGCTCCCACGCCCACATCCGGCCGATCAGGTAGATGTCGCTGCCGGGCGGAGGCTCGACGATGGGGTGCCCGCGGTCCTCGCCGATCTTGTAGGTGGCGATGAACTCGTTCGCGCGCCGCGCGTAGGCACTCGGATCCACTCGGGCGCGGATCCCCGCGGGGTTCTGTGCGCCCTTGAGGTGCCACAGGGGCATCATCGCGAACAGCACCAGACACCAGCCGAACGCGATCGCGACCCACATCTTCTCCGACTTGTGCGCCGGCTTCCACCAGATCCCTGGGGGGGACACGATTCCGGTATGCATCGGGAGCTCCCGGGTCAGGGCAGGGGGGCGCGCGGGAGCGTCAAGATCTCCCACAGGCCCCAGCCCGTGTAGAACAGGACCATGACGATGATTCCCACAACGAGTAGCAGGAACGGGCGGTCGAAGAGTCGCTGCAGGAGCGGCGGCGGAGCTTCCAGCGGGTCTGGCATCGGAGCCTCCGGGCTCTTGGGAGGGGAGAGATCAGGCCGGAATGGGAGCGTCGCGCAGCAGGTCCGCGACGCTGGTTTCCCGGAAGAAGGTCACGACCGTATCGGCCACTTCCTTCCACTGGGTGTGGGCTGCGCAGGCGGTGCGGTCGCTGCACTGCGGCCGGCCGAGGAGGCAGCGGCGGCGTGCCTCGAGGCGGTCGAAGGGGGCGATCACGGCGAAGAGTCGGAGACGCTCGGCGGGCATGGCGAGGGTGAATCCCCCGGTCTTGCCGCGGGTCGATGCGAGCACGCCGGCGCGCGCCAACAGGTGGAGCGTCTTGGACAGGTAGTTCTGCGGGAGGCGCAGGGCCTGGGCCATCTCCCCCACGCGCACGGGCCGGGGCTCGGACTGCTGCGCCAGATAGAGGACGGCGCGGAGGGCGTATTCGGCGGTCTGCGAGAGCATGACGGTGTGCGCCGGCGTTCCTTGGCGTCAAGTTGTCTTTATCATGATAATATGATAATATAATCGCGCAAGCCCTCCAGCTTCGAGGCCTGATGGCGCAGATCGCGGCGGCGCTGCAAAACGGCACCCGGCGGGCCCTGACCCGGGCGGATGCCTTCATGGATCGCCTGTACGGCGCTCCGTACAACCCGCTGTACCACAGCGGGGCGCTCGTCGTCGCGCTGTTCCTGGTGGTGCTGGTCACCGGGATCTACCTGTTGTTCTTCTATCATGTCGGCGCCCCGTACGCCTCGGTCGCGCAGTTGAGCGACCAAGTGTGGCTGGGGCGCTGGATCCGCGGGCTGCATCGCTACGCGTCGGACGCCGCCGTGGTCGCAGCGCTGGTGCACGCGCTGCGCATCTTCGCGCACGGTCGCAGCTGGGGTCCGCGCACGTTGGCCTGGGTGACTGGACTCCTCCTGCTGTTCGTCCTCCTGGTCTGCGGATGGACGGGCTATGTGATGGTGTGGGACCTCCAGGGACAAGTGCTCGCCCAGGAGGGCGCCCGGTTGTTCGACGTGCTGCCGATCTTCTCCGAGCCGATCGGTCGCGCCTTCGTGGGGGAGCGCCCGCTGCCTGGGGCGTTTTTTTTCCTCAACCTGTTCGCGCATGTCGCTCTCCCGATCGGGCTGGGGCTGATGGTCTGGGTCCACGTCTCGCGCGTGGCACGCCCCGGGTTGCTGCCGCCGAAGCGGTTGCTGTGGGGGCTCGTGGCGCTGTTGACGGTGCTGGCCGTCGTCTGGCCGGCTCCGCTTGCCCTCCAGGCGGACCTGTTCCGCTTACCGGGGACAGGTCCATTCGACGTGTTCTATTCGTTCTGGCTGCCCCTCACCCGTCCTATCAGCCCCGGTGTCGTGTGGGCCTGGTTCGTAGCGGGTGGGGCATTCCTCGTGCTGGTGCCGCTGTGGACGCGGCCCACTCCAGCGAGGCGTCCAGCGCCTTCGTCGGTGGACGAACGACTCTGCACCGGGTGCGAGCAGTGCTACCTCGATTGTCCCTATGAGGCGATTGCGATGGTCGAGCGGGAGGAGCCACGACCAGATGGTAAGCCGGTGGCCCGCGTGAATCCCGACTTGTGCGTGAGCTGCGGCATCTGCGCCGGCTCCTGCGCCCCGATGGGCGTCGGGCCGCCCGGGCGCACGGGACGCGACCAGCTGGCCGCCATGAAGGCGTTCGTCGCCGCGCGCCGGCCGGGTCCCGGCGACGTGGTGATCCTCGCCTGCAATCGCGGCGCTGGTGGCATCGCGACAGGCGAGCGGTTTGCAAACGCTCTGGTCTATCCCGTCTCCTGCGCCGGCAGCGTCCATACTTCGGGGATCGAGCTCCTGCTGCGCGCCGGCACGGGGGGCGTGCTGGTCGCCGCCTGCCCACCGCGGGATTGTTGGAACCGCGAAGGACCGAAGTGGCTCGAGCAGCGGCTGTACCACGAGCGGGAGGCGGAGCTGCGCGACCGCGTGGAGCGACGTCGCGTCGCGATCGCCTACGCCGGTGCCGGCCGACCCGATCTCGTGCGGGATGCGCTGGTCGAGCTCCGCCGCACCCTCTCGGCGCTCGACGCTGCGACTCGCGAGGCCGAGATCGACGTTGATCGGCTGTGTGAGCCCGTCCCCGGGGAGGTGGCGTGAAGCGCGCCACTCGGCGCATACTCGGCGGGGTGCTTGCTGTCACGGCGACTGCCGCGGTGGGGGCGCTGTCCCGGGTCCCGTACGCCGCCGAGCCCTCGACCTACGCGGTGGTCCGGCTCGCGTGGCGCGCCCGGGGCGAGCGCGTGGAAGAGTGCCGCCGGCTCACGCCCGCAGAGCTCGAGCGGATCCCCATCCACATGCGGCAGGCAGAGACGTGCACGGGCCGGATTCTGCCGTATCACTTGGATGCGCGAGTGGACGCGTCGCCGGCCGTCGGCGAGGAGGTCGTGCCGGCGGGGGCTCGGCGCGATCGGCCCCTGTACGTATTCCGGGAGCTCACCGTGACGCCCGGGGCGCACCGCCTCCAGGTGACCTTCCGCATTTCCGGGACCGTCGCTCGAGCCACGCCGGTGCACGAGCAGGAGCTCGATGCCACACCGCCCGCGCTTGCGCTGGACACCGTGGTCACGCTGGCCTCGCGCGACGTGCTACTGGTGACCTACGACGGCGAGCTGCGGCGACTCGTGGTCCGGCGCGCGGTGCCGTAGGCACTGAGGGCAGAGCCCGTGTCGGGGACGGTGAACCGGCGTACATTATCCTCATGACCGGACAGCTTCCCGCCCGATACGACGACCGCGACGGCGAGTACACCCAGCAGGGTCAGCCGGTCTCCGCCCGCTCGCGCGGGGTCGGACTCGCGCTTGGGGTGTTCGGGGGCTTCCTCGGGCTGCACCGCTTCTACGTCGGTCGCACGCACAGCGCGGTGATTATGGCCCTGACGCTGGGGGGGATGGGCGTCTGGTGGTTCTACGACATGGTGCTGCTCGTGTCGGGTGAATTCCGCGACGCGGACGAGCTGCCGCTGCGGGAGTGGGGGGTGCAGGAGGGGGCCGGGCGGAGCGCCGTGCTGCCGGCGGAAGTGCGACAGCTCGCGGAGCAGGTTGATTCGCTGCGGTTCCAGATGAGCGAGCTGGCCGAGCGCGTGGATTTCGCCGAACGGATGCTGGCCCAGCAGAAGGAACGCGCGCGGCTGCCGCGCGGGGAATGATGGCGGCGCGGCGCCCGCTGCGCGTCGCGATCATGTACTCTTCGCACGCCTGGCGCGGCTCGGCGACCGTGTTCGCCGCCGTCGGCCACGGGCTGCAGGCACGCGGGCACGAGGTGCGGGCTCTCGTTCCCCGGCTGGCCCTCGTCCAGGGCTTCGCCGCTCGAGGCGTCCCCGTGCGTCAGACCGACATCGCGCACACGGGGCTCCGCCACGCTCGGGCGCTGCACCGCGCGCTGGCTGAGCTGAGCGCCGACGTGGTGCTCGCCGATCGGCCGCGCGACCTCCGGCTCGCGGCGGCGGCGTCGCTGGCGCGTCCCATCGCGATCGTCCACTGTCTCAGCACACCGCTTCCCGCGACCGACCTGCGCACGCGCATCGCGTATCGGCGGGTCCGGCTCACGGTGTATCTCACCGAGCGGCTCGCGGCCGACGCGCTGCACGTGGCGCCCTGGATGGGGCGCGCGGCGTTGCGCGTGATTCCCAACGGCGTCGACACAGCGTTCTATCGCCCCGATCCCGCGGCCGGCCAGGCGTTTCGGGAGCGCCACGGTCTGAGCGCCGGGCCGCTGCTCCTGGGCGTGGGGGCGCTGACGCCGGAGAAGCGGTGGGACGTGTTGCTGGACGCGCTCGCCACGCTGGGCTCCCCCCCTGCCGTGCCGCCGCTGTGCCTCTGCGGGGGAGGGGAGCTGGAGGGGACGCTGCGGCGGCAGGCCGAGACGCTGGGAGTGCGCGTGCGGTTCCTCGGCGCGCTGCCCGCCGCGGAGCTGGTCGGCGCCTACAACGCCGCGACCTGCGTGGTCCACACCCGGCCGGATGAGGTGTTCGCGCTCGCGTTGCTCGAGGCGTTGGCGTGCGGCCGGCCGGTGGTCGCCGTTGCAGGAGGTGGCACCCCGGAGCTGCTGGGGGAGGCGGGGGTGCTGGCGCCGCCGGGGGATCCACGCGCGTTTGCCGGCGTGCTGCACGCCGTGCTGGGCGACGCGGGGCGCCGGGAGCGGCTCGCCGTGGCGGCGCGCCGGCGGGCGGAAGAGCGATTCACCCTGGACCGCATGGTGGGTGACTTCGAGAAAGCGCTCGGCGAGTGCGTGACCCTCTGATCGGGTTGAGGGGTTCATGCGCGTTTCAGTCCGCCTTTATCCGCCGAGCAGTAGACTGAGGCCCGTCTTTCCGAACCGCCGTTCCGTGGTAGTTTGTCGGTGCTCTCCCACACGAGGTCGCGGATGAAGGTCGGGGTCCCGAAAGAGACCGTGGTCCACGAGCGCCGCGTCGCGCTCGTGCCCGAGGCGGTGGGCCGGTTGGTCAAGGCCGGACAGCAGGTGGTCGTGGAACCGGGCGCCGGGGCGGAAGCGGGATTTCCCGACGACGCCTACACGGCCGCCGGCGCGAGCCTGGGCGATGCCTGGGCCGCCGATCTCGTCTGCAAGGTTCAGAAGCCGAGCCCGGTCGAGGTCGGGAAGCTGCGGGAAGGCGCCGCCCTGGTCGGGTCGCTCCAGGCGGCCACGAGTGCAGACCTCCTGCGGCAGCTGGCCCAACGGCGGATCACCGCGTTCAGCCTCGAGCTGCTTCCCCGGATCACTCGCGCCCAGCCGATGGATGTCCTCTCCTCGCAGGCCACGGTCGCGGGCTACAAAGCCGTCCTACTCGCCGCCGAGACGGTGCCGAAGTTTTTCCCGATGCTCGTGACGGCGGCCGGGACGCTGTCGCCGGCGCGCGTTCTGGTGCTGGGCGCCGGCGTGGCCGGCCTCCAGGCGATCGCCACGGCGCGCCGCCTCGGCGCCATCGTCTCCGCGTTCGACGTCCGCCCCGCGGTGAAGGAACAAGTCGAGAGCCTCGGCGCCAAGTTCCTCGTGATGGAAGAGCGGGTGGAGGCTGAAGGCACCGGGGGTTACGCCAAGGAGCTCTCGGAGGACCAGCATCGGCGCGAGCTCGAGTTCCTGGCCCGGAGCGTGAAGGACGCCGACGTGGTGATCACCACGGCGGCGATCCCGGGGAAGCGCGCGCCGATCCTGGTGACGCGCGCCGCCGTCGAGGGGATGCGGCCGAGCTCGGTCATCGTGGACCTCGCGGCCGAGACGGGCGGCAACTGCGAGCTGACGCAGGCGGGGACGCCGGTGGTGCACCGGGGCGTCACGATCCTCGGCCCCGTCAATCTCCCCGCCACGCTGCCGCAGCATGCGAGCCAGATGTACGCCCGCAACGTGGCCAGCTTCCTGGCCCACATCGCGAAAGAGGGGGCGCTCCAGCTGGACTTCACGGACGAGATCACCAAAGCGACGTGCGTCACCCACGACGGAAAGGTGCTCAAGTCATGACCGACTACTGGTCCATGCTCTTCGTCTTCGTGCTCGCGACGTTCATCGGGCTGGGCGTGATCCGCCGGGTATCGCGGCTCCTGTACACGCCGCTCATGTCCCTGACGAACGCCATTTCCGCCATCGCCGTGGTCGGCTCCCTGGTGGTCGCGGGCGCCGACTATCCACGGACGATCCGCATCCTGGGCGCCGTGGCGCTGTTCGCTTCGATGACCAACATCGTGAGCGGATTCCTGATCACGGACCGGATGCTGAAGATGTTCAAGAAGAAATGACCCACGCACTCGGGCAGCTCGCGGCCGTCGTCGCGACGGCGCTGTTCATTTTCGCGCTCTACTGGATGAACGATCCGAAGACCGCACGCCGGGGCGTGTTCGCGGGTGTGGGGGGGATGGCCGTTGCCGTCCTGGCGACTTGGATCCAGCCAGAAATCGTGCATCACGCCTGGATTCTGATCGCGATCGCCGCCGGCTTCCTCGTGGGGGTGCCGCTGTCCCGCGTACCCCTCACCGCCGTGCCGCAGCGGACGGCGCTGTCCCACGCTTTCGGCGGGCTCGCGGCGGGGCTGGTCGGTACGGCGGAATTCTACCTGTGGCTGAGGGAAGGCCCGGAGCATTTCACCACGTTCCGCACGAGTGCCCTCGTCGTGGAGGTGATCCTCGGGTTCCTCACGTTCACCGGCAGCTTGATGGCCGCCGGCAAGCTGCAAGAGGTGCGCTGGATCCCGCAGCGGCCGGTCACCTATCCGGGGCAGAACTTCGTCAACCTCGGCGTCCTGGCGGCGGCCGCGGTGCTCGGGGTGTTGCTGGTCCTGCACCCCACCGCCTCGTGGGCGACCACCGTCTTTCCCGTAGTCATCGCGCTCGCGCTCCTGTTCGGGGTGCTGCTCATCATCCCGATCGGTGGCGCCGACATGCCCACCGTCATCTCCATCCTCAACTCCTACGCCGGCCTGTCCGCAGTGGCGATGGGCTTCGTGCTCGACAACATGCTGCTGGTGACCGCCGGGGCGCTCGATGGCTCGAGCGGCCTGATCCTGTCGGTCATCATGTGCCGGGCGATGAACCGCTCGTTCACGAACGTCCTGTTCGGCGCGTTCGGCACCGTGCAGAAGTCGAAGGCGGCCATCGAAGAGAAGGTCTGGAAGGAGGAGTCGGCCGAGGGCGCGGCGCAGCTGCTCGAGCAGGCGCGGCTGGTGGTGGTCATTCCGGGCTACGGCATGGCCGTGGCGCAGGCCCAGCACAAGGTGCGGGAGCTGTACGACCAGCTGACCAAGCGCGGGGTGATGGTCAAGTTCGCTATTCACCCCGTCGCCGGTCGCATGCCGGGTCACATGAACGTGCTGCTCGCTGAAGCCGACATCCCGTATTCCGCGCTCGTCGAGATGGACGAGATCAACCCGGAGATGCCGCAGTGCGACGTGGCGCTCGTGATCGGCGCGAACGACGTCGTGAACCCGGCCGCCCGCTACGCCAAGGACTCGCCCATCTACGGCATGCCGATCATCGACGCGGACAAGGCCAGGACCGTGTTGGCGATCAAGCGCAGCAAGAAGCCCGGGTTCGCCGGCATCGACAACGAGCTGTACGTCCAGGACAACACCTGGATGCTGTTCGGCGACGCGAAGGGGGTGATCGGCGACCTAGTCAAGCAGTTCGCGGGCGGCGGCATCCACTAGGGGGGCGCCCTCCGTGGGAGCCGCGCTCGCCTACCGCCCCCAACGGTTGTTCCCCCGCTCGATGTCCGGGTAGATCCCCCGCGGATCGACCGCTACGCCGACGATCGGTTTGCCCGCGGCCAGCCGATACCTGAACCGGCTGCCGAGGTTCCACATTTCGATCGGCAGCTCGCGCGTGTCGGTGGACCCGTCCGCGTACCGCAGCTCGAGGGTGACGGGCAGGACCATCTGGGCGCGGTTCGAGAGGAAGATCGACGTCGAGTCGGCGCCCGCCGTGACCGAATCCACCGCCTGATCGAGCCGGGCCGTGGTGTAGATCCATTCCCGCCAGAACCAGTCGAGGTCCCGGCCCGACACGTTCTCGATGGTGCGGAAGAAGTCCGCGGGCTGGGGGTGTTTGAATGCCCAGCGCCGGACGTACTCGCGCATGGCGCGTTCGAACGTGGCGCGGCCGAGCACGGCGTCGCGCAGGATGGTGAGCATCAGCGCCGGCTTCTGATAGGCCGCCCAGGCCAGGTCGCGCTGCTCCACCGGTTTGTCGATGAGCGGCTGCTCGGCGCCGGGCACGGCCGAGACGCGGTCGGCGGTGAGCAGCTCGCGGCGGACGGTGTCGCCGTAGGCGGTGCCTTTGAAATACCCCTCCGCAGCCCCGTAGTCGATGAACGTATTGAACCCCTCGTCCATCCACGGGTAGCGCCGCTCGTCGGACCCGACCATCATGGGGAACCATTCGTGCCCGAACTCGTGCATGAGGACCCAGAACTGGTCCTCGCGCTTCTCGATGGAGGGCACGAAGGTGATCATCGGGTACTCCATCCCCTCGACCAGTCCCTCGACCGTCGTGGCGTGCGGCCACGGATACATCCCCCACGTCTCGCTGAAGTGCTGGATGGTGTAGCGCGCCATGCGATTGGCTTCTTCCCACGGCGCGGCGTCGGGATGGTAGTAGGTCTCGATCAGGATCCCGTTCCACGTGCTGGCGTCCCAGCGCAGGTCGGGACCCGCCGCCCAGGCGAAGTCGCGCACGTTCGAGGCCGTGAACCGCCACGCCTTGGTGCCAGCGGCCGGCCGTTGGCCGCCGGCGGCCGCTTCAGCCTTGGTGATGACCTCGACGCGCTCGGCGGAGGTCCGGGCGCGGGCCAGGCGCGCCCGCTGCTCGACGGTCCACACCGCGACGGGGTTCGCGACGGTCCCGGTCGCCGCGACGACGAACCCCGCCGGAAGGGTGAGGCTCACGTCGAAGTCGCCGTACTCCAGGTAGAACTCCCCCCCGCCGATGTAGGGCAGGGGATTCCAGCCGTGCACGTCGTCGTACACGACCATGCGGGGATACCACTGGCCGATCTCGTAGAACCGCGAGCCCACCCGTCCCATGCGCCCGCCGCCGTAAGGCGGCACGGGGAAGTGCCAGGCGACATCGAACGAGATCGCGCTGTCGGGGCGTAGCGGCCGCGGCAGCTCCACCCGCATCATCGTGCCGTATTCGGTGCGGGTGAGCGGCTTGCCGCCGGCGGTGAGCCGGTCGATGGTGATCCCGCCGAGGAAGCCCTTGCCGGTGAAGTCGAAGACCGCTCCGCCGGCAAAGTGCAGCGGTGGCTGATTCAGCTGATAGGTGATGCTGTTCGGGGAGAAGATGTTCTGCTCGATCTGCACCCAGATGAACTCGAGCGCGTCGGGTGAGTGGTTGACGTAGCGGATGCGCTCGCTGCCGGTCAGCACGTTCGTGCCGGTGTCGAGCGTGGCGCGGATGACGTAGTCGGCGCGCTGCTGCCAATAGTGCGGCCCGGGTGCCCCCGAGCTGCTTCGGGCCGTTGTGGGAGTGGGGAGTGCGAGCGCGCGAAACGGCGACGAATCGGCGACGCCTTGGAGTGCCAACAGAGAGGCGGTCAATAGGTGGAGCATTGGATCTCCTGGATGGGAATGCGGAATGCGGAATGCGGATTGCGGAATTGAACGACAGGCTCGGCGGGTCGAGGTCTCACGCAGCTCGAGGGTCTCACACCTGCGTCGCGATGATCTGCGCCGCGCGGTGGGCGATTCCCATGATCGTGAGCATCGGGTTGACGCCGGAGGACGTTGGGAAGGTGCTCGCGTCGGCCACGTACAGCCCGCCGATGCCGTGCACTTGATTGTCCGCGTTCACGACCGACGTCCGCGCATCGTTCCCCATGCGGCACGAGGCCATCTGGTGGAACGTGGAGAGCAGCAGCTCGTTGGGGCCGTAGCCCGCGGCGTCGAGGCGACCGGCCCAGCGCGCCCGCGCCCCCGGGCCCTCGTCCGGCCGGTAGGCCACCCAGCGTGTGTGCGGCGCCCAGATTTCCCGGGCGCCCGCCGCCTCCAGCAGCTCGGCGGCGGCGGCGAACCCGCGGCGCAGGTGCCCCGTGTCGTAGTCGGACAGGCGGTAGGATACGATGGGATTACCGTCCGCGTCCACGCGCACCCGGCCGCCGTCACGGTCCCGCAGCAGGATGGCGATCAGGGCGACGTGCGGCAGGCGGGTCATCAGCTCGCGGTGGTGCTGCGCCGACGTCCAGGGGAAGGCGAGCGCGGCGAGGCCGGGATGCATCGGCACCGTCTCGAACTTGAAGCCGTAGCCGCCCTCGATGTCGGCGAATTCATCGGAGTAGTGTCCCTGCGTCGTCCCCGTCCAGGGGCGCACCGCGTCGTCCATCAGGCCGAACACGGCGGTGCCGGGATGCAGGGCGAGATGGTGGCCGAGGGCGGGGAGGCCGATCCCCGAGCGCAGCAGCAGGGCGGGGGAGTGGATCGAGCCCCCGGCGACCACGGTGGCGCGGGCCCGCACGCGCACGGTGTGCGGCCCGACGCGCGCCTCGACGCCCACGGCGTACTGTCGCTCCAGCACGACGCGCCGGACGTCGCAGTCGACGACGATCCGCGCGCCACGCTCGCCGGCGTCCTGCAGGTACGTCACGAGCGTCGATTGCTTGGCACCGCGGCGACACCCGAACCCACAGTAACCGCACCCTTCATCCTGCGGGCACCCGCGCGTATCACGCGGCAGAAACCCGTGGTCCCAGTCGAGCGCGTCGAGGCCGCGGATCAGGACCTCGTCCCGGCCGCCGGGGCGGCACTCGTCGACGTTGACGTTGATCCGCCGGGCCACCGCGTCGAGGGACGCGGAGAATTCGGGCTCCGCGAAGTGGGGCACGCCGTGCTCCGTCGCCCATTGCTCCCGCACGCCGTCGGGGGTGCGAAAGCTGGTGGTGTAGTTCACGACCGTCCCGCCGCCCAGGCAGCTGCCCTGCAGGATGATCATGCCGAGGTCGTCTGTGGCGAGGAGGCCACCGGCGTCGTACAACCGCTGCAGGGCGTCCCCCTCGAGATGCGTGAAGTCTGCCTCGGCGAAGTAGCCGCCCTTCTCCAGCACCACGACGTCCTTGCCGGCGGCGGCGAGCTCGCCCGCGACCACGCCGCCGCCCGCTCCCGATCCGATCACCGCCACGTCGCAATCGAGGGTCGTATCGGCGGTGATCGCGAGCGGGTGGATGCGCTTGGGGGTGGTCGGGGCGGGGCCGAGCGGTCCGGGATACGCGAGGTCCGCCCAGGCGGGGTTCGTTCCGGCGGCGCCGGTGGCCGTGTAGTAGAGCACGGTGGAGAGCCGCTTGAGCGCCTGAAAGCCTTTGCGACGGAGGCCGAGCCGACTGGTGGCCCAGCCGGCGAGATAGTGCTCGCGCTGCGCCGGGGACATCGCGGTGAATGGACGGGGGATGCCGGCGAGCGCGAAGTTCACCGCGCGGCTCTCCAGCATGCCGAGCAGCTGCTCGATCTCGGCGCGGTCGGCGGCCCGTGGCAGCCGACCGACCGCCTCGGTGAGCCGCTCGGCGAGCTGCACGCCCGCCGCGGCCGGGACAAACGTCTCGGCGACGGCGCGGAGCGTGCGGAGGGAAGCCGGCGTCACTGCGAGGGCGACTCAGCTCCCCTGGAAAATGCTATACCTGAAGCCGTCGGGGTCGGTCACCGTGAACAGCCTCGATCCCCAGGGCATGTCCTTGGGCTCATGGTCGAGCACGCCACCCTTCGCCTTGATCCGGCCCGCGAGGTCGTCGACGTTCTGCACCGTCGCGAGGTAAAAGCGCATCCCCACCCCCTTGCGGCGATCGCGGCCCTGCGCGAAGTCGTCCTGTCCCAGCATGATGGACGTCTTGCCCGCCACGACCTCGTACCCGATCACCCGCTCGCCCTCCTTCCAGGTGTCCTTCACCGTGAAACCGAGGATGTCCCGGTACCAGGCGAGACTCCGGGCGAGGTCGTTGACGGTGAGTGACGGAGAGGCGGCCCGCGCGCGGAACGTCTCGGGTTTCTTGCGCGTCTTGCGTGTGGCACGGGCGGGCTTTTTGGCCCGGGCCGCGCGTGCGGTCGGGCGCTTCGACTTCTTCTTGGTTGCCATGGAGTCCCCTGGGGTGTGACGGCCTGAAGCGTAGCGTGAGATGGCCGCCCTCGCCAGATTACCGAAAACCGACCGAGCGAGGCGACGATGGCGAGGACGAGCACGGCGACCGCGGTGTGGGAAGGCAAGCTGCGTGACGGGAAGGGCACGTTCAAGGCGGGGAGCGGGGCCTTCAGCGGCGGCTACAGCTTCGCGACCCGGTTCGAGAGCGCCAAAGGGACGAGCCCCGAGGAGCTGATCGCCGCGGCGCACGCCGCCTGCTTCAGCATGGCGCTATCCGCTGGGCTGGAGAAGGCGGGCAAGCCCGCGACCCGGGTGGAAACCCAGGCGCGCTGCACGCTGGACATGGTGGACGGCGCTGCCAAGATCACGACCATCGCGCTCAGCGTGCGTGGGAAGGTCGTGGGTCTCGATCAGGCGGGGTTCCAGAAGGCGGCCGAGGAGGCCAAGAGCGGCTGCCCCGTGTCCAAAGCGCTGCAGGGTAACGTGGCGCTCACCTTGGACGCAAAGCTGGAGTAGCGGCCGCGTAGGTCCAGATCAGGCCGCCCACCAGGGCGGCAACGGGGAATATCAAGACCGCGGTCTCGAGCGAAGCGCGGTCCGAGATCATGCCCACCAGGGAAGGCGCCGGTACGTCCCCCAGGGCGTGGATCGCGAAAATGCTCACCGCCATCGCCGTGGCTCGAATGGCGGGGGACACGACACTCGCGATTACGGTGTTGATCGGGCCCAACGACGCGAACATCAACAGCTCGGCGGCGATGATGGCCGGCCAGAACACCCCCGGGTGCGGCGACCGAACAGCGAGCAGGAACAGCGGTGCTGCGAGCGCCGTGCTGATGCCCGACATCCCGAGATACGCCTGGTCGTAGCGACGTCGCAACCGATCGGCCAACCACCCACCACCCAACGTCCCCAGCACGCCCGTCACCACGACGACCGCGCCAAACGTCGCGGTCGCCTGGGTCCGCGGCAGCCCACGGATTCGCTCGAAGAACGACGGCGCCCAGAAGGCGAATCCCCCGAGCGCGAACGTGTTTGCGGCGTACCCTAGGACGGCAAGCCGATAGGGGCGGTTGCGAACGAGCGCCCTGAGCGCCGCGGCAAGACCAGCGTCGGTGGTCGCGGATGCGCCGCGGGGGACCGGAGGGTCGTACTGCCCGCGCGGGGGATCCCTGAGGCGGGCGACGAGGAAGGCGAGCACGAGGCCAGGGACGCCGACGACGAAGAACGCGCTGCGCCACCCGAACGCGTGATCGAGAATTCCGCCCAGCGCGTAGCCCAGGGCGGCCCCCACCGGAATAGCGGTGAAGAACACCGTGAACGCCCGGCCGCGGCGATCCACCGCGAACCAGTCCGCCAACAGGCTCGGGCCGATCGTGCCGTACGCGGCCTCACCCACGCCGACCATCGCGCGGGCGAAGACCAGCTGGCGGATGCTGCCGGCCAGGCCGCCGAGCGCGGTCGCCAGGCTCCAGAGAGCCACCCCCAGCGCGAGCACGCGGGGTCGCGCTCGTGTGTCGCCCAGCCGGCCGAAGAGTGGACTGGTCAGCGTGTACACGACCAGAAAGCCCGTCATCAGGAGTCCCAGCTCGCTGTCGCTGGGCCGCAGGCTGGAATGCTTCAGGCTCTCGGCCACGCCGGCGACGACGTAGCGGTCCAAGTAGCAGACCAGATTGACCCCGGTGAGGAGGAGGAGGGCGTGCCGTGCCGCGCGCGCCGGATCGGTGGGGGGCGAGGGGGTGGGGGTGGGGGTCGTCGCGGCGGGCGTCACGGCCTCTCGAAAATGGCGCGGCCTTCTGCCGCCCGCTAGCTTCCCGGCCATGTCGTGGACCGTCTATATCCTGCGCTGTCGCGACGACTCCCTCTACACCGGCATCACCACCGATCTTGCGCGACGGCTCGCCGTGCATCGCCGCGGGCGGGGAAGCCGCTATACCCGGTCCCGCCTTCCCGTTCGAGTCGTCTATCGCGAGCGCCGCCCCACCCGGTCGGCCGCCCTGCGGCGGGAAGCGGCGATCAAGCGGCTGTCCCACGCCGCGAAGCTGCGGCTGGTGCGGGCACGGCCATGAGGCTACGCCCGCGCGACTGGGTGGGCGCCGCGGTGGCGTTCACGTGCGCCGTGCTGTTCGTGCGGCTCGGCATCTGGCAGGTGCATCGGCTGCAGCAGCGCCGTGCCCGCAACGCGGTGGTGGCAGCGCGGCGCGCGCTGGCGCCGGTCGTTCTCGCCGGCTCGGAGGTCGTGGTCGACTCGGTGCGGGATCGCCGCGTCGTCGCGCGCGGCACCTGGGACTACGCCGGCGAGCGGCTCTGGCCGGGCCGCTCCTATGAGGGCGCGCCGGGCGTCGCCGTGCTGACGCCCGTCCGACTGGCGGACGGCTCGGCCGTCTTCGTGGACCGGGGCTGGGTCCCGTCCGCCGACGGGATGCACATCGACCGCCGGGCCATCCGCGAGGGTGATACGGCGACGGTCCAGGGGCTGGCGTTCGCGGCGCCGCGGTCGCGCGGCGACGTAGATCCGGCCCGCCTACAGGACTCGGTTGCCTATCGTCTCCTGCCCTTCGTTATCCAGGAGACTCCGCCACCCCGGCCGGTTGCCGGATCCGGCTCCCGCCCCCCGTATCGGTGGCCAACTCCCGAGCTCGACGACGGGCCGCACCTGTCCTACGCCATCCAGTGGCTCAGTTTCGCGCTGATTACGGTGGTGGGGACGGCGGCATTGCTGAGGAAAACGATGCGCGAGGGCTCCAGGACTACCATTTGAGGCTCCGCGGGGCGATATTACGTGCTCACAGCCCGTGGCGTGCGTCCGCTGATGCGCCCGCGGGCCGTTTCTCGCCTGTCGCCCCCGAAGGAGTGCCTGCATGCCGGTTGCCACCCCGCTCAAGCGCCCCGTCAAAGTCGGACAGCTGGTGCGTCGTCGCCTCAGGGAATTGAAGCGGACGCCCCGGGAGCTAGCCGAGGCGCTGCAGGTGTCGGAGCGTTTCATCGCCGAGATCGTGTCTGGGCGTCGCCGGCCGCCGGCGCCGTCGCGGGCGGATGTGTACGCGCCAATGACCAAGTTCCTGCGCCTGCACCGCAATGACCTGCCGACCTGCGCGCGGGCCGAGCGCGAGGGCGAGGGACCGAGCCGCCGCCGTCCGTCTCCCCGGGTGCGGGATTTGCTGCTCGAGCTGAGTGACCCGGCACGCAACCGGGCGCTGTCCCGCCGGATCACCCAGAAGCGCGGCCCGGCGTTGGACGGGCTGGTGGTTCAGCGGCTCCTCGAAGTGGCGCAGGGGTTCGTGCGGCGTCAGCTGGACGACGAGGTGGGCATTCGCGTGGCGGCGAGCCGAGAGGGCTGCACCTACCTCGAGCTGCGGATGAAGCTGCTCGAGTTCCTGGATGCCACCGCCTACTCGCTCACGCCGACGGACGTGGAAGACTTTTTCCGGCCGCGCATCGGGACGTGGGACCTCGACTTCGAGACCCAGACGATGCGCATCGTCCTGCGGACGCAGGAGCCGGCGCCGCGGCAGAAGCGGGCGCTGGCGATCTAGCGGCGCGCTCGAACGCCAAACGGCGCCGCCCCGAATGGGGCGGCGCCGTTTGTTTTCGCGGTACCGCGGTCGCTTAGAGCTTTACGACGTTCGAGGCGGCGGGGCCTTTCGGTCCCTGGGTCACCTCGAACTCGACGCGCTGGCCCTCGGCCAGGGTCTTAAACCCCTCTTGCTGGATCGCGGTGTGATGCACGAAGCAGTCCTTGTCGCCGTTTTCGGGCGTGATGAAGCCGAAGCCCTTCGCGTCGTTGAACCACTTCACGGTACCGGTGATGCGTGCCATACTGGTGATACTCCTGACTGAATGTTCGCGGCGGCGCGCGGCGATCGCCTTCCGGCAATCCGCGGACCTGTGTGTCCGCCGCCGTTGAGCGACAGTTTCGCACCGCGGCCCCGGTCTGTCAACCGCCGCTCGTTCCTTGACGCCTTTCCCCGGCCCCTTCAGTATTGGCCTCGTCCCAGCACGCCGTCGCTTTTCACCCCGGAGACCCGCCATGCGCCGGTTGCTCGTCGCGACGTTCCTCGCCGCCGCCATCCCCTTGTTCCCACTCCGCCTCCCGGCCCCCCCCCCCCGCGGCCCGGCGGATCGGACCGCGGCCGATACGACCAAGAAGGCCGATACGACCAAGAAGAAGGACTCCGAGCTGCCCCTCACGCCGACCCGCACCGTCGAGTTCGACACGCACGAGGGGACCTGGATCTCCCTCGACGTGTCCCCCGACGGCAAGACGATCGTGTTCGAGCTGCTCGGCGACCTCTACACACTGCCGATCGCCGGCGGCACTGCGACCCGGATCACCTCGGGTCCCGCGTTCGACTCCCAGCCCCGCTACGCCCCCGACGGCAAGCACCTGGTGTTCCTGTCCGACCGCAGCGGCGCCGAGAACGTCTGGATCTGCGACGCCGACGGAAAGAATCCGCGCGCCCTCACCAAGGGAACGAACCAGCTGTACGCATCGCCCGTGTGGACCCCCGATGGCAATTACATCGTGGCGTCCCGCACCAGCGGCGTCCTGGGCAGCGTCTACGAGCTGTGGCTCTACCACAAGGACGGCGGCTCGGGCACCGCCATGGTGAAGAACCCGCCGCCGCGGCCCGGCGTGCCGGCGATGAACACCCTGAGCGCCGCCTTCGGCACCGACCCGCGCTACATCTGGGTCAGCCGGCACCGCGGCGGCTTCGGCTACAACCTGCAGTACCCGTTGTGGCAGCTCGCCATCTACGACCGCCAGACCGGCAAGATTTTCACGCAGACCGACCTCTACGGCAGCGCGATGCGCCCCGTGCCGTCACCCGACGGCAAGTGGCTGGTGTACGCGACGCGGTACGACGCCGAGACCGGGCTACGGTTGCGCAACCTCGCCAGCGGCGACGAGCGGTGGCTGGTGTATCCCGTCCAGCGGGACGACCAGGAGTCGCGCTTCACGCGCGACCTGATGCCCGGCTCCGCGTTCACGCCAGATGCCAAGTCCCTGATCACGTCGTACGGCGGCAAGATCATGCGCGTGGACATCGCGACGGGGCAGGCGAGCGAGATCCCGTTCACTGCGCACGTGGAGCAGAACCTCGGTCCGCTCGTCCGCTTCGACAATCGCGCCGACACCGGCCAGGTCCAGGCGCGCCAGATCCGCAACGCCAGCCCGTCGCCCGACGGGAAGCGGCTGGCCTTTAGCGCGCTCGACAAGCTCTACGTCGTGGATCTCCCGAGCGGCTCCCCACGCCGCCTCACGACCGACACCGTGCACGAGCAGGTGCCGGCCTGGTCGCCCGATGGCCAGTGGATCGCCTACGTCACCTGGACGGACGACGGCGGCTACGTGGCCAAAGTGCGGGCCGACGGCCGGAGCGCGCCGGTGCGGCTCACGCCTGACGCCGCCTTCTACGACACGCCGGTGTGGTCGCCGGACGGGCAGCGGATCGTGGTCATCAAGGGACCCCGGCAACCCCGTGTCACGGAGCACTTCGGGCCGGGCTACGAGCTCGCCTGGCTCCCGGCGGCGGGCGGCGCCACCACGCGGGTCACCCCGATCAACAACGCCGGCCGGCCGCATTTCGCGCGCGACCCCAACCGGATCTTCGTCTACGACGGCGGCGACGGCCTGGTCTCGATGCGCTACGACGGCACCGACCGGCGGGCCTACATCAAGGTGACCGGCTACACCTATCCCGGTCCCGGCTCCGAGCCCGGCACGGCCGACGAGATTCTCGTCTCTCCCGACACGGACCGCGTGCTGGCGCAGGTCGGGAACAACGTGTACCTCGTCACGCTCCCGCAGGTGGGGGGGGAGACGCCGAGCATCAACGTCTCCGACCCGTCCTCGGCGTCCTTCCCGGTGAAACGCCTGACCCGCATCGGGGGGGACTTCATCGGATGGGCGCCGGATGCGAAGGCGGTCTACTGGTCCATCGGGCGGAGCTTCTTCCGCTACGATCCGGCTGCGGCCGATTCCGCCGACAAGCTCAAGGTCATCGCCGATTCGGTCCGCGCCGACTCGCTCAAGCCCGACAGCGCCAAGGGGTGGAAGCCCGACTCGGCGTTCCGTGCCAGGGTCGATTCGCTGAAGAAGCAGCCGGCTTACGAGCCGCCGCGCACGGACGTGACGATTCGTGTCGCCCGCGACGTGCCCCGGGGCTCGGTCGTGCTGCGCGGCGCGCGCATCGTCTCCATGAAAGGCGACGAGACGATTGAGGGCGGCGACCTGGTCGTCACCGACAATCGCATTGCGTGCGTGGGGGCCAGAGGAGCCTGCACCCCGCCCGCGAACGCACGGGTCATCGACGTGACGGGGAAGACGATCATCCCCGGCTTCATCGACGTCCACGCCCATCCGTGGCCGACGTGGGGCATCCACGAAACCCAAGTGTGGAAGTACCTCGCCAATCTCGCCTACGGCGTCACCACGACGCGCGATCCGCAGACCGCGACCACCGACGTGCTCACCTACGCCGACCAGGTGGAGACCGGTGATCTGATCGGCCCGCGCATCTACCACACCGGTCCGGGCGTGTTCTGGGACGAGAACTTCCAGAGCCTGGACGACGCGCGCAACGCGCTGCGCCGCTACAGCGAGTTCTACGGGACCAAGTGGATCAAGGAGTACATGACGGGCACGCGCAAGCAGCGGCAGTGGGTGATCATGGCGGCCAAGGAGCTCGGCCTCATGCCGACCACCGAGGGCGGGCTCGACTTCAAGATGAACCTGACCGAGCTGCTCGACGGCTATCCCGGACACGAGCACAGTTACCCGATCATGCCGCTCTATCAGGACGCCGTGCGGCTCGCGGCGCAGTCGGGCATCACCTACACGCCGACGCTGCTCGTGTCGTACGGCGGCCCGTTCAGCGAGAATTACTTCTACGAGCGCTTCGACATCCACGACAACGCCAAGATCCGGCGGTTCATCCCGCACGAGGAGATCGACCAGCGCGCCGAGCGGCGGTCCTGGTTCCGCGAGAACCAGTACGTCTTCCCGCGCATCGCAGCCGGGGCCGCGGCCATTCTGCGCGCCGGCGGCAACATCGGCATGGGGTGCCACGGGCAGCTCGACGGCCTGGGCTGTCACTGGGAGCTGTGGGCCATGACCGGCGGCGGGATGACCCCGCGCGAGGCGCTGCGCGTCGGCACGAGCGACGGCGCGTACGCGCTCGGCATGGAGCGCGATCTCGGCTCGCTCGAGCCGGGGAAGCTGGCGGATCTCATCGTGCTCGATGCCAACCCGCTCGAGGACATTCACAACACGGAGAAGATCCGCTACGTGATGAAGAACGGGCGGCTGTACGAGGGGGACACGCTGAACGAGGTCTGGCCGCGGGCCAAAACGCTGCCGCGCATGTGGTGGTGGGGGCAGGAACCGAAGTAGCGCGAAACGTCGAACAAAGACGTCGAACAGAGGCGTCGAACGACGGCGTAGGCACGCTGCTGTTCGACGCCTCTGCTTGACGAAGGGGTGCGACGTAGTTAGCTTGCCTCTCGTAGTTCACAGAACCGCGAGCTGGCATCCTTCCGAAGGACGGTCCCGCTCAGGTGCGGGCCTCACATCTGTAGGCTCAATCCCTAGGTTCGCAAAACAAGAACGGCGTCGAATTCCGACGTCGAACGACTACGTCTAACGACGGCGTATTTCCTACGCTTGGGTTCGACGCATCTGTTCGACGCATCTGTTCGACGCAGTCTAAGGAGTAGTATGTCTTTTGATGCTCTCGGGCTGATGCCCGATTTGCTGCGCGCCGTAGCCGACGAGGGCTATACGCAACCCACCCCTATCCAGCAGGAAACGATCCCGCTTGCCCTCAAGGGCCGGGACCTGATCGGCTCGGCGCAGACCGGCACCGGCAAGACGGCTGCGTTCATGCTACCGATCCTGCAGCGCCTCGCGCCGGGCCCACGCCACACGCTGCGCGCCCTGGTGCTCGTCCCGACCCGGGAGCTTGCCGAGCAGGTCCTCCAGAGCGCGCGCGCCTACGGGCGCCACACCCAGCTCACCGCCGCCTCGATCTACGGCGGCGTGGGGATGGAGCCGCAAACCACGGCGCTGCGTCGCGGGACCGACATCATTGTCGCGACACCGGGCCGGTTGCTCGATCACATGGAGCGCGGCCACGTGGACTTTTCGCGCCTCGAGGTGCTGGTGCTCGACGAGGCCGACCGGATGCTCGACATGGGCTTCGCGCCCGACGTGCGTCGCATCCTGCGCGCGCTGCCGACCGCCCGCCAGACGATGCTCTTCTCGGCGACGATTTCGCCGGAAGTGGACGCGCTCGCGCGCACGGCGCTGAACGGCCACGCGTCGGTGGAGATCGGCCGCCGCGCGCAGGCCGCCGAAGGGATCGAGCACGTGATCGTCGCGGTGGACAAGCTGCAGAAGCGCGCCGTCCTCGCGAAGATCCTGCAGGCCAAGCCCGCGGGGCAGACGCTCGTCTTCACCCGAACCAAGTACGGGGCCGACAAGCTGTCCTCCTACCTCAAGAAGGAAGGCATCCAGGCGCACGCGCTGCACGGCGATAAGGCCCAGAGCCATCGCACCCGGACCCTGGACGCGTTTCGCATGGGGACGGCCGACATCCTCGTCGCGACGGACATCGCCGCGCGGGGGATCGACGTGGACGGGATCCGCATGGTCGTCAACTTCGACGTGCCGAACGATCCGGAGAGCTACGTGCACCGCGTGGGTCGTACCGCGCGGGCCGGCGCGCGCGGGCTCGCGTTGACGTTGATCTCACCGGATGAGTGGTTGATGATGGCCGACATCGAGAAGCTCATCGGCCAGTCGTTCCCCCGGGAAATCATCGCGGGGTTTGAGCCATCGGTGGCGCCGATGCAGCCGAGAGCCGCGAAGCCCGACGTTCCCAAGCCGTCGCGCTCAGTGCGGGGCCGGCTGACGGTGCGGAACCGGCGATAAGACGAGCGACGTCCAACACGTGCGTCCAACGGCAGTGTCGAACAGCGGCGTCAGCACGGCAGCGACGTCGGTGTTCGACGCTCTTGTTAGACGATCTTGTTGGACGTAGTCACGTCCTTTTCTCGATCGGTAGATAATCCCGCTGCGGCGAGCCGATGTACACTTGCCGCGGCCGGGAAATCTTCTGCTCCTTGTCGAGCAGCATCTCCTGCCACTGCGCCAGCCACCCTGGGGTGCGGCCGATCGCGAACAGCACGGGGAAGATCTGCACCGGGAACCGCATCGCCTCGTAGATGATTCCGGAATAGAAATCCACGTTGGGGTACAGCTTGCGCGAGATGAAATAGTCGTCCTGGAGCGCGATGCGCTCCAGCTCCACGGCGATCTCGATCAGCGGGTTCCTGCCTGTGACGTCGAACACCTCGTCGGCGACGCGCTTGATGATCCGGGCGCGCGGGTCGTAGTTCTTGTAGATCCGGTGCCCAAAGCCCATCAGGCGCACCTCGCCGTTCTTCACGCGCTGGATGTAGGCCGGAATGTTGGCCTTGGCGCCGATCTCCCGCAGCATTCGTAACACTTCCTCGTTCGCCCCGCCGTGCAGCGGTCCGTACAGCGCCGCCGCCGCGGCGGCCATCGCCGAATAGGGGTCGGCGTGCGAGGAACCGACCCCCCGCATCGCGCTGGTCGAGCAATTCTGCTCGTGGTCGGCGTGGAGGATGAACAGCACGTCCAGGGCCTTCTCGAGCACCGGATGCGGCTGGTATCTCACCTCCGTCGCCTTGAACATCCTGTTCAGGAAGTTGCCCGCGTAGCTGAGGTCGTTGTCGGGATAAGCGTAGGGCATGCCGACGGAGTGGCGGTAGGCGAAGGCGGCGAGCGTCGGCGTCTTGGCGATGAGCCGGAAGATCTGGTCGCGACGCGAGGTCTCGGTGCCGATCTCCTTGGCGTCCGGATAGAACGTCGACAGGGCGGCCACCGTGCTCACGAACATCCCCATCGGGTGCGCATCGTGGTGGAAGCCGTCGATGAACTTCTTGATGTTCTCGTGGAGGATCGTGTGGTGCGTGACGTTGTAGCCCCACTCGTCTAGCTCACCTGCCGACGGGAGCTCCCCGTGCAGCAGCAGGTAGGCCGTTTCCAGGAAGGTGCTCCGCTCGGCCAGCTGCTCGATCGGGTAGCCGCGGTAGCGCAGGATGCCGCGGTCGCCGTCGATGAAGCTGACCGCGCTGCGGCACGAGGCGGTGTTCATGTAGGCGGGGTCGTAGCTCATCAGGCCGAGATCCTCGGCCGACGTCTTGATCTGCCGCAAGTCCGTCGCCCGGATCGTCCCATCCTGGATCGGGACGTCGTAGCTCTTCCCGGTGCGATGATCGGTGATCGTGAGCGAGTCCTTGGGCACGGCGGAACCCCGGATGGTGATGGGTGGAAGATAGCCGCTGATCGCTACAGCGGGAGCACCGTCAGCGTCGTCTTCAGCTTCCGCTCGCCCACGGTCAGCGTCACGGTGTAGGTGCCGGGGCTCACGAACTCCGGCGCGTCGCCGCCTGCGTTCTCTCGGGCGAGCTTGGATGTCAGGCCCCACACGACGCGGTTCACTCCGGGGTCCCGGGGGCCGGTGAGCTTGTCCACTTCGTGGCCCGCGCTGTCGGTAATCGCGATCGAGACGTCGTCCAACGAGTAGCTCTTCAGGTAATAGTCGATGTAGGCCCCGAACGGCGGGTTCTTGGCGGCGAACATGCCGTGGCCCCACAGACCCCGCTCGCCCACGGCGTAATACGGCCGTGCCGGCCGCGTGCCGAACAGCGCGACGGCGGAGTCGAGCACGGCCGGCGTGATCTCCTCCAGCGCGCTGATCTGGTCCAAGACATACAGACTGCGCCCGTGCGTGCCGACGAGGAGGTCGCGGTCGCGCGGGTGCACGGCGATGTCGTCCACCGCGACGGTGGGCAGCCCGTTTTTCAAGCGGTTCCAGCTCCCCCCGCGGTCGAGCGAGAAGAACAGCCCGAACTCGGTGCCTGCGAACAGCAGGCTTCGGTTGCGCGGATCCTCGCGCAGCGCTTTCACGGGACCGCCGGCGGGGAGGTTGCCCGCGATCGCCGTCCAGGTGCGGCCGAAGTCGGCGGTCATGAAGACCAGCGGTTGCATGACGTCCGAGCGGTGGCCGTCGATCGCCACGAAGGCGGTGGCCGTGTCGAAGCGCGAGGCCTCCACCCGGGCGATGTAGAGGTTCGGTTTGGGAAGCCGGGGCAGGGCGGGGGCCACGTTGGTCCATGTCGCCCCGCCGTCGCGCGTCACTTGCACGTTGCCGTCGTCGGTGCCGGCCCAGAGGATCTTCGGCGACAACGGCGACTCCGCGAGGGTGACGATGGTGTTGTACGCCTCGGCCCCCGAGCCGGCGGTGACCATCGTCTGTGGATTCATCGTCGACAGATCGGGTGAAGCGAACTCCCAGCGGTCGCCGCGCTGCGTCAGCCGGAACAGGCGATTGCCCCCGAGGTACAGCACCGTCGGGTCGAAGTGCGAGATGGCGAACGGCGAGTTCCAGTTGAACCGGAAGTCGGGCGTCCCTTCCTTGGCCGCCGGTCGGAGGCTTTTCGTCTGGCCGGTGCGGAGATTGAGCCGGGCGAGGTAGCCGCCTTGGGACTCGGCATACACGATGTCGGGGTCGGTCGAGTCGACCTGGACGTAGAACCCGTCGCCGTCACCGACGCGAATCCAGTCGCCGTTGGCTCCGCCATCGTCGGTCCGCGAACGGCTCGGCCCGCACCAGGAGCCGTTGTCCTGCAGTCCGCCGCACACGCGGTAGGGCTGGCGGTAATCGTAGGTGATCTCGTAGAACTCGCCGGTCGCGACGTTGTTCTTGAACTCCCAGGTCTTGCTCCGATCCCAGCTGAAGTAGATCCCCCCATCCGTCCCGAGGATCAGGTGGCTCGAGTCGGCCGGGTCGACCCACAGCGCGTGCAGATCCCCGTGGATCTGCTCGGCGCCGTCGTTGCGAAAGGTGTGACCGCTGTCGTCGGACACGTGCAGGCCGAAGCCGAGGACGTACACGCGCGCATCGTTCCCCGGATCGATCCGGACCTTGGTGAAGTAGAACGCGCGTGGCGCGATTTCGTTGACCCGCCGCCAGTGCGCGCCGCCGTCGTCGGAGCGGAACACGCCCCCCTCCTTGCTGCGGATGTCGAACAACCCCTTGGGGCCGCCGACGTCCGACTCGAGCACGGCGTAGAGGACCTGCGGGTTCTTGCGGTAGACGTCGAGCCCGATGCGACCCGTCTGCGCCGGCAGCCCCGTGGACAGCTTGGCCCAGGTCTTCCCGCCGTCCGTGGTCTTGTAGATGCCGCCCACACCGCCCCCGCTGCGCATCGAGTACGGGGTGCGTAGCCGCTGGTACATCGCGGCGTACGCGACGTCGGGGGCGGACGGGTCGAGCACGAGGTCCACCGCACCGACGCTGTCGCCCAGCTGTAGCACCGCCGCCCACGTCTTGCCGCCGTCGGCGGTCCGGTAGACGCCGCGTGTGGCGTTCCTCCCCCAAAGGCGGCCCAGGGCAGCGACCCACACCACGTCGGAGTTACGGGGATCGACGGCGATCGCCGGAATGTCCCCGGCGTCCTCGAGGCCCATATGGGTCCACTTCCCCCCGTTGTCGATTGACCTGTAGACGCCGTCACCCCAGGAGGAGCTGTTGCGCCCGTTCCCCTCGCCCGTGCCGACCCAGACCAATGCCGAATCCGCGACCGCGACCGCGCCGATGGATGCCACGGGCTGTGTCTCGAACACGGCCTGCCAGGTCGTCCCGTTGTTGGTGCTGCGGAACAGCCCGCCGGTGCCGGCGCCGGCGAAGATCGCGGCGGGTCGCGCGCGCACGGCGAACGCCGACATCCGGCCGCCCATCACCGCCGGGCCGATCGAGCGGAACTTGAGGTTGCGGAGCAGCAAGGTATCGAGCGCCGGCGCGAGGGCTGCGGCCGCAGGTACCCGGGGGGAGGAGGGGGCCGCGGGACGGGCGGGACGCTGGGCCGCGAGCGGCCCGGGGAGCAGGCAGGAGAGGGCGAGCAGGGCGATCGGGCGGTTCATGCAATCCGTGGGTGTGAGAGAGGCGGGAAAGATGGCGGCACTTTCCCGATCGCTCAATGTTCTTATCTTGGGGGGCCATGGCCGAGCCGCGGGCACGTCCGAGTCTCTATCCCACGAAGTCGAGCGCTGGGGCCCTCTTGGGCCAGCAGCTCGCCGCGCGGGGCTACCAGTCGTGCATGCTGCTCGGCATCACGCCCGACGGCGTGGAGGTCGCAGCGCACGCCGCCAAGGCGATGGGCGCGCCGTTCGACGTTCTCGTGGCCGCGTTCATCCGCCTGGGGTCGAATCTCGCCCCGGTGGGCGCGATGGCCGAGGAGGCACCGGCGGAGATGGATCCGGACTTCCAGCCCGGGATGAATCTGCTCGAGCGGCTGCAGTCAGCGATCGACGAATCGCGCGCCCGCGTGAAGCGTGACCTGGTGCTGTACCGGACGCAGCGCCCGGTGAAGAAGCTCGAAGGACGCGTGGCGGTGATCGTCGATGGGCAGGTGATTTTTCCGTGGAAAGTTCTGGCGGCGGCGAAGGCCGTCGAGCAGCTCGGCGCCAGGCAGGTGGCGATCGCCTCCCCGGTGTCCACGGAGGCGGCGGCGGAGCGGATTCGCGCCCGCCAATATCCCTTGATCTGTCCGTCGGTGATCGTCGATCCCCAAGGGCATCCGTCGCCCTATGGCGATGCGGCGGGGGATACGCCTGAGCGGCTGAAGAGCATCATGATCGCGCACCAGGCGGCGTGACCTTCCAACGTTTCGTCTTACCCTAGTTCCACCATCCCGCGCTCCAGCCACCGATGGTCGCCCTTGAGGACCTCCTGGGCGAGGCGGTATGTGTGCACGTCCTCGTTCCGCCACAGGCCTCCGAACTTGGCCTGGACCCGGCCGCGCGCCTGACGGCAGAACAGGTCCGCCACCGCGACCGCGTGACGGCCGGCCTCCGGGTCCTTCCGCAGCAGCCACTGCGCCCGCGCGCAGGTTGCCGCCATCGCGAACAGCTCGCCGCCGACGTCCACCAGCCGGAACAGCACGGCCTGGCGGTACTCGAGCTTGGGGCCGAAGCGGACCATCGAGTAGAACACGCGGAGGGCGAGGCGCCGCGACGCACGGCCCACGAAGCGCAGGTGCGTGGCGAGCGGCCCGAACTCGGCGTATCGGGGCCACCAGCTCCACCCGATCCAACGGGTCGGCAGCCACCGGCCGTAGAATAGCAGCGACCGGAACGCCGCCGCGGCGCGCTGGCCGGTCGTCTTTCCCGGCATCACCACGTCGCCCGCGACCTCGAGGTGTTTGTCGAGGGCCTCGCGGGCGATAAACAGGTGCATGATTTCGCTCGACCCCTCGAAGATCAAGTTGATCCGGAAGTCGCGCATGATGCGCTCGACCGGGACCGGCTTCTCGCCGCGCGCGCGCAGCGAGTCGGCGGTCTCGTAGCCGCGCCCGCCGCGGATCTGCAGGGTGTCGTCGATGATCCGCCAGCCGGCCTCGGAGTTGTAGAGCTTCGCGATCGCGGCCTCCAGCCGGATGTCGTAGCCGCCGCGCTCGGCCATCAGGCCGCACAGCTCGGCGACGGCTTCCATCGCGAAGGTATTCGCCGCCATCGTGCCGATTTTCTGGGCGATCGCGTCGTGCTTGCCGATCGCCCGGCCCCATTGCACGCGCTCGTTGGACCATTGCCGGGAGATCTCGAGGCAGCGCTTGCCCGCGGCCACGGAGGAGATCGGCAGCGTGAGGCGGCCCGTGTTCAGCGTGATCAGCGCGAGCTTCAGGCCCTTGCCCTCGCCCCACAGCACGTTCTCCTTGGGGACCCGGACGTTGGTGAACCCCATCACGCCGTTGTAGATCGCCTTGAGGCCCATGAAGTGGCAGCGGTGCTTGACCTCCACGCCGGGCCAGCTGGTTTCCACAATGAACGCGGTGATCTGCCGCTTCTCTTTGCCGTTCACGACCTTGGACGGCGTGCGCGCCATCACCACGAGCAGCTCGGCCTTGGTTCCGTTGGTGCACCACAGCTTCTCGCCGTTCAGGATCCAGGCCTGCCCGTCTTCGCTCGGCACCGCCAACGTCTCCATGGCGGCGGGGTCGGAGCCGACGGCCGGCTCGGTGAGGGCGAACGCCGAGATCGCGCCTTTGGCGAGCCGCGGCAGGTACTTCTTCTTCTGGGTTTCGTTCCCGAACATCTTGAGTGGTCCCGGCACGCCGATCGACTGGTGCGCCGAAAGCAGCGCGGTGATGGAGCCGTCGACACTCGACACCAGCTCGATCGCCTTCATATAGGAGAGCTGGGATAGGCCGAGGCCGCCGTACTCGCGTGGGATCTTGATGCCGAAGGCGCCCAGCTCGCGCAGTCCCTGGATGACGTCCTCGGGGATCTCGCCTTCGCGGTCGATCTTGTCCGAGTCCACCTTCTCGCGCAGAAAGCGCCCCAGCTTCTGAAGGAAGGGAGTCGCCCGCGCGATCTCCTCGGGGTCCTGCTCGGGGTAGGGATGGACCAGGTCCATCCGGAGGCTGCCGAGGAACAGGTCGCGCACGAAGCTCGGGGCGGCCCACTCCTGCTCGCGCGCCGCTTCGGCGACGTCGCGGGCTTCCTCGGCGGAGACGCTACGCTTGGGCTCCGCGGCGGTGGTGGTCATGAACCCAATCTACCCCCGAGCCTCCCCGGGGAGCAGGGGAGGGGCTAGATTGGCGTCGCCTTTACCCGGAGAGACCGATGCGCCGCTTGCCCGCCATGCTGCTCGCGCTCGCCCTGCCGTGCGCCCTCGCCGCGCAGGGGACCGCCCCCGGCCAGCCGCCGCAGCCGATTCTCATCAAGGCCGGCCGGCTGATCGACGGCCGGAGCGATCAGGTCCAGACCAGCGTGGGAATCCTCATCCAGGGTGACCGGATCCGCGCGGTGGGCCCGCTCGCCCAGGTGCAGGCCCAGGCGGCGAACGCCCGGGTCATCGACCTGTCCCAGATGACGGTGCTGCCCGGAATGATCGACGCGCACACGCATCTCCTGCTGCAAGGCGACATCACCAGCGAAGAGTACGACCACCAGCTGCTCTACGAGTCGATCCCCTATCGCGCGATCCTCGGCGCGCGCAATGCGCGCATCGCCCTGGAGCATGGGATCACCACCGTGCGCGACGTCGAGACCGAGGGGGCGATGTTCGCCGACGTCGACGTGAAGCGGGCGGTGGCCCGGGGTGAGGTCCCCGGGGCGCGCGTGTTCGCCTCCTCCCGTGCCATGGCGCCGACGGGGATGTACCCGATCATCTCCGAGAACTGGGAGCTCGAGCTGCCGCACGGCGTGCAGCTGGTGGACGGGGTGGAGAACGCGCGGCTGGCCGTCCGCGAGCAAGTCGCCCACGGCGCCGACTGGCTCAAGTATTACAGCGACCGCCGCTACTTCTTCACCCCCGACAGCGTGCTGCACAGCTGGGTGAACTTCACTGACGACGAAGCGCGGGCGATCGTGGACGAAGCGCACCGGCTCGGTCGCCGCGTCGCGGCGCACGCCATCGGCTCCGACGGCATCGCCGCCGCGCTGCGCGCGGGGGTGAACTCCATCGAGCACGGCGACGGCCTCACCGACTCGCTCATGGACGTGATGGTGAAGAACGGCGTCTATTGGGTGCCGACCATCACCGTCGGGGTGTACGTCGCCCCCGGTCGCGGCGGCAACTGGCCGGCCCTCATCAATCTCGAGCGCCGCGCGTTCCAACGCGCGTTGCGAAAGGGCGTGAAGATCGTCATGGGCACCGACGCCGGCGGGTTCCCGTGGACCGAGATCAATGAGACCAAGGAGTTTGAGTACTACGTCCAGTACGGCATGACCCCGATGCAGGCCATCAAGTCGGGCACCTCGGTCGCCGCCGAGCTGCTGGGGCAGCAGGACAACCTGGGGTCCATCGTTTCCGGACAGCTCGCGGACATCGTCGCCGTCGCGGGCGATCCCCTCCGCGACATCACGGAGCTCCAGCGGGTCAAGTTCGTGATGAAGGCAGGCACCGTGTATCTTTCTCAATAGTGCGGCGCGCGCTCGGCCTCAGCCTCTTCCTTTGTATCGGCGCCGCCGGCCCCGGGCGGGCACAGCAGCTCGCCTCGCCCGGCACCGGCGGCGTCGCGGCGTTGACGAGCGTGCTACGGCAGCTCGGCGCCAACAAGCGCGTCCTGCTGATCGGCGCGCACCCCGACGACGAGAACAACCAGCTCCTCACCCTCATCTCCCGTGGCTACGGCGTCCAGGCGGCGTACCTCTCTCTGAGCCGCGGTGAGGGCGGTCAAGACCTGATCGGGCCCGAGCTCGGCCCCGAGCTCGGCATCATTCGCAGCGAGGAGCTGCTGGCTGCCCGCCAGCTGGACGGCGCCGGGCAGTTCTTCTCCCGTGCCTACGACTTCGGCTATTCCAAGTCGGCCGAGGAGGCGTTCCGGTTCTGGCCACGGGACTCCGTGCTCAAGGACGTCCTCGACGTGATCCGGCGCTTTCGGCCGCAGATCATCGTCTCGATCTTCAGCGGCACGCCGCGCGACGGCCATGGTCAACATCAGGTCGCGGGGCAGGTCGCCCGCCAGGCGTTCGACCTGCTCCAGGATTCCGCGTGGGGCCCGGCCAAGCTCTACCGCAGCGCGGGATTCGATACCGCCGGCGCCACGCTGGTGCTCCAGACCGGCACGCTCGATCCTGTCGCGGGGCAATCCTACGCGCAGATCGCGAGTGCGAGCCGGAGCCTCCACCGCTCGCAGGATCAAGGAGGGCTGCAGCGGCCGGGCCCTGGGGCCACGCGGCTGGCGCTGGTCGCGACGCGACGCGGCCAGCCGGCGGGCGACCCCTCGCTCTTCGCCGGCGTGGACACCGTGCTCCACGGGCAGGCGCGGTTCGTCGCGCTCATCGACTCCGCCCGGGCGCGCCTCAACCCGTGGTTCCCGGCGGCGATCCTCCCCTATCTCACGCGCGCCGCCCGCGCGCTGACAGCGGGACCGGGCGAGGACGAGCAGCGCGCGCTTCTCGAGCGCGCGATCGCGCAGGCCGCCGGAGTGGTGGTGGATGGCGTTGCGGACGACGCGATCGTGATCCCGGGCCAGCGCCTCCAGGTGGACGCGACGGTCTGGAACGCCGGCGCCGATTCTACGGTCCGGCTCGAGGACCTCCAGATCACGGGCCCGGTGGAGTGGGTGGTATCGGCGCCGGCTGATGTCGGGGCGGGCGCTGTCGCGCCAGGCACCGTGCTCACGCGCCGCTTCACCGTCACGGTCCCGGACGACGCCGAGCGCTCCCAGCCGTACTTCCTCCGGCGGCCGCTTGCGGGAGCCCTGTACGATTGGACCGGTGTGGCTCCGGACATTCGCGGCGAGCCGTTCGCGCCGCCGCTGCTCTACCTGCACGCGCGGGTGACTGTGGCCGGAGTGTCGCTCACCATCGCCCGGGAGATCGTGTACCGCTTCCGGGACCAGGGGATCGGCGAGATCCGGCGTCCCATCTTCGTCACCCAGCCGTTCGACCTCACGGTTACGCCCAATCTCGTCGTCTGGCCGATCGGGGGCATGGCGGGCGGTCCCCGGCGCTTCACCGTCACGGTCACGAACCGCAGCCGCGGCCCGGCCGTGGCGCAGGTGCTCCTCACCGTGCCGCGCGGGTGGTCGGCGGTGGCGGCGGAAAGTCTGGCGTTCGCGCGCGAGGACGAGACCAAGAGCATCACCGTGACCGTTGCCCTGCCGCGCGGTGCCCCCCCCCCCCCCCCGCCGGCAGTGTCGAGCTGCGGGCGGCCGTCGTCGGGCAGGGCGGGCGACGCAGCGAGGGGGCGCTCGCCATCATCGATTACCCGCACATCCGGCCGGAGCCGGTGGCGCACCCGTCGGCCGCCGAAATCCGCGTCGCGTCGATCGCGCTCCCCACGCTCCGCCGGGTGGGCTACGTGCGCGGTGCGGCGGACCGCGTGCCGGAAGCGCTCGAGGCCGTTGGGGTGCCGATCGAGATGCTCGATGCGGATACGCTGGCGCGTGGCGACCTGTCGCGCTACGACGCCATCGTGATCGGCAGCCGCGCCTACGAGACCGACCCCGCGCTGGTCGCCAACAACGGCCGGTTGCTCGATTACGCGCGCGGCGGAGGTCTCGTGCTCGTGCAGTACCAGCAGTACGCGTTCATCCAGGGCGGCTTCGCGCCGTTCCGAATGTCGATCGCGCAACCCCACGACCGCGTGACCGACGAGACGGCGCTTGCGACGCCGCTCGATTCGGCGAGCCCCGTCTTCCGCGCGCCCAACCTGATCACCGCCGACGACTGGCAGGGGTGGGTGCAGGAGCGCGGGCTTTACTTCGCGCATGACTGGGATCCGGCCTACGCGCCGCTGCTCGAAATGCACGATCCCGGCGGAACGCCGCTCACGGGCGGACTGCTCGTCGCCCGGCTGGGGCAGGGGACCTACGTCTACACGGGGCTCAGCTTCTTCCGGCAGCTCCCCGCCGGCGTGCCCGGGGCCTACCGCCTGTTCGCGAATCTGTTGGGTCTCAGGCGAGTGCATGTTCCCTGACGACGGGGTGGGTGGGGACGTGGGGATGTGGGACCTGCCGGTGCGGTCGGGAGCGATGTTGCTCACCGGAGCGTCCCGCCTCCCCACAAACCCACGCCCCCGATTCTCCCGGGTTGCGGTTGTCCTCGCGCTGGCGCTGCTCGGGTGTGGGCGAGATTCCCGCACGCCGCTCGTCATCTACTCTCCCCACGGTCGAGATCTCCTGACGCTCTTCGAGCGACGCTTCGAGCAGCTGCATCCGGACGTCGACGTGCGCTGGCTCGACATGGGCTCGCAGGAGGTGTACGACCGCCTCCGCTCCGAGCGCGCCAATCCCCAGGCCGACGTCTGGTTCGGCGGACCCGCGACGATCTTCGCGCGCGGCGCGGCCGATACCCTCGTCGAGCCGTTTCGTCCGAGTTGGGCGGCCGCGATCGGTCCGCACGGCCGCGGCCCGGGCGATCAGTACTTCGCGGTGTTCGAAACGCCCGCCGTGATCGTCTATGCCGCGCAGGCCGTGCGTTCGGACTCGGCGCCGCAAGACTGGGACGATCTGCTGCTTCCCAAATGGAAGGGGCAGGTCCTGATCCGTGACCCGATGGCCAGCGGCACGATGCGGGCCGTGTGGGGGATGTTGATCGCGCGGGGCCTCAAGCAGACGGGGGATACCGCGGCGGGCTTCCAGTGGCTGCGCCGCCTGGACGCGCAGACCAAGGAGTACGTGCAGAACGCCGCGCTGCTCGACCAGAAGATCGTCCGCCAGGAGGGGCTGGTGACGATTTGGGACCTTCCCGACATCCAGATCAACATCCGCGACGGCCTGCAGCTCGGCTACGTGTTTCCGAAGAGCGGCACCGCGGTGATCGAAGACGCGATCGCCGTCGTGCGCAATGCGCGCCATCGGGATGTCGCACGCCGCTTCGTCGAATGGGTGGGGAGCGCGGAGGCCCAGATCCTCGCGGCGCGCGAAGTCTACCGGCTGCCGGCGCGGCTCGATCTTCCGGTCGACTCGCTTCCGGCCTGGGTCCGCGACGTCCGGCGCCGGATGACGGTGGCGGACGTCGATTGGGATGTGCTCGCCGCGCACGAGGCCCAGTGGATGCGCTATTGGGACGAGAACGTCCGCGGCAAGGGGAATGGAGGCCGGTGAGCGACTTCCTGCGTCTCGAGGGTCTCAGCAAGCGCTTCGCGACGACCATCGCGGTCCAGGACGTCACCCTCGCCATCGCCCGGGGGGAAATCCTCGCGCTGCTGGGCCCGTCGGGGAGCGGGAAGACCACCATCCTGCGTCTCCTCGCGGGCTTCGAGAGGCCCGATTCCGGCCGCCTCCGCGTGGACGGCGAGGAGATCACGGCAGTGCCGCCGGCCCGGCGGCGTTTCGGCATGGTGTTCCAGCACTACGCCCTGTTCCCGCACCTGGACGTGGGGGAGAATGTGGCGTTCGGCCTCTCGGCGCTGGAGCGGGCCGGCCGCGACCGCAAGGTCTCGGCGGCGCTCGAGCTCGTGGACTTGGCCGGGTTCGAGCGGCGGAAAGTGCAGGAGCTCTCCGGGGGCCAGCAGCAGCGGGTCGCACTCGCCCGGGCGCTCGCGCCCGAGCCGCGGGTGCTCCTCCTCGACGAGCCGCTCTCCAACCTCGACCCCACCCTGCGGGAGCGCACGCGCCGGGAGCTGCGGGGCCTCATCCAGCGCGTGGGGATCACCACGGTGTTCGTCACGCACGAACAGGAAGAGGCCTTCGACCTCGGCGACCGCGTCGCCGTGTTGAGCGCCGGGCGCCTCGAGCAGGTGGGCACTCCGGACGAGCTGTACGAGCGTCCGGCCACGCTGTTCGTCGCCACGTTCGTGGGGCGGGCCAACGTGTTCCGTGCCGCAGCGGCGCGTGCCGTGGGCGGCCGGGACGATCAGGTGGTGGTAGTGCGGCCCGAGCGCCTGCGGTTCGCCGACGCGGGGCTCCCGGGCATCGTGAAGGAGCGTCGCTATACCGGGGCCGCCGCCTTCTATCTAGTAGAAGGAGATGGAGGCGAGCGGTTCGAAGTCCTCGCGGACCCGGCCGCCGCACGCGTCGGCGAGCGCGTGTACGTGGAGGCGGTTCGGACCATCACGTTTGCCGAGCCGGATCGGTGAGCGGTCCATTCCCCGCGGCGCTCCGTGTCCGCCCATCCGGCGTCCAGCTTCTCGGACTGGCGCTGGCGTTGTTGCTCGCTTGGCTGGTGGTCTACCCCATTCTCATCGTGGCGGGAGACGCCGCCCACGGCGACGCGCTCCGGGCGTTCGTGGACCGACCGGGGGAGTGGGCGGCGCTGTGGGCGAGCCTCTGGATCTCACTCGCGAGCGTCGCCCTGGCGGCGCTCATCGGCGTGCCGCTCGCCTTCCTGTTCGAGTGGTTCGAGTTCCCGGGCCGGAAGACGCTGGGCGCGCTCGTCGCACTGCCCGCGGTGCTGCCGCCGTTCGTCGGCGTCCTCGCCTTCCTCTTCCTGTACGGCGAATCGGGGTTCGTCGCCCGCGCGCTCCAGCACCTGTTGGGGCTCACCCGGGCGCCGTGGCGCCTCCAAGGCGCCGGCGCGATCCTGCTCGTGCACGCGTACTCCATGTACGCCTACTTCTACCTGTTCACGCGAGCGGGCCTCGCCAAGCTCGACCAGTCGATGCTCGAAGCAGCCCAGGCGCTCGGTGCGGGGCGGGCGCGCACCTTCGCGCGCGTCGTGCTGCCGCTGCTACGGCCCTCGCTGGCCGGAGCCGCCTTGCTCACCTTCATGACGGCGCTCGGCTCCTTCAGTGCCCCCTATGTCTTCGGCGGCGGGTTCCGCGTGATGACGACGCAGATCTACAGCACCAAAGTGAACGGCGACCTCGCCCTCGCCATGGTCGAAACGCTGTCCTTGGCGCTCCTCGCGGTGGCGGGCCTAGTGCTGCTGCGCCGCACCCAGGGGGAAGACCTCCTCGTCGCCCTCGGGAAGGGAACCGCGCCGCGGCGCCGGCCGATCGCCCGTCCCGCGGTCCGGGCGTCGGCCACTGCGGCGGGGTGGCTGTTCGCCGTGCTCCTGCTCCTGCCCCACGCCACGCTCCTGCTGGTGTCGCTCGTGCCGTACGCGACGTGGACCACCGAGACGCTCCCGCCCCTGCTTTCCTTGGTGAATTACCGGCGCGTGTTCGCGGAGCCGGAGCGGCTGCGCCCGCTGCTCAACTCGTTCTGGATGGCGTCGGTGAGCACGCTCGCGGCGCTGGCCGTGGCGTTGGCCGCGGCCTGGCTGGTGGTGCGCGGCCGAGTGCGCCTGCGGCGCTGGATCGAGAGTTTTCTCGAGCTGCCGTGGGCCCTGCCGGGAACGGTCTTCGCCGTCGCGCTCGCGACCGCCTTCGGGGTCCACCGACCCCTCGCGTTACGCTGGGTGCTGGTGGGTACGGCGGTGCTCCTGCCGCTCGCCTACCTGGCGCGCGCGCTCCCGGTGACCGGCCGCGCCATTCTCGCCGGCTTCCGTCAGCTCGACCCGGCGCTCGAGGAAGCCGCGGCCAGTCTGGGTGCCGGCCGGTGGGTCACGCTGCGGCGCGTCACCCTCCCGCTCTTGCGGCCGGCGCTCACCGCGGGCGCGAGCCTCGCCTTCGTGGGCGGGCTCGGAGACTTTGTGTCCTCGATCGTGCTCTACACGTACGACACCCGGCCGATCGCCATCGAGATCATGTCCAGCCTGCGGCTGAATGAGATCGGGGTGGCGGCGGTGTTCGGGGTGATCCTGATGGTGTGCAGTGCGGCCGTCCTCTCGATCGGAGCCCGGCGGTGAAGCGACTCTCGGTACTCATGGCCGTCTGCTTCGTGGACATGCTAGGGCTGATGCTGGTCGCCCCGCTGATGGCTTTCTACGCCCTGCGGCTGCACGCGCCGGAGTGGATGGTCGGCCCGCTCATCGCGGCGTTCGCGGTGGCGCAGCTGATCTCCTCGCCGGTCTGGGGGAAGCTGTCCGACCGCTACGGGCGGCGGCCGGCGCTGATCGTCGGGCTTGGCGCATCGGCGTTCGCCTACATCATCTTCGGGTACGCCAACAGCCTGTGGCTGTTGTTCGCTTCGCGCATCGTGCAAGGACTGGGCGGCGGGACGACCGGCGTCGCCCAGGCCTACGTGGCCGACACGATGGAACCGTCCGAGCGGGCCAAGGCGCTCGGGTGGCTCTCGGCGGCGACCAGCGCCGGCGTCGTCATCGGACCGTTCATCGGGTCGGTCGCCCACCGGTTCGGCACCGAGGTGCCCGGCATCGTGGCGGCAGCACTGGTGCTGGTCAACGTCGTGTTCGCCTGGAAGTGGCTGCCGGAATCCCGCGTGCTCCACGCGCACAGCATGACGCCGAGCGGCCGGTATGTGCCGCAGGGCCGATCCGTGAAGCAGGCGCTCTGGGAGATCGTGCAGCATCCGGCGCTCCCGTCCCATCGGGTCATCTGGATCTACGTGGTCGGCATGCTGGCGCTGAACGTGGTCATCGGCGTGCTGGCCCTGTACCTCAAGGACACCTACGCCGTCACCGAGGACACCATCGGCTACTTCTTCCCGATCTTCGGGATCGTCGGCGTGCTGATGCGGGTCTGGCTGGTGGGGTGGTTCAACGAACGGTTCGGCGAAGTCCGCACGATGCAGATCGGGACCCTGCTGCTCGCGCTCGGGCTCGCGCTCATGCCGATTCCCGCGGGCCTCTTGCCGCCGGCCGGGGCGATGCCGCTGTTCATCGTATTCCTGGTCCTCGTCCCGATGGGCACCGCGCTGCTGTTTCCCGCTTCGACCTCCCTGGTGAGCCAGCGGACCGAAAAGCACGAGCTCGGCCTCGTCATGGGCGCGCAGCAGACCTTCCGCGGGATCGTGAGCATCCTCGGACCGGTGGGGGCCACACTCGCCTTCGACAAGCTCGGGCATGGCGTTCCGTTCCTGATGGCCGCGGCGATCGTCGGCGTGGCCTTCGTCCTGGCGACCCGGGAAGGCCGCGAGGCCCCGGTGGCGGCCCCCGCCTGACCGTCGCTAGCTTGTGTCCATGCTCCACACCATTTTGCTCGCTCTGACGGCGTCGATTGCGCCCTCGCCCGCGCCTTCGCGTCCCAAGCTGGTGGTCGTGATCACCGTGGACCAGCTGCGGCCCGACTACCTCGCCCGCTGGCGGGCGCAATTCACGGGCGGCCTCGCGACGCTGCTCGCCGAAGGCGCGATCTTTTCCAACGCCTTCCAGGACCACGCCGTGACGGAAACGGCGCCCGGTCACTCGACGGTCCTCTCCGGCCGCTGGCCCGCGCACACAGGCATCATTCGCAACAGCGAGGGCGTGCAGGACTCCACCGCGCCGCTGATCGGCGTGGCCGGACCCGGCGCCTCGCCGCGCCGGTTCCGCGGCACCGCGTTGTACGACTGGATGCTGGCCTCGGACACGCTGAGCCGCGCGCTCTCGGTGTCCCGCAAGGATCGGGGCGCGATCCTGCCGATCGGCCGCGCCAAGGCACAGGTGTACTGGTATCAGTCGGGCCTGTTCACCACGAGTCGCTACTACGCCGACTCGCTGCCCGCCTGGGCGCAGGCGTTCAACGCCCTGCGCCTTCCGTTCAAGTCCGCCGGTGCGGTGTGGACCCTACTGCGGCCGGACAGCGCCTACAGCGAGCCCGACAGCGCGCCTTGGGAGAACGGGGGGCGCGGCACGACGTTTCCGCACCAGCTCCCTGGGGACAGCGCCCGCGCCGCCACTGCGCTCGCCGGCGTGCCGGAGATGGACTCCCTGACCTTGGCGTTCGCGCTCGCGGGGGTCGAAGCCTTGAAGCTCGGCCGCCGCGGACCGACCGACCTGCTCGCCGTGAGTCTCTCCGCCACCGACGCCATCGGCCATACCTTCGGCCCCGACTCGCGCGAGATCCACGACCAGGTCCTCCGGCTCGACGGGTACTTGCAGTGGTTCCTGCAACGGCTGTTCGACCGCGTTGGGCGGCAGAACCTCGTCGTGGTCCTGACGGCCGACCACGCCGTCACGCCCTATCCCGAGGCGTCACGCCTGCAGGGCCACCCCGACGCGCACTGGGTGGATATCGACACGCTGATTCGCGCGGCCAACACGCAGCTGACCCGGCTCGGCAGCGAAGACACGGCGAAGCACTGGCTCGACTTCGACACCGGCATCCTGTTCTTGCAGGACAACGGGCGGCTCGCGGCCTCGGGCGCGAACCTGGACACGCTGCTCGCGACGCTGGCCACCCGGATTCGGGCGGTCCCGGGCGTCGCGCGGGTCGACCGGCCCGCGGATCTCACCCGCGCCGACACCGCCGAGGATCCCGTCGCGCGCCGCTGGCTGCACCACGTTGCTGGTGACTCCCGCGTCGCGCTCGTCGTTTCGCTCCGGCCGTTCGACGCCTGGGGGTCCGCATCCGGGATCGCCCAGCACGGCCAGCCGTCCGACCTCGACGCGCACGTCCCCCTCATCCTGTGGGGGCGGGGGATCCAGCGCGGCGCTTACGACAAACGGGCGAATACGGTGGACATCGCCCCGACCCTCGCGCAGCTGCTCGGTCTGTCGCCGTTCAGTCTGCTCGACGGGCGCGTGCTGAAAGAAGGGCTCGAACCCACGAGGTGAGGCCGGCATGGTCCAGCAGAAACTGTCCGCCAACCAGCAGCGGCGGATCGACGAGATCGTGGAGTTGCAGCGAACGATCAGCCATGTGCGCATCCTGGTGCTGGAGCTCGAATCCAACCGGGCGGCCAAAGCCACCATGGTGTCCAATATCTGCGGCAACATCGCGCGCGAGCTCTCCCACATGCGGCAGCGCATGCTCACCTCCCCGATCGGGACTGTGGCCGACATCGCCGGCTCGCTGGCGATCATGGCGAGCCGCGTCGGCGGCCTCAGCATGAAGCTCCGCGGTCTGACCGAAGGCGTCACCAGCATCGACATGCAGCTCGAACATGCGTTGAAGGCGGCCCACGAGCCGGAGGACAAGCACGGCAAGAAAGACGCGCCCCCTCCTTCCGCCTAGACGTGCCCGCCATTCGCTGTGTCGGCCTCATCAAGCGCTACGGCGATGTGATCGCCGTCGCCGGGCTCGATCTCACCATCGAGACCGGTGAGTGTTTCGGCCTGCTCGGCCCCAACGGTGCCGGCAAGACCACCACGATCGAGATCCTCGAGGGGCTCACCGACCCGGATGGCGGGGACGTCGAGGTGCTCGGCCTGCGCTGGGGTGACGGCGCCGGCGGCCGCACGTTGCGCGAGCGCCTCGGCATCCAGCTCCAGGAGACCCAGCTCGGCGACAAGCTCACGGTGGAGGAGACCCTGCGGTTGTTTCGCAGCTTCTACACCCGCGCCCACACCGTGGACGAGGTGCTCGGGCTGGTGGGGCTCGAGGAAAAGCGGCGCTCCTGGGTGGGCAAGCTGTCGGGCGGCCAGAAGCAGCGGCTCGCGGTCGCCTGTGCCCTGGTGAGTCGGCCCGAGCTGCTGTTTCTCGACGAGCCGACCACCGGGCTCGATCCCCAGTCGCGGCGGGCGATGTGGGAGATCGTTTCGCGTTTCCGCGCCGCGGGCAACACGGTCCTGCTCACCACCCACTACATGGAGGAGGCCGAGCGGTTGTGCGACCGGGTGGCCATCATGGACCACGGCAAGGTGATCGCTCTCGGCAGCCCGCGGCAGCTCATCGCCTCCCTCGGCGCCGAGCACGTCGTCGAGTTCACGCTCACCGACCCGGCGGCGGCGGCCGCCGCGACGTTCCTGGCCGAGCTCCCCGGCCTGCCGGGCGTGCAGTCAGTACGACCGGCCACCGACCGCATCGCACTCACCGTGGCCGAGGTGCACCACACGCTGCCTGCGCTCATGGGCCTCGTCGAGCGGCGCGGGATTGAGCTCTCGTCCCTCACCACGCACCACGCCACGCTCGATGACGTCTTCGTCGAGCTGACGGGACGACAGCTGCGCGATGCGTGACCATCCGCTGGTTCAGCTCACCCTGTGCCGGATGCGGGAGTTCTACCGCGAGCCGGAGGCCATCTTCTGGGTGTTCGGGTTCCCGATCGTGCTGGCCTTCGCACTGGGGATCGCGTTCCGCAATCGCGGGCCCGGCGAGCTGAACGTGGCGGTGCTCCGAGAGACGATGGGGGGAGGGGGAGGGGGAGGGACGGCGGACAGCGCGCTCGTCGCGACCCTCGACCGCTCGCCCAGACTCGCGGCCGTGTCGCTGGATTCGGCCGAGGCGCGCCAACGGCTCCGCACCGGCCGGGTGGCGCTGGTCGTGGTACCCGGTGATCCGCTTGTCTACAGGTACGATTCGACTCGCACCGAGAGCCGCCTCGCGCGCCTCGAGGTGGACGACGTGCTGCAGCGCGCCCGTGGGCGGACCGACCCCGCCGCCGTGCGCGACGACCGGGTCGCCGACCCGGGCTCCCGCTACATCGATTTCCTGATCCCGGGCCTGCTCGGCATGAACCTCCTGGGGAGCGGCATCTGGGGTGTCGGGTTCTCCGTGGTGCAGGCGCGGCAGAAAAAGCTCCTCAAGCGCTTCATGGCGACGCCGATGCGGCGCAGCCACTACCTGTTGGGCTTCATCCTCTCGCGGCTGCTGTTTCTCTGCGTCGAAGTCGTCGCGCTGATCGGCTTCGGGCGGCTCATGTTCGGCGTGGGGGTGCGCGGCTCGTGGGCGGCGCTCGCGGCGATCAACGTGCTCGGCGCGCTCAGCTTTGCCGGCCTCGGGTTGCTGGTCGCCAGCCGCGCGCGCACCATCGAGGCCGTCTCCGGGCTGATGAACCTGACGATGTTGCCAATGTGGGTGCTCTCGGGGACGTTCTTTTCCTACGCCCGCTTCCCCGAGGTGATGCAGCCGTTCGTGAAGGCCCTGCCGCTCACCGCGCTCAACGACGCGCTCCGCGCCGTCATGATCGACGGAGCCGCGATCGCCCGCCTCGGCGCACCGCTCGCCGTCGTTGCGGTGTGGGGGCTCGCGAGCTTCGCGTTGGCCTTGAAGATCTTCCGGTGGCGCTGAGCCGGATCGACGCGGTCAGGTTCCCCCCCGTAGCAGGCCCCACACTCGCCGCAGGAATCCGCCCGTCGCTTGTTGCAGCGCCTCCCGGAAGGCATGGGCGCTCGGAAAGCGGTGTTTGGGATCGCTCTCGACGGCGTGGCGCAGCACCTCCTCCAGCTCCCGGGGGACGTCCTTGCGGTCCTCCTGGAGCGAGGGGAGGGCACCCGTCGTCTGCTTGGCGAGGATGACCTCCGGGGTGATCCCCTCGAACGGCGGCCGGCCGAGCAAAGCGTAGTAGGCCACCGCGCCGAGCGAGTAGAGATCGGCGCGCTGATCCACTCTCTCCCCCAGGAGCTGCTCCGGCGCCGCGAACTGGGGCGTGCCGCTGCGGGAAGAAGCGCCGCCGAAGCGCTCACCGCGCAGCGCCAGCGCGAGGCCGAAATCCGTGATGCGCAGCCGGCCGTCCGGCTCGATGAGCATGTTCTCCGGCTTCACGTCCCGGTGTACGAGGCCGAGAGCGTGAGCATGCTCCAGGGCGGAGAGCGCTTCGCCCAGCAGACGCACGACCCGATCTACAGGCAACGGACCTTGCCGCTGCACCAGCTGGGCGAGGCTCGAGCCCGGCACGAGCTCCATCGTGTACCACTGCAGACCGGCCCGACCACCGATGTCGTAGATGCTGACGATGTTGGGATGGCGCAGCTGCGCCGCCAGCTGCGCCTCCCGCCGGAAGCGCTCCAGCACGCCCTGATCGGTGGTCAGCGACGGGTGCAGCACCTTGATCGCTACGTCCCGCTCCAGGCCGAGGTCCCGCGCTCGGTACACGCGCCCGAACCCGCCGGCGCCGATCTCCTCGAGCAGCTCGTAGTCATCACCCAGCGCCCGCCGCAGCCGCCGCTCGAAGCCCTTCTCCGTCACCTGGGGCTCGGCCGCCGGGGCCTGGAACACGCCGGCGTCCGTTACGAAGTCCTCCAGCATTTCGGTCGCGGTGTAGTAGCGATCGGAAGGCTTGCCTTGCAGCGCGCGCAGGATGACGCGCTCCACCGCGGCGGGGATCGCCGGCCGCAGCTGCCGCGGCGGCGTGACACTCGCCGGGTCCGCCCCGGGCTCCTGGCCCGTGAGCGCGAAGTAGATGATGGCGCCGATGGCGTACACGTCGCTCGCCGGCTCTCCCGCATCGCCGCTGCGGACTTCAGGAGCGCTGAACGCTTCCCCGCGCGCTCGGTCGTCGGCCGGCACGTGGGCCAGGCACCAATTGGCGTAGCGCAAGTCGGTGATGATCCCCCGGCCTGCGAGGTCCAGCATCAACGTGGTCGGCACGATGCGGCGCAGGATGATGCCGCGGGCGTGCGCGTGCTCGAGTGCGCCGAGCAGGTCGCGCAGCAGCGACATCGCGGTCGGGATCGGCCGGGGGCCGCGGCGGATCGCGTCCGCGAGACTCTCCCCGTCGATCCAGTTGGCCGTGCGATAGGCGAAGGAGCCCATGAACGCCGCGTGATAGGCGTGCCGAATGGTCGGGTGGTCGAGAGCCGCAAGCGTCTCGGTCTCCCGCAGGAACCAGACGCGCCCCGGGGACTCCGGGATCAAGTGGACGCGGAGTGCCACGAACCGCTTGAGCAGGCGGTCCCACGCCTGATATAGGGCGCGCTCGCGGGACACCGCGACGAGATGCTCGAGCCTGAAGGCCGGCTCAAGCGCGGCGCTGAAACCGTTCAGCAGGTCGACCGGCGGCGTCTCCGGTAGAGGGGGCATCGTCGGGCTCAACCGGACGATCCGCCCGCGCTGGCTGGAACGCGCGCCAAACTGCAGATTCGGACCATGAGCCAGGCCCTCCCCCCCCCTCCCCCCCGTCCGCCGACCGGAGAACGGCACGTCATCGAGCGGCGGCTGCGCCCCGATCGGCGCCGCGGTCTCGACCGACGCCTCGGGGAGCGCCGCGTCCGGTATTCGTGGATGGAAACGGACCGGCGGGCGCTCGACCAGCGGCGCCGCAGCGAGCGCCGCGGCCCCGCGCCACGCCGCCGCAGCGCCGATCGGGGCTCCGCCGGGCTCCTCACCCTCCCGCCCTCCTGATCGCAACCACGGCCCAGCCGGCTCCCCCGCGTCGCGCGTAGCGCGCGTCGCGCAGTACGACCACGATTCCCGTCGAGGTTGAGTCCACCTGCGCGGTCAGGAACCGCGCGAACTGCACCATCGCCCGGCCTTCCTTCGTGTCCGCCAACACTTGTTGCACGCGCGGGTCCCCGAGGTGCCGCGGCACCGCCCATCCCGTCCCCGCCACCGTATCGGCGCTTGCGTAAATCGGCTCCCAGGAAAACGGCCGGCCCACCGCCGTCAGCGCCGCGGATCGCGCCGCGGGCCCGAACCGGGCGACCGCTACGCGCTGAATTTCCCGCTTGGCAAAGTGCGCCGCGGCACCATGGGCGAGCGAGTAGACCGCCAGCACCACCATCGCCGCCGTCGCGACCCAGCGGGAGCGCCGCACGCCAAACCAGTGGTTGATCCAGCCCACTCCCGCGATCACCACCAGGACGAAGAAAACCGCGCTGACCCACGGGACGACCCGACCGAGATTCACCACCAGGACGGCGCACATGATGGAGAGCAGCCCGCCGAACAGCAATGCGAAGCGCCAATGCCGGGGCGCGCCCCAGGCCAGCGCGATGAGCGGGACCAGCCAGTAGAACGCATCCACGATCGCCACCCAATCGCCGTAATACCGCTGGCCGCTCCAGGGAAGGAACGGCCGCAAACCGTAGGAGCCCTGCCAGTCCATGAAGAGGTGGCTCGCCACCGTCGCACCGATGCACAGGCCGATCCAGCCCCAGGCGGGTGGTGCGGCACCGCGCCGCCGAGCCCACCAGGCGGCGCCGATCCCCACGAGCAGGGTAAGGGCGGCGATCTCCACGGCGGCGCCGAGGAAGGAGTGGGTGATCCCTCGATGAAGCGTGTAGTAATCGATTCTGCTGCCCCGGAAACCAATGAAGTACTCGGCCCAATCGGGCGCGTTCGCGGCGACTGCGCCGATCAGCGCCGCCCGGGGGACGCGTCCGGCGCCCACCGCGCGCCCCAATGCGGCCCCGACCAGCGTGTGGGCGAGGTTGTCCATGGCCCGGAAAATACACCGCCACCGGCCCACTGCCGTCGCACGGACTGGACTGGCAAGGTGGCGGGCCATAACTTAGGGCCGTTTTGGACCCCCACTTCCCCTGGAGCGGACTGATGGTACCCACGGTGCCTGCCGACCGCCGCCAGCTCCCCGAGCGTCGAATGTTGATCGACCGCCGCGCCGGGGTGGATCGCCGCTCGCCACAGGACCGCCGCCGCCGCGTGACCCTCGTTCTGGTGGAGCGTCGCGGCGCCTCCCATCGGCGTGCGACCGCGGTTCGACGCCACCTGTTGCGTCGCCGGATGGACGACCGGCGGATGCTCGGCGACCGCCGCTTCCGGAAGCTGCGGGGCCATTCCCCCCCCCCTTTCTGATCTCACCCCCGGTCGTTTGACGGGGCTCGCGCCGACCCCTACTATCGCCCCGTGCCCTATCTGAAGCTGGTCATCTCCGCCACCCAGCGTGTCGTCGAGCTGCGGGACGCCGTGGTGCGCTTGGGACGGGACCCGGCGGCCACGATTCCCTTCAGCGGCGGGGACGCGAAGGTCGTGTCCGCCCATCACGCGGAGCTGCACCACGGGCCGAGCGGCTGGCGCCTGGTGGACCTGGGGAGTCGCAACGGCACTTACCTCAACGGGACGAGGGTGAGCGGGGAGGCCCCGCTGCACCAGGGAGACCGATTCTCGCTCGGAGAAACGGGTCCCGCGCTGAGCGTCGAGGCCGTGGACCAGGCCGAGGTGCTCTCGGCGACACTGGCTGAGCATCCGGAGTTCGAACCGGGGGCCGGGACGGCCGGCGCCGCGGGGGCGGCGAAATCCCCCGAGCTGCGGGCCTACGGCGTCACCGTGCTGTCGGCGTCCACTGGAACGCGCTACGAGGCCCGCGGCACCCGCATCCGCATGGGACGAGGCACGGAATGCGAGATCCGGCCCGTGGACACCAGCGACACGATCGTTTCCCGCGTGCATGCCGAGCTCACCGTCGGGTCGAGCGGCGGGCTGTCGGTGCGGGACGCCGGCAGCCGGAACGGCACGTTCCTGAACGGAGAACGCGTGACCGAGCCGATCCGCGTTCGTCTGGGAGACAAGATCATGCTGGGGCCGGGCGGTCCGGTGCTGATCGTCGAGGGCATGGGCACGGCGCCGATCGCCGCCGTGCCGCGCCCCTCCCCCGCGGCCAAGGCCGGCATGGGCCAGCAGACGGTGATGGGGCTGATCAGCGACGCCCTGGCCAAGGCTCGCGAAGAGCGCAAGCGGGGGGCCCGAGGCTCCACGGCGTTCTTCAAGGCGGTGGTCGCGGAGGTAGGTAAAGACTCACGGCGTAAGATGCGCTGGATCACCGCGACGGTCATCGTGCTGGTTCTGCTGCTCGGGGGCGGTGTCTACGGGGTTTACTGGTTTCTCTCCGGTCAGGTCAAGCAGACCGAGGAAGCGCGCCGCACCGGGGAGGACTCCGCTCGAGCGGAGGCGGGCCGGCTGCGAGAGGCGCTGGACGAGGCCCGCCGTTCAGCGGCCCCGGCGGCGCAGGTAGACAGCCTGAGGGCGCAGCTGGAATCGGCCCAGGCCCGCACGACGCATCTTCAGGCTGCGCTGGAGCGGGCGCAGTCGGCCCTGGGCCAGCAGCTCGCCGATGGGGAGGCACGGCGCGCGTCGGCCCAGCAGGACGTCCAGCGGCTCCGCGAGGAGCTGGCCGCGGCAGAACGGCGCGCTCCATCCCAGACGGCGCTGGACTCGTTGCGTCGCGCCGTCGCCCAGGCGGAGTCCCAGACCGCGAGTCTCGACGCCCGCATGCGCGCCATCCGGGGCACCGATTTCGCGAGCATCGCGCAGCAGACCCAGGCCGCCGTGGGGCTCATCACCGTGGCCTTCAGCCACGACTACTACAACGGCACCGGGTTCGTGATCACCCCCGACGGCTACATGCTCACCAACTGGCACGTGGTCGCAGATTCGACTCACACACAACCCGACACCACCTGGGTCACGATGGCGGACCAGTCGACTTCCCGCTTCGCGGATGTCGTCGCCACCTCCCAGGAGCGCGACATCGCACTCATCAAGATCCGAGGCTATCAGGGCCCCTACCTGTCCTCAATCGATTGGACCGGCACGAAGGCCCGTCAGGGTGAGCCGGCCGCCCTGATCGGCTATCCAGCCGGCATGGGATTCGCTCGGCTACGGTCGGCCGTCGTGCGCACGTCCATGACGGCCGGGATCATTTCGCGTCTGACCGAAGACGTGATGCAGTTCGACGGCATGACGATCGGGGGCTCTTCCGGCAGTCCGGTCTTCAACGCCGATGGACAGGTGATTTCCATTCACCGAGCGGGCTTGCCTCAAGCCCCGGGATTTGCACTCTCAGTGCCGGTCAAGCACGCCCTCACGCTGTTTCCACCCGAACTCCGAGCCCGAATAGGGGCCCCCGCGCCATCAGCTCCGTAGCCAGACTGCGCATCTCGATTCTGGACGTGGGACGCGGAGTTTCTTGCAGACTGCGGTGACTGTCTAGGAATCAGACAGTTCGCAAGCCTCAATTGCACGTGAACCAACACTTCAACTCTTGCGCTCCAACCCTCTATTCCACATACATGTGCCCCCACAGTTCTGGCCGCATACGGCGACTGTGTCGTTCTAGGGCACGCTCCTTGCCCCTTGTGCGGTCGGAGTCAGAGGTACAAACCGAGGAACTCAATCTCAGGGAGAGATCAATCATGACCCGTAAGCTCATTGCCGTTGCCGCCGTCGCCCTGCTGGGCGTACTGTCGGCGCGGAGCGCGGCTGCCCAGGCGCAGAACTGCTCTGGCAACCCGTGCAGCCTGAACAACACCGCGTCGGTGACGGTGGCGACCGTACTGAGGCTCGACCTGAGCTCCAGCGCAACGGCGCTTACCCCGCCCGACATCAACGCCTATAACGCCGGCTTCCAGCTCGACAACGGCCCCAGCGCCACGGTGAAGTCCAACCGGCCCTGGACGCTCAAGATCAGCGCGTCCGCCGGCACCTGGACCGCGGCGAACGGCGCCAACGCAGCCAAGGCGGCGGGCGACCTGCAGTGGGCGACCACTTCGGGTGGCTCGTACTCCGGTCTCACGACCTCGCCGGCGTCGGTCCTGACGGGCACCGGCACAGCCGGTACCGCGCAGAGCATCTTCTACAAGGCGCTGTGGAGCTATGCCAACGACACGCCGGGCGACTACTCGCTCGTTGTGGTCTACACCCTGACGGCTCCGTAACGTGAAGTCGGTTAGTCGGACTGGAACGCGGCGAGCGAGCTGGCCTCTGCTCGCCGCGTTCCTGCTAGTGGGAGGCGGTGTCGCACCGGTGGCGGCTCAGCTCGCGGTGGACCAGGCCGAGGTGTTCCTGGAACCGCGGACGCCGGGGCGGGGAGTCATCTCCTTCAACGTTTCGAACGTCAGTGACCAGGTGGCGGAGGCGACCATCTACCTCTCGGATTGGGATCGGACCGAGACGGGCGAGCATCGCTTCGTGCCGTCGGGCAGTCTGCCGCACTCGTGCGCGCGCTACCTGCGCGTATTCCCCCTCAGCTTGCGGCTCCCGCCGAAGGCCACCCAGGCGGTCCGGGTTGCCTTGGAGGGCGCCGATTCGCTAGCGGCGGTGTGCTGGAGCATCCTGTTCGTCGAGAGCCGGACGACGCCGATGGGCGCCGGCCGGCAGATTGCGTACGTGACCCGCTTGGGGGTCAAGGTCTACGCCGTGCCCGCGGGGCTCGCGCGCGAAGGGGAGATCACCGACTTCGTGGCGCGTCCCGATTCCGTCGGGCGGCGCCTGGAAGTCGGTTTTGAGAACACCGGGGGCCAGCCGTTGTGGGTCCGCGGCGTGCTCGAGTACCGCCGCCTCGACAACTCCGTCGCCCGGCGGGACAGCCTTCCGGAGTTTCCGGTGCTCCCGGGCGCCCAGCGTCGCGTCACGGTCCACCTGCCCACGCTTCCGGTTGGCCGATACGTCGTGCTCGCGCTGCTGGACTACGCCGGGGCGGAAGTCGCCGCCGGCCAACTGCAGCTGCAGGTGCCTTGAACATGCGCCCGCTCGCGACGCCGATGCTCTGCGGGCTGCTGCTCGCGGCACTGTCGTCGCCCCGCGCGGCGGCCCAGGGGGTGTCACTGACGCTCTCCTCGGCCCCGAACGTGTTCCCGGCGCCGACGGTCACCGACTTCAACAATGGCTTCGTCCTCAGTCCCACGGGCATCGGCTTCACGGTGGACGTGTTGAGCGGGAGCACGGCGCGGAACCGGACGTCGATCGTCTCCATCCGCGCTTCGAGCGCGACCCTGGGCAGCGGCAAGCCGGTCTCCGATCTGCAATGGCGGCGCTCGGACCTGGCGACGTGGAATTCGATGACCACGAGCAATGTGACGATCGAATCGCGCACGATCCGTCGCAACAACACGAACGACCCGTGGTCCAACACCGTGTTCTTCCGGATCCTGCTCTCGTGGACGGCCACCGGGCCGGCGACCTACTCCACCGGTATGGTCATCACCTTGACCATCACCACGCCATGATCGGCACTATGCGCTGGGCTCGAGTCGCGATTGTGGCGCTGGCGACCGCCGCCTGCCGGCAGGAGCTGCCGGCGGGACGTCCGTTCGTGGCACTGCCGAGCGTGAACACTCCGCCGTCGGCCCTCACGTACGCGGGTATCCGCACCGGGCAGTTCGGGCATCAGCCCCACGCCATCCCGCGTCGCCCGGCCGCGCCGACCCTGGCCGCCGTGGTCGTGGCCGTTCCGTCGCCCATCGTAGCCACGGCCACGGCAGGAGTCGCTTCTCTCGCTGCGGCCCCGCGTGTGGAGCCGGAAGCGCGATTCACCGCCGGTGCGCATCTGGACCCCCGGAACCTCCGCGTGCTCACGGTGGTCGTGCCTCCCGAGCTCACCCGCGACAGCGTGTCCTTCACGATCGAGCCGATCGGCGAGGCCGTCATCCTGGGACCGCTCCAGGGCAGGCTTGGCCCCGGGGAGCAGCGCACCCTGGTGCTCACGGCGAGTGTTCCCGCGGCGGCGCATGCCGGGGCGCAGACGGTCGCCGCCGTCCACTTCGCCGGCTCGCAGGGCGGCACCGTCCAGGTTCCCGTCCAGCTCCAGGTGCTTCAGGTACAGACGGCGACCATTCGCCTGGTCCAACCCCGGTTCAGCGCCCGGCCGGGAGACCGCATCGCGATGCGCTACTTCGTCACGAACGGCGGCAATGTTACGGACACCTTCGATCTCGTCGTGACGCCGCCCGCCGCCTGGTCGCTACACGGGACTCCGATGCGCTACGTGCTGGGAGCAGGTGAGACCGCGACCGGCGAGGTGATCGGGGTGGTACCCTCCGCCTCGTCCACCGGGGTGATCCCGGTGCGGTTCTCCGTTTCTGGGGCGCGGGGCCCCCTGGCTCGCATCGACGCCATCGTGGAGGTGCTCGACGCCGGCGCACACGCGAGCGCCGTCGGGCCGACCCTGCAGGCCGGGGTCGCGTCGGTCCTCGGCGGGGGCAGCCCCGCGAGCCCGGTGGTGGGACTCGAAGTCTCGGGCCCGCTGACTGACGGCCTGCAGATCCGCGGCCGCCTGGTTCAGGCAACCGAGTCCGCACAGCTGGATCAGCGTGCGCTGGCGCGCGTGGGCTACTTCGTCGGCGCGCCCTACCTCACCCTGGCGGGCCGGCGCTGGCAAGCCACCGGGGGGACGACCGGCCGCTCTTTCTCGGACATTACCGGGGTCAACGTGTACGGCCGCGGCGCATCGTTCGAATGGGACGGGGCCCGGTGGGGAGCAGCGGCTTTGGCCGCCCGGCCGATCGCGGGCTCTACGGGGTCCTCGACGGGGCAGCTGTTGGGCGCGCAAGTCAGCGCGCACGTCTCGGGCGGCTCCGTCACCGCCATGGCGACCGATCTCCAGGATCCTCAGTTCGCCGGCCGAAAGCTGGAAGCGCTTGGCCTCGGCGGCATCACGCCGCCGTTCAGCGGCGTCACGGTGTCGGGCGAGATCGCCGAGCGTCGCTATGCCACGGGGAGCGGCATGGGTTGGAGCGCCGAGCTGAAACGTCAAACCCTGACCGAGTTCGGCCAGCTTCGGGTGGTCCACGCCCCGGGTGGCAGCCAGGCCTTCGCCCGCGCCCGTGACGAGCTCACCGCCGTGGGGTCGCGTCAGTTCGGGCGCCGCCTCGCTTTGAGCGCGGGATACTGGAACAGCAACGACGAGAGCCAGACGTTTTCGCGGCTCAACAGCTCCGGCTGGTCCGTGGCTCCGCGCTTCGCCGTCACCGACCGGACGACGGTCGAGCTGGAGGCCCGGCATAGCGCTTTCGACGCCGCCGGCAGCAGCGGGGACTTCGGCAACGACGAGACGCTAGTCCGTCTGGGGGTCAGCACGCAGCGGGGGCCCTCCTACGCTTCGGCCTCCGCAACCATCGGCAGCAGCGGCCGAAATGCCCGCCTGCCCGGTGGCCTGCCGATCGAGACCAGCGCGGGACGGCAGAGCGCGCGGCTCGTGGCTGGGCTCGTGACGGCCCGAGGCGTTCTCGAAGCGAGCGCCAGCATCGAGCGGAACGGAGCCGGGATCGGGTTCCTCCCGCACCAGTACCTCCTCGCGCTCAAGGCCGACCGGTTCGCCCTCGGCTCGTCGCCGGCGGCTCCGCTCCTGAACGCCGAAATTCAGCGCTACGGCTGGTTCGGAGACCGTCCCGACGTCATGGTGATCCGTGCCGGCGTCCAATCGCAACTTCCCGGCGACTTGACCCTGACCCTGGATATCGAGCACAACCCGCTCATCACGGGCACCAGCGGAGGGAGCTGGGTGCCGGTGGTGAAGGTAGAGCGGGCGCTGCACGTACCGCTGGCCATGTTGCAGCCGCGGGCCGCCGGGGTCGTGTTCCAGGATTTGAATGGGAACGGCGTCCGGGACCGTGGGGAGCCGCCGCTCGTGGGTGTGGTGGTGCGGCGCGGCGATCAACGCGTGCTCACCGACCGCTCCGGGCGGTTCCTCTTCCCCGGCCAGTCGGATGGCCCCGTTCGCGTGGACGAAACGTCGCTGCCGTTCGGCCTGGTGAGCAACCCTGCCGTCCGCGCAGTGCCTGCGCGGGGCCGCATCGAGATCGGTGTCCTGCCCACGGGTGTCGTCGAAGTCGTCCTGGTGCCTTCCGCAGACTCCGCGGGCCGGGTTCCGCAGGTAAGCCTGCGCGACGTGATCGTCAGCGCCGTCGACTCGGCGGGCTCGCGTTGGACCGCGAAGGCCGACAGCGCGGGCCACGCGACGTTCCACGCTCTGCCGCCCGGCCGCTACCACCTGGAGTTCGACTTCAACGGACTCCGGGAGCCTGTGCGCCTGCGTGGGGCCGCTCCCACGTTCGAGCTGACGCCGGGGCGCAGCGAGGCGCCGATCGCGGTGCCACTCTATCCGCGTCCCCTGCGCCTCTTCGACCCGGCCAACCCCAACCGCCGCGGCGCCCGCGGCGGTGTGCAGCAAGGGACAGGCGGAGGGCGCCCATGACGACGAGTCTGCACACTCGCCCCACATTGGCCGGCCTGATCCTCCTGGCCGTGACGGCCGCGTGCGCAACGCCCACCGGTACCGGTAATCCCGGCGGGGTGGACCTGCGCGGCCAGTGGACCTATACCGCAACGCAGACCAGCGTGCCGACCGCGTCCCTTTCGGGCACGCTCGCGATCAGCACCCAGTCCGGTAACGCGTTCGGTGGAGTCCTCGATGTGATCGAAATGGACGCGCAGGGACAGTCGCACCACTTGAACGGTCTCGTGTCCGGTCAACTCGTGGATACCGCGGCGGTGGACTTTGACGCCTTCTTCGACGTGACCGGTCGGCGACATCTGGGTGTCGTACGGGGCGACTCGATTCATGGAACGTGGGTGGAACAGGACGTGGGCGGAACGAGCTCCGGCGCCTTTGCGGGGCGGAGGACGTCCCGGTGAGCCGGCCGCGTCCACTCGCTATCGCCGCGTGCGCGCTTGGCGCGCTGCTCGCGCTTCCCGCCGGCGCGCACGCGCAGACGTGCAATGCGCCGACTCCCAACGGCACTTGCAACGTGAGCACGAGCACGACCCTCACCGTCGGCACCGTCTTGCAGCTGACGCTCGGGTCCACCACCACGACGCTGCGGGCTCCGCTCCAGGCGGACTATGACTTGGGGGTTGTGGCCGACAACGGGCCGGTCGCGACGATCAAGTGCAACCGCCCCTGGAAGCTGCAGATCGCCGCCGCCGCGGCCACGTGGACGGCGGTGAACACCGTCCCCGGCGTCTCCGCACGTGCCAACAAGCCGGCGGCGGATCTGACCTGGGGCATCGCCGCGGGCGGCCCGTTCACCGCGCTCTCCACGGTCATCACGAATGCCGCGCTCGGCGCCGCAACCGCGAGCTCGACGGTGAACATGTTCTATCAAACCAAGTACAACTGGACCCTCGATACGCCCGGCGCCTACTCCCTCGTCGTCGTCTTCACGCTGACCAACCAGTAGTCCTGCGTTTTCAGCTGCTCGTCAGGGTGTACCGCACCACCATCGTGTAGGTGCCCGGGACGTCGCCGGCCGGTGCTATGCGGGCCCGGTACAGCACGGGGACCCGCACGCCAGGGGTTGTGCTGCCGGTCGCCGCGACCGCCGGCTGCGTGGACAGAGCCGCGAAATCCCCGGTCGCCTCGGTCTTCCATTGCAGATCCGCAGCCGGCTTATCGAGCCGCGCCCCGGCTTCCGCTCCGTCCCAGGTTTCCGCCGCCGCGCTGATCTCGAGCCGCCACCGCCCGTTGGACCGCACAGTCGCCTGCGGGCCAGTCACAGGCTGGAATGCGACCGCCTTCGCAGCACCGAGCGAGACCGCCACGACCGGTGCTCTATCAAGCTCGAGCCGCAACACAGTGCCGACGTGCACCGAAACAACGGAGGCAACCCGGCACGAGCCACCGGAGCACGACTGGGCCTGGGCCGCCGGGGCGAGGCCGAAGATGAGGGCAGAGGCCAGGGAGGCAGCCGTTCTCTTGGTTTTCATGCTCAGTCTCCTGTGTCCGGTTTGAAGTACCTTCCGGTCACGTGATAAAGCATGGGCTGTTCCCAAGACTCAGTCAGCATAACTCGCTGTTGCTTAATAGCTTATGTCATAGCCTCTCGCTGCTGCCGAGGTCCAGAATTGTCAAAAACATTGACACTGGCCAGCAAGTAGCCGTGCCCTAAGTTTTCGGCCCGCATGGATCTCCTCGGCTGGATCGACGCTCCGCGGCACTCCCTCTCCCAGGCCGACCAACTCGTGGCGTTCGCGGACCGGGTGTCGGCCGACGGGCTGCGTCGGGTCCTGGTCTGCGGCATGGGGGGTTCCAGTCTCGTGGCGAGAGTGCTGGCGTCCGCGTTCGGCAACGCGACGCTCGACGTGCTCGACAGCACCGATCCCGCGACCGTGCTCGCCGCCGAGCGCGCGTCCGATCCTGCCGCCACGCTGTACCTCATGGTGAGCAAGTCCGGCACGACCGTCGAGACGATGGCGGCCTACCGTTACTTCGCGGCCCGCGCCCGCCCCGACCAGTTCGTGGCGATCACGGATCCCGGCACGCCGCTCGAGGCCCTGGCCCGCGCGACGGGGTTTCGCGCGGTGTTTCCACACCCGGTTGACGTCGGGGGGCGCTACGCCGCGCTCACGGTGGTGGGGATGCTGCCGGCGGCCCTGATGGGAATCGACGGCCGCGCGCTGCTGGAACGGGCACTCGCGGTCGATCTCGACGCGGCGAGGCTACTCGGATTCAAGATCGGCGCGGCGGTGGCAGCGGGCCGGAACAAGCTCCTGCTCCGGCCGCCGGCGGCCGTCGCTGGTGTCGCCAGTTGGATCGAGCAGCTTGTCGCCGAGAGCAGCGGGAAGAAGGGACAGGGAGTGATTCCGGTCGTCGGGGGGCCGGAGGCCGCCGCGCCGGACACGCAGTCGGTGTACGATTTCTCCACCGACCCGCTCGACCTCGGCGCCGAGTTCCTGCGCTGGGAGCACGCGACGCGAGCGCTGTGTGAGATGCTGGGCGTGAACGCGTTCGACCAGCCCGACGTGGAGGCGGCCAAAGTGCTCGCCCGGAGCGAGCTGGAGCGTGACCCGCGCGCGCCTCTCGATCGGCTGCCGACGCTCACCGTCCAGGCGCTGCGGGCCGCGGCACGCCCGGGGGACTACTTCGCGATCCTGGCCTACCTGCCGGCGACACCGGCAGTCGAGGCGCGGCTCGAAACGGTGCGCGCGGCGTGGGCGCGGGCGTTGGGCGTGGTAACGACGCTGGGATTCGGGCCGCGCTACCTGCACTCCACCGGCCAGCTCCACAAGGGCGGACCGAACACGGGGCTCTTTCTCGTGGTCACCGCGGACGACGCGGAGGACGTCGACATTCCGGGAATGGGTCGGACGTTTGGACACCTCAAGCGGGCGCAGGCGCTGGGAGACATCCGGGCGCTGCTCGCCAAGGGCCGGCGGGTCGCCCACGTGCACCTGGCGCGGCCCGGGGATGTAGGACCGGGGGCTCTCTCGCCTTAGTCTGGGTCGCTTCGCACCACGAGCAGGGATCGCCGCGGCGCGGGCATCCGCAAACGGGGTCGTACGCTGGCCCAAATCTCCTCGTTCAGCAGCCGCTCGTCGGCCCGGTCGGGCCCTGCAAAGTCACGGTCGGGGATTCGCGAGCGGAACGCCTGAGGGTTTAGCTCCTCGAGTGGCCAGATGGCGGGGAGGGCGTGGAACGGGAGTGTGTCGCGGCGCGTGGTGAAGGCGTTCCAGAGCGGCGTGGCACCCGCGTCATACTGCGACAGCGGGGGCAGGCCGAGTAGCTGACCGATGGTACGCAGCACCGAGCTGGTCGTGTAGAACGTGCTGTCCACGACGCCACGTCGCGCCCAGGGAGAAGCGAGCACCAGCACGGAGCGGTGGGCATCGACGTGGTCGGGTCCGTTCTGGGCGTCATCCTCCAGGGCGAACAGTGCCATCGCGGGCCAGGCCGGAGAGCGCGACAGGCGCTCCACCACGCGACCCAACGCGAGGTCGTTGTCCGCGACCATGGCGCGAGGGGTAAGCCGGCCGGCCCGCCGCCCGAGGGTGTGATCGCGCGGCAGGTACAGTAGCACGAGGTCGGGGAAGCGTCCCTGTCGATCCCAGCTGTCCACGGAGTCGGCGAACATCCGGGCGCGAACGGTGTCCGGGATCGCGAGCACGAAGCTGGGAAAGTGCAGGTCGGTAATGCCCCGCAGACCCGGGAAGTTCGTTTGGTAGGTGCCGGCGGCCGAGTCGCCCTCGACTCCCTCACCGAAGTTCACGACCCACAGGCGTTTCTTCCGCGCCGCATCCCAGAGATAGGCATCTCGAGGGTTGGCGAGATCCTCCCCGCTCGTCAGGTCCCACTCGCGCCGGTTGGAGTAGATGGCGGGCCACGTCTTTTCATTATAGTCCCCCGCAAACGCGCGGTCGCTCCACTCGTGCCCATCGGCGCTGACCTCGCCGTCCACGTAGAAATTGTCGAACACCACCCAGCGTCGCGCCATGGCGTGGACGTTCGGGGTCACCGAGTCATTGAAGAGGGCGAGTGAAGGGTCGCCGTTGCCCGGGCGCAGATCGCCAAGCACCTGGTCGTAGGTGCGGTTTTCGCGGATCACGTAAACGACATGGCGGATCGGCGGCCGGGCGGCCGGGCGTGCCGAGGCGCGGAGACTCTGATTGGTGTACGGGCTCAGGGCGTACACCTCGCGCGTGTAGCGCGCGAGTCGCTCGGCGTCGGGCACGGGAATGATCGACACCGACCCCGTGATGACGTCGCCGATGTACTTGTGATCCGGGTTGGGGCCGGACCCGTTCCCCTTGCCGTTGGCGACGTAGAGCGTCTTTCCGCCAGGGGCCATCGCGACGGCGGTCGGGTACCAGCCGACAGGAATCAGGCCCGCCACCTGCATCGTCTTCGGTCCGATGGAGACCGCCGCGACGGCGTTGTTGCCGGCCATCGCGACGTACAGCGCGCGCCCGTCCGGGGAGAGGGCCAGCGCGTTGGGATCACTGCCCACGGGCGCGTGCGGCCCAAGCGCGACGGTCAGCTGCTCGATCACCGTGCCGGTCGCGAGGTCGAGGCGGGCCACACCGTTGGCGCCGGCGAGCGCCACGAACAGCTCCCTGCCGCGGAGGGCGAGGGCGGACGGATGGGGGCCGACGAAGACGGAGGATGGTCGAAGGATCGGATTGCCGGATAGATCGATGACAGAAACGGTCGAGTCGCCCCAGTTGCTCACGTAGAGATGCGAGGAATCCGCCACGACGGTGTAGGGGCGGTGGCCCACTTGGAAGGTGCCGCGGCGTGCGAGGGTGGCGGCGTCGAGCAGGTAGACGGAGTCGCTGAGGTTGCCAACCGCCGCTACCAGGCCGCGGCCCGGGACCACCGCCAGGCCGGCCACGAAAAGCTTTGCGGTCGAATCGGCGAGCCGCACCGAGTCGCGCGCCCAGGTGGAGTCGGCGCGGATGAAGCGATAGACGCGATTGGTCCCGCCGCCGCTCGCCCAGAGGGTGTCGTGACCGCCCGCGCCGGCGCCGGCCAGGCCGACCCAGGCCGCGCGCTGCGGCAGCATCCAGACCAGCCGGCCGGCGGCGGGATCGACGCCGCGAACGCCGTTCGCGCCGTAGCCGTTGGCGGGCACGGCGAGCTGGCCGTCCGACAGGACCACCAGGTTCAGCGGCAGCGTCCCGACCAGGACCTGCCGGCCGGCCGGATGGATGCGCCACCCCGACGGCAGCACCACGGTGCCGTCGGGGCGTGGACCGGGGACGACGCGGGTCGCGAGGAGGCCAAGGCCGGCCGCGACGGGAAGGACGAGCCACGAGATCGCGCGCATGTCACGAATATCGCCATGCCGGCCCATGCCGCCATCCCCTAGCGTCCGCGCACCGTCCCCCCCACCCTTAGGCCCGGCATGAGTGGTTTCATCTTTCACCTCGTCGCGCACACGCACTGGGATCGCGAGTGGTATCTGCCGCGCGCCGCGTTTCACGCGCGGCTGGTGCCCGTGCTCGACGACCTCATCGTGCGGCTCCAGGGCGATCCCGGCTATCGCAGCTTCCTGCTCGACGGGCAGACAGTGCTGCTCGAGGACTACTTGCGAGCGCGCCCCGAACGGGAAGCCGACGTGAAGGCGCTCGTGAAAACGGGGCGTCTGCAAGCGGGCCCCTGGTACGTGCTGGCCGACGAGCTGATCCCCTCCGGTGAGTCGCTGATCCGCAATCTGCTCCTTGGCGCGGCCGACGCGGAGCGGCTCGGTGGGCGGCTGGACGTGTTGTATTCGCCGGACGCGTTCGGGCACCCGGCCGCCTGGCCCGACCTGGCGCGGGAGTTCGGGATCCGATTCGGAGTCCTTTGGCGTGGACGGGGGGGAGGCGGAGAACCTGGCGAGGAGCGGGATCTGTTCCGGTGGGCGGGCACGGGAGGCCGCGACATCCTCGTGTGGCATCTCCCGCCGCAGGGGTACGAGATCGGCGCCGCGCTGCCGGCGGCGCGCGAGCGTCTGGCGGAGGCGTGGCCGCCGGTGCGCGCCGCATTGTTGGGGCGCGCGCACGGCAAGCACGTGCCGGTGTTCATCGGGGCGGATCATCACGCCGCCCATGCGGATCTCCCCCGCCTGCGCGACCTGCTGGCGGAGCTCGAGCCGGAGAATGCGGTGCGCGTATCGCGGCTGGACGAATTTTTCCAGGCGGCCGCGGCCGACGGCGCGGCGGCGCCGCTCCACCGCGGCGAGCTGCGCTGGTCGTATCGCTACACCTGGACGCTCCAGGGCGTTCATGGTACGCGGCTGCCGCTGAAGCGCCGCAACGGCCTGCTCGAGCTCTGGCTCGAGCGGTTCGCCGAGCCGCTCGCGGCCCTGGCGCGACGGCACGGCGGGCGCGATCGCCGACCCCTGCTCGAGCTCGCCTGGCGGACGCTGGTCCGCTGCCAATTCCACGACGCCATCGCGGGCTGCACCGCCGACGAAGTGGCGGCCGCCGTCGAAACGCGGTTCACCGACGTTGAAGCATACGCGCGGGAAATCGTCCGGGGCGGCCGGGACGAGTTGGTCGGGTACGATCCCGATGCGGCGCGGGAGCAGCCCGCCGCCGGCGAGGGCTCGCTGGTGCTCTGGAACCCAGCGGCGCGACCGAGAGGGGGGGTGACGATCGCCGACCTCTCGTTCTTCCGGCGCGACGTGCTGGTTGGGCCGCCTGGTGGCCGTCACGGGCGGCAAGCCCGTGGCTACCGACCCTTCGCCTTGCGCGCCACGGATGGTCGGATGATCCCGCTACAGGTGCTCGACCGCCGGGTGCAGCTGGAGCGGCGCGATGCGGCGCGGCACTATCCAGATCAGGATGAAGTGGACCGGGTGCGCGTCGCGTTGCGCGCGCCATCGGTAGCCGGGCTGGGGTTCGCAGCGCTGGGAGTGGTCGAGGCGGGTGCCTCCGGGCGCGCCGGCCTCACGGGCGAGGCGGCCGTCCGCGGGCGGACGCTCGCCAATCGCCGCGTCGAAGTGAGCCTCGAACCAACGGGCGCGCTGGCGCTGCACGATCGGCGCACCGGCGAGCGTTTCTTCGATCTCCTGCGGCTCGAGGACGGCGGCGACGCGGGCGATACCTATTCCTACTGCCCGCCGGCGCGCGACCGGATCGTCCGCAGCGCCGGGCCGATCACCGTGCGACGCCTGGCGGCGGGACCGCTCGTGGCGGCTCTTGAGGCGCGGTGGAGCATGAAGACGGCCACCGCGCGGCTCGTCGTGATACTCCATGCCGACAGCCCGCTGGTGCGCTGCGCGCTCGAGATCGAGAACCGCGGGCGCAATCACCGGTTGCGGGCGCGGCTCCCGACGGCGGTGAGCGGCGCAGCCCTCGCCGGCACGGCGTTCGGGGCGGTGGGTCGACCGCCGGTCACGGCCGATCCCGGTGATTTCCCGCTCGAGACGCCGGTCGCCACGGCGCCGGCGCAGCGGTTCGTGGCGGTCGCCGAGGGGCGGCGAGGGCTGGCGGTATTGGCGCCGGGGTTTTTCGAGTACGAATGGACCGCGAGTGGCGACCTACTCATCACGGTGCTGCGCGCGGTAGGAGAGCTGTCGCGCGGGGATCTGCCCACCCGGCCGGGCCACGCCGGTTGGCCCACCGCGACGCCGGGCGCGCAGTGCCCGGGCCGTCACCGGATCGAGCTCGCGCTCGTGCCGGTGGGGGAGGAGGATCTAGCGCGCGGCGACGTGGTGCCGACGCGCTGGGAGGATGCGTTCCTGCCGTTGAGCGGGTTCTGGATCCGGGACGGTGCGGCCCTCGTCCCGGCGCCGGTGGACATCGCGCTCGAGGGCCGCGGCCTCGTACTCTCGACGGTCAAACCGGCCCTGGCGGGTTTGGGGGGTGGGATCGTGTTGCGCTGCTATAACGGGACGGATGCCAGGGCCGCGGGGGCGTGGCGTTTCGGCGAGGGGATCCGGACCGCCCATCGGGTGCGCGCCGACGAACGGGAGTCGGTGGCGCTGGTGCTGGAGAACCGGGGGCGGACGGTCCGGTTCGTGGCGGAGGCGGGGGAAATCGTGACGATCCTGGTGACGTGATGCAGGAACACCATCTCGAGGTTCCCCGGACCGCCCGGTATTTCACGCTGGGCGAGGCCGGACCGGCGACGCGCGAGGTCTGGATCGTGTTCCATGGCTACGGCCAGCTGGCCGGACGGTTTCTCGGGCACTTCGAGCCGATCGCGGACGGGACGCGGCTGATCGTCGCTCCGGAAGGACTCTCGCGCTTCTACGTCGAATCGGGCAGCAACGACAAGATCGGCGCGAGCTGGATGACGCGGGAAGACCGGTTGAACGAGATTGCCGACTACGTGCGCTACCTCGACGCGCTCCACACCGAGCTGTTCCGCCGCCTGGACCGGAGCGTCGTCACGGTGCACCTGCTCGGTTTCTCACAGGGCACCGCGACCGCGAGCCGGTGGACGGCGCAGGGCGTGGTGCGACCCGAGCGCTTGATCCTGTGGGGCGGCGAGGTGCCGCCGGACCTCGACTTCGCCACGGCGACGGAGCGGCTGCGCCGGCTGCGGCTGGCCCTGGTGGTGGGCGAGAACGATCAATTCATCACGGCCAAGGTGCTGGCACGCGACGAGGCACGACTGCGCGAGCACGAGATTCCCTACACGGTGCGGCGGTTCAAGGGCGGCCACGAAATCGACGCCGACATTCTACGGGAGCTGGTGACCTAGCGCATCGAGGAACGCCCGGTCCCACGCCGCCGGCACGCTCTCGCGCGGCGAGTAGGGCCCGGGCACGTAGGCCCGCGACGAAATCCCCGCGAAACTCTGCTCGCAAATGTGCCAGTCCTGCTTGTTGGTCAGATCCCAGAACCGCACGGCGTCGTCCGGATTGAAGTCGGCACGCCCCGCGGCGTCGGGGTGGAAGAGCCACTCGCACTCGATGTGCGTCTGGCCTGGCCCGCGCGGCCACAACAGGTAGTAGACGGCGTAATCCGGGTGAATGCTGAGCATCAAGTTGGGGAAGATCGTGTAGTAGTACGCCCGGCGGCGCTCGTCGGCGGGGATGTCGCCGAGAGGCAGGGCGCAGGCTCGGCCCGTCACCGTCATGCTGGCGTTGGGCTCGGCGATCACCATGTACCCGCCGAGGAACGGCCCGTCGGTGAGGTCGTTCGCCCCGCTGGTGTAGGGCATCAGGCTGGACAGCTCGGGGTGGATCACGGGGCAGTGCAGGCATTCACTGTAATTCTGGAATACGAGCTTCCAGTTCGCCGCCACCTCGTAGTCGATCCGCTGCACGGCGGCGAGCCGGGGCAGGTTGAAGCGGGCGAACCGGCCGATGAGCGGCGCGAAGGCGCGCGCGAACGGCTCGGGCTCCTTCGCCAGGGAGAGGAAGAGGAAGCCCTCCCATTCGTGCAGCGCGACGGCGTGCAGTGGATACTCGCGCTTGTCGAAGCCGTCCACTTCGTTCATGTGGGGCGCACCGATCAGCTGGCCCTCGGTGGTGTAGGTCCACGCGTGATACGGACACTGAATCGTCTCGGACAAGCGGCCACGCGGGGCCTCGCACAGCCGGGTGCCGCGGTGGCGGCAGACGTTGTAGAATGCGCGCGGAGCGCCCTGGCGATCGCGCAGCACGATGATGCTCTCCCCGGCGATCTCCCGCAGGAAATAGTCGCCGGCGTGAGCGATTTGCGCGGCGCGTCCGACGCAGAACCAGCGCGTCTTGAGCAGCCGCTCCACCTCCTCGGCGTAGATCTCGGGTGAGGTGTAGTAGCGGCCCGGCAACGTGCGGGCTCCCGCCCGGTACGTCTCGGCGGTCTTGAGAAACGCAGGCATGTCCCTCAGCTCCCCTTCGTCTCCTGGAGTATGGTCCGCGCGGCGTTGTAGCCGGCCAGCCCGGCGATGCCGCCGCCGGGGTGCGTGCCGGGTCCGCAGAGGTAGAGGCCATCGAGCGGGGTGCGGTAGCGGCTCCACCCCGGCACCGGCCGCATGAATAGAATCTGATCGAGCGATAGCTCGCCGTGGTAGAGGCTGCCCTCGGTCAATCCGAAGGTCTCCTCCAGGTCCTTGGGGGTCAGGACTTGCCGGTGCAGCATTGCCCCCGGGACGTTGGGCGCGTGCTCGGCCAGCGTGGCGACCACGGCGTTCCCAAGCGCGTCGCGCTGCGCCGTGGTCCACCCTCCCGAAAGGTGATAGGGGGCGTACTGCACGAGCACCGACATGACGTGTTTACCCGGAGGCGCGAGCGCGGGGTCGTGCAGGGTGGGGATCCGTACTTCACAATACGGCTGGCGCGACCAGCCGCCGTGCTTGGCGTCGTCGTAGGCGCGCTCGAGGTAGTCGAGACTCGGGCTGATCGACACGGTCGCGCGCAGCGCCGCGGCGTCGCCGCTGAGGCCGGCGAAGCGCGGCAGCTCGGCGAGCGCGAGGTTCACCTTGGCGACGGGCCCGCGAAACCGGATGTGCCGGACCGCTTCCACGACGTCGGGGTCCAGGTGGATGGGCTCGACGAGGCCGAGCAGCGTGCGCCGGGGGTCGGCGGCCGACACGACGGTCGCCGCGAGGACCTCGTCGCCCGAGGCGAGCACGACTCCGGTCACGCGACCCTCCTTGACCAGGATGCGGGTCACGTCCGCGCCGGTGCGAATCTCGGCGCCGTATCGCCGAGCTGCCGCGGCGAGCGCCAGCGCCAGGGTCCCGACTCCGCCCCGCACGAGCGTGCGCGACCGGAAGGTGCCGTTCCCCACGAGGTGATGCAGGAGTCCGAACGCCGTGCCGCCCGAACGCGGTCCCAGCAGGTTACCCGCGACGGCGCCCGCCGCCAGTGTTCCTTTCAGCGCGTCCGACTGGAACCAGTCGTCCAGCAGCTCGGCGACCGACATCGGGAGGATCCGGAGCAGGTTGACCATGCCCCGCCGGCCGAGCCGGCGGAACCGCAGGACGTGGCGGAGCAGGGTGAGCAAGTCGCCGGGCGCGGTCCGGAGCGGCTGCACGGCGGGCTCCCCATAGAGCGCTTCGAGAAAGCTGGCGAGCCGGGTCATCCGCTCGTGAAACTCCGGCCAGCGCGCAGCGTCGGCGGGGGACAACGCGCGGATTGCGTGGGTGCTTCTGGTTGGGTCGGTGGAGAGCTGGAGCGCGCGCCCATGGCCGAGCGGTGTCACGACGGCGGGATCGGTGCGGATCAGCTCGACGCCACCCAGTTCGAGATCGGCGGCGATGCGCCGCGGCAGCCACCCGACGTCGTGCTGCACCGTGTCGCAGCGGAAGCCGGGGGCGATCTCCTCGGTGACCGCGGTGCCTCCGACCAATTCGCGCCGCTCCAATACCACGACGCGTCGGCCTCCTCTTGCGAGGTAGGCGGCGGTGACCAGGCCATGCAGCCCGGCGCCGATGACGATAACGTCGGGCACTAGCGCCGGTCTTTCAGGACCTGAAGCGCGGCGAGCCGGCCCGAGGCGCCCATGATCCCGCCGCCGGGGTGCGTGCCGGAGCCGCATTGATAGAGCCCGCGCACGGGGGAGCGGTACTTGGCCCACGCGGGGGCGGGGCGGAAGAAGAAGAGCTGATGGAGCGCGAGCTCGCCTTGGAAGATGTTGCCTTCGCTGAGCCCGGTGATCCGCTCGATATCCGCGGGGGTGAGCACCTGCCGGCCGATGATCGCCGACTTGATGTTGGGGGCGTACTCGGCGAGGGTGTCCACGACGGCGTCGCCGAACGCCTCGCGCTTGGCGTCGTCCCAGCCGCCGTTCAGGTGGTACGGCGCGTACTGCACGAAAATCGACATGACGTGCTTGCCGGGGGGCGCCATGCCCGGGTCGATCATCGAGGGGATGACGATGTCCATGTAGGGATGGCGCGAGAACTCCCCGTATTTCGCGTCGTCGTAGGCGCGCTCGACGTACGCAAGCGTGGGGCTGATGGAGACGGCCCCCCGCAGGTGCGGGCCCACGCCCGGCAGACAGGTGAAATCCGGAAGCTCGGAAAGCGCCAGGTTCACCTTGCCCGAGGAGCCGCGGAATTTGTAGCGGCGAATGTCGGCGACGAACTCGGCCGGCAGCTCCTTCTCCTCTACGAGTTGCAGAAACGTGCGCCGCGGGTCGAGCCCCGACACGACGACCGGCGCGTGCAGCTCGTCGCCGTTCTCGAGCGCCACGCCCGTCGCGTGGCCGCCCTGGACCAGGACCTTTGCCACCGGCGCGTCGGTGCGGATCTCGGCGCCGAGTGTGCGGGCCGCGGCGGCAATGGACTCGCTGATCGCGCCGGTGCCGCCCTTGGCGAAGCCCCACGCGCGGAACGCGCCGTCGATCTCCCCCATGTAGTGGTGTAGCAGCACGTAGGCCGTGCCCGGCGAGCGCGGTCCCAGGAAGGTGCCGATGATCCCGCTCGCCGCTTTAGTCGCCTTGAGACCGTCGAACTCGAACCACTCGTCCAAGAAATCCGCCGAGCTCATCGTCATCAGCTTGAACAGCGCGTGGAAGTTGCGCTCCCCCAGCCCGTGGAAGTGGCGCCCGAGGCGCGCGAGCCCCATCAGGTCGCCGGGGCTGAGCGAGGTGGGGTCGGGCGGCACCATGCCGAGGATCGGCTTCACCGCCATTGCCATGTGGTGCATCAGGCGGCCGAACTCGTCGTACGCCTCGGCGTCCCGCGGCGAGTGGCGGCACAGCTCGCGCCGCGTCCGGTCGTGGTCGCTCCACATGGCCAGGTGGTCGCCGTTCGGGAGCGGAGTCAGGGTGCTCTCGAGCGGGAGGATGTCGAGGCCGTGGCCGGGGAGGTCCAGGTCGCGGATGATCTCCGGCCGCAGCAGGCTCACCACGTACGAGAACATCGAGAACTTGAATCCGGGGAAGATCTCTTCGGTCACCGCCGCCCCACCCACCCGGGGGCGGCGCTCCAGCACCACCACGCGCTTGCCGGCGCGCGCGAGGTAAGCCGCGTGCACCAGCCCGTTGTGCCCGCCGCCGATCACGATCGCGTCATACCGCGGGGTGGGCGGCATCAGGCCCGCTTCCGCTCGGGATTGAAGAACGGCGTCTTGGCCACACGCGCGGCCGCCTGCCGGCGGTGGTGCTCCACGGTGATCTCCATGCGCACGGGAGTTCCCGGATTCGCGAACGCCGACTCGAGGTGCGCGAGCGCGATGTACCGCTTGAGCAGCGGCGACCAGCCGCCGCTCGTCGCATACCCCACCTGCCGGCCGCCCGAGAAGAGCGGCACGCTGGTGCGCCACGCCACCGTCGGCAACCGGGGCGGCAAGCCCACGTCGGCGTACAGCCGCTCGAGCGAGTCCCAGTCCACCTCGATCCCCGTGAACTGCCAGGCCGGCCCGCGTCGGTGCTCCCCGGCGAGCGCCTGCCGGCCGTTGAACTCCCCCTTGTCGAGCGCGACGGTCCAACCGAGGCCGAGCTCGAAGGGGGAGGACTTCTGCGCCTCGATCAGCGCGTGGCGTGACGACACGTAGTCCACCTCGATCAGCAACAGCCCCGCTTCGATGCGCGCCACGTCCAACGCGAGCATCCCAGCGGGCGTGATGCCGAAGGGTGTGCCGACTTCGATCAGCGCATCCCACAGCGGCACCGCCTGTGCGGCGTCCACCCAGATCTCGTAGCCCAGGTCGCCGGTGTAGCCGGTGCGAGAGATGGTCACGGGGATGCCGCGGACCTTTGCGTTGGTGAGATGGAAGTACTTGAGACCGGACAGGTCGAGCTCGGCCGCCGTTTGCAGGATCACGCGCGCATTGGGGCCCTGGAGGGACAGTGCGGCGGTTCGCTCGGACACTTCCTCGATGGTCACGTCGAGACCGGCGGCATTGACGTGGAGCCAGCGCAGGTTCGGGTCCGCCGCCGTCATCCGGTACGTCCGCTCGGCGAGGCGGGAGATGGTGCCGTCGTCGATCTGCTTGCCGTCGGGGTCGCACCAGGGGGTGTACAGCACCTGGCCGACCTTGCACTTGGCCACGTGGCGGGTGACCACCCGGTCCAGCAGCCGCACGGCGTCGCGCCCGCCGATCAGGTACTTGTAGAGCGGCGAGACGTCGAACATCGCCGCGGCGGAGCGGATCGCGTGGTACTCACGATCGTGCGCCAGCTCGTAGGAGCTGGCGACGACATAGCCTGCCCAGCGGCGCCACGCCTGACCTTCGGAGAGGGGCGCAGTACGGGCGTGGAACGGCGTGACCTTCAGCATGTCCGCAGCGTGCCTCGTTTCAGGGAGTGGTTTCCGCCGGAGCGAACACCACCAGTACGGCGAGCTCTTCGGTGATCGTGTGGAAACGGTGGAGGACGCCCGCCGGCACGAAGCTGACCGACCCCGCGGCCACCACGCGATCCTCCGACCCCACCCGGAGCGTGGCGTGGCCGCGCACAACGTAATAGACCTCGTCCTCGCGGTGCGGCTGCTGCGGGTCGGTCCCTCCGGCGGGCAGCACGTACACCCCCACGCTGAGGGTCGGGACCCGCAGGAACTCGAGATAACGCTCGCCGGAAACCTGGCGCTGCGCCAGCAGGTCCCGCAGATCGAAGACCTGCGCGGTCACCGGCTCCTCACGACACTGGCGGGGTCGAGCGCGTCGCGCAGCGCATCCCCCAGCAGGGTGCAGGCCACGACGACGAGCGCGAGCGCGAGCCCCGGGGCGGTGGCGACCCAGGGCGCGTTGACGAGGGTGTCGCGTCCGGAGGCGATCATCGTGCCCCACGATGCGGTCGGGGGCTGGACGCCAAGGCCGAGGTAGGAAAGGCCGGCCTCGAGCAGGATCGCGTTCCCCACACCCAGGGCGGCGGCGACGATCACCGGGGTGAGCGCGTTCGGCAGCAGGTGGCGCCACAGCACCCGGCTGCGGCGGGCGCCGAGCGCCACCGCTCCTTCGACGAACGGCCGGGCGGCGAGGGCGCGGACTTCGCCGTGGACCAGGCGCGCCACCGCCATCCATCCCGTCAGGCCGAGCACGATGATGACGAGGGCGGCGCTGGGACGCCACAGCGCGGCGAGCAGCAGCAGCAGGACGACGCGGGGCAGGGCGAGGGCGAAGTCGGTGAGCCCGAGCAGCAGGGTCCCGACCGTCCCGCGGCGGTAGCCTGCGACGGCGCCGACGGCCGTGCCGATCGCGACCGACAGCAGGACGGCGAGGACGCCGACGCCGAGGGACACGCGCGCGCCGTAGACGAGCCGGGTCCAGACGTCGCGGCCGAAGCGGTCGGTGCCGAGCGGGTGGTAGGCGCCGTGCAGGTCCGTGGCCAGGGGTGGTAGGAAGCGCGTGGCGACGACGTCGCGCTGGCTGTTGGGGTCGCCCGAGGAGACCAGGGGCGCGGCGAGCGCCGCGAACGCGATCGTCGCGAGCACCACCAGGCCGAAGAGCCCGCGCCGGTCCCGGAGGAGCCGGCTCACGCCACCCGCGCCCGGATGCGGGGATCCACCCATCCCGCGAGCAGGTCCGCGAGGAGATTCCCGGCCACCACGAGCACGGCGCTGATCGTGGTCGCGGCCATGACGACCGGATAGTCGCGCGCCTGCACCGCCTCGACCAGCACCCGTCCGACGCCGGGCCAGGCGAAGACCGCCTCGACGAACACCGCGCCGGAGAACAGCGCGGGCAGGGACAGCCCGAGCAGCGTGACCACCGGGATCAGCGCATTCCGGAGCACGTGACGCCGCGTGACCTGCGCGGGAGTGAGCCCTTTGGCGCGCGCCGTCGTCACGAACGGGGCCGCGAGGACGTCCAGCATCGCGCCGCGCACGAACCGGGCGGTGCCCCCAAGGCCGATCAGCGTCAGCGTCGCCAGCGGCAGCGCGAGGTGCCGCAACCGGTCGACGAGGCGCGGCCAGCCGGTGAGGAAGTCGCTATCGAACCCCGCGGCCCCGAAGGCCGGCAGCGCGCGCAGCCAGTAGGTGAACACCATCACCAGCATCAGGCCGAGCCAGTAGCCCGGCACCGCGAAGAGCGTGACGCTCGCGACGGAGAGCGCGGTGTCGAGCCGCGAGCCTCCACGGGCCGCCTGCACGGCGCCCACGACGACCCCCAGCACATAAGAAAGAAGGAGCGACAGCAAGACCAGCCGGACGGTGGCGGGCCAGGCGTCTCCCAGCATGGCCCGCACGGGCCGGCCCGTGGCGATGCTGGCGCCCCAGTTGCCGCGCACGGCGTCGCGCACCCACACCGCGTACTGGATCGGCAGGGGGCGGTCGAGCCCCAGCGTGCGGCGCTGAGCCGCGACCTGCTCGGCGGTCGCGGTCGGCCCGAGCAGCCGCTCGGTGGGGTCGCCCGGCGCGGCGTGCAGCAGGACGAACGTCAGCGTCACCACGCCCGCGACCACCGCGATGCCGGCGAGGGCGCGCTGGGTCAGAAGCCGAAGCATCGTCCGAATCTCGCGCACCCCCCGTGTCGCCGCTAGAATCCACGCGTGATCAGGCGGCTCGTGGGGGGGGGAGCGCTGCTCGCGGCGCTGGCATGCGGCGCGGCGGGCGGGGCGGAGCGGCGCGGCCGGACGGTGCTGTTCGCGTCGGGCGCCGACCTGCAGAGCGTGAATCCGCTGCTCACCATCCACCCGCTCGCCAAGCAGGTGCAGCGCTACGTCCTGCTCACCACCCTCGCCCGCTACGACTCGACGCTCACGCCGCGGCCCTACCTGGCGCGGGCCTGGCGCTGGTCGCCGGATCGGCGCACGCTCGCCTTCACGCTTCAGCCCGGCGTGCGCTGGCACGACGGCGCTCCGACCATCGCGCGCGACGTGGCTTGGACGCTCGACGCGGCGCGCGATCCGGCGACCGGCTACCCGCGGCTCTCCGACCTCGGCGACATCGCCTTCGTGAACGATCCGGACGACTCGACGATCCTCGTGCGGTTCGCCCAGGCGCAGGCCACGTTCCCGGACGTCTTCACCGACCTCGCGATCCTGCCCTCCCACCTGCTCGACACCGTGCCGCACGCGCGCCTGCGCCAGGCCGCCTGGAACGAGCACCCCGTCGGCAATGGTCCGTTCCGGTTCGTCGCCCACGAGCCGCACCGCCGCTGGGTGTTCGCGGCCAATCGGGACTTTCCCGCGGCGCTAGGTGGCCCCCCCGCGCTGGAGCGGTTCATCGTGGTGGTCGTGGATGAGCCCACCGCCAAACTCGCGGCGCTCACGGCCGGCGAGCTCGACTTCGCCGGCATCAGCGCCCCGCATGCCGCCTTCGTGCGCCGCGACCCGCGGCTCGCCGTGCTCGACTATCCGCTGATCTTCCCCTACGGGATCGTGTTCAACACCCGCCGGCCGCCGTTCGACGACCGCCGCGTGCGGCTCGCCGTGGCACTCGCGCTCGACCGCCAGGAGATCGTGGACGGGTACACGTTCGGGTTCGCCGGGATCGCCGACGGACCCGTGCCCCCGATCCTGCCGCAGTATCTTCCGGTGCCGCGACTGCCGGTCGCGCCCGATTCAGCGCGCGCTCTGCTCGCCGGGCGGCACGCGCGGTTCGAGCTGCTCACCGTCGGCAGCGGCGAAGCGGCGCTCGAGCAGATGATCCAGGCGCGCCTCGCGGCCGTGGGGCTCGACGTCTCTATCCGCCAGCTCGAGTTGTCCGCGTTCCTGGACCGCGTCTACGGGCCGCGGCACGAGTTCACGGCGGCGGTGATGGGCGTCCCCGGCGACCCCGGGCTCGGCTACCTGCGCCCGCTCGGCGACCTCACGGGTCTGCCGGTGCCGCGCGCCCCGGCGGCGGGGCAGCGGCTCTTCGCCGACTCACTCCCCGTCGCTTGGCTCTACCACGCCCGCGGGGTGAGCGGGATGAATCGGAGGGTCCACGGCGTGACGATGGACGTGCGCGGCGAGCTCGTGACGGTGACGCGCTGGTGGACGGCGCCATGAGACAGCGCGACCTGCCCACCCGATTCCGCGCGGCGGCGCCGGTGCGCCTCGACCTCGCCGGCGCGTGGACCGACGTGCCTCCCTTTTCCAACCGGGAGGGCGGGGTCGTGGTCAACGCGGCGATCAGCCTCGCCGTCACCGCGGAGCTGGAGCTGGGCGGCACCGTGATCCGGATCGTCTCCGAGGATCTGCAGGAGCAGGTCGAGTGCATGAACTCGGGCGGCCTGGCGCCGGACGGCCGGCTCGACATCCACAAAGCGGCGCTGCGGATGTTCCCGATTCTGGGGTCGTTCACGCTGACCACGCGCTCGGCGGCTCCGCTGGGGTCAGGGCTTGGCAGCTCGGGGGCGCTGGACACGGCGCTGGTCGCCCTGCTCGCCAAGGCCCGGCAGGAGCAGCTCGACGCCCGCCAAATCGCCGAATACGCGTGGCAGGTGGAGGCGGTCGAGGCGGGGATTCCCGGCGGCCGGCAAGACCAGCTCGCGGCGGCGCTGGGCGGTTTTCACCGCCTCACCTTCCGCGACCCGGACGTCGGCGTAGAGCCGCTCACCCTCGACCCCGCGTTCGCCGCGGCACTGGAGCGACACCTGGTGGTCTGCTACACCGGCCGGTCGCGGGTGTCGGGAGACATGATCACCCGAGTGATGGATGCCTACCAGCGCGGCGATTCCCGAGTGACCGGCGCGCTGCGGGCGATGAAAGAGGTGGCGGAACGGATGGTCGAGGCGCTCCGGTCGGCCGATTTCGCGAAAGTGGGCGCGCTGCTGGACGAGAATTGGCGGCATCAGCAGGCGCTCGATCCCGGGATGCGGACGGACGAGATGGCGAGGCTCGAAGCGGCGATGAAGGGCGTGAAGGCGCTGGGGGGCAAGGCGGCCGGCGCCGGGGCGGGAGGCACGATGTTCTTTCTCGTCCCGGCCGGGCGGGAGCGGGCGTTGCAGGAGGCGGCGGCCGCCGGCGCGACGGTGCTACGCGTCACGTGGGCGCAGGACGGAGTGCGCGCGTGGTGACCGCAGAGCAGGTCGCGGCCCGGCGCCGGGTGATCGCCGCGTCGCCCGATCTGCAGCGGTTGCGCGACCACCTCACCCGGCGCGCCGAGCCGCTGCTCGAGCGGTTGCCGACCGTGCCCGCCGTGAAGGCGCTCCTGTCGGTGGACGGCGGCATCTGCCCCCAGGACGGGACGGCGCTGACGTTCGATCCCTGGAGCCCGGGCGCGCACCGCTGTCCCGCCTGCGGCGGGACGTTCCAGGGCGAGCGGCACGACCGCGCCTGGGCCAAGTATCAGCACCTCTGGCTCGCGGAGCGGGCGGCGAACCTGGCGGCGCTCCAGGCGCTGGACGGCAACGACGCGGCCGGCGCCCGCGCCCGCGAGATCCTCGCCGCCTATGGCCGGCGCTACTGGTCCTACCCCAACCGCGACAACGTGCTGGGGCCGAGCCGGCTGTTCTTTTCGACCTACCTCGAGTCGATCTGGATCCTCGACTACCTCGCCGCGGCGGTACTGCTGCGCGAAGCGGGTGCGCTCGATGATGGGACCCGGGCGGCCGTCAGCCGGGTGGCCGACGAGGCGGCGAACCTGATCGGCGAGTTCGACGAGCGCTTCTCCAACCGGCAAACCTGGAACAACGCCGCGCTCGCGGCGATCGCCGTGTGGTTCGAGGACGAGGAGCTGGCCAAGGGGGCGATCGAGGGGCCGACCGGGCTGCTGTCTCACCTGCGCTGGTTCCGACGCGATGGGCTGTGGTACGAGGGGGAGAACTACCATCTCTTCGCCCTGCGGGGCCTGCTCACCGGGGCGGGGTGGGCGCGCCTGGCGGGCGTCGATTTCTTCGCTGATGCGGAGCTCCGCGCGCGCGTCGTGGCCGCGCTGCGGGCGCCCGCGCTGAGCGCGCTGCCAGACTTCACGTTTCCCGCGCGCAAGGACGCACGCTTCGGCGTCTCGCTCGCGCAACCGATGTACCTCGAGTCCTGGGAGATCGGCCTTGGGAGACTCCCGGAACCGGGCGGATCGGATCTGGTCTCGTGGCTCCGGGCATTGTACCGGATGCCGCCGGTGCGCCAAGAGCTGTTCGAAGCGTATCTCCATGATGCACCGATCGGACTCGAGCCCTCCTCCCACCCGCGTACGGAGTTATCGTGGTGGTCGCTCCTGGACATGCTCCCCGCGCTTCCGGACGACGCGGAGCCATGGCAGCCGCCGAGCGCGCTCCTCGCCAGCCAGGGCCTCGGGATTCTGCGCGGCACGGACAACTACGCGAGTCTCGAGTGCGGCGGCACGGGGGGCGGGCACGGGCACCCCGACCGCTTGAACCTCACGCTCCACGCGGACGGCGTGCACTGGCTGCCCGATTTCGGGACCGGATCCTACGTCTCGCGCGATCTCTTCTGGTATCGCTCCACCCGGGCGCACAACGCCCCACGGCTCGATGGGGAGTCTCAGCCGCTGCAGCCCGCGACCTGCGCGGCCTTCGACGATCAGGGAGAGTGGAAGTGGGTGCGCGGCACGTGGGGGGCCCTGACTCGCACCATCGTCGCGGGCCCGCGCTACTTGGTGGACGTACTCGATCTGGCCGGGAGTGAAGATCGGTTGGTCGAGCTGCCCTGGCATCTGGGGGGACGCGGGGACGTGACCACCGGCGGGCGATGGGAAGATGGAGAGCTGGTGGATGAATTCGTCACGCGAGTCCAACGCTTCGCGTCGGACACGGCCGGACCCGTGGTGATCGAGCACACCGCCGACGGCGCCCGGCTCACCGCGCACCTGGTGTTCGAAGGCGAGCTGCTGCGCGCCGAAGGGCCCGGAAGGCCGGGGGGTGGGAGGGCGCCGTTCTACCTGGTGCGCACCCGCGGCCGGAACCTTCGGATCGTCACGGTCCTCGAGTGGGGCCGCGACGACCCGGTGATCCGCGCCGTGCGGGTGGCGGGGGACGTCGTGGAGATCGAGACGGCGCGCGGCGTGGAGCGCCATCGCGACCACGTCGAGATGTGGGAGATCGAAGCGGCCCTTCCCCCCGCCCCAGGCCACGTTCGCCTCGTGGGTACGCGGGAATCCGAGGAGCCGTTCGAGCCGATCCTCGAGCTGGACCGCCCGCTTCCCACGACCGGCGTCGCCGTGCGCGTGGACGGCGCCCCGGCCCTGAACGGGACGCTGGTCGGATTCGACACCGGGGAGACGCTGCGCCTCGAGGTCGAGGATCAGTACCGCCGGAGCGAGGAGCCGTACTCCCCGGAGGATCTTTCCGCGGTGGCCCACGCCAACTGGGACGATCAGGCGCTGTACCTCGCCGTCTCGGTCGCCAAGCCCGATCTCTGCCTGCGCGCCGCCGGCGCAGCACCGCTGCGGCTGGACAACGAGCCCGACGACATCAACTCGGAGGGCGTACAGGTGTACGTCGCCGGAGATCTCGGAGAAGGACAGAGAGAAGGGTACGCCGGCTATCTCATCGTGCCGGAGGAGGGCGGGCGGCTGCGCGTCCGTGCGGTGAGCGACGCGTCGGGGGACCCGGGAGGCGTGCACGGAGCGTGGCGCCGCACGGCGGTCGGCTATTGCCTGACGGTCGCCGTCGCCTGGCCCGAGGGGGCGCTCGCGCACGTGGGCGGCCGGATCGGGTTCGATCTCCTGGTCAACGAGATGATCCCGGGACGCGAGCGGCGCGCAGGCCAGCTGGTGTGGAGCGGAGGGAACGGCTGGGTGTGGCTGCGGGGCGATCGTCAGGATCCGGAGCGGTTCGGTATCTTGGAGCTCGTGGGATGATCGTCGTCGTGCTGTACGAGCCCCAGGACCTCGTCAACATCGCCCACGTGGTGCGGGCGATGAAGAACTTCGGGGTCCGGGACCTCCGACTCGTGCGGCCACGCGAGTACGACGCCTATCGCGTCGAGGGCATCGCCCACCAGACGCAGGACGTGCTGGCCCGGGTGCGGCAGCTCGACGACCTCGATGCGGCGCTGGCCGATTGCGTGCACGTGGTCGGGTTCACCGCCCGCGCGCGCACCGCCAAGCGTAATTTCCAACGGCCCCGGCCGGCCGCGACGGAGATCCTGGCCAGGGCAGAGGCGGAGCCCGTGGGGCTGCTGTTCGGGCGGGAGGATACGGGGCTGCCCAACGAGGCGCTGGACCGGTGTCATCGGGTGGTGACCATTCCCACCACGCCGGAGTACGCCTCGCTCAACCTGGGCCACGCGGTGGTGTTGATGCTCTACGAGCTGGCGCTGGCGCGCGGCGACGAAGCGCGACCCTTCAAGCCCCCGCGGCGCGAGGCGCCGCCCGCGACGGCCGAAGAGCTGGAGCGGCTGTTCGCGGACGTGGAGCGCTCGCTCGAGCGGGTGGAATTCTTCAAGACGCGGGACCGGGAGTCCATCATGCGCACCGTGCGCGAGGTGGCCCATCGGACCCCGCTCGACCAGCGCGAGGCCAAACTGCTCCGCGCGATGGCCATCGAGATCGGGAAATACGGTGAGCGACTGGCGCGTCCCGGGCTTCACGTCGACCGGCAGTAAGCGCCCCGAGGCCCTGTTCGGGGAGAGCGGCGATCCGACGCTCCCGCAGCGCCTCGTGCGCGCGCACGGGGCGCGCGTCTGGGACGAGGGGGGCCGCGAATACGTGGATTACATCATGGCGCTCGGCGCCGTGGCCCTCGGCTACGGTCATCCGGCCGTGAGCCGCGCGGCGGAGCGGGGGATCGCGGCGGGGGTCGTGGGTCCGCTGCCGCCGGTGCAGGAGGAAGCGCTGGCGGAAGCGCTGGCGCAACGGATCCCCTGGCTCGAACGGGTGCGCTTTTTCAAGACCGGCGCCGAGGCGGTGTCGGCCGCGGTGCGCCTGGCGCGAGTGGCGACCGGCCGTGACCGCGTCCTGGGGTGCGGCTACCACGGGTGGCTCGACTGGTGCCAGGGGAGCGCAGAAGGCGTCCCGGCGGGAGTGCGCGCGTTGTATGCCGAGCTGCCCTTCAACGACGTGGCGCGGACCCGGGAGATGATCCGCGACGCGGGCAAAGCACTGGCGGCGGTGGTCGTGGAGCCGCTGGTGGTCGTGGAGCCGGCGCGCGAGTGGCTGGAAGCTGTGCGCGCCGAAGCGACACGCGCCGGCGCGGTGCTGGTGTTCGACGAAATCAAGACCGCGTTCCGGCTCGCGCTGGGCGGGGCGGCTGAGCGCTGGGGCGTGCGGCCCGACCTGGCGGTGCTGGGGAAGGCGTTGGCCAACGGGTTCCCTCTCGCCGCGCTGGGGGGCCGGGCCGACGTGATGCAGGGGGCGTCGCGGACGTGGATCTCCTCCACGCTTGCCACGGAGAGTGTGGCACTCGCGGCCGCGCAAGCGACGCTGGAGGTGTTCGAGACCGAGGGGGTGTGCGCGCACCTGCATCGGGTAGGGACGCGGCTACTGCACGGCCTGCATCGGCTGCAGCGCCTGCGGCCCGACGTCGTGACGGGGGTCAGTGGCGTGGCGGAGATGTGCTTCTTCCAATTCGCGAGCGAGGAGCGCTCCCGCGCCGTGGCGGTCGGCTGCGCGCGGCGCGGGCTGCTCTTCAAGCGGTCGGCTTACAACTTCGTCTCCCTGGCCCACGACGACACGACGATCGACGGATCGCTCGCGATCCTGGAGGAAGTGCTGTCGGCGCTGGTCTGAGCGTCACATCATCCCGAGCCCGGTCGGGATGAACGCCGTCCGCACGGCCGCGAGGACCACAAAGATCACGATCGCGACCAGGATGACGACGACGGCGTAGGGCAGGGACTTGTCCGGCGGCGACTTCATCACGGGCGACAGGCCGGCGTACAGGAGGTACAAGCTGTACAGCGCAAGCAGGAGGGCGAGAATGGAAAGCACTGGCACGAGGGTGAATACGCCGCCGACCCAGGAGGCGGTGCTGCCGTAGGCTGCAACCTTCATCGCCTGCGTCTGGTTCTTTTGCCCCCCGAAGGTGGGGGCCAGGGCATCGATGATCAGCGCCAGGATGAACACCCCGAGGAGCGCCAGCGCGTACTGGATCACGCCTTGCGTGAGGGCCGCGCCCAGGCTGAGCCGGGCGGGACCCAGCAGGGTCGGCATGCCGAACACGGACAACCCGATGGTGGCGCACACCGGCCCGATCGCCGCGAGCGGGATGATGTAGCTCTTGTACAGCGTCGCCACATCGGTGGTCTCGGTGTCGATCACCGCCCACTCGGCGCTCGGCTGGAGCAGGATCTTCTTCACGCGATCGACGAGCACCATGATATTCCTCCGGGGTGACGGCGGGGACGGGGGCAGCGTAGCTCGGCTGTGTCCGCGGGCCCGAACATACGGGTCCGCGCGCGGTTGCGCGAGAGCGCGACCACCCCAGATTCCCTTGCATGCTCATCGACGTGCACGCCCACTTCTTCCCCGAGCGCGGCCCGCGCGCAGACTGGCGCGAGTACAACGCGAGCCGCTTGCGTGCCGGAGAGCGGATCGGCATCACAATCCACCTGACGTCCATCCTCGGCACTTTCGGACGCTCGTCGCCGACCTACTTCCCTTCGCCCACCGATGTGGTGTATGGCAACGACGTCGTGCTCGAGCTGCAGCGCCGCCACTCCGACCGGATCCGGGGCCTCGCGACCGTCAACCCGAACTACACCGACCACGCCCTCGCCGAGATCGAGCGATGCCGCGCCGCGGGGATGGTCGGTCTCAAGCTGGCCGCGAGCCGCCGCGCCACCGATCCGCTGCTCGACCCGATCTGCGCGGCGGCGCGGCGTCACGGCCTGCCCATCCTCCATCACGTCTGGCAGCACCGCCGCCGGGATTGGCCCGGGCAGGAAGCCTCGGACGGCGCCGAACTGTGCGCCCTCGCGGCGCGCCACCCGCAGGTCAACTTCATTCTGGCACACATCGGCGGAGGCGGTGATTGGCTGCACTCGCTCGCCGTCTTGCCGGCGCACCCCAACGTCTTCGTGGATGTGTCCGGGAGCGGGGTGGACGGCGGCATGCTCGAGGCGTGCATCGCCGCCGTCGGCGTCGACCGCCTCTTGTGGGGTACCGACATGACGATGGAGACCGGCTGGGCGAAGTTGCGCTACTTGGGACACCTGCTGTCACCGGACGCGCTGGCGCGCCTGCAGTGGAAGAACGCCGTGCGCATCTTCCCCGCGCACAGCTTCTCCACCGACTGATGCGCATCGACGTCAACACCTTCCTCGGTGCCTACCCCTGGCGCCGCGTACCCGGGACCTCGCCTGAAGCGGTGCTCACCGCCATGGACCGCGTCGCCATCGATGAAGCCTGGGTGACCCACTTGCCAAGTCTGTTTTGGCGCGATCCCACCGAAGGAAACCCGTGGCTGTACGAGACCGCGGCCACGCACAAGCGGCTGCGCCCCGTGCCGGTGGTCCACCCCGGCTTCGCGCATTGGGAGCGCGCCTTGAGAGAGGCCGCGAGCGCGGGTGCGCCCGCCGTGCGGTGCGATCCCCACTATCTCGGCCTCGCCCCAGCGGGCGACGAGATGCGGGTGCTCGCGGCCGCGTGCGGCGCGACGCGGATCCCGCTCCTGCTCGCCGTGCGACTCGAGGATGGGCGCCAGCGTCATCCCAACGACGTGGTCCCCGAGCTGGCGGCGGCCAGCGTCCGGGCCCTGATCCGCAGCGACGAGGACGTCCGCTTGATCGTTACCCACGCCGATCGCGGGTTCATCGAAGAGGTGCACTGGGGGGCGACGCCCGCCGAGCAGCGTCGGATCCGATGGGACATCAGCTGGATCTGGGGTCCCCCCGAGGACCACCTGGCCGCCGTGCTGGGCACCATCGGGGCCGAGCGCTTCGTGTTTGGGACCGGGCAGCCGCTGAGGCTCCCGGAAAACGCCGTCGCCAAGCTGGACCTGCTCGAGCTGTCCGCGCAGCAGCGGGAGGCGATCGAGTCGGGCAACGTGAAGAAGGAATAGGTGTCCCCCTTCGCCTCCCGCCTCGAGTGGGGCTTGATCCCCGCCGTGCCCGTGCCGTTCCGCGGGAGCGCGCTCGCCGAGGATGCCCAGCAAGCCTTCGCCACTTGGATGGCCGGCCAGCAAGTCGCCGGGGTGGCGGTCTGGGCCCACACCGGGCGCGGGCCACACCTCTCGGCGGCGCAGCGCCACACCGTACTCGCCACGTGGCGCGCGGCCCTGCCGGAGAGCGTCCTCATCGCCGGCGCGACCTCGGTCGAGATGGCGCGGGAGGCCAAGCGGGGTGGCGCCGACGTGCTGCTCGCCTTCCCACGGGCCGAGGATCCCGTGGGCTATCATGCGGCGCTCGCCCGCGAGCTGCCGGTGATCGCGTTCTATCTGTATGAGGCCGCGGGCGGCGTCTCTTACGACAACCAGACTCTCCACGCGCTCCTGCAGCTGCCGGGCGTGATCGGCATCAAGGTGGCCACGCTCGATTCGGTCTGGACCTTCCAACGGCTGGCGGGAATGGTGCGACAGTATCCGGAGAAGCTCCTCATCACCGGCGAGGATCGCTTCCTCGGCTACTCGCTCACGATGGGTGCGCGGGCGGCCCTGATCGGGATGGGCGCGGCGCTCACCGATTTGCAGGCGGCGCTGCTCGAGGCGTTCCACACGGAGCAGCTGTCGCGCTTCGTCCGGCTGTCCGGCGTGCTCGACCGGTTCGCCCTCGCCACGTTCGGCCCGCCGGTCGAAGGCTACGTGCGCCGGATGCTCTGGGCCCTGGCCGCCGACGGCGTGATTCCGGAGGACGCCTGCGACGATCCCTGGGGGCCGGCACTCGATCCCGCCGAGCGCGAGGCGGTGCGGCGGGCGGTCGGCGATGCGCGCACCGCTCGCACGTGACTTCGAGCGGTTCGGCCGGGAGCTGCCGCGCGAGTTCCCCGGCTACGTGCGGGAGACCTACGGCGTCGATCTGTCGGCCCGTTATCTCGGCCTGCCGATTCCCCACCCGATCGGCAAGGGCTCGGGCCAGCTTTCGCTGAATCAGAAGCAGCTCGAGGAGGACGCCGCGGCGGGACTCGCCTTTGCCGTGCTGAAGACCGTGATCGCCCAGGATGCGGCTGGCGGCCAGTCGATGGCCGCCTGGGCGATTCACGAGTCCCGGATGGCGGTGGAGCGGCGGCGCGCGAGCGGACGCGAGGGATGGACCGTGACCTGGAAAGGGCGGGGCTGGGACCGCCCATTCGAGGAGTACCTTGACCTGGTGCGCGCAGGCCGCGACTGGACGCGCGCGGGCGCCCTGCTGTGCGTGCCGTCGGTGAAATATCATCTGCCGCGACTCGGCGAGCCGTTTCGTGACGCGGAGTACCGGTACACGACGCGTGCCCTCGCCGAGGCGTGGGGGGAGTCACCGTTCCCGCTCGAGAAAGACTTCTCACCCACGCTCGCGGGGGACTCCCTGGCTGAGGACCGGGACCAGATTCTCCGCTGGCTGCGCGAAGTGCCGGGACAGATCCGCGCCGCGGCTCCGGTGCGGCTTTCCCTCAAGCTGATGAACGCCCGCTTCGACGACGATTTCCAGCTCGAGATGCTGAGGACCGCTGCGGCCGCCGGGGTCGACGCCTTGGTCGTCTTCAACCGGCTGTTCGACGAGCAGCGGGGAGTGGCCTACGGGGGTTGGGAGCTCAGTGACCGGAACCTGGGCGTGCTCGATCGGCTGACCCCGGGCGCGATCCCGGGGCTCCCGGAGCTTTCTGGAACCGGAAACATCCACTCCGGCCGCATGATCCTCGAATATGCCCGCCGCGGCTGCTCGTCGGTCCAGCTCCACACCTACTTCCAGCTTCCCCTCTCGGAGTATCCCGCCGCGGCCGGCTCGCGCACCCAACGCGCGCTGCACGCCCTGGTGTTCCATCCCGAAGACGGGCTCATCGCGGGGATGCTGGCCCTGGAGGTCAAGGGGCGGTTGGAGCGGCGCGGCGGGGAGCTGCACTTCCTGGATCTGGTCGATGCGCATCGTCACGGTTGAGCTGTACGATCTGACCCTGCCGCTGGTCGAGCCCTTCATCATCTCGGGAGGAGCGATCACCGAGCGCCGCTCGCTCATTGTCGTCCTGCGGGGTGAAGGGGGACACGTCGGCTACGGGGAGTCGCCGCCGTTCGAGCTGCCGTTCTACTCGGAAGAGACCCTCGCGGGTGCGACCGACCTGGTGCGGCGGGTGCTGCTGCCCCGCATCCTCGGCCGGGAGTTCGCGTCGCCGGAAGCGCTCGACGCGACGCTGCGGGAGGGCATTCGCGGCAATCCGTTCGCCCGAGCGGGCATCGAGACCGCGGCGTGGGACCTCGAGGCGCACCGTCGCGGGGTCGGGCTCGCGTCCCTGTTGAGCGAGCGGCTCGGCGTCGCGGCCGCGGCGGCGGTTCCCTGCGGCGTCGCGCTGGGCATCCCGCCGGAGCGCGTGCCGGCCACTCTCACCCGCTGGGTGTACGAGGCCCTGCAGCTGGGGTATCGCCGGGTGAAGATCAAGGTGATGCCCGGCTGGGACGCGGCCGCCGTCCGCGCGGCGCGAGAGGGGATGGCCGGCGTCGACCTCCCCCTCACGGTGGACGCGAACGGCGCCTATTCGTGGCCGGAGCATGAGCACGAGCTGCGCGCGCTCGACGATGCCGGGCTGCTGTACATCGAGCAGCCGCTCGCGCCCGACGAGCTGGTGGGCCACGCGCGGCTCGCCGGCGTCTTGCGGACGCCGATATGTCTCGACGAGACGCTGAAGAGCGCCGCCCACGCGCGGCAGGTGGTGGCCCTCGATGGCCCGCGCGTCTGGAACATCAAAGTGCACCGGGTCGGTGGGCTGTCGGAGGTCTGCCGGATCTACAGGCTCGCCGACGAATACGGGGCGGAGCTGTGGGCCGGAACGATGCCCGAATCCGGCATCGGCTCGCAGGCGCCGCTCGCCGTGGCCGCGCTGCCGCGCTGCGTGTACCCCTCGGACTTGGAGCCGAGCGCCCGCTGGTACGGTCGCAATACGGACGTGATCAAGCTGTCCATGGGTGGCGACGGACGCATGGCGGTGCCCGATCAGTCGTGCGCGCGGCTGCTGGACCAGGGCCGGTTTCGGGCCGCGACGCGGTCGATCGCGACTTGACGCCGCAGGGCGGGAGTGCAGTATGGCTGCCACCCGATCTCTAACCGGAGTCCACGCGTGAGCACTGCTCGTCGTTTGCGTACCGCTTTCTCGGTCATTGTCTGCCTCGCCGCCGCTCCCGTGGCCGCCCAGCGGGTCGATCCCGCGTTCTTCGCCGGCTTGCACTGGCGCATGATCGGGCCGTTCCGCGGCGGCCGCACCGTCGCCGCGGTCGGCGTTCCGGGGCAGCCGAGCGTGTTCTACATCGGCGTGAACAATGGCGGCGTCTGGAAGACGACGGACTTCGGCCGCATCTGGAGGCCGATCTTCGACGACCAGCCCACCGGCTCGATCGGGGCCATCGCCGTCGCGCCGTCCGATCCCAACACGATCTATGTGGGGAGCGGGGAAGGGCTGCAGCGACCCGACCTCTCCGTGGGGGACGGCATCTACAAGACCGTCGACGGCGGGGCGAGCTGGCAGCACCTGGGCTTCGCGGACGGCCAGCAGATCGCGCAGATCCTGGTCGATCCACACGATGCGGGCCGAGTTTTCGTGGCGGTGTTGGGCCACCCCTACGGGGCGAACCCCGAGCGCGGCGTGTACCGCTCCAGTGACGGCGGCCGGGCGTGGGAGCGGGTGCTGTACAAGGACGAGAATACCGGCGCCATGGATCTGGCGTTCGATCCGGGCAATGCGCAGACGGTGTTCGCCGTGCTGTGGTCGGCGCGCCAGGCGCCGTGGGAAGTCGGCAGCTCGTGGACGCTCTCGGCCAACAACGGCCTCTACAAGTCCACCGACGGCGGCACGACATGGCGGCAGGTCACGAACGGTCTCCCCACAGCCGACGACGGGCTGGGGCGCATCGGCCTGGCCGTGGCACCGAGCGCGCCGCAGCGGATGTATGCGGTGCTCGGGGCGACCAAGGGCGGCGGCGTGTATCGCTCCGACGACGGCGGTGAGGGCTGGCGCCGCGTGAACGCGGATCCGCGCCTGTGGGGGCGTGACGGCGACTTCAACGAAGTGAAAGTCGATCCGAAGAACGCCGACGTGCTGTACGTCGCCAACGTCGTCGCCTGGAAGTCCACCGACGGCGGGCAGACGTTCACGGCGTTTCGCGGCGCTCCCGGAGGCGACGACTATCACCGCTTCTGGATCAACCCCGACGACCCGAAGATCATCTTGCTCGCCAGCGACCAGGGCGCGATCGTCACCGTGAACGGCGGAGAAACGTGGAGCTCCTGGTACAATCAACCCACGGCGCAGTTCTATCACGTGAGTACCGACAACGCGTTTCCTTACCGAGTCTACGGCGGCCAGCAGGAGAGCGGCTCGGCGGGCGTGGCGAGCCGGGGCAACGACGGCGCGATCACGTTCCGGGAATGGCGACCGGTCGGCGCGGAAGAGTACGGGTATGTCGCCCCCGACCCGCTGCACGCCGACATCGTCTACGGCGGCAAACTGTCGCGCTTCGACTGGCGCACAGGGGAGGTGCAGGATGTCACCCCGACACTGGTTCGTGGAGGAGGGGCGAGCCAGTATCGCTTCGTCCGCACCATGCCGGTGGTGTTTTCGCCGGTGGACCCGCACGTCCTGTACTTCGCGGGCAACGTGGTGTTCAAGACGCTGGACGGCGGTCACTCTTGGACGGTGATCAGCCCCGACCTGACGCGCCCTTCCTCCGACGTACCGGCCAGCCTCGGCGCGTTCACGTCCCTCGACCCCGAGCACGGCCGGCACCGCGGCGTGATCTACACGATCGCGCCGTCGTTCAAGCGGCTGAACCTGCTGTGGGTCGGCACCGACGATGGGCTGATTCACGTCACGCACAACGGCGGCCGCACGTGGAAGAACGTCACGCCGCCCGCGCTCACGCCGTGGAGCAAGGTGTCGCTGCTGGAGGCGTCGCACTTCGACACTCTCGAGGCGTACGCGGCGGTGAACCGGTTCCGCCTCGACGATCTGCACCCGCATGTATTCCGGACCCGGGACGGGGGCGGGACCTGGACTGAAATCACCGCCGGCATTCCCGACAACGAGGTCGTGAACGCGGTCCGCGAAGACCCGGTGCGGCGCGGGCTGCTGTACGGGGGCTCCGAGCGGGCCGTCTACGTCTCCTTCGACGACGGCGATCACTGGCAGTCGCTGCGCCTGGACATGCCGGCGACGGCGATCCGGGACCTGGTCGTCCACGAGACGGACCTCGTGGTCGGGACCCACGGCCGCTCGTTCTGGATCCTCGACGACATCACGCCGCTGCGGCAGCTCGACGCGCGCACGACGGCCGCCGACGCCGTCTTGTTCCGGCCGGCGCGCGCCACCCGCGTGCGCTGGAACAAGAACACCGACACGCCGCCGCCCCCCGACGAGCCGGCGGCGAAGAACCCACCCGACGGCGCGATCATCGACTATGCTCTCCGTGCCGCGGCGAGTGGATCGGTCACGCTCGACATCGTCGATCGCCTCGGGATGCCGGTACGTCACTTTTCCAGCGACGACCGGGCCGAGCCGGCCGAGACGACCCTCAACATCCCGACGTCCTGGATCCGGCCGCCGCAGTCGCTTTCCTCCGGAGCGGGCATGCATCGGTTCGTCTGGGACCTGCGCTATCCGCCGCCCGCGACGCTGTCACACGAGTACCCGATCGCGGCGATCGAGCACGACACGCCGCGCGAGCCTCGCGGCCCATGGGTACTCCCCGGCATCTACACCGTGAAGCTCACGGTGAACGGCAAGAGCTATTCGCAGCCGCTCACGGTGCGGATGGACCCGCGGGCGCGGATCACGCCCGCCGCCCTGGCGCAGCAGCTCAGCTTGGCGCGGCGCCTGGGGGTCGCGCTGCGGCAGGACTCCGCGGTCCTGGGTGAAGTGCGAGTGCGCAAGGCCGCCGCGCCGACGGCGGCGCTCGACTCCCTCGAGCGCGGACTGGCCCGGCTCAACGCCGAGCTCGCCCGCGTCTACGGTGTCGTTGAAGGCGCCGACGAGGCCCCGACCACCCAGGCCATGGCGGCGGTGGCGAAGTTGGAGCGCGATCTGTCCGGCCTGCTCGCGCGTTGGCACCGCGCGCGATCCCTGCCCGGGCCTTGACCCGACCCTTACATTTTCGAGGCCATGTCGAAGCCCCCTGCCCACTACTGGGCCACGAATCTCTACAGCGATCCGCGCCAGCGACCGAAGGCCGACCAGCCGGCTCGTGACCTGCCGTCGCGGGCGGCCGCCCGCTTCAAGAAGGCACGTGAGGGCATCCGGGCCCTGAAGCACGTCACCGAGCAGGTGGTCTTTCTCGGCACCGCCTGGAAATGGGTGTGGATGTACGAGGTGGGCGGCCGCAAGCTCGGCTACCTCCATCCCATGCAGTCGGGGATCAGCGGGACGTTCGTCGTCACGGAGGCCGAAGAACAGGAGCTCGGTCTGGCCGACGGCTTGCCGCGCCCCATCAAGCACGCCGTGCGGGACGGGACCGTTGAGAGCGGGGTACGGTGGTGCTGGCTCGAGTTCGCCGACCTCGACGTCGTCGCTGCGTTCGTGGAAGTGATCCGGCTCAAACACCACTTCCTGGCGCGCCCCGAGTAACCCTTGTGCGGGCTTTGGCGCGTGCGCTACATTCCGTCGCCCGCAAGCCGTTGTTGGACCGACACAACAGCCGATTTCACCGATTCGCCATCGAGGCCATCGCATTGATGACGAAGAGTGGGTGTAGGGCCGCCCTCGGGGTGCTGTGCGCGTTGTTCCTGGCGCCCCTCCTCGCCGCGGCCGCGCAGAGCCGCCCAGCACCGTCGTCGTCCGCTCCCGTCATCCGCGACACGGGCTCGCTCCCGGGCCCCCGCCAGCCGATTTTCTTCCGCCACGACGTTCACACCGGCCAGTTCAAGATCCCCTGCCTGTATTGCCACTACACGGTGACCGTCTCGAGCGAGCCGGGGATTCCCACGCTACAGACGTGCATGGGCTGCCACCTGATCGTGGGCGGGGCCACGCCGTCGCACCAGGCGGAGATCCAGAAAGTCCGCAAGGCGTGGAGTGACCGCCATGCTCCGGAGTGGGTCCGGGTTCACGCCGAACCGGGGTTCGTGCGCTTCCCACACCAGCGGCACATCAAAGTGCTCGGCACGGACGCGTGCAACACCTGCCATGGCGAGATCGCTGTCGGCGCCCGGCCCGTCAAGGTCGAGCAGATGCCGCAGATCTACCAGGTGCAGACGCTCCGCATGGGGTGGTGCGTCCGCTGCCACGTGGAGCGCCGCCTCAGCCGCGACTGCACCCTCTGTCACTACTAGGGCGGAACGAGACATGAGCGACGGGATGGACCGGAGGAAGTTCCTCAAGGTGCTGGGGGTGACGGGCGGCGGCGCGGCCGTCCTCACCGGCTGCGGCATCGGCCCCGAGCCGACCGAGAAGCTGATTCCCTACCTCATCGCGCCCGAAGATCAGGTTCCCGGGACCCCAACCTGGTACAGCACCACCTGCCGCGAGTGCGCGGCCGGCTGCGGCCTCCACGCCAAAGTGCGCGAGGGGCGCGTGGTCAAACTCGAGGGCAACCCCGATTCGACGATCAACCGTGGACGCTTGTGCGCGGCCGGCCAGGCGGGGCTCCAGGGCCTCTACAATCCCGATCGCGTTGCGGGACCGATGGTCCGTAACGCCCAAGGGCGGTTCGAGGAAACCACGTGGAACCAGGCGATCGCCCTGCTGGGCCAGAAAGTGGCCGAGGCGAAAGGGAAGGGAATCGCCTTTGTCACCGCGCAGGAGACCGGATCCTTCGGTGAGCTGGTGGCCGACTGGATGAAGGCCGTGGGCGGCCACCACATCACCTACGAGCCGTTCGCGCTCGAGGCGCTGCGGGCCGGGAACCGCCAGACCTTCGGCACCGAAGCGGTGCCGTTCTACGATTTCGCTGACGCCAGGTACATCCTCTCGTTCGGCGCAGACTTCATGGAGACCTGGCTGTCGCCGGTCGCCTTCCAGAGCGGGTTCTCCCGCGCCCACGGCTTCGAGGCCGGGCGCGACTCGGCGATGGCCAAGTTCGTGTTCGTGGGCCCGCGGATGTCGCTCACCGGGATGAGCGCCGACGAGTGGATCGCGGCGCTGCCGGGCACGGAAGCGGTGCTCGCGCTCGCCATGGCCCACGTGATCCTGAGCAAGAAGCTCGCGCCCGCGCCGGGGGATGCGGGGCGGCTCGCGAACAACCTGGCCGCGTTCGCGCCCGAGAACGTAGCGGGATCGATCGGCGTCGACGCGGCGGTGATCGAGCGCCTCGCCCGTGAATTCGCGGGCTCGGGGGCGGGCCTCGCCGTCGCGGGCGGAACGGCGGCCCAGTATGCGAACGGCGCCGCCGTCGTCGCGGCGGCCAACGTGTTGAACTATGTGGCCGGCAGTGTCGGCAAGACGGTGAGATTCGGTCCCGATCTCGCCGCGGACGCGGGGTCGTTCCGCGACGTCACCGTCCTGCAGGCCGACATGGCGGCCGCCAAGGTGGCACTGCTGCTGGTGCACGGCGCCAACCCGGTGCACTCCCTGGGAGGGGGGTTCGCGCAGGCGCTGGGCAAGGTGGGGTTCAAGGTCTCCTTCTCCTCGTACCTGGACGAGACGGCGAGCGCGGCCGACCTGGTGCTGCCCGACCTCCACCCGCTCGAGCAATGGAACGACTCCCGGCCCCGCGCCGGCGTGTACGCCCTGCAGCAGCCGGTGATGCAGCCCGTCTTCCCCAACACCATGCACGCGGGCGACGTGCTGCTGCGCGCCGCCGGGAAGACCGGCACGTACAAGGACCACCTGCAGGGCAAGTGGCGCGCGCTGCATCAGCGCTCCGGCGACGGCAAGACCTTCGACCAGTGGTGGATGGAGGTCGTGCAGCACGGGGGTCTCTACACGGACGCGCCGGCGCGCACCGTGCGACTCGGTCCCGACGCGGCGAAACTCGGCGGCGCGAGCCTCACGCCCGACGGGGAAAGCGGCGATGCCACCGTGGTCGTGTTCCCCCACCCCGTCCTCCACGATGGACGCGGCGCCAACAAGCCGTGGCTCCAGGAGCTGCCCGATCCCGTGTCCAAGATCGCCTGGCACGGCTGGGTCGAGGTGCATCCCGAAACTGCTGCCAAGTGGGCGGTCGAGAGCGGGGACTTCCTCCGCCTGACGACGGCGGCGGGTGCGGCGGTCGCGGCGCCGGTGTGGATCACGCCGTCCGTCCGCCCCGGGGTGCTGGCGGTCCCCACCGGTCAGGGGCATACCGCCTACGGCCGCTACGCGAAGGACCGTTCCTTCAACGCCTTCGACTTGCTGCCGGTCGCGCCCAACGCATACGGCGGACGGACGTTCAGCGTCCGGGCGAGCGTGCGGAAGACGGGCGATCACCGTCGCCTCGCGACCGTCGAGGGCAACGCGCGCGAGCAAGGTGAGGGGATCATCGAGGTGCTGCCGCTCGCGCGGGCGCGCGAGCTCAAGGCCGGCCAGCATCCGTTCGCGGAGGAAGCGGTCCCGGGCTACGCCGAGGCGGCGGGCGAAGCGTGGGCCGAGGCGCAGCGGGCGCAGGCGTCGCTCGGCAACTACGCGGGGGAGCACCCGCGCTGGGCGATGGCGATCGATCTCGCCAAGTGCACCGGCTGCTCCGCCTGCGTCACGGCGTGCTATGCTGAGAACAATCTGGCGACCGTCGGTGAAGAGCAGCTGACGCGGCACCGCGAGATGAGCTGGCTGCGGATCGAGCGCTACTTCACGGGCGGCGAGCACGGCGCGCCGGTGGGCGCTGTGGTGACGCCGATGCTATGCCAGCAGTGCGGCAACGCCCCGTGCGAGCCGGTGTGCCCGGTGTTCGCGGCCTACCACACGCCCGATGGCCTGAACGGGCAGGTCTACAACCGCTGCGTGGGCACGCGGTACTGCTCCAACAACTGCCCCTACAAGGTCCGCTACTACAACTGGTTCAACTACGCCGAAGCGGGCGGCGAGTGGGAGAGCTGGCCCGAACCGCTCTCGATGTTGCTCAACCCCGACGTCACGGTGCGCGAGCGCGGCGTGATGGAGAAATGCACCTTCTGTGTGCAGCGCATCCGCGGTGCGCAGAATCAGGCCCGGCTCGAGGACCGCACGGTGCGGGACGGCGACATCATCCCCGCCTGCGCGCAGGGCTGCCCGTCGGAGGCCATCGTATTCGGGGACTTGAACGACCCGCACTCCCGCGTCCATGCGCTGGCGGAAAATCCGCGCGGCTACCACGTGCTGGCCGGTCTCAATACCAAGCCGGGCATCACTTACCTGGCCAAGGTGACCGCCGGAGCGGGGGCGTAGATGGCCGTCTCTCCCCCCGGCACCCGCCTAACGTACGACGCCGTCACGCGCGCCATCGCGCGGACCCTGGGCAGTCCGGGCAAGGGCTACTTCCTGCTGCTCGGCGCGGCGGTCACGCTGCTCGGCATCGGGATCGTCTGCCTCCTCTTCCTGCTCCGTTATGGCCTGGGACTCGCCGGCTACTCGCACCCGGTCTACTGGGCGGTCTTCATCACCTGCTTCGTGTTTTGGGTAGGCATCGCCCACTCGGGCACGTTGATCTCGGCGATCCTGTTTCTCTTCCGCTCGGGGTGGCGCACGGCGGTCTACCGCACCGCCGAGGCGATGACGGTGTTCGCCGTGATGACGGCGGGCCTCTTCCCGCTGATCCACATCGGCCGCCAGTGGTACTTCTACTGGCTCGTGCCGTATCCGAACGAGCGCGGTCTGTGGCCCAACTTCAAGTCGCCCCTGATCTGGGACGAGTTCGCGATCGGGACCTACTTCACCGTCTCGACCGTGTTCCTGATCATGGGCCTGATTCCGGACATCGCCGCCGTCCGCGACGTGGCCACCGGGTGGCGCAAGAAGCTCTATAGTCTCACCGCGCTCGGCTGGCGCGGCACGAACGAGCAGTGGCGACACTACACGCGCGGCTACCTCTACCTCGCCGCCCTCGCGACGCCGCTCGTGCTGTCGGTGCACAGCGTGGTATCCTGGGACTTCGCGATGGCGATCGTGCCTGGCTGGCACGCCACGCTGTTCGCGCCCTACTTCGTGGCCGGCGCCATCTACTCGGGCGTCGCCATGGTGATTACGCTGCTCATCCCGATCCGCAAGCTGTTCCACCTGGAAGACATCATTACCGTCCACCACTTCGAAAACCTCGCCAAGCTGTGCTTGCTCACGGGGTCGATCGTAGGGTACGCCTACGTGGTCGAATACTTCGTGGCCTGGTTCGGGGGCAACCCGCAGGAGCGCGCGGCGTTCTGGTACCGCGCCTTTGGCTCGTTCTGGTGGGCCAGCTGGACGATGATCATCTGCAACGCTTTCCTGCCGTTGCTGCTGTGGTTCAAGAAGATCCGCACGAATCTCACGGCGCTGTTCGTGATCTCGATCTTCGTGAATATCGGCATGTGGTTCGAGCGCTTCGTCATCATCGTGGTCTCGCTGGCGGGCGAGCCGTTCGAGCGGTGGTCCAACGCCGGCTACAACGCGACCTGGGCCGATTGGGGCATCATGGCCGGCAGCTTCGGCTGGTTCTTCATGTGGTTCCTGCTGTTCGCGAAGAACTTCCCGGCGGTCTCGATCTCCGAGGTGAAGGAAGTGCTGCCGCCACCGAGGCGGGCGGGGCAGGGGCGCGGGGTGCACGCATGAACCCGCTCGCGATCCTGACCGCGATCTTCCGGCCGCCGCCGACCCCCGGCGTGTTGGGTGTCTTCGGCCACCTCGACGCGACGGTCGAAGCCGTCGACAAGCTCAAAGCGGGCGGCCACGAAGGCTACACCGTCTACTCGCCGATCCCGCGCCACGAGCTCGAGGACGCCATCGCTCAGCCGGTGAGCCCCGTGCGCGCGTTCACGCTGGTCGGCGGCATCGCCGGCTGCGCCATCGGCGCCTGGCTCACGCTCTACATGTCCTACGACTGGCCGGTCGTCGTCGGCGGCAAGCCCGTTGGGTCGGTGCCGCCCTACGTGGTGATCATGTTCGAGATGACGATCCTGTTCGGGGCGCTCACAACCATCCTCGGTATCGCGTTCAACGCCCTGTTCGCCGCGCGCCGCCAGGGGACCATCGCCTACGACCCGCGCTTCACCAACGACAAGTTCGGCATCTTCGTGCCGTGCGGGCCCGAGCGGGCCGGCGCCGTGGAGCAGCTGCTGCGCGGCAGCGGCGCCGAGGAGGTGCGGCGTGCGTAAACTCCTCCTCTGCGGGCTCGGGGCGCTGGCCCTCGCCGCCTGCAACCCGGACGACGTGGTGCACAAGGTCGGCTGGTTTGTCACCATGCGCCACCAGCGCAACATCAAGCCCTACGCGCGTCCGATCCCTCCGGTCGATGGGACGGTCCCGGTGACGGGTGGCGAGCCACCGATCGAGTTGCGGACCGCCGACCGGCTGGTGAACCCGCGTACCCGGACCTCGGAGTCCCTGAACCGCGGGCAGTTCCTCTACCAGACCTACTGTGAGGTCTGCCACGGCGCGGGGGGCAAGGGCGACGGGCCGGTGTCCGCGCTCGCGGGCGGGCCGTTCCCCGGCGTCCGCAACCTCACCGAAGACGTCGCCCGCAAGCGCACCGACGGCTACCTCTACGCGGTAATCGTCAACGCCCAGGCGATGGGCCGAGGACTGATGCCCCATTACGGGGAGAAGGTCCGCGGCACCGACCGGTGGGACGTCGTGAACTACGTGCGGTCGCTGCAGCAGCAGCCGCGAGGCACCCCATGAGCGCGGCGACCGCGGTGAACCGCGCGGAGCTCGTCGAGAAGGCGCGGGCCTTCCCAGTGGGCGTCTACCGCACCTGGGGCGGAGGGGCGCTGCTCGTCGGGGTGCTGGTGCTGCTGTGGGGCTTCGCCGGCGGACACGGCGCGCGCGTGTGGCAGGCGTGGCACTTCAACCTGCTCTTCTGGATGGGACTCGCCCAGGCCAGCGTGATCTTCGCGGCGACGCAGAAGCTGGCCAAGGGGCACTGGTCGGGCGTGGTCATCCGGTTCGCCGAAGCGGCCGTGGCCTTCACCCCCGTGGCCCTGGTGCTGTTTCTGGTCGAGTACCTCGGGCGCGGCTCCATCTACAGCTGGATTCACCAGCCCCGGCCCGACGTCGGCTGGTGGCTCAAGCCGGGCTGGTTCTTCATCCGGGACGGCGGGATCATCGCCGTGCAGTCGTGGCTCGCCTGGCGCTTCGTGCGGCGTGACGTCGCGCCCGACGTGCGGGAGTTGGAGACCGGCACCCCGGCCGAGCGCACCGAGGACAAAGACCGGATCAGCCGCGACGCCGCCATCTTCCTGCTGGCCTGGGCGTTCGGCGCGTCCTTGCTCGGCTTCGACCTGGTCATGTCGCTCGCCCACAAATGGGTGAGCAACCTGTACGGCGCCTTCTACTTTATGGGCAGCTTCCTCACGGCCCTGACCGCGCTCGCCGTCACCGCGATCGCGATGCGCCGCGCCATGGGGCTGGGCGGCCTCTATTCGACCAAGCAGCAGCACGACCTTGGCAAGCTGTGCTTCGGGTTCAGCGTGTTCTGGGCCTACCTCATGTTCTCGCAGTTCCTGGTGATCTGGTACGGCAACCTCCCTGAGGAGACGTACTTCATCTTTTACCGCCTGTGGGGGCCGTGGAAACCGGTCGGCGTCGCGGTGTTCTGCCTCGTGTTCCTGATCCCGTTCCTCGGCCTGCTGGGTGTGAGACCCAAGAAGTTCAACCCGACCATGGTGGCCTTCGCCCTGATCAGCCTGCTCGGCATCTGGCTCGAGCGTTACCTTGAGATCGTGCCGTCCATCAACGGCGGCGCGGGGCCGGCCCTCGGCCTCCCGGAGATCGGCGTCACCTGCTTTTTCGGGGGGCTGTACCTGCTCGCGATCGCCTGGTTCGCCGGCACGTATCCGATGCTTTCCCCGCGGCTGGCCGCCGATACGCTGGAGCGGGAGCATCACTAGCGGCGACGCCGGGCTCCGGGGTGTACATTTGCGAATGAGGGTCCTGCCAACGGAGGCGGCATGCGCGTGATTGGTCTGGTGCTGGGGGCGGCGCTGGTCGTCGGGCTCGCCTGTAAGAGTACACCGAGCGGAAACGGATCCGGCTGCAAGTCCACGGGCGCAAACGTGACGATCGACATCACCAACAGCGGGTTCGCGAATCCGAACGTCACGATCTCGCCCGGCCAGAAAGTCTGTTGGGAGAACGTCGGGACGTTGACCCATTCCATCACCGCCGATCCCACCCTGGCCGACACCTCGTGGCACCTGGACGCGACCATCGGCACCGACCAGGCCGTGCTGTACCCCTTCTCCATCTCGCCCGTGAACTACGCGTATCATTGCCGGTTTCACGCCGGGGAGACGGGGGTCGTCCAGACCCGCTGACCGGAGTCTGATCGACCGTGACGGGGGCCCCGGCATCCGGCCGGGGCCCTTCTTGCGTCTCTGTGGGGTAGCAGAGGGTCCACGCATTCGGGTCTGTCCATCACCCTCGGAGGTGTTATGCTGCTGGTACGCTCGTTCGGTGTTGCAACGCTGGCGGCGGTCCTGGCGGGAGCGCTCGCGTGCAGCAAGTCGAGCTCGGGCCCTTCCAGTTGCACGTCAGGAGGCACGCAGGTGTGCTTGGTCTCAAGCGCGTTCAACCCGCTCATCTTGACCATCACCCAGGGAGCGACGGTGACCTGGGTGAATGCGGACGGCGTCTCGCACACCGTGACGAGCGACCCCGGGTCTGCCGAAGTCTTCGACCACACCTTCTCGAGCGGCAACTTCACGCACCAGTTCAACACGAAGGGCACCTACCCGTACCATTGCACGATTCACGGCGGTCCGGGCACGGGCATGCACGGCTCGATCGTCGTGAACTGACCCGATGCCGCTCCCGGAGCGGATTGCGCTCCGGGAGTTTAGTTTTCGGGGCATGACCGACACGCTCGAGGCCTTCCGCCACTTTCGCGAGAAAATGAACGCGGCCATTCTCGAGGCCGGCAACGTGACGACCAACCGGTTTTTCGCGCTCGACGCGCGCGCCTACGAGTCGGGCGTGCTGCCGGCGAAAACCAAGGAGCTCCTCGGGCTCGTCGCCTCGATGGTGCTGCGCTGCGACGATTGCATCACCTACCACGTGGTGCGGTGCCGGGAGGAAGGCGTCAGCGACGCCGAGTTCCACGACGCATTCGCCGTGGCGTTGGTAGTGGGCGGCTCCATCGTGATCCCGCATCTACGTCGCGCGGTAGCCCGCCTGGAAGAGCTGCCCGCGAAATGAACCTCTGGCGCGCCGCCGCCGAGCTCGCCCGCAGTGGCGTCGCCGGCGCGCTGGCGACCGTCGCGCGCACCGCGGGCTCGACCCCCGTCCCGGTCGGCACCAAGATGCTGGTCGGGAGTCAGGGCCGGCTCCACGGCACCGTGGGCGGCGGGTGCGTCGAAGCGGATGTGATCCGCGCCGCCCTCGAGGCGCAGGCAGCGGGGGCGCCCGCCCTCGTCACCCATCACCTCAACGCCGACCTCGCCGGCGACCTCGGGCTTTCCTGCGGCGGCACCGTCGAGATCTTCGTCGAGCCGCTCAACACCGAGCCGGGCTACGTCGGCGCACTCGAGCAGGCCGCCGCTGCGGAAGCGGGCGTGGTGACCACCGCCGTCTCCTGGGCGGACGGCCCTCCTCCCTTCAAGCGCTTCGAGTCCTCGCCACGTCAGCCGGGCGTCCGGGATGGCGCGCCCGCAGCGATTTCCCGTGACCGCCGGTTCGTGATCGAGCGCCTCGCCCTCGCCCCGCGCGTCGTGGTGTTCGGGGCGGGGCACGTGGGGGCGGCGATCGCCCGTGCCGCGGATGCCGCGGGCTTCCGCGTGGTGGTGATCGACGACCGGTCGGAGTTCGCCGATCCCGCCCGCTTCCCCGTGGGCATGACGGTGCGCGCCGCCGCGGTGCACGACGCCCTCGGCCCGCTCGGTCTCACCGTCGCCGACGCGGTGGTGATCGCTACGCGGGGCCACCGGCACGACGCCGTGATCCTGGAGCGCGTCGCGGGGTCGCCCGCGGGCTACGTGGGATTGCTGGGGAGCCGGCGCAAGCAGGCGGTGATCACCAAAGCCCTCACCGCCTCCGGTGTGTCCGCCGAGGCCCTCGCGCGGGTGCGGGTGCCGGTGGGGCTCGCGATCGGTGCGGTGACGCCCGCAGAGATCGCCGTCAGCGTGGTGGCCGAGTTGATCGCGTGGAGACGGGGGGGAGGGGAGGGCCCTACCTGACGAGCTCCAGCAACTTGCTCAGCGAATCCGTCGACAACGGCCCCGCGATCTCCACGCGCAGCGTGCCGACGTAACGCGCCAGCCGTTCCATCACCTTCGCCTCTCGGTCGCCTGCGTACATCCTGCGGAACGTCGAATCGGCTCGCCCCTCCCTCCCGCCGACGCCCGTCCTCACCACGCCCCCGGCGAGCGCCGGCTGGTCCGCCCGCCGCTGGAACAGCTGGATCACCCGCGTCGAATCGAGCGCCTGTTCCACCAAGACCACCCCGTCGCCCAGAGGGCTACGGCGCACGTTCCGCACTGGCAGGCCGGGGATCGTGACCGGAGCGACACCCAACGTCGGGCGCGCGGCGTCGAGGCCGATGATCGGCCAGCTGGTCGTGAGCACGACCGGGACGCGGCCCCCCCCCCCCCCCCGAGCCGCCGGCGCGACAGCGCCCGCGTCTTTCGGCGACTCGGACGCGGCCGGCGCCGCAGGCGGGGGCGGGGCCGCTCTCAGCTCGGCGCGCGGCTGTGCGTTGACGACCGACGGCGCCACCTCGATCGGGGCCGGCGCGGCCCCCGCGCCCTCTGTCGACGCTTTCGCAAGGGAGTCGACAATCGTAGAAGGGGGTGGCACCGTGGGCTGCTGCTGAGCACGGTCGGCGGCTCGTCCGCGCAGAGCGATAGTGGATCGCTCCTCGCGCGCCGGCTCGGCGACGGCATTCTGGCTCTGCGGGCTGTCCCGCAGGGCGACGACGCCGTTGACGGCATCCGCCCGGCGCTCGGCGCGCCAGGTCCGGAGATACCAGCCGAACCCCACCGCCAACAGGACGGTGGCGGCCCACGCGAGCGGGAGCCGGAGTCGCATCCAGGGGCGCGCATGGCGCAGCTCGTGGAACGGCGGGATGGCGCGCTCGGGCGGCGCCGCCAGCGCGAGCAGCGCGTCGGCGCGCTCGATCAACGCCCGCTCCTCATCCAGCCGCGCCCGGCAGGCGGGGCAGGCGGCCAGATGGCGCTCCAGCTGCTCGCGCTCCACAGGTGAGAGCTGCCCGTCGAGGTAGGCGTGCAGCGTGCCGTCATCCACGTGCGACATGTTCACCCTCGCTTCCTTCTTCGTAGGCTTCCACCAGCCGTCGCCGCGCCCGGGCGAGCGTCGTACCCACCGCGCCGCGCGCGAGCCCCGACTGGGCGGCGATCTCGTCGTAGGACATCCCGGCGTCCCACAGCAGCAGCACTTCGCGGTCCCGCGGCGTGAGTCGCTCCAGCGCACTGCGCACCTGGGCCTGACGGGTTGCGGCGTCGATCTCTTCTTCCGGCTCGCCGCCCACCGTGTCCGGCTCGCCTTTCAGCAGCGTCAGGTGCCGCCGCTCGCGCGCCGCCCGGCGCGCCTCGTCCCGGGCCATGTTCGCCGCCACCACAAAGAGCCACCCTCGCGCGTTCTCGGGTTTGTGCACCAGCGCCCGGGCGAACGCCTCCTGGGCGAGGTCCTGCGCGCGCTCGGCGTCCCACACCTTGCGGTACAGGAACCGCACGAGCGCGGCGAAGGTGGTGCGGTAGATCTCGGCCAGGTCTTCAGCCATGCGCTCTCACGGTCGAAAGTCGCGCACCAATGCGGCCAGCTCGCCGCCGCGCCAAGTCTCGGTGCCTCCGGCTTCAATCTCGATGCTCACGCGCCGTCCGGCCACCAGCACCGCGGGCGACAACCCGGCGGGCGCGACCAGCTCGGGCAGGGCGCGCAGCACGGCGAAATACGCCGGGCTGAACGGCGCCACCGCGACGACCCGCAGCGAATCGCCGTGGTGCGTGTCGGTCCAGACCTGGTCCTTGAGTATGAACAGTCTGGCGCCGAAGCGCTGGGCCCGCTCCCTGCGTCCGCGCATCGCGCCCGCCACGGAGTCGGCCCGTTCCTCATCGGCGGTCGCGGTGATCGCCCCGACCGATAGACTCGAGCGTAGGGCCGCCTGCTCCTGCGCCTTGGCGACCTGTGCGGCGCCGGCCTGGTCACGGGGGGACGCCGGTCTAGCGTTCATCATCGTGCCCTGCCAGGCGACGAACCCGGGCTCCTGCACGAGATAGGACGTGTACTCCGTCAGGATGCCGTAGCGCAATGCCAGGTCCCGCAGTTCGCGCACGACCTCGGCAGTCTGCCCGTGCAGGCGGATCTCGCGCGACAGGCTGCCCGCCCGGCGCGCCGCCCAGAGCTGCTCGACGTAGCGCGCGTCGTCGTTCTCCCGGTCGACCGCCGTCGTGGTGAAATCCTCCGCGTGACCGTTGCGCCGTCCGCGCATCGCGACGGACCATTCCCCACCCCCCGCGCCCTTGTATCTCCCGAAGACCACCAGTTCATCGCCCGCGAACAGGTCCGGCAGATGCTCCGGCTCCAGGTCGTACACCTCGACGCCCCTGCCAGCCGTCAGGGCGAGATCGGTGAGCACCGGGCTCGCGATTTTGGCCGCGAGGTCGCCTACCGCCGCCTCGATGTCGGCGCCCGGCCGGACGTACTCCGTGACACCGCGGGCCCGTTCGGTGAGCCGATCGAGCAGGTAGGTATTGACGTCGTACCCGATCCCGAAGGCGAACACGCGGAAGGCGCCGCGGCTCCGTTCCGCCGCGTCCGCGATTCGCTCGGGGTCCGACTCGCCGACCGTGGGCAGCCCGTCGGTGAGGAACACCACAACGCCGAGCGCACCTTCGGCGGGTGCGGCCGCGAACGCTTCAGCCAGCGCCCCGACGATGTTGGTGCCCCCCTCGGCGCCGAGAGCGCGGATCCACTGCTCGGCGTCGCGGCGGCCCTCCGCCGTGACGGGCGTCCACTCCGGACGGAACCGGCGCACGCCGTTCGAAAACGCGATGAGGCGGAACCGGTCGCCCGCGCGCAGGGTGCCGAGTAGCTGGACCATCGCCGCTTTCGCCTGGTCGATCTTCTCTCCCGACATCGAGCCCGAGATGTCCAGTACGGCGACGACGTCGCGGCGGACCGCCGCGGCATCCGTCGCGACGCCGGGCGCCAGCAGCAGCATGAAGTAGCCGTCCTCACCGGCGGATTGGTGCGTGACCAGCGACATCCCTACGAGACCGCGTGCCAGGGGCAGCAGCAGCTCGAGGTCGCGGCCCATCGCCCCGCCGTGTGCGCTGGAATCGTCCAGCGTGATTTCGAGCTGGTCGCCGCGCCGGGTGGTGTGCAGCTGGTGCGTCGGCGAATACGGATCGCTGAACCGCGCGCCGCTGTCCACCACGACGCGGAAGCTGCGCGGAGCGGCGTCGGTCCCGCCGGCATACCGCAGCCGCCAGGCGTCGCCGACACGGTCGAGCACCTGCGTGTAGCGCAGGGTGATCTTACGCGTTTCGCCGGGATTGATGGGAAATACCCGGGCCCGAATCAGGCCATGGCCCGCGAGCTCGATCAGCGCGGGGTCGCGCTTGCGGCGCACGATCTCCTCGTAAATCCCCCGGGCTTGGCCCGCGTCCATCGTTTCGCCGCGCAGCTCCTGGTCGCCCTGCCACAAGGAGAAGCTGCTGAAGACGGCTTCTCCGGGGAGGGGATACAGGTACGTGCCCTCGCCCAGTCCCGGCCCACGATTCTGGAACCACTCTTCGACCGTGATCCGGCCCACGCGGCCCGTGACCGCGACCTGGACGGCGCTGCGCACCCGCGCGACCCCGCTTCCATTCCCGGGGACCGGACGGAGCGGCTCGATCCATCCCTGGGCGGGTAGGGAGGACGCGGTCGCGAGGGCGAGGGCGAGTGCGAACGATGTGGAACGCATGGCGATGCGCATGAGGCTCTTCCGGGCAAGGGACGTCTAGAGAGACGTCCCGGGGCCGGCGCCATGCACAGGGTTGCGGGAACACCTTGCCAGGCCACAATCTACGACGTGGCCCGCTTCACATTCAGCAGGCTCAGCCGGCTGCCCGCCACGGACGAGGGCGGGGGGCTGCGCCGCTACCGCGTGCTCAACGCGCCCGGGATGGCGGCAGGCTTGGAGGTGGGGCATGTCGTGCTCAAGCCCGGCGCTGAGGTCGCGGTCGTCGCGGATCCGCCGGGGCGGGGCAGCGGCGCGGGTGGCAGCGGTACGTTGCTGTTCACTCTCTCGGGACGCGGCGCCGTGCTCCTCGATGGCGACCGGATCGAGCTGGCCGCCAATGACATCCTGTACATCCAGCCGGGGTGTGCTTACGCCCTGAGGACCATCGGCACGTCGGATTGGGTGTACGTAGCGGTGCGGGGACCCTGACGGCTCAAGTCGTCCCGGGCACGGCGCAGAGATTGGGGCCGAACTCCAGCAGCTCGGCGTCGGCTTCGGACAACGTCACCAACCCTAAGTTCGCCAGTTTGATGGTGCGGTAGGCGTCGGGCGGCGCGGTGGTGTGCGCCGCGATCCACGCTAGGAAACCCCGCTCATCTTGAATTGCGGCGGCTTCGTTCGTGGCCGCGATCACGTCGAACCGCGCGGCCACACAGCGGTCGGCGCGGCGCTCGCGCTCGCCCGCGTAATGGGCGGGGAGCACCAACAGCTCGCCGGGCCAGGACCGCCGGGCGTGCTCCAGGCTGCGCCATAGCAGCTTCGCCCACGCCGCTCCCTGGCCCCCCAGATCCGGCCGGCCGACGGACTGCACGAACAGGAAGTCGCCCGTCAGCGCCAGCCCACCTCCGTCATCGGCGATCAAGCAGACACTGCCGAGCGTGTGGCCCGGCACGTGCTCCACCCGCAGCGTCGCGCGGCCGAACGCGATCTGGTCCCCGTCGTCCAGCGGCCGGTAGTCGAATCGGCCCGGCGTCCCGTCATAGGGGGAGCGTGCGTCGTCGGGATGCACGGCATAGGGCACGCCCCAGCGCGCGGCCGCGTCGCGCGCGCCGCTCACGTAGTCGGCGTGCATGTGCGTATCGATCACTGCCACAGGGCGCGCGCCGAGCTCGGAGAGCAGGGCGTCGTAGCGCTGGACCTGGCGACCCGGATCGACGACGACGGCTTCACCCTCGCTGACCAGCACGTAGCTCAGCGCCCCCTTGCCGACGCGGTCGAGCTGCACCACGTGCTCGAGCGACGGCGTCGGCGTGAGGTGGCGGGCGACGTACACCGTCTCCCACGCGGCCATCCCGCCGGTGACCGAGTACGCCTGGAACCCGCGCTCGCGCAGGTAGGCCGTCGCCTGTCGGCTGCTGTTCCCGTGCCCGCACACCACTGCCACGGGGCGCCCGGGGTCGAGGGCGAGTGGGTCGAGGCTGGAGAGCTGGTAGATCTTCGAGGCCGGGATGGCGCGGAAGTCGAGACCCACACCGAATTGCAACCGTCCCTGGGCCACTTTCTCCGGCGCTCGGATGTCGAGGACTTGTACCGGCTCGCCGGCGTCGAGCCGGCTGGCCAGCTCTTCGGGCTCGAGCTGCGGGAGGGCGGAGTGATCCATGGCGTTCTAGTGTCGCGGGGCTGGGATGAAAGCGCAACGGCCCCCGGGAATCCCGGAGGCCGTCACGTCCCGCAAGTGGCCGAGCGCGGTGGGTCTACTTGAGTGGCACCATCAGGCCGATGGTGAGGCTGGTCACATTGATCGCCCGCACCCTCGGCTGCGTGTTCCGCGCCGCGAACATGATCTCGCTCAGCTCCAGGCGTCCGCGTAGGCTGCCGCCCAGATCGAACCGGTAGCCGGCCGCAAGGGTGGCGCCCGGGCGCGCGTACGCGGGCGTGCCGGTGAACTTCACGTAATGGGCGTTCCCACCGGCCGCTGCGTACCAGCCGCCGTGAATAGCGTAATCGAGCCGCGCCGAGAAGTTGGCGCTGGCGACTGTGAGGTTCCCTGGCCCCGCTTGTTGCCCGCGGTGCAGATCGAACCCGGGCTCGAGGGCGATCTTGGCCCCGAGGGGCAGAATGGCGAACAGGGTCGGGGGCAACGCCTGCTGTTGCGTGAGTGAGGCGGCGAGGCCGCTGCCGAAGCCTGGGAACGCAAGCACCGTGAGATTGTCGAGGGTCGAGCCACTGCGCACGCCGTGCATCTGGCTGTAGCCGCCCGCGACGCCGATCGCCTGACGCCACGCGCTCTTGGGCGGGGCCGCGCGCCGCGGGGTCCCCCCGCTCCCCGCGCCGTCGCCGGTGACGGCGGAGAGACCGAAAAGCACCGCGTAGCTGTCCCGTGGGCGGTAGCGGTCTGAATTCCCTTGCAAGTTCACCCGGGCCTCGACGCGACCGCGCAGGGTGCCGGTCAGATGCATCCGGTACCCCGCGGCCACGAGCACGCCCAGCTGCGTCTCCTTCACGCTGCCACTGACAGCTGCGAGCGTGGCACCGGCCGCGGCGTAGAACTTGGGCGTGAACGCGTAGTCCAGGCGGAGGCCAAGGTCGGCGAACGTTGTGTTGAGTGTTTGCTGGACTTGGGACACAGCGAACGACGGCTCGACTGCCAGCCGCCGGCGCCAGGGGATCACGACGAACAGGCTGGCATAGCCTGGGCGCGTTGAGGCGAGAGCGAACCCCGGCACGTCGAACAGGTCGAAATGATCGTTCCGGCTAGTCCCTGCCGGCTTCACGCGCACGAAGCCGCCCTGTATCCCGATCTCCGATTGCCACTGCTGTTGCCCGCCCAGGACGGGCGCGGCCAGCAAGGCGATGGTTGCAAAGCCCAAGAGCTTTCTCATAGACCCCTCCAGTGATGAGACCCCGTCGCGGCGGGGCCGGAGCGGGGTTTGTGGCGCCCCAAACCTTCACCAAACCGCGCCGGGCTCCGTGACTTGGGTCACCCTTTGACGGGCCGCACGACAATGCTGCATCGCTCCTACTTCAGCGGCAGCGTCGCGCCGACCAGTAACCCGACGGTATTGGTGGCCTGACTCAGGTCGGCGTTCTGCCGGAACAAAGTGTAGTTGAGCTCGACCCTCCCGCCCAGATCGCCGCTCAGCGGGAACCGGTAGCCCCACGCAACGGTGGCGCCGGGCAAGGTCACCGAAGTGGTGGTGCTATCGGGGAAGGCGCCCTTCGTGGCTTTGATGAAATGGAAGTTCAGCCCACCGGCGGCATACCAGCCTCCGCTCACGGCCCAGTCGAGTCGGGCGGCGAAGTTGCCCGAGAAGATGGTCGTGCCCTGGGACTGGGTGCGGTGAAAATCGACGCCGGGCTCGAGCGCGAGCCGGGCGGCCACTGGAATCACGGCGAACAACGTGGGCGCCGTGGGCGCGACGGTGCCGAAGGGAGAGGCCGCCAGCCCGGTGCCCCAAATCGGGAACGACATGACGGTGATATCCCCGCCGCCACCGATGAAATGAATGCGCGAGTACCCGCCGGCGACGCCGAGCACGGGTTGCCACACACCGGTGCGGCGCGGTGCGCGTGCTCCACCCGCCGCCCCTGATGGCGTGGCGGCGCCGGCGACTCGACTCGAGATCCCGAAGAGCACCGAGTAGGTGTTCCACGGGGGCAGCAGCTTCGCCTTGTTGGCGGATTGCCAATCGACCTCGACGCGCCCGGCGAGGCGCCCGGCCAGGCGCACGCGGTACCCGAGCGCCGCCTGAACTCCAAGCTGGGTTTCGTGCTGCCCGCTGGTTTCCACGAAGCCGAGCACGCCGCCCGCCGCCAGGTAGATGGCTCGCGTAACGGCGTAATCCGCGCGCAACCCCAGGCTGGCCACCGTGGCGCCGCCGGCGGCGGTCAGCTGGGCCGTCGTGACCGCCGGCTCGAGCGCGAGGGCGTCATGCACGGGGATGATCGCGAACAACGCCCCTACTCCCGCCGGCACCACCGGGGCGAGGCCGACAAAGCCTGGGGCATCGAAGAAATCCGCTTGGTCGGAATGGCCGGTGCCGGCGAACTTGAACCGCGTGAATCCGCCTTGCACGCCCAGCTCGGGGCTCCAAGACCGCTTGGGCCGCTGGGCCGAGGCTGGGGCGGCGGCGAGCGCCGTTAGGGTCACCACTATGAGCAGGCTGCGCACGAAGCGATCTCGTCGGTTCGAGGAAGCCCGCAATCTCGGGACTTGGCTCCGTAAATCAAGGCCTGAGCCGCGGGACTCCCGTTTTCCTGAGGGCCCGATATATTGTGAACTCGTTCACAAGCAATCTCGGTTCAATTTCCGGAGGACATCGGCAATGCGGTTGACAGCACTTGGCGTGATGCTGGCCCTCGGCGCGGTGGCGTGCGGCGGCGAGAAAAAGGCGGACCAGGCTCAGACTCCGGCGGCGCAGCCGGCGGCGGCGCAGCCAGCGGCAGCGGCCCCGACGGGCCCCGTGGTGGAAGTGAAAATGACCGGCAACGGCAGCAACGTGGCCGCGTTCGAGCCCAAGACCCTCCAGATCGCCCCCGGTACGACCGTCCGGTTCATCAACGTCTCGGGCGGCCCGCACAACATCGCGTTCTGGGCCGACTCGATTCCGGCCGGCGCGGCGACGATGCTGAACAACGGGATGGCCAATCGAATGGACAACCTGTCCAGCTCGTTCCTCACCAACCCGAACGATCACTATGACGTGACCTTCGCCGCCGATGCGGCTAAAGGCGCCTACAAGGGCTATTGCCTGCCCCACATGGTGTTGGGGATGAAGATCACGATTACGGTAAAGTAAGCGCGACAACGGACGACGGCCTCGGGAGCGATCCCGGGGCCGTTTGACGTTCTCCCCCCCCTCCCAAGGGCGCCGCGGCGGCGCCCCGTCGCCACGGCGCGCACAATCGCGTGACCTCCGGCCATACGACTTGGTCCACGTAGCCCATCAACCCGTCGAACGTGCCGCACGCCGTCTCGGCATCGGTCGTATCGCCGCGGGCGACGGCCAGGCGGACGCGCTCGAGGCGCAAGGGCCACAGGGAAGCGACGAGACCGGAGGGGACGCTGAGCGCCGCGTAGCGCCGGGTCGCTCGCTCCCACTGCCGCAGGGCGCCCGCGCTGTCTCCCGCGGCGAGCAGGCGGCGCGCGTCGAGATCGCGATCGAGGCTGGTCGCGAGGGGCCCACCGCCCGCCGCAAGCGCCCGCAGCCGGGCGGCATGCGTTGAGCGTTGGGGCGGGGGACCGGCCAGGGCGAGCAGCCAGTGGGGGACGGGATCCCCGCCGTCCCTCTGGCGCAGTCGCGCCACCAAACGGCCAGCCGCCGCGCCTGCGTTCCCTAGCCGGTCCAGTCCGGTCGCGGGCGCGAGCAGGATCCACAGGTCGTGCTCGACGCGCGCGTCCGCCGGGGCGGCGGCGAGACGTGATCGGGCGGAGTCGGTCCATCCATAGCGCAGATCGGCCGCCACACCCATGCGCAGCGCACGCTCCCGCTCGGCCGGCGTCTCCGCGCGCGTTTCGAGGGCCCGCAGCACGCGGCGACCCGTGGTTTGCCGATCGGCGTCGCTACCGAAGGCGGCGGCCTGGGTGGCGAGGAACGCCAGCACGTCGAACGGCCGGCGCTCGAGGCCGCGGTTGGCCAGCGCGAGCTTCGCCGACGCCGCTCCGAACAGCAGCGTGTCGGCGACGCCGACGACCTGCGCCACGACGGATGTCGAATCCAGTCGACGGTATTCGTCCATCAGGCGGCGCGTGTCGGCGCGGTCGCCGCGCAGGTAGGCGAGCGAGATGAGGTGGGCGATGGCCGGCGCGAACTGCGGGACGAGATCGCGGGCGTGCTCGAACGCCTCCGTGGCCGCGTCCAGCCGCTGGCCGTAGAGCGGGCCGAAGTGCGCCGAGAATTCTCCCAGCACGAACCACACGAGCGGCTGGTCGGGCGCGGCGCGCACGGCCTTCCGGAAGCGCTCGAGCGCCGCCTCTCCGTCCCCCCGCTCCAGCAGCTGCGCGTAGCCGTCGAGCATCAGGCTGTCGGCGGGGGAGAGGCCCGATTGATGGTGCAGCGCCCCCTGCAGCGCGGCGAGTACGCTGTCGCCGGTGGGGTCCACCTGCGCGATCACGAGAGCGCGCCGGAACCGCGCCAGGGAAAACGCGGGATCGAGGACGATCACCCGATCGTACCCTTCGGCGGCGTGCGCGTAGTCGCCGTCGCGGAACTGCCCCTCCGCGTCGAGATAAGCGATGAGCGCGTCCCGCCCCTGGGGCAGCGTGCCGTAGCGGTTGGGGTTGAAACTGCTGCCCAGCAGCTGCCCCCACGTGCGGTCCAGGGTGCCCGAGATGGTCCCGACAGGCGCCCACGTGCCCGTCGCCGTCCCACGCGGCCGTCGGCGACCCACCTCATACAACTGCGCCGAAAGCAGAACGCTGTCGCCCCGGAAGACCGCTTCCCCCAACACGAAGTAGCCCGCGCCCAGATCGCGCGCGACACTGTCCGCTTGGTTCAGCGCCACCGGGCGCGGCCCGGAGCGCGCGAGCACCTTGCCGAACGACAGGACCTCCTGGAACTCCTCCGCCGGCGCGAACCGACTGATGAAAATCTCGGCGAGCTGCGTCGGAGAGGTGAACGGCGCGGCGGGACCGAGCAGGGCGAACGGCAGAACCGCGATGGCTCGGTTCGGCGGCGCCGCCCGGCACACGATCCCGGCGCGGCACAGTGCGCGCCCGCTTCCCGCGACCACGAATAGCGCGAGCAGCGCGACCGGGAGCCGCCGACGCCACCGCGATCCCCGCGCCCGCTCGAGCTCGTCCAACCAGGCACGGGCGCTGGCCGGCCGGTCGGCCGGTGCGGGGGCGAGCGGCGCCACGAGCGCCGCCGCGAGCTCGCGGGAGAGGCCTGGCTCGGCTGCCGACAATGCGCGCGCCAGTACTCGGCGGTCTGCTCGCGCGGCGGGGAGCGTCCCGGTGAGGGCCTCGAATGCCACGACGGCCAGCGCGTACAGGTCGGCGCGCCCGTCCACCGCATCCCCGCCTCCCAGCTGCTCGGGGGCCATGTAATCGGGCGTCCCGATCGGCGTGCCGGGCGCGGTGAGCGAGCGGGGCCCCGCGGGGGGCGCGGCGGCGCGGGGGGGGGGGCGGGCGGGCCGGGCCGGGGGGCCGGGCCGGGCGCCGGGGGGCCGGGGGGGGGGGGCGCCCCCCCCCCCCGCCCCCCCGCCCCCCCCCCCCCCCCCGCCCCCCCCCCCCCCCCCCCCCCCCCCCCCGCCCCCCCCCCC
>JBGOUQ010000005.1:0-135918 GCA_041477065.1 Gemmatimonadota bacterium
CCCAGCGCCACATGTCGGCGGCGCGCGCCGCCCTGATCTTTTGCCACGAGCCCGTATTTTCCGCCGGCATTTCGTGGTTCTGGCTCGGCGAGCGGCTGTCGGCGTCGCAATGGGCCGGTGGGGCGCTGATCGTGGCGGCAATGCTGGTGGCGGAGGCTTCGAGAAAGCCGGAGGCGAGCCCGGGTTGAAGTCGAGCAGTCGCGGAGCGATTATTGTGACGGCGTCGTCCATTCCCGAGTAGCTCAGCTGGTAGAGCAGCCGGCTGTTAACCGGCGGGTCGCAGGTTCGAGTCCTGCCTCGGGAGCTCCCCACCCTGCCTGCGCGACCGTCTTCGTATCCCAACCGTCCGTTGCTCCTGGGACCCTCATTTCTTATCTTGGGTCGCCGCTCCCGAGGGTGTGACGCACCTCCCGGGAGCTTTTTACGGCTGGGAAGGGGGGGGAGCGCTTCGCGTGCACGCCGATTCCACGCTGCCACCGGAACAATTGCGCGCCTCCGAAGCGCGCTATCGGCTGCTGTTCGACAGTTCCCCCCATCCCATGTGGGTGTACGACGTGGAGACGCTCGCCTTCCTCGACGTGAACGAGGCCGCGGTCCGTCAATACGGCTACACCCGCGACGAATTCCTCTCGCGCTCCATGCTCGACATCCGTCCCGCCGAGCAGGTTCCCGCCCTGCTCGCCGTGCTGCAACGCCTGCCGGCGAACGCCCGCGGCGCCGGGACGTGGACGCACCGCCGCAAGGACGGGTCCCTCTTCGACGTCCAGATCGTGAACCAACCGGTACGATGGGGTGAGCGCGCGGCGCGCGTGGTCGTTGCCGAAGACATTACGCCCCTGCGTCAGGTCCAACAGTCGCTGCTCGAGCACGTGCGCGACTCCGAGTCGCACTACCGCTCCCTGGTCCAAAACGCCCCATACGGCATCTACCGGTCCACACTCGACGGCCGCTTCCTGGCGGTGAACCCCGCCCTGGTGATGATGCTGGGATACGATTCCGAGGACGAGCTGCTCGCCGCCGACGTCGGCACCGCCGTCTACCGCGACCCGACGGTGCGCCAGCGGCTGGTCGCGCAGTACCAGCACGCCCGCCGCGTGACGAGCATCGACGTCGAATGGAAGCGCAAGGACGGCAAGATCGTCCCCGTCCGGCTGTCGGGGCGCGCCGTGACGGGACCCGGCGGGGAGCCCGCAGGGTTCGAAATGATGGTCGAGGACGTTACCGAGCGCCGCGCCCTCGAAGAGCAGCTGCGCCAGGCCCAGAAGATGGAGGCGGTGGGCCAGCTGGCCGGCGGTGTCGCCCATGACTTCGGCAACCTCATCACCGCGATCATGGGCTACAGCGATCTGGTGCTGCGCCAGCTGGCCCCGGGCGACCCGCGACGCGACGATGTGCTGGAGATCAAGCGGACCGCGGAGCGGGCGGGCACCCTGACCCGCCAGCTCCTCGCCTACAGCCGCCGCCAGCTGCTGCGGCCGCAGGTCATCGATCTCAGCGTCCTGGTGGGCGAGATGGCCGGCATGCTGCGGCGCCTGATCGGCGAAGACGTCCAGCTTGTCACCGCCGTCCGTGACGCGGCGCCGGTCAAGGCCGACCCCGGCCAGCTCGAGCAGGTCGTCATGAACCTGGCCGTCAACGCGCGCGACGCCATGCCCGCCGGCGGCCGGGTCACGATCGAGACCAGCGCCGTCGAGCTGGATGCCGCGGCCGCCCAGCGCCATGCCGGCATGGCCCCGGGCCCCTACATCATGCTCGCCGTCACCGACAGCGGTGCGGGCATGACGGCCGAAACCCAGACGCACCTGTTCGAGCCGTTCTTCACCACCAAGAGCCTGGGCATGGGCACCGGCCTCGGCCTCGCCACGGTCTACGGCATCGTCAAGCAAAGCGGCGGCTTCATCTCCGTGTACAGCGAGCCGGGCGTCGGCTCCACCTTCAAGATCTACCTGCCGCGCGTGGACGAGAGCGTGCCCCACCCCATCGCCCCGCCGCTCGCCCCGCAGCCTGCCCGTGGCACGGAGACGGTCCTGCTCGTAGAGGACGAGGCCGCGGTTCGGACACCCTCGCGCGCGTTTCTCCGCGCGCAGGGCTACCGCGTGCTGGAGGCCGCCAACGGGGACGAAGCGCTGCGCCTGCTCGCTGCCCAAGAGGGGCAGCCGATTCACCTCCTGGTGACCGACGTCGTGATGCCCAAGATGAAGGGGCAGGAGCTGGCCGAGCGCTTCCTCGCCCAGCGCCCAGGGACCCCGGTGCTCTTCACGTCGGGCTACACCCACAACAGCCTCGGGACGGACGGAACCCTGGCTCCGGGCATGTTTTTCCTTCAGAAACCCTTCGCCCCGGAGACGCTCGCCCAACGCGTGCGGGAGATTCTCGACGGCGCCCAGCCGCGTTGAGAGGGTACGAATCGTCCGTAGCCCTTTTTTCCCAGGACCTTCTGCGGTACCGTAGGTGAAATACCGTGGCGCTCTCGCTCCGCTCCAAGATCCTGCTCGCCTTCGCCGCGGCGCTCGCGATTCTCGGCGCCGTCGGTTTGGTGTCGTATCGCAACGCTGTCGAGACCAGCGACAGCGCTGCATGGGTGGCACATACCCTGGAAGTTCGCCACGACATCGACGAGCTGGTCAGCGAAATGAAAGACGCCGAGACCGGCTATCGCGGCTACATCCTCACCAACCGACCGAGCTTCCTCGTGCCTTTCGACTCTGCGGCACGCCGCGGGCCGGCCCTCGTGCGGGCCTTGCGGGACCTCATCCAGAACCCCGCCCAACAGCGCCGCCTGGACACGCTCGCCCTTCTGGTCAACGCCAAGCTGGCGTTCGGAGACAGCGTGGTTGCCGTTCTGCGGCGGCGCAGCCAGTCCGCGGCGACCGACCTGGTCCTCACCGAGCGCGGCAAGGTCCTGATGGACCAGATCCGCGGCGTGGGGCGCGACATGGGCGTCGCAGAACTGCGCTTGCTCGCCGAGCGCACGGCGATCCTCGATCGCACGGCCAGCCGGACCCGTCACGCGATCATCATCGGGAGCGCGGTGGCCATCTTGCTCCTGCTCCTGGCCGGAATCAGCGTCACGCGCGAGCTCGCGGCCCGCCAGCGCGCCGAGCAGGAGCTCGACCGGTTTTTCAGCCTGTCGCTCGACCTGCTGTGCATCGCGACCTTCGACGGCAGGTTCATCCGCCTCAACCCGGCATGGGAGAAGACGCTCGGCTACACGCTCGCTGACCTGAAGGCGGCGCCGTTTCTCGACTTCGTCCACCCGGAGGACCGCGAGCGGACGGTGACCGAGATGGGGCGACTAGTCGCCGGCTCGAACGCGGTCGGATTCGAGAATCGCTACCGCTGCAAGGACGGCTCCTACCGCTGGCTGCTCTGGATGGCGACGCCGGTCCCGGATCGCGGCCTGGTGTACGCGACGGCGCGCGACATCACCGAGCGCAAAGAGGCCGAGGTGGCATTGCGCCAGGCCAACGCCGAGCTCGAGGCGTTTTCCTACTCGGTCTCCCACGACCTGCGCGCCCCGCTGCGGGCCATCGACGGCTTCGCGCGCACCCTGACGTTAGACGCTGCTCCCACCCTTGGCCCCGAGAATCTGCGGCTCCTCGAGGTGATCCGGAGCAGCGCCAAGCAGATGGGACAGCTGATCGACGACCTGCTCGCCTTCTCACGCCTCAGCCGCAAGAGCTTGGACGCGGCCGACGTGGACCTCGCCGCGCTGGCACGGGCCGTGGTCGAGGAGGTGCGGAAAGCCGGCGGCCGCCCGGGAGTGGAGGTCGTCGTGGCCCCCCTCCCCCCGACCCGGGGTGACCCTGCCATGCTGCACCAGGCTCTGTTCAACCTGGTCGACAACGCCATGAAGTTCACGCGGCACCAGCCGGCCGCGCGCATCGAAATCGGGACGCGCGCTGAGAACGGCGAGTCCATATACTATGTACGGGACAACGGCGCGGGATTCGACATGCGCTACGCCGCCAAGCTGTTCGGTGTGTTCCAGCGCCTGCACCGCACCGACGAGTTCGAGGGGACGGGAGTGGGCCTCGCGCTCGTGCAGCGCATCGTCCACCGGCACGGCGGCCGGGTCTGGGCCGAGGGAGCCGTGGATCGCGGCGCGACGTTCTATTTCACCCTCCCGGGAGTCTCCTAGGAGTATGCCCCCGTCGCCGCTCATCGATATCCTGCTGGTCGAAGACAATCCCAACGACGCCGAGCTCACCCTCCGAGCTTTGAAGGAGCACAACCTCGCCAACACGGTGCACCTCGCCCGCGACGGGGCGGAGGCGCTGGAATTTCTCTTCGGTGAGGGGCCGGGCAGAACCGCCGTCCCGAAGGTCATCCTGCTCGACCTCAAGCTCCCCAAGGTGGACGGTCTGGAAGTCCTACGCCGTCTCAAGGCGGACGACCGCACCAAGCTGATCCCGGTCGTGGTGTTGAGCTCCTCGCGCGAGGAGCCCGACATAGCCACGAGCTACCGGCTCGGCGCCAACAGCTACATCGTCAAGCCGGTGGATTTCGAAGCCTTCGTCCGGGCCGTCTCCGACGTCGGCCTGTACTGGCTGCTCTTAAACGAGTCCCCCCACTGACATGAGCCGGCCACGCCGCAAGCCGAAGCGCCCCTCCCCCCTCCCCCCACTCCTGGCGGGCGACGGGGAGACGGGCCGCGGCGTGCCCGAGCGCGACGCCGCCGAGCAGCAGCTCCGGGAAACCTTGTCCCTGCTCTCGGCCACGCTCGAGTCCACGACCGACGGCATCCTGGTGGTGGACCGCGACGGACACGTCACCAGCTTCAACCGCAAGTTCGCCCAGCTGTGGCGCGTCCCCGACGAGCTGCTGGGCGCGCGGGACGATGAGCGGCTGATCGCCTACGTCTTGGAGCAGCTCGCCGATCCCGACGGCTTCGTCGCCAAGATCCGCGAGCTGTACGGCCGGCCGGAGGCCTCGAGCTTCGACGTGCTCATGTTCACCGACGGGCGGGTGTACGAGCGCTACTCCCAGCCGCAGATGATCGCCGGCCAACCGGTGGGCCGGGTTTGGAGCTTCCGGGACGTCACCGAGCGGCGGCGGGCGGAGCGACTCCAGCAAGCGACCTACCGGATCGCCGACGCCGCCAGCGCGGCCCGCAGCCTGCAAGACCTCTTGGCCGCCGTCCACCGGATCGTCGGCGAGTTGATGCCGGCCACCAACTTCTACGTGGCCCTCTACGAGGAAGAGGCGGGGATCATCAGCTTCCCCTACTTCGTCGACGAGGTCGACGCCGCCTTCGCACCGAAGCCCTGGGGCAAGGGGCTGACCGAGTACGTCATCCGCACTGGGCAAGCGTTGCTGGCGACTCCCGAGGTCTATCGGGACATGGAGCGCCAGGGCGAAGTCGAGCTGATCGGGGCGCCATCGCTCGATTGGGTCGGCGTGCCGCTCCGGCTGGGGGACACGACCATCGGCGTGCTGGTGGTGCAGACCTACACCGAGGGCGTCCGGTACGGCGAGCGCGAGCGGGACATCCTCCAATTCGTGTCGACGCAGGTCGCGCGCGCCATCGAGCGGGCCCGCGCCGACGAAGAGCTGCGCCGCCGGGAAGCCCGGTATCGCCTGCTGTTCGAGTCCAACCCGGAAGCCATGTTCGTCTTCGACCCGGACACGCTGCGATTCCTCGCCGTCAACGACGCAGCCGAGGCCCGCTACGGCTGGTCGCGCGAGGAGTTCCTGCGGATGACCCTGCACGACATCCGTCCCCCCGGCGACCAGGCGCGGCTCGACGCCGTGCTCGTCGGCACGAACCGCGCCGCCACGGTCAGCGACGCGACGCACCGCAAGAAGGACGGCACCTTCATCGACGTCGAGATCCTCTCGGACTGGATCGAGTTCGAGGGCCGGCGCGCCCGACTCGTCCTGGCCAAGGACGTCACTGAGCGGCGGCGCCTGGAAGAGCAGCTGCGCCAGTCGCAGAAGATGGAAGCGATCGGCCAGCTGGCGGGCGGCATCGCCCACGACTTCAACAATCTGCTCACGGCCATCCTCGGCTTCTGCGGCCTGCTGGAGCGCCAGGTCGGCGCCAACGTCCAGATGCGCGGCGATGTCCAGGAGATCCGGAAGGCCGCGGGGCGCGCGGCCGAGCTGACGCGCAAGCTCCTCGCCTTCAGCCGCCGCCAGATGCTCGCCCCCCGGGTCCTCGACCTCAACAGCCTGGTGGCCGACCTGGACAAAATGCTGCGGCGCGTCATCGGCGAGGACGTCGAGCTGGTCGCCGAGCTCGAGCCTACACTCGCCGCCGTGACGGCCGACCCCGGACAGCTCGAGCAGGTGATTCTGAACCTCGTGGTCAACGCCCGCGACGCGATGCCCCAGGGCGGCCGGGTCACCATTCAGACCGCCAACACGACGCTGGACCACGCCTACGCCGACGACCACGCGCCGGTCGTGCCCGGGCACTACGTGCTCTTGGCCGTCTCCGACACCGGCACCGGCCTCCACCCCGAAGCCAAGGCCCACCTGTTCGAGCCGTTCTTCACCACCAAGGAAGTCGGCAAGGGCACCGGGCTGGGCCTGGCGACCGTCTACGGGATCGTCAAACAGAGCGGCGGCTACATCTGGGTCTACAGCGAAGAGGGCCAGGGAACCACCGTGAAGATCTACCTGCCCCGCAGCGATCAGGCGGCCCAGGCGCCGGAGCGGCCTCCCGCGCTCGAAGGCCTTCCCACCGGCGACGAAACGGTGCTGGTGGTGGAAGATGCCGAAGCGATCCGGTCCCTGACGCTGAAGGTCCTGACCGCTCAGGGCTACAGCGTCCTGGTGGCGGCCAACGGCACGGAGGCGCTGCAGGTGGCTCTGTCGCACAGCGGGCCGCTGCACCTCGTCCTGACCGACGTCGTCATGCCGGGGATGGGCGGACGCGAGTTGGCGCAGCGACTCAGCGGACTGCGCCCCGATCTGAAGCTGCTGTACATGTCCGGGTACACCGGCGATGCTGTCGTCCACAAGGGAATGCTCAACGACGGCCTCCCCTTCCTTCCGAAGCCATTCACACCGGAAGATCTGGCGGCCAAAGTGCGAGAGGTGCTGGACTCCACCGCCTCCCAAATGACCGAACGAATGCCGAAAAACAAGCAGTAATCAGCGTTTTCTGGCGATTGCGTACTCACTTTATTATATAACACAATGTGACAACTACGTTTACTGTCGCGCAAGCCCTGGTGCAAGGGCATAATAGATTATCATCAAAAGACTTACCAAACTCCTCGACGCTCGGGAACACAACCGCCTAGTAGATTCCCGCATGCCTCTACACCCCCTGTACGGTCACGAGGGGACCCGAAACCGGCTGGCTGGCGCTGTCGCCTCCGGCCGGTTGCCGCAAGTGCTCCTGCTCGAGGGTCCCCCAGGCATCGGCAAGCAGCGGCTCGCGCTTTGGCTCGCGCAGCTGCTGCTCTGCGAGCGCCCGCATGCGCTCGAGCCGTGCGGCAAGTGCCGAAGCTGCCGCCTGGCGTTGTCGCTGCAACACCCGGATCTGCACTGGCTCGTTCCGGTCGAGCTGAGCAAGAAAGGCGCGGACGCCGATAAGCAGGTGGACTTGGTGGAGGAGGCGTTGGTCGAGGAGATGGCCGCTCGCCGCGACCATCCGCTGTATGAGCCGCCGTCCGGCCTCGCCAGCCACGGGATCGCTTCGGTGCGGCTGCTGCTGCGACGAGCGGTCCTGACGCCCGCCATGGGGCAACGCAAGGTCTTCATCATCGGCGATGCGGAGCGGCTCGTCGCTCAGCGCGGGGCGGAAGCTGCGGCGAATGCCCTACTCAAGACTCTGGAAGAGCCTCCGGCCGATACCGTGTTCGTACTCACGGCCAGCGATCCCGAAGCGTTGCTGCCGACCATTGTGTCTCGCGTCGTGCGGGTCAGGGTACAACCTGTGCAGGACAGTGTCGTGACATTATTCGCGCAGAAAGAGCTACAACTCGCTGGAAGTGCGTCAGAACTGCGCGAAATCGCGGTTTCAGCCGAGGGCTCCATTGGCAGGCTCCTTGCCCTACAGAAGGGTGGAACGGGCCAGGGAGTACCAGGAAGCGGGGGCGCCGTCGAGTCGTATCTGACGGCCGCGCGCGAGAGCGGCCCGAGCCGCTATGCGTTCGCGTTACGCCAGCCGCCCTACCAGGCGCGCGGAGCGTTCACCGCGATGCTCGACGCGCTGCTCGAGCGCTTGCGCGGCGAGGTCCGCGCGGGACCGGGCGGCGCACGCACGCCCCAACTGGTCGCGGCGATCGCGCGCGTGATCGACGCCCGCGAGATGGCCCAGGGCAACGTGAATCCGCAGCTGCTCGCCGCCGTCCTGTCTGAAGACTTGGTGGCGGACGCCCGAGGAGGGTCGTGAAGCTGAGTCACGTGGACGCGGCGGGCCGCGCGCGGATGGTGGACGTGGGAGACAAGCCGATCACGACGCGCACCGCCGTGGCCGAGGGCGCGATCCGGATGTCCGCGGAAGCGCTCCGGCTCGTGGCGGACCAGGCGGTCGCGAAAGGCGACGTCCTGGCCGTCAGCGAGGTCGCTGGCACGTTGGCGGCCAAGCGGACGGCCGAGTTGATCCCGCTGTGCCATCCGCTGGGACTCGACCACGTGGAGGTGGCGGCGAGTATCGACGAAGGGCTGCCCGGTGTCCGGGTGCGGGCGTCGGCACGGGCGGTCGGCAAGACGGGAGTGGAAATGGAGGCGCTGACCGCGGTGTCGGTCGCGCTGCTGACGGTGTACGACATGGTGAAAGCCGCCGACCGGGGGATGGAAATCCTCGGCGTACGGCTGGTAGAGAAGACCGGCGGAACGCGCGGGGACTGGCAGCGGGACGCCACCCGCGAGACTTGACTGGTTGTTGACCGGCACGATCCAGAATACCGGAACGGAACCGGCCGACTCCTACAAGAGAGGGCTATGCATACGAAGACTCAGAGACTGATGCTGCAGGGAGGGATGATCCTCCTGGGCGCCCTGGTGGTGAGCAGCATCGGCGGTTGGGCACGACGCGCCACGGCGGACGACCAACCGGCGCCGCTCACGGCACCGGCGCTGTTGGGCGAGCTGCGCTCGCTGGCGCAGCAGCTCGAGGCCGCCCGGGGTGAGCTCGCGGTCGCGCGGGTCCAGCTGGAACGGGCCAACGCGATCATAGAGTACTCGAGTCAGTACAACATCTCCGCCGATCTGGCCGCGGCGATTTACGATGTGGCCCTCCCCGAAGGCGTCGATCCGAACCTGGCGTTCCGCCTCGTGAAAGTGGAGTCCAACTTCACCGGGCGGGCCAAGAGCAAGGCGGGCGCGATCGGCCTCACCCAAGTCCTGCCGAGCACCGCCCGACTGTACGAGCCGGGCCTCACCACCGAGCAGCTGTATGGGCGGGAGACGAACCTGCGGGTGGGCTTCCGCTACCTGCGGGACCTGTTGGAGCGCTACGACGGCAACTTGGAGCGGGCGTTGCTCGCCTACAACCGCGGGCCCGGCAAAGTGGAAGAGCTGCTCGGCGCCGGGAAAGACCCCCGCAACGGGTACTCCACGACGGTCATGAAGGGCTATCGCCGGCCGCGCACGCCGGCTTCGGAGTAGCCCCCCCTCCTCATTAGCAGCTGCGGGATTGGGGCCGGCAGGCCTGTGGTGCGGGGATCTTCAGTACGTCCCCGGGCCGCAGGACAGAGGCCACCGTCAGCCTGTTGTGATCGAGCAGCTGCGCCAGCGACACGCCATAGCGCCGGGCGATCCGGATCGCCGTCTCCCCGGCCTCCACGGTGTGGGAGGCTGAGGTCGTACCGCCGCGGCTGGCTCGACGCGCCCGTCCCTCTGGGGGCACGGTCCACGCGCCGGCCGGCACGATCCGGCCGCTGACCGGGATGATGATCCGTTGGCCGATGCGCAGCGCGTGGGGTCGCAGCTGCGGATTGGCGCTCTGGATCATGGCCACCGTGACGCGGTAGCGTCGGGCGATCTCCGAGAGGGTCTGGCCGCTCCCCACATAATGATCCAGGAACGAGACGCGCTCGGTGGCTGGGAGCGTGTCGTAGCGCACCGCGACCAGGGCGCCGCGCCCGCGGGGTACGCGCACCGTCATCGGCCGGCCGGGTGGTGTGATGCCGCGTACGAACTGCGGGTTCAGCTCGAGGATCGCCGCCACGGAGGTGTCGGCGAGGCGCGCGATCACATCCAGCCCCGTGGCGTCGAGCACGGTGATTTCGTCGAACACCAACGGGGGCATCCGCGTGATATCCGTAAAGCCGTAGCGGTCGGGCTGCTTTCCGATGAGCGAGGCGGCGATGAGCTTGGGGACGTAGTCGCGCGTCTCCCGCCGCAGGTAGCGGCGGCTGGCAGCGAGCTGGAAGAAGGTGTTGTCGGTCAGCGTGTCCTGCTCGCCGGGGAGCTTGGCGACGCCTCGCTCGATTCGGCCCACGCCGGCGTTGTAGGCAGCCGCGGCGAGATACACGCTGCCCAAGCGCTGGACCAGATCGGAGAGGTAGTTGACCGCCGCGTCCGTCGCCTTGTAGGGATCCCGCCGCTCATCGACCCACGGGTCGACGTTGAGCCCATAGAGCCTGGCGGTGCTCGACATGAACTGCCACATGCCGACGGCGCGCGACCGGCTCACGGCCGTATTCGAGAGCCCGCTCTCGATGAGCGTCAGATAGACCAAGTCTTCCGGCAGCCCCTTGGCCCGCAGCCGCTCCCGGATCATCCCTTCGTAGCGCCCCAGGCGCGACAGCCAAATCTCGAACCGGTCGCGCGCGTCCACCTGGAAGAACTCCAGATACTCGAGCACGCGGCGGTTGGTCGCGAAGGTGGTGACGTCGATGTCGAAGCTGGCCTCGCCCGGCACCGGGGCCGCGCCGATCACCACGCGCCCCTCGGCGCCGAACAGCCGCTCGGCCTCCCGGGCCACCTCTTCCCCGCGCACCGCCGGCACGGCGGCGGTCGAGTCCGGCCCGCGTGCGACCAGCGCGTGGAGCGCGGCGCCGGTGTCGGAGCGCGCGGGCGCCGCGACGGTGTCGGTGGACGCGGAGGGCAGCGTGGTGTCCCGCCCGGCGGGCGCGAGCGCCGCCACGGGCGGAGCCAGTGGGCTCCGCCGCGCGCCGCCGGCGCAGGCGGCGGCGAGCAGCGCGAAAAGGGCGAGGACAGCGCGGCTGCGGATCATCGGGTGGCGAAGTAGTTCCCGAGAATACGGTTCGTGGCGTTCAGCACCGCCAGCGCCGCACCGCGCGGGGGATCGGATTCGGTGAGGTAGCTCCCCACCAGCCGGCTCGCCGTGTCCTTCTCGCGGGCCGACAGGGAAACGATCACGACCGTGGCATCGAAGGCACGCACCGCTTTCACCCCCAGGAGCTCGAAGCCGATCTTCGTCTGGACCGCCTGCTCCAGCGCATGGACCGCGGCCGCGGCACAGCACCGCAGCTCGCCCGCCTGCGACGTGACCCCGTCGGATTCCCCGACGAACTGCCGGCCATCAGACCATCCCAGCACAACCCGTGCCTGGCACCGGCCGCTCACCAGGCGCTTGAACGCGAAGTCCCTGAAGCGGAGACGCTCGGGTCCTTGGCCTCCCCCGCCCCCTCCCCCACCGATCCCCTCCGCGGGTTGCGACGTCATCGCGACACCTCAGTCGAACCGCACTTCGATTTGCTGTCGCGCCGCTACATCCTGCGGCGCCGTCACGACGTCCACTTCCAGGTGCGGCCGCCCCTGCTCGTCCCGCTCGGCCGAGACCACGAGGATGAGCCCTGATTCGAGCTCCACCTTCAGGTGGCGGATGTCCGACCGCACCGTGACGTCCCGAACGGTCTCCCCGCGCAGCCGCGCCACCGCCAGGACGATGCGGCGCAGGTCCGCCAACGCGATCGGATTCACGCCAACCGCTCCGCCAGCAGCTCCGTCAACGCGGCGTCGGGGATGCGCTCAGCCTGGATGAACAAGGACGACTTCGAGGTGGCCTCCAACGGGTACAGCGTCCAGAACGACCGGCCGCGAAGGCGATCCGCCGCCCGGAACGAAAGCACCAGCTGCCATGCCTGCGTGTGGGCCCGCCGTTCGGCCACCACGTCCACGTGCCAAACCTCGTTGTCGTGGGCGATTACCCGCCAGGGCATACATCACCTCCCCGACCGGGGGGGACAGACCGCCCAATATGTGTGTAAGTACAAGTCCCGTCAAGAGTTGAGCAGGCAGGAAAGCCTGGTAGGGGGCCCTTGGAGGGGTCAGTCCCTCCGCCGGACCAGCGCGCGGAAGCGCTGGGTCAGGTCCCGCGTGATCGCACCCGCGACCCCGTCGCCGATGACGCGACCGTCGAGCTTGGACACCGCGATCACTTCGGCGGCCGTCCCGGTCAGGAACACCTCCTGGGCGGTGTAGAGGTCGTAGCGGTTGAGGGGAAGCTCCTCCACGCCGTAACCCGCCTCGCCCGCCAGCTCGATGATCGCGTCGCGGGTGACGCCCTTCAGGATCCCGGCGTAAGCGGGCGGCGTGCGCAGCGTGCGCTCGCTCACGGCGAAGAGGTTCATACCGCTCGCCTCGGCCACGTAGCCGTTGGCGTCGAGCATGATCACCTCGTCGACCCCGGCGGCGATTCCCTCGACTTTGGCGAGGATGTGCGACAGGTAGTTCAGCGACTTGACGCGGGGCGAGAGACTCTCGCGGTGATGGATCGGCGTGGCGGCGGTGAGCGCGTTGAGGCCCTTCTCGTAGCAGTCCTGCGACCACAGCCGGATCGTATCGACGATGCAGATGATCGAAGCCTTGAGGCACTTGCGGGGGTCCAACCCCAGGTCGCCGACGCCCCGAGTCACGATCAGGCGGATATAGGCGTCCCGCAGGCTGCTGCGCGCCAGCGACTCCTCGACCATGTGCGCCATATCGGCCCGGGGCAGCGGCACCTCGAGCCAGACCGCCTTGGCCGAAGCGTAGAGCCGGTCGACGTGATTGTCGAGACGGAAGATCCGGCCGTCGTAGGCGCGGATCCCTTCGAAGACGCCGTCGCCGTACAGCAGGCCGTGGTCGAACACGGAGATGCGCGCGGAGTCGCGGTCATGGTACGTGCCGTCGATCCAGACAACCGTCACCGGGAAGCTCCAGGAGGTGGCGCCGGAATCTGACTCCGGCGCCACCTCCTGACAACTCCCGGAATCAGCTGCCTTCGTGGTCGTCGTCCCGGCCATCCTCGTTGTCGTCGTGGAGCGCCTTGAGCGAGGCGGTGATGTGGGTCTGCACCACGGCGGCGTTCGGCTGGCCCTTGTTGGCGGAGGCGGGGTTGACGAGGGCCGTACCGGCACCGTTGAGAAACCAGGTGGCGACGTCGACCCGCAACGTGACGTTGAGCGGCGAACCGTTCGCGACGCTGATGGGCGGGTCGAGCCCCATCTCCTGGGAGGCGTCGAGGTCGGAGGTGAAGGTGAAGTCGCTGCGGGTGCCCGCCTGGCTGTAGGTGCCGGTCACGCGGATGGAGACCCCGGTGAATTCGGGGTGCAGGGCGAGGAACGCGGCATCCTTCGACGCGTCGGGGCGGTGAATCTTGAACTCGAGCTCGTCATACCGGCCCGCCGGCGCGTTGACCGTGACGATCGCCGCGACGGCAGTTGCGCCCAGGGGCAGCGAGACCAGCGTCGTGCCGACCTCGAACTCCTCACAGTCGGAGGTTTCGGGGAGGCTGTCGCACGCCGCCGCTTCGACTTTCTTCAGCTCGATCTTGCGCAGCACCAGCTGCGCGCCGCGCAGGATGATGGTGTCGGTGCCGAGCGCGATGACCGTCGTGTCGCCGGCCGCGAGCGCCAGTGCGGCGGTGCCGCGCGAGGTGACCGCGAAGCCCACGCGTCCGCCGCCGTTGTCGGCGCAGGCCGCGGCGCCAAGCAGCGCGCCGAGAGCAGGCAGAAGGACTCTCCAATTCGTCTTCATGAAAACCTCCGTCCGGGATTTGTCGGGGTGATCCGTTCACCGGAGCGGAGAAGCAACGCACGTGCCAGGTGGGGGGATGCCTAACTCGCTGCGTCGCAGGATGTTACGAACGGCGAGTCTCCTAGCGACTCGCCGCGGATGGCACGCGGTGGGACACTGCTGGAGCGCAATGGTGCAGCGGGACGCGCGGGGCGCCGTTCAGCCGGTGCCGAGCTCCGTCTGGTGCTCGATCACTTTGCCGACGAGGCCGTAGCGCTTGGCCTCCTCGGCGGTGAGCCAGAAGTTGCGGCGCGTGTCTTCCTCGATGCGCTCGAGCGGCTGACCGGTCTGCTGAGCGAAGACGCGATTCAGGCGGTCGCGCATCTTGAGAATCTCACGGGCTTCGATTTCGATGTCGCTGGCGGTGCCGCCGGCGCCGCCGGCCGGCTGGTGCAGCAGGAACCGCGTGTTGGGCAGGCAGTAGCGATCTTCGCGCGGCACCGCCAGGTAGATCAGCGCGGCGATGCTCGCCACCCAGCCAGTCCCGACCATCCGCACCCTGGGGCTGAGGAAGCGCACCAGGTCGTGGATGGTGTCGCCGGCCTCGACGTGACCGCCCTGGGAGTTAATGAACACGGTGATGTCGTCACTCGAGTCGGCGGCGAGGGCGAGCATCTGCGCCATCACGTTGGCGGCGACCCGCTGGTTGATCTCCCCACTGATGATCACAGTGCGCGCCCGGAACAGCTTCTCGGCGACGAGGTTCTGGACGGCGGCGAACTGGGGCTCGAGAGGCGGGGGGGTCAGCTCTTCCATGGAGGCTCCAAGTTGGGGCGATCGACCGGCGGCCGTAAAACTGCGGCGGCGGGCGGCGAGACTCAACCCCCAACCGCGCCTCCGCATCAGGCGGGGGGCACTCGCAGCTCGAGCCATTCGACCTGGCCGTTCTGGACGGCGGCGCGCACGCGGCGCTCCCGGGCGCTCAGGTCGGCGCCGCCGGTCTTCACCTCCACGAACACGACGCGCCGCACGTCGCCGTTGCTCAGGCCGTCGAACACCACGAAATCCACAGGGGAGCCGAGGAACCGGGCGTCCTTCGGGTTGAAGGGGAAGCCCGGCAGGTAGGGTACGAGCTGCTCGAGCACCTTGCCGGCGGTCACCGCCTGGCTGCGCAGGACGGCATCGAGGCGTACGGCCCGGGTGTACCGCGCTTTCCAGAGGAGGAACGCGAGCGCGACGGCAATGCCGCCGACCAGGATCAGCAGGACGGTGGAGTGGCTCACGGGCGATGGGGAGAGAGGGGGGGGGAGGGGGGAGAGCACGAGATGAGCCGGGCGGGTCTCGAACCCGCGGCCTGCGGATTAAAAGTCCGCTGCTCTACCAGCTGAGCTACCGGCTCGCGTTAAGCAAGAGAAGAACTTAGCGAGCTAGGCGACGCCGGGAAGAGGCGACCAGGAGCCGCTGTGCTGAAGAACCAATCCTCATGCCTAGAGCTCCTCCTTGTCCGCTAGCCTTCCCCTGCCGGGCGTGCTTGAGCGCCCTGACCGGATCGTGCTGGGCCTCGATAGGTCTTCCACCCGCAGAGCTTCATGATCTCCCCCTCCACGACTCCATGGCGACGGAAATCCCGTGCAGCCGTACGTCGGAGGTCGTGTGCCAACCGACCTCGAGCCTAGCGGACCTCTCTGTCGCTCGGTCCGCTCAACGTCGAGCCGAGACGTGGCAGGCTACGGGGTTCGCAGCAAGCGGTCCAGTTCAGCTCGCACACTGTCCACCTGAGGTCCAAGCGGAGGTTCGGGGTCGGAGCGTAGGGCGAGGTAGTGGCGGTAAGCATGGATCCCGCCCTCCCGGTCGCCGGTGAGGGCGGCGAGGCGGCCCTCTTCCCTCAGGAAGGTGGACAGGTACTCTGGTCCCGAATCCCAATCGTACGGACGCCGGCGCAGGGCGGCGAGCGCCGCCTGAAGATTGCCGCGGGTTTCGTACAACCGGGCGAGGACGAGGTTTCCAAAGTCAGTGCCGAACACATAGAGTCCTGCGCTCTGGAGGGAGTCGAGCCGTCCGAGGGCATCGCGCGCCGCCGAGCCACCCGTCGCCTGCTCATAGAGTGCTGTGACCATGGCATGACAGACGATCGGACTACCACCGTGATAGCTGGCCGAGTCCTCGGGCGCGAGCCCTGCGCGGAGCCGAGCGATGGTCACTCCCGTCTCGGCCGTGTCGCCGTGCGCAAGTCGCCACATCGCCGCCGCGCACATCTCCGCGTACTGGATCGCACGCTGCCTAGCATCGCGCGAGAGGGGTGCTCGCGCGCGACGCTCAACACGTCGTGCGGCTTCGGCCCCGGCCCTGGAGTCCCCGTCCCAGAACAGCGCGTCGAGGACGAGCAGCTGATCCGACTCGAAGAAACTGGTTGAGAACCCCACCTCGATGGGCTCGGCCGCCCGGATCTTCGATACGGCATCGAGGGCGGCGCTGGGCCGGCCCTGGTTCAGGGCGAGAGCGTGGAGCGACAGCGCCGCATTGATGTGGGGCCCGGCCCCGGCGCCCAGTCGTGTCACCGGCGATTCGGGCCAGGCGGCGAGCTGCCGCACGCCGAGCTCGACGTCGTGGAGGCCGATCCCGTTCACTTGTCCAAAGCCGGTGATGCGGTTCAGGGAAATGCGGCTCAGGCGCTCGAACCTGCCGCGAATGGCGACGAGGGTCTCCTTATCCTCGGTCGCCTGCGCCACGATCCATCGGACGTAATCCGCAGCGTCTGCGTCCGCGGCTTGCGCGAAGTAGATCGCCGCGAGCCGGCGGGCCTTCCCCTTGTCGGAGGCGAGCGCGGCAAGCTCGACGAGGTGGGCCAGCGCGGGTGCGAACGTCGAGTCAAGCTCGAGGGCCCGGGCGAAGGCGAGTTCGGCGCGCTGCCAGCTGTTCGGCTGCCCCAGCATCTGCCCGACGTGGAACAAGCGATCGCCGAGCTCGTACCAGGCCTCCGGGCTCTCGGGGGCCGCCTCCGTTGCGCCATGCCAGCCGACGAGCTCGGCCGCGGCCGAATGCAGGACAGGGTACTTCGGGCCCACGTACGCCTCGAAAAGAATCGAGTCGCGCGGGCTCAAGCGGGAGCGGAGCGCGTATCCGGTCCGGAGCCCCCGCGCCAGCGCCTGCGACTCACTCGCCCGGGTCCATTGTCCCAAGGCAGCGATGCCGAGAGCAGCGAGGGCGATGGTCGAGTCGAATTTGAGCGCACGGGTGAAGTGCTCCATGGCCTCCGAGAGTCGCCCCCGGCGGTAGGCCACGCGACCCGCGAGATACGCCTTCACGGCGGGAAGGGACGTCCCGGTGACGTCGGCGAGGCGCCGCCCCCGCTCGCCCGCATCCGCCACCAGCAGCCGCAATACGAGCTGATCCACGAGGCCGAGCAGACTGTCCGGCGCCCCCTCCACGACGGCCCGCGCCAGAGTGCGCCCGCGCGGCACGCTGAAGATATCCGCGCTGATAAGGAGACGAGTCGGCGTGCCCACCACTTCGCCCAACAATACACGGCCACCCCCCATTTCCTTGGCGAGTTGCACCCCCTCCGCTTTGGAGGGGTCGTTGCCGGGTCGGACGCTTCGGGACCAAACTGCGATTACGGTCCGCGGATCCACCGCCCGCAGGCCGCCCTCCGCGCTCAACTTTGCCGCTAATAGGTCCACCATGCCTTCTCGGAGGTACTCAAAGTCCGGGTCTCCGGTCACTCGGAACGGGAGCACGGCAACGAGCTCCGGATCCGGGCCACGGGACTGTGTGGTGAGCGCTCTGATGACCGCCATGACCCCGAGGGCCGCAGCCACGATCAGGGCGCTGGCCGTCAGGACTCGCCTTCTCACACGGGTCCGCACGAGGCGCACGGGCATGTGCCGAGTCCCCGCGAGGAGGGCGTCAGTGAACTCGGTTGCCGTGACGAACCGATCCGCCGGCTGCTTGGTGAGCGCTTGGCGGATAGCCGCTTCCAGTGCCGCGGGGACCGCTGCCCGGACTGCCCGCAGCGACGGCACCGGGTCGACTAGGTGGCGGGAGAGTACCTCCTGCTGAGAGGTCCCGAGGAACGGAGGATGGCCGGCCAACATCTCGTACAGCACGCACCCCAAGCTGTAGATGTCGCTCCGGCCATCGAGCTGGCGCTCCCCAGTCGCCTGCTCGGGACTCATGTAAGCCGGGGTGCCCACCAACACGCCCGTTTGCGTGACCGAGTGCTCGCTTGCCACGATGATCGCCCGGGCGATCCCGAAATCCGCGATCACCGCGTGCTTCGCTTCGAGCAGGATGTTCTCGGGCTTGATGTCGCGATGGATGACCCCCTGACGGTGGGCGTAGCTCAGGGCATCCGCGACCTCAAAGGTGATGCGGAGAGCGTCGGGGAGGGAGAGCTGCTTCTCGCGCTGGAGGCGGTCGCGGAGGGATTTCCCCTCCACGTAGGGCATCACGTAGTAGAGAAAGCCGTCGGCCTCGCCCGAGTCGACCAGCGGCATGATGTAGGGGTGCGCGAGCTTGGCGGTGATCTGGATCTCGCGCAAGAACCGCTCGCTCCTGACTGCGAGGGCGAGCTCAGGGGAGAGCACTTTGATCGCGACCTGGCGGTCATGCTTCCGGTCGTGGGCGAGGTAGACGACAGCAGCCCCCCCGTGGCCGAGTTCGCGCTCAATGGTGTAGCGCGCGCCCAAGGCGGCGGAAAGACGTCTTGCGACGTCGAGCATCTGGGACCCTCCCCTGGCAACATATCGGTAGGGACCCCCACGGCAAGTAGTCGCGCGTACACATTTCACGGCCCTCGATCAATTCTACCGTTTGCATCACAAACCGAGCGGTCGCGACGTACGACCGAAAGGTGTGATCGCCCCGCGCATGACACTCCGGCGCAGAGTGTTCGCCTCTTGGTTGCAGGTCAGTGTCCCTCGATGGGATCGAATACGGTCAGGAAGCGCCAGTGCTGGAGCACAAAACGAGGGGCCCGCACGGGGCCCCTCGTCTTAAAAAGTCCGCTGCTCTACCAGCTGAGCTACCGGCTCGTGTCAAGCAAGAGAAGAACTTAGCGAGCTAGACGACGCGGAGGGAGTGGCAGTGTTTGCCACGGCGGTAACGATGTGCCTCCCGTTCACCGACCAAGGTTGGAGGTAACGGCCCGAGCTAGATTCGTACCTTCTAGCGCAATTGTGGTCGCAGCGTCACCGTAGAGTTTCCCATTCTCGGGGCGAATGAGGGGCGCATGGCGCGTTCTCGCGATCCCGGGCGGCACTTATCCCGCCAGGTCTTGCTTCCGCCGAAGCGATCACGCCCGGGCGACAAGCGCGCCAGTGATCGGCGCCCCTCCCCTCCTCGCGGGCCAGCCTTCCGCGCACTCGTCGAGGACAGCGACGACGGGATGATCCTGGCCGACGGGGCGGGGATCATCCTCTACGCCAACCCGGCATCGGAGCCGCTGTTGGGGCGTCGGCCCGCGGACCTGCTCGGCACGAGCGGCTTCGACATGTGCCGTCCGGAGCACCTGCCGCTGGCCCGCGACGCGTTCGCCCGCTGCCTGGCGCAACCCGGTCGCGTCGTCTCGCTGAAAGTCGACATCAATCACGCCGCCGGAGGGACCCGCAGCCTCGCGGTGCGGCTGATCAATCGGCTCTCCGAACCTGGGGTCGGCGCCGTCGTAGTCCACTTCCGCGAATTCACCGACCGAAACCTCGACCAACAGGAGGAGGAGCATTACCGCGCCGTGTTCGAGTCCGCTCCCATTGGGCTCGGCGTGGCCGACTTGGAAGGGCACCTGCTGGTTTTCAACAACGCCATGATGCAGCCGGGTGGGTACACGCGTGAGGATATCCTCGCGATTGGCAACGTCGCCCATCTCTATTGCCGCCCGGCGGATCGCGAGCGCGCGCTGGCCATCACGCAGCAGCAGGGATTCCTCTGGCGGCACGAGGTGCAGTTCCGAGCGAAATGCGGCTCCTGTTACGACACGCTGCTCAGCCTGGCTCCGGTGCAGTTCGGCGGTCGCCGCTGCTGGCTTGCGGCGGTGGAGGACATCACGGAGCGAAAGAAGGCGGAAGCACAGCAGCGGCAGCTCGAGGCGCAGCTACGGCAGGCCCAGAAGATGGAAGCCGTCGGTCAGATGACCGCGGGCATCGCACACGACTTCAACAACGTCCTGTCGGTCATCATCGGGAGCGCCGACCTGATCGCGAGCGCGCTGGGGAAGGAGGCCCATCCTGAGGACCTCGCGGAGCTGCGCAGTGCCGCGGAGCGTGGAGCGGCGATGGTCCGGAAGCTGCTGGGCTACAGCCGGCAGGCCGCTCTCAAGGTGGAACCCACCGATCTCGCGACCCTGATGGATGGTCTCCGGGGAATGCTGCGTCACCTCGTCCCCGAGCACATCACGATCGATGTGCACGGCGTCCCGGGGAGCGTGGCCGTTGTCGATCCGTCGGCGGTGGAACAGATCGTGCTCAACCTCGTGACCAACGCCCGCGACGCGATGGCGGGCCGAGGCGCCCTGCGCATCGACGTGAGCTCGACCGAGGTCGGGGAGGATGCCGCGACGGCTCCGTGGATGAGCGCCGGCGCCTACGTGCGGCTGTCGGTGACGGACACCGGGATCGGGATGGACGAAGCGACCCGCGCCAGGGTGTTCGAGCCGTTCTTCACGACCAAGCCGGCGGGCGTGGGCACCGGGCTCGGCCTGTCGATGGTCTACGGGCTGGTGAAGCAGCAGCGGGGGTATGTCGATGTGCTCAGCGAGCCCGGCAAGGGAACCACGGTCAGCCTCTACTTCCCGCGGCTAACGGTTAGCGCATAAGCAGCGTGCTGCGGAGGCCATGGCAGCGCCAGTGCCGGAGCACAAAACGAGGGGCCCGCACGGGGCCCCTCGTCTCAACAATCCGGGCTCTATCAGGTGAGCCGCCGGCTCAGGTCTTGACCTTGATCTCCCGCGCCAGGATCGTCCCGTCCGCCTGCAGCGTCCCCTCGACCTTCACCATGTCCCCCACCTTGAGATCGGCCGCCGTGATGTGGGTGTCGCCGCGCTCGATCTCGGTCCCGGCATCCGTCACCACGACCTTCCCGGCCACCGTGACCTTCGGCAAGGCGATCGACTCGATCGCCCCCTCCACCTCGACGTCATGGTTCTCCTCCTCGCCCTCGGCCACCCGTACTTCGATCTTCCGCGCCAACACCGACCCGTCGGCCTGAAGCGTACCTTCGACCTCGACGGTATCCCCCACCTTCAGGTCGGCGAAGCTGATCTTCATGTCGTCGCGCTCGAAAATGGTCTCGGTGTTGGTGACCACGGTCTTTCCCGCGACGGTGAGCTTCGGCGCCGCGAGCGACTCGATCGCGCCCTTCAGATCGGCGTCGTGCTCTTCACCCTCCCCTTGCCCGTCGCCTTCGTGGCCGCCGATCTCGATCTCCCGCGCCAGGACCGAATTGTCGGCCTGGAGCTGCCCCTCGACCTTCACCGTGTCCCCCACCTTCAGGTCCGCGAAGGTGATCTTCACCTCGTCCCGCTCGAACTTCGTGGCGGCGTCGGTGACGACGACGTGCCCCGCGACCTTGAGATTCGGGGCGGTGAGGGACTCGATGGTGCCACGCAGCTCGATGCCGTCGTCCTCGATCTCGATCTTGTCGGCCAGCACCGAGCCGTCGGCCCGTGCCGCGCCCTGCACCGAGATCGCCTGGCCGACGCGGATCGCCGCCAGGGAAAGCCGGGTGCTGCCGCGCGCGATGACGGTGCTGTTGGTGGTCGTCACCACTCGCCCGCCTACGGTGAGGTTGGGTGGCGTCAAGGATTGAACCGTGCCCTGGATCGCTGGACTCGTTCCTGCCCCCGCCCCCGCCGGCTCGCGGCAAGCGGCCGACAGCACGAGAGCCACGCTGATCAACGAAGAGAAAACCCGACGCATATTCGGCCTCCAACGGTGGGATGTGATACCCGGCTGGATGGCAGACCGCATGCCGTTGTAGCTTGGACCCTAAGCGATTGCGCCACAAGATGCTGCCCCTGAGCCGGAGACCGGCCCATGCCTCAAAACGGACCACGTGGCCCACGGCGGGACAGGCTTGTCGCCTGCCTCGCCGCGCTGATTGCGGGGGCGGTCGCGGCGCCCGCCATTACCAACGGCTACGTCGAAGATGCCCACTGGGTGATCGAGCAGCGGCCCCTGCTCGCCCACCCCCCGTCCGCCCGAGCCCTCCTCCTCGAGCCGTTCTGGCCCCGGACCTTCGGCGGGGGCGTCTGGCGGCCCGCCGCCCTGGCCACCTACGCCCTCGATCGGCAGGTCACCGCCAGCCCACACTGGCTGCACGCCATGGACGTGCTCTGGGCCGCGCTCGCCGCCGGCGTGCTCACCCTCCTCGCCATCCGTCTGGCCGGACCCGGAATCGGGCTCGCGGCCGGGCTGCTGTTCGCCGTGCACCCGGTGCACGTGGAGGTCACGGCCTCTGGCATCGGGCGCGCGGAGCTGATGGCGGCGATCGGCTACGGCGCCGCGCTGCTGTGCGCCTCGCACGCGCGTGCGGACCGGCGCTGGCTGATCGGCGTCACCTTGGCCAGTTTGTTCGCCATCGCCTCGAAAGAAAACGCTGCGACACTGCCCGCCGCCGTGCTGCTCGTCGCCGCCGGACAAGCGGCGTTCGGGGACAAAGACTGGCGGCGAGCGCTGCGCGCCGCGCTGCCGGCGGCCGTCTGCGCCGCGGCGCCGATCGTGCTCTACTTCGCGTTTCGCCCCGTCGTCACCGGCGCCACCTTCGCGGCCGGCGGCATCGCGCCGGGGCTGCGGGGGCTGGGCCTTCCGGCCCGGGCAGCAGCGATGCTCGCCGTGTCCCCGGAATGGTGGCGTCTGCTCTTCGCGCCGATCCACCTCTCGGCCGACTACTCCCCGGCCCAGGTCGCCGTCGTCACCGCGTTCTCGGCGCGGCATGCGGTGGGCCTCGCACTCCTCGCCGCCGGCGGGTGGGCGGCCTGGACGCTGCGGCGCCGGGCGCCCGGGGTGGCGCTCGGTCTCGCGTGGACGGCAATCACCCTCGCCCCGGTCTCCAACGTGCTGATCCCCACGGAGATTCTCGTCGCGGAGCGGACGCTGTATCTGCCGTCGTGGGGCGTCGTCCTGGCGCTCGCTTCCGCCGGTGCCCTGCTGCCGTGGCGGCCGCGCGCCAAAGCCGTCCTGCTCGTCGCGGTGATGCTCGCGGGCGCGGTGCGCAGTGTGGCGCGGGCGGGCGTCTGGCACGACGACGACCGGTGGTTCACCGCCCTTCAGCACGACGCCCCCCGGTCCTACCGCACGCTGTGGCTCCTGGGGCAGGATGCGTTCGCCGCCCAGCGCTGGGGATCGGGAGAGCGCTATCTGCGCGACGCCATCGCCGCGGCCCCCGATCTCCCTGGGGCGCGCGAGGACCTGGCCGCCTTTTATGCCGCGGGCCGGCTGTGGCGCCCCGCGGTCGAGCTGCTCGAGCAGTCTCTCGCCTTGGACAGCGGCCGCGCGCGGCCGTGGGGGATGTTGCCCCGCGCCCTGCTTGGCTTGGGCGATACCACCGCTGCCGCGCGCACGGCCGCCGCCGGGGTGCAGCGGTTTCCCCACGATGCGCAGGTGGCCCTCGGCGCGCTGGGGGCGCTCCTCGCGGCCGGCGAGTGCGCCCAAGCGCGCGTCGTGGCGGACGGCCTCCGGAGCAAGTTCCGGCCGGAGGCACAAGTCCAGATGGATCGGGACATGCGCTCGTGCGCAAGCGGCCCGAAGCGGTAGTTTCCAGCCCCATGGCGACGGACTCTCCCCACCCGCTCACGCACATTTCCGATACCGCCACCTGGGTGGCGATGTACCGGGCGCTGGAGAGCGAGCGCCCCGATGCGCTGTTTCGCGACACGCACGCGCGCCGGTTGGCGGGCCCGCAAGGGGAGGAGATCCTGCGCCGGCTGCCCCGGGCGCGGCAATTCGCGTGGCCGATGGTCGTGCGCACGGCGGTGATGGACGAGCTGATCCTGCGCCTCATCACGCGCGACGGCGTCGACACGGTCGTGAACCTGGCAGCCGGGCTCGACACCAGACCCTACCGGCTGCCGCTCGCGGCTTCGCTGCGCTGGGTCGAGGCGGACTTCCCCGACGTGATCGACTACAAGGAGCGCTTGCTCGCCCAGGAGCGGCCGGCCTGTGTGCTGGAGCGTCGCAAGATCGACCTCACCGACGATGCGCGGCGACGCAGCTTCTTCGCCGAAGTCGGCGCGGCGGCGCGGCGAGCGGTGGTGATCACGGAGGGGCTGCTGATCTACCTGACCCGAGAGCAGGTGACGGCGCTGGCTCGGGACCTCTCCGGGCAGCGGTCTGTCGTCTATTGGATCACGGACCTCGCCACGCCCCGCCTCCTCAAACTCATGGAGAAGTCCTGGAACAAGCCATTGGCACAGGCTGGGGCCCCGTTTCAATTCGCACCCCCTGAAGGGACGCAGTTCTTCGAGCCGCTCGGCTGGCGGGAGGTGGAGTGGCGCTCGATGTGGGATGAGTCGCTGCGCCTCAAGCGCACGATGCGCCTCGCCTGGCTGTGGACCATGATCGGTCGCTTCATGTCGGAGGCGAAACGGGAGGAGGGTCGGCGGATGTCAGGGGTGGCCTTGCTGGCACGGCCCTAGGCCCCATCGCACACGGCATGGTCAGCGGGTGACGATTACCTGACCATCGCGAAGATCAGCACCTCGAGCTGGGCCAAGGCCGGCTCGAGCACGTCGAGGGGCGGTGGGCCGCGCCGGCGCGCCGCCAGGCAGCGAACGAGCGATCCGGCGATCTCACCGGCCGCGGTCCACCGGATCCGGTCGGTGAGGCCGGCCGCCGCCCCGACGACGCGCACCAGCTCCCGCCGCACCTCCTCATCCTGGGGTGCGAACCGTAGGACCTCCACCAGCACGCGGCCGCGCAGTACCAGCGCGCCCAGCTGCCGGGCTTCCTCCGGGCCAGTGAGCCACCGCAGATAGTCCGTCACGGGCGGTTCCTCCTCGGGGAGGGGCCTACCGCGTCGAGGCGTTTCTGGATCGCGTCCTCCACGGCCCGCAGCCCGGCCCGGAGGTCCCGCACCATGCCGACGGTGTTCCCGTCCAGCCGGGCCAGAGACGCGAGCGAGGCGACGACGTCCGCTTCCGCGCGCCACTGCTGGGCGTCGGCCTGATCGCGCAGGGCCATCATCCAGCGCACCAGGCTGCGCCGCAGGCTAGCGTCATCGGGCCGCTCGAGCAACGCGTCGATGCCCTTTCCGATCTTGCGCACCAGGCCGACCGCGTCGAACAGCCGGCGCGGACCGAACGTCCATTCGACGAAGCGATCCATCGTCCACCCGGTGTCGTACCGGGCCGGCGCGGGAGATTCCTCCCACTCCCGCTCGAAGGCGGGGGAGGCGGTCATGGCCCTGGCCTACGCGGCTGCGGTGGCGGGCTGACGGGCCGCCCCCGCACGCTGCAGGTTCTCCTGATGCTCCACCCGCGCGCCGATCACAGCCTCGAGCGCGTGAAACTCCGAGTCGAGCCGTTGGACCTGCTCCGCCTCGAACTGCCGCGACCCCAGCAGCCGGACCAGCGCGCCGGCTCGGTCGGCCTCGGCACGCCACAGGCGCTCGTCGGCTTCCCGGCGGATCCAGCGCAGCAGCGCGCTCAGCTCGCGCCGCACCTCGCCGTCCGTTGGTGACGCGCGCAGAGCGGCGACCCGGCCCCGCGCCCTACTCACCAGGTCGCTCACCCGGTGCAGCGTCTGGGCCCCGAAAGCCCAACCGAGGAAGCCGTCCATCGTCCATGTCGGATGCTTGCCGTTCATAATGCCGCTCCAGAGGGTTCGATTCGTCCCTACGGAGGAAGCACACCTCGTGCCCACGCTAAGTTGTTGATTTTATTGATGATGGTGTCGCCGCCGGGCGCGCGGATTCTTGACGGTGTCAAGAACCAAAACGCTGTCTCAGATGATGAAAGACAGTTGGGCGATCGGGTGGAACGTCTTGCGGTGGTGGGGCGTGAAGCCATGAGCGTCGAGGGCGGCCAGATGCTCGGGCGTGGCGTAGCCTTTGTTGCTCCACCAGGCGTAGCCCGGGTGGCGGGCGTCGAGCAGCTGCATCAGGCGATCCCGCACGGTCTTAGCGATGATCGACGCCGCGGCGATGGAGTGGCACTTGGCATCGCCGTCCACGATGGCGACGTGGGGCACACCGAGCTCGGGACAGGGGAGCCCGTCCACGAGCACGTCGGTCGGGGTCACGCCCAGCCGGGCGAGCGCACGGCGCATCGCGAGGATCGAGGCGCGGCGGATGTTCCAGCGGTCGATCTCCCGCACGCTCGCGGCTCCGACGCCGATGGCCACGGCGCGGGCGCGGATCAGGGGCGCGAGGCGAGCGCGCGCGAGCGCGGTGAGGAGCTTGGAGTCGGCAAGTCCGCGGATGGGCCGGCAGTGTGGGGGCAAAACGACGGCCGCGGCCACCACCGGTCCTGCGAGGGGGCCGCGGCCTGCTTCGTCGATGCCGGCGACAATGAGCCGTCCCGCGCGCCAGAGCGCGGCTTCGCGCTCGAGCGTCGGACGGCGGCGCATCACGTCTGCGCCTGCTCCGGTTCCGTCGTGGCGCCGCGCTTTTCCCGAATGCGCGCGGCTTTACCGGCCAGGCGGCGCAGGAAGTACAGCTTGGCGCGCCGTACGCGGCCTTTGCGCACGAGGACGATCTCGGCGATGGACGGGGAGTGCAGCGGAAACATCCGCTCCACGCCGACGCCGGCCGAAATCTTGCGCACGGTGAACATCTCGTTCAGGCCGCCGCCGCGGCGCGCGATGCACACGCCTTCGAATGCCTGGAGGCGCTCTTTTTCGCCCTCGCGCACGCGCACCATGACGCGTACCGTGTCGCCCGGGTCAAACTCGGGGAGGTCCGTCTTCAGGCCTTCACGCTCGATCGCTCGCAGTCGCTCCATACCCTTACCCTCGATCCTGATACTTCGCCAATAGATCTGGGCGTCGCGCGCGCGTCACCCGCTCCGCCTCCGCCGCGCGCCACGCCGCGATTCGCGCATGATCCCCGCTCAACAATACCTCCGGGACCGCCATCCCGCGATATTCCGGCGGCCGCGTATAGCTCGGCGGCGCCAGCAGGCCGTCGTAGTGCGAGTCGCTCGACGCCGACTCATGGTCCCCCAGCGCCCCGGGGAGGAGGCGCACCACCGCATCGAGCACGCACAGCGCGGCCGGCTCCCCACCCGACAGCACGAAGTCCCCGATCGAGACCTCCTCGGCGCCCAGCCCGTCGGCCACCCGCTGGTCCACATCCTTGTAATGGCCGCACAGCAGCGTCAGCTCGCGCCCCACCGCGTACCGCACGGCCGTGTCGTGCGTGAACGGCATGCCCCGGGCCGACAGCAGCACGATCGGCGGACCAGCCCGCAGGTCCTCCACGGCTTCGAAGAAGGGCTCGGGCTTCAGCACCATCCCGGCGCCGCCCCCGTAGGGGGCATCGTCCACCGTCTGGTGCCGGTCGTGCGTGTAATCCCGCAGCTGCACGATCCGGTACCGCACCACGCCGGCCTTCGCCGCCCGCCCCGGAATACTCGCGGCCAGGGACGCGGCGAAGACCTCCGGAAACAGCGTCACGACGTTAATCGTCAGCATCGCCGTCCCGCACCGCGATGAACTGGTCGCGCCAGCCGTCCACGGCCGAGCGCGAGGTGATCCCTTCGAACCCGAGCAGCCAGCGGCGATGGTAGGACCGCCGCCGCGCCACCACCAGGGGACCCGCCAGCACCTTCCGCGTCTCATCCACCACGAACAGCAACGCCTTGGGGACGAAGTATTCGCCGGGGTGCTCGACGAGAGGGAAGATCTCGACCTCCCCCTTCTGGCCGTGCGGCTTGTGCAGCCGCGCGACTACGCGGGGCGTTTGCCGAACACGCCGGCCTTTTTGAGCAGCGAGCGCACCGTGTCCGTGGGCGTCGCCCCCTTGGCCAGCCAGGCGTGCGCCTGCTCGGCGTTCACCGTGATCACGGCCGGATTGGCGCGCGGATTGTAGTTACCGATCGTCGCCACGAACCGCCCGTCCCGGGGCGCGCGCGAGTCCGCCACCACGATCCGGAAGTACGCCTGCCCCTTGCGCCCCACGCGCCGCAGCCGAATTCGAGTCGCCATACGCGTTCTACATCCTTTGTAAGAGCTTGCGCATCTGCTGGAACTGCTCCAGCAGCCGATTCACTTCCTGCACCGGACGCCCCGCGCCCTTCGCGATCCGCAGCCGTCGCGACCCGTTGAGCAGCTTCGGGTCCGCCCGCTCGGCCGGCGTCATCGACAGCACGATCGCTTCGACGTGCCGCAGCCGCCGGTCGTCCACAGGCACGCCCTTCAGCGCCTTGGCGCTCACGCCGGGAAGCAGCCCCAGCACCTGCTGCAACGGCCCCAGCCGCTGCATCTGCTTCAGCGCCACGAGGAAGTCCGCCAGGTCCATGCCCCGCTTGGAGCGCGCCTTCTTCTCCAGCTGCTTCGCCTCGTCCACGTCGACCGCGGCGGCCGCCCGCTCGACCAGCGCCACCACGTCGCCCTGTCCGAGGATCCGCCCGGCCATCCGCACCGGGTCGAACGACTCCAGCGCCTCCAGCTTCTCGCCGACCCCGACGTAGGTGATCGGCACGCCGGTCACGCCGTGAATCGAGAGCGCCGCCCCGCCCCGCGCGTCCCCGTCGAGCTTGGTCAGGATCACGCCGGTCAACCCGACGCCTTCCTGGAACCCGCGGGCGATGCGCACCGCATCCTGCCCCGTCATCCCGTCGGCCACGAGCAGCACTTCGCGCGGCGTCACCGCTGCTTTCAGCGCCCGCAGCTCGTCCATCATCTCCGCGTCGACTTGTAGCCGGCCGGCGGTGTCCACGATCACCGTGCGGCAGCGTGCCTTCTCGGCTTCTCGGAGGGCGTCCCGCACGAGGTCGACGACGCCGGAGCCAGCGCGCGCCCCCCCACCCCCTCCGAATACCGGGACGCCGATCTGCGTGCCCAGCTGCTCCAGCTGGTCCCGCGCCGCCGGGCGATACACGTCCGCCGCCACGAGGCACGGGGCCTTCTGCTCGAGCTTCAGGCGCCGGGCGAGCTTGGCCGCCGTAGTCGTCTTGCCCGAGCCCTGCAATCCGACGAGCAGGACCACCGTCGGACCGACGGAAGCGAACTCGAGATCGCGCTTTCGGCCGCCGAGCAGGACCACCAACTCGTCGTGCACGAGCTTGGTCACCTGCTGCCCGGGACTCACCGACTTGATCTGGAGCGCCCCGATGGCGCGCTCGCGCACCCGCTCGACGAACCCCCGAGTCACCTCGAAGCTGACGTCGGCCTCGAGCAGGTGACGTCGGATCTCGCGCAGGGCCTCGGTGACGTCGCTCTCCGACAGGACTCCACGGCCGCGCAACCGCTGCAATACGCCGGTGATCTGTTCGGAGAGGGCCGTAAACATAAGCCAAGCAAATTACTTAGCGAGTTGCCGGAATCCAAGTGGGGTGGTTAGGGCTTCATCGCACGACCCGTACGCCGGGAATCGCGCTCCACCCCTTCCATCCCGCCGGGGCGTCCACCAGCCGTACGCCTGGGAGGCCGTCGATGGTCACCCGTTCGATGCGCGACTTGCGGCCTCTGCCGGCGGGGAGGCGGCGCGCCCAGGCGTCCTGGAGCCCGGCCGCGAAGCGGGTGGCCGCCGCCGCGTCGTCCCACACCGAGTACCAGACGAGGGCATCCTGGCCGTTCTCCGCCGGGATCACGCGGTAGCGGTCGCCGCCCCAGCCGCTCGCGATCGTCGGTCCCCGCGTCTCTGCCGTGTCACCGAGCAGCTGCTCGATCAGCAGCCGGATCTCGAACTCTCCCAGATCGTCCTCGTAGCGCACCGGGCCGGCGCTGCCGGTGAACGCCAGCGCGGTGGGCGCATCGCCCGTCGCGTAGCGGTCGGGGTGGAGGATCTGCTCGGTCGAGACGGGCATCGCCGCGCCGAACGGCTGGCGGCCGGGGTGGCCGCCGTCGTACCAGCGGACGAAGTCCGCCCCGGCGAGATATGGGAAGATCAGCGTCTCGCGCAGCCACAGCGGCGCGTGCGCGAACTCCCGCATCTGCGCCATCTGGGTGCGGAACACTTTGCGCGTTTCCCAGAAGCTGGGCAGGTCGGCGGCGCGCTGCTCGGGCATCATGACCAGGATTTGCGCGAGGGTGGCCTGGCCCTCGAGGATCGCCTGTGCGGCCGAGCGGCGGTCGTTGCGGCGCTTCTGCTCCATCACCGAGTCGAGGTTCAGGTATTGCGCCTGGAGCGCGTGGATCAGCTCGTGCGACACGGTGGTGCGGACGAGCTGGGAGTCGACGTCGGCGGCGACGTACAGCGTGGCCGAGTCCGGGTCGTAGTAGCCGGCCACCTGCTCGGTGAGCAGGTCGATCATCGTGGCCCGCAGGTCGAGGGTGTCGGGCAGCAGTCCGAACAGGCGGTAGGCCGCCTCGGCGCCCCTGAGCTCGGCGGCGGGAAGGTCGTCGTCGAACTTGTGGACGACGTAGTCACGCACCTGCGTGCGGGTGCGCCGTTGCACCACCGGGGGGCGCTTGAACTTCATTCCTGTGGCCCGCTCGACCGCCGGCACCATCTGCTGCACGACCTGGGTCAGCCGGCTCTCGCTCTGCACCGCCTGGGCCCGCTCCCGACACGCGCCAGCGGTGAGCGCGAGCCCCGCCAGCGCGGCGGCCTTCACCCTGCCCATTCGATTCCCTTCCCCACCGCTGAACTGACAACGCGCGCCACGTCCCCTCCCTTCACTACGATGCCCTGCGACTCCAGCTCAGCCCGCAGCAGCTCATCCAGCTCGGTGCGGCGCTCCTCCAGCCGCGGGGCGCGCTCGATCGGCCGGACAGCCGGAGGGTCGGCCGCCGGCGTCTCCGAAGTCTCCGGTCCGCCCGAGCGCCGCACCGCGGGACCGCCGAGCATCTGGCGAAAATCCTCCACGACCTGATCAAGCACCGCGGCCAGATCGGGGGCGGGCTCGGTGGCGCCGGGCTCCGTGGTCAGGCCGCGGCGGATCAGGGCATCCACCTTGCGGCGCTCGCGGATCAGCCGCTCGAGCTCGGTCGAGACCCGCGCGGTGGCTTGCGCGTGGGCGCACGCCTCGTCGAGGACGTCGATCGCCTTATCGGGCCGGGCGCGCTCGGGCACGAAGCGGTCGGTGAGCACGATCGCCGCCTTGAGCGCGTCATCGGTGACGGCGACGGCATGGTGGCGCTCCAGCCGCGGCCGCCGCGCGACCAACACTTCCCACGTCTGGATCGCGTCCAGCTCTTCGACCACCACGGGCTGGAAGCGGCGCTCCAGCGCCGGATCGCCTCGCACCCATTTGTCGTACTCCTCACCGGTCGTGGCACCGATCACCCGGATGTCGCCCCGCACCAGCGCGGGCTTCAACATGTTGGCCGCGTCCATGGCGGCCCCGACGGCGGTTCCCTGCCCGATGAGGTTGTGCATCTCGTCCACGAACAGGATCAGGTCGGGGTCGGCGGCGAGCGCTTTCACGAGCCGGCGCACGCGCTCCTCGTACTGGCCTCGGAAGGTGGTCCCCGCGAGCAGCGCGACGTGGTCGAGCGCGACGACGCGGGCGTCCTTCAGCGCCGGGGGCACCTCGCCGCCGGCGATGCGCTGGGCCAACCCTTCGACAATCGCCGTCTTGCCCACGCCGGAGCGGCCGACGAGGGCGGGGTTGTTCTTGCTCTGCCGCAGCAGGATGTCCACGACGCGGGCGATTTCCGCTTCCCGGCAGCGCACCGGCTCGAGGTCGCCGCGGCGCGCCTGGACCGTGAGATCCACGCCCACGCGCTCCAGGACATCGCCGGAATCGAACAGCCCTTCGAACGGATCGCCCATGGCTCAGCCGCCGCGCAGGAAGTGCAGATACCAGTCGAGAATCGCGTCGCCCGCCACGAAGGTCAGCGCCGCTCCCATGGCGAGGAATACCCCGAAGGGTACGAGACGCTTTTTCTTCAGGAGCAGCAGGGGCACGTACAGCAGACTACCGAACAGCGCACCCGCGAACACGGTGAGGAGCGCGCCTTTCCAGCCGACGAAGCTGCCGATCATCGCCATCATCTTGATGTCCCCGCCGCCCATCGCCTCTTCCTTCAGGATCCAGCGTCCCGCCAGCCCGACGACGTACAGCAGGCCGAACCCGACCCCGGCCCCCACCAGGGCCCGCACGAAGCCCGGACCGCCGTCCTTCAGCGAGAGGGCGAGTCCGATCGCGAGACCGGTCCAATTGTATTCGTCGGGAATGAGGTAGTGACGCGCGTCGGTGACGGCGATGCCGAGCAGGATGGTGCCGAGCACGGCCGCGGCCAGGAAGTGCAGCGTCGGACCGTAGGCGAGCATCGCACCGAGCCACAGGGCTCCGACGACGGCCTCGATGACCGGATACTGGGCCGAGATGGGATGCCCGCACGAGCGGCACTTGCCACGCAGCAGCAGCCACGAGACGACGGGGATGTTGTCGCGCCAGGCGATGCGCTGTCCGCACGACGGGCAGGACGACGGCGGGTGAAAGAGGGAGCGCGCCTTCTTGTCCTCCTTTGCCAGTCGGAGGATGCAGACGTTGAGGAAGCTGCCGAAGCAGAGCCCCAGGGCCGCGGCGCCGACGAGCATGATCGGCTCAGTGATCACGCTGTACCTCGTAGAGCAGAATCCCCGCGGCGACGGCCACGTTCAGCGATTCCGCGCCCTGGGCGAGCGGGATGGCGACGCGCCGCGCCGCGACTGCGTTCAGGGCCGGCCGGATCCCCGCCCCCTCGTTGCCGACGATCACCGCGATGCGCTCGCCCCGCACCATCTCGCGCCGCACCCGGTCCAGCGGGATGCCGTCGGATGCGGTGGCCCACAGCGTGACGGTGTGGGCGCGCGTCCACGCGATGAACTGCGTGTCGTCGAGCGGGACGACCGGATGGCGGAAGGTGGCGCCCATCGCGGCGCGCAGCGCCTTGGGATTGAGCACGTCCGCAGTGCCGCGCAGCACCACGGTCGCCGCGGCGCCGAGCGCGTGCGCCGTGCGGATCAGCGTCCCGACGTTTCCCGGGTCCTGGACCCCGTCGATCACCAGGATCGCGCGGCCGCGGGCGAAGTCGATTTCCGGGGCCGCCCAGGCGCGCGGCTCGACGATGGCGAGGATGCCCTGCGGAGTGTCCGTGACCGCGAGCTCGGCGAATGTCCGGGCGGCGACGTCCTCTACCGGTACGGCGTGCCGCTCGAGCTCAGCGCGCAGCTCGATCCCCCGCGCGGTGCGCTCCAGCTCCGCTGTGGCGAGGGCGCCCTTGAACTTGAGGCCCGCGGCGAGCGCCTCCTCCACCAGGCGGACGCCCTCCACGAGGGCGAGGCCGTGCCGGCCGCGCGCTTTGCGCCGTTGGAGATCACGCACCATCGACTGCAGATTACTGGCTATGCGATCCCTCACTGCCCGGGAACGGACCGAATCCACCGCTCTTAACATCGCCGCGGAAGCCGTCTTCGCCAAGCTCGGCCGCCACACGCCGTGAAGATCGCCTGCACCATCGCCGGCTCGGATTCCGGGGGCGGCGCCGGAATCCAGGCCGACCTCAAGACCTTCCACCAGTTCGGTGTCTTCGGCACGACCGTGATCTGCGCCGTGACCGCCCAGAACACGCTCGGCGTGCGGGCCTGGGAGGCGCTTCCCGCCTCGCTCGTCACCCGGCAGCTCGACGCCCTTGCCGAGGACCTGCGGCCGGCCGCGGTGAAGAGCGGGATGCTCGGCTCGGCCGAGGTCATCGAGGCGGTCGCGGCGGGGCTCGCCGACCACCGGTTTCCCAACTACGTCCTCGACCCGGTGATGGTCGCGACGTCCGGCGACCGGCTGCTACCGCCGGAAGCCGAGCGCCTGATCGCCCGGCGGCTCGTCCCGCTGGCGCTGCTCGTCACGCCGAACTTGGAGGAGGCCGAGATACTGGTGGACGCCGAAGTGCGGACGCCCGACCAGATGGAGCGCGCCGGCGCGGCGCTGCTGAACCTGGGCGCGCGCGCCGCCCTGGTGAAAGGAGGGCACCTCGCCGGCGATGCCGTGGTGGATGTGCTGGTCACGGCCGAAGGAGCGCGCCGTTTCGCCCGGCCGCGCATCGATACGACCTCGACTCACGGCACCGGGTGCACGCTCTCGGCCGCCATTACCGCGGGGCTGGCATTAGGCCGGCCTCTGAGTCAGGCGGTCGAGGACGCCCTGGACTTCGTGCACCGCGCCATCGCGGCGGCTCCGGGTTTGGGGAGCGGCCACGGGCCGCTCAATCATTTCGTGCCAGCTCCGCCCCGCCCGCCAACGGAAGGGCTATGATCCAGGAACGGAACGGTGCGCCCTGAACCAGCAGCGCCCCGCATCCCCCCTCAGCTCGACCCGCCTACGGATTCCACCAGTACGTCGCCTTGATCATGAAGATGTTGTCTGCCTTGGCCCCGAGCAGCCGGTCGAGCGACCGATGGAAGGCGAAGTCCCCGATGTCTTCGACGTCCTGCCGGGACTGGGTCCACACGAAGAACAGCGTCGAGCCGGGCAAGTACTCCCAGCGCAGCACCGCGTTGCCCCGCAGCGAGCGGAAGTTGAAGTCGGGGTTGTAGGGCGCGGTCGTGGGCGTGAAGTCGAAGGTGCGCGGCCGCGCCAGCTGCTTGAACTGGTCGTACTTGCCCGACGAGATGAGCGGCTGGGCGTAGAGTTGGAGCGACAGCTTGGGTGTGTACGTCCAGTTGAGCCTGATCCCCGCATCCACCTGGGTGGACCGCAGCCGGGCGAACACGTAGTCCTGCCCGAACGTCGCCGTCGCGGCGGGGTCGGCGTACGTGCCGACGTACTGCACGGGCGTGATGTCGCCACTGTAGTTCGGGCTCACGCTGAGGGAGATGTTCGGCGCCGGGCGCCAGCCGATCTCCATCCAGACCCACCAGTTGCGATCCGAGCGCGCCTGGTAGGTGCCGGTCCCCGCGCCGAACGTCCACGCCTTGCGGCTGTCGGAATTGACGTTGATGCCGAGCTGCAGGCCGGGCGGATTCAGGGTGAGTGGTCCGCCGCGCGTGCGGCGGTTGTTCACCGTCCACGGATTGTAGGCCACGTTCCAGTTGATCCAGTAGAAGTTCTTGAGCTGGAACGCCCCTTCGCCGAACACGCCCGACCAGTTGATGTTGCCGTCCCAGTCGTAGTTCCGGAACACGGCCCCCAGCAGCTCGACGTAGCGGAAGACGCGGCCCGGCTTGGTCCGGTCGTAGCCCGCCCCCAGATGCATGTTCACGATGCCGGTGCGGGACAGGAACCCGACATCGCTGATGTCGAACGACGGGGAGATGAACCCGAGCGACGAGTTGACGAAGGTGTTGCCCTTCTGCTTCGCCAGCGTCACCCGCCCCATTGCGCCGGTCATCGAGGTGGCGGCGCTGTCCACGGCGGCGTGACCGTTGTCGGGCTGCTGGAAGTAGTGCACCGAGCTCTGCTGTACGTCGAGCAGGCGGCCTGTCGTGCCGGCGATGCGGGAGGCGCCGCCCCGCCACGTCGTGACCCACGTGCGGCTGGAGTCGAGGAAGGTCCAGCCATCCACACCGAAGAACAGGCTGTTGGCATTCTCCACGGTGCGGAGCGCCGGATCGTCGAAGGCGCGCGCGGCCACCGTCGCCATGAAGCCGATGCCCCGGCGGCCCTGGGCGATCTCCTTCTGGGCGCGATAGACGCCGTAGAAGGCGAGCGGCGTGATCTCCTGATGCGACCGGGCGCCGAGGCTGTCCTGGTAGGTCGCTGACTCGCGGTTCGTCACCGCCGACAGCGCGCCGACGTTCCAGGTGCCGCCGGCCTTTCCGGTCAGCTTCAACGCGCCGAGGATGTGGGCGCCCGCGGGGCCGTCGGCGAACCCGCCGGCGGGGGCGCCGTAGGACAACGACCGGCCGATGCGCCGGCTGTAGAAGTAGGTCGGGCCCGGCCAGTTGAATCCCCAGTTATTGCGCTGTCCCCCCTGGCCGAAGTCGAACGTCGATGATCCCTCCACGAAAAACGGCCGCTTCTCGGCGAAGAACGTTTCGACGTCGCTCAGATTGACCACCGCGGGGTCCACCTCGACCTGCCCAAAGTCCGGGTTGACCGTCGCATTGAGAGTGAGGTTGGAGCCGAGCCCGATCCGGGCGTCCACGCCCGCGGCCGGCGTCATGCGCGAGCCGTCGTTGAATGGGTCGGCCGCCGCGTGCGGAGTGAACTCGGCGCGGCTGGTCACGTACGGCATCACCTCGACGCGCGCCGGCGGCGTGATCTGGTCGATCCCCACCAGGTCCACGAAGCGCGACACGAAGCCGCTGCCGTTCTTCGGCGTGAAGACGAGGTAGTCCCGCTCGTTCCGGCGGGCGATGTCGCGGCTGAAGTTGATGCCCCAGATCTGCTGCGCGCGTTTCACGAAGCGGAGCTGGGAGTACGGGATGCGGACTTCCGCGGTCCAGCCGAGCGCGTCGCGGGTCACCTTCCCTTCCCACACGCCGTCCCAGCTGTCGTCGTCCCAGTCGTCATTGAGGAGCGTCCCGTCGAACAGCGTCCCCGCCGCGCTGACACCGAAATAGAAGCCGCTGCGCCGGTCGTGGTAGGGGTCGACGTAGATGGTGAAACGATCCGAGCTGGCGGAGACGTCCCGGCGGGACAGCCGCGCGACGATCGAGTCCGGGCGGCCGTCGTACAGCCGGGCGCCGATGTAGAGGGCCGCGTCGTCGTAGGCAACGAACACCACGGTGCTCTCGCTGGGCGCCGTCCCTTCGTTGGGGTCGCGCTGCAGAAAGCCACTCACCCGCTGCGCCGAGCGCCAGATCGGGTCGTCGAGCGCGCCGTCGATGGTGACGGGTCGGGCGGTGCGCACGGCGCGCACCTGAGCAGGAGGAATCGGCACACGCGCAGAGTCGGCGACCGCGCCAAGCGACGCGGCTTCGCACACCAACCACAACAGGACGGAGACCATGGGCTACCTCTCGCAGCGGAATGCGGCGCATCCCCCGGCGACGGCGCCCGAGGCGGAGTGTCTACTGCGAGATAGGACAGCCGGTGGAACAAAAACGTTGCATGGGAGAACGTCCGGGAATGGTCGGGGAGAGTCGGGGTTACAGCCGCCGCAGCACCCCCTTTACGATGGTCCCGAGCGCCTGGCCCACCTGCCGGCCGACCTCGAGGACCTCCTGGTGCGAGAGTGCCGTGGGGGAGATGCCGGCGGCCAGGTTGGTGATCGTCGAGAAGCCGAGGCACTTGAGCCCCTGCGCCCGGGCCACGATCACCTCCGGGACGGTGGACATGCCCACCGCATCCGCCCCAAGACGTTGCAGCATCCGGATCTCGGCGGGCGTCTCGTAGGAGGGGCCGAGCAGGCCGACGTAGACGCCTTCGTCCAGCGGGATCTTCGCCTCGCGTGCGGCCTCCCGCGCGAGCGCCCGCAGGTCGCGATCGTAAGGCGCGCTCATGTCCGGGAAGCGTTCTTCCCCCTCCAGCACCGGCCCGGTGAGCGGATTGCGGAACATCAGGTTGATGTGGTCGGCGATCAGCATCAGCGTGCCGGGCCGGAAAGTGGGCCGCACACCGCCCGCGGCGTTGGTCACGATCAAGGTGCGCACGCCCAGCGCGGCGAAGACTCGAGCTGGGAGCCCCACCACGTCCGCTCCGTGCCCTTCATATAGGTGAAAGCGCCCGCTCTGCACCACCACGGGCACGCCTTCCAGCGTCCCGGCGACCAGCTCGCCCTGGTGGCCCGCCACGCCGGGCTCCGGGAAGCCGGGGATCTCGCCGTACGGGATGTGAATGCCGTCGCGCACCTCGGCGGCGAGGGCGCCAAGCCCCGACCCGAGGACGATCGCGGCGCGTGGTTTGAGGGAACCGAGGCGCTTGGCCACGGCGCCGGCCGCCGTGGCGATCGCACCCGTCCCCAGTCCCGCTGCTCCCTCTCCCTTCGCCATCAGAGCAGCATGCCGGCCAGGGTCGCCGAGAGGAAGTTGGCGAGGGTGCCGGCGAGCATCGCGCGGAATCCGAGTCGGGCGAGGTCGTGCTTGCGGTTGGGCGCGAGGGCCCCGATGCCGCCGATCTGGATGCCGACCGAGCTCACGTTGGCGAAGCCGCACAGCGCGAACGTGGCGATGGTGAACGACACCGGATCGAGCGTGGCCTTGAGGGGTCCGAGCTGGGCATAGGCGATGAACTCGTTCAGCACCATGCGCGTGCCGAGCAGGCCCGCGATGGTGCTGGTGTCGTGGCCCGGCACGCCCATCACCCACGCGACCGGGTAGAACACCCAGCCGAGAACGGTCTGCAGGTTCTCGGGCACCCAGCTCACGTAGCCGTGCGCGAAGCCGAGCACGCCGTTGATCAGCGCGATGAGCGCGATGAAGGAGATGAGCATCGCGATGACGTTGAGCATCAGGTGGAGCCCCTCGCCCGTGCCGCGGGCCGCCGCGTCCACCACGTTCACATCGGTCCGGGGGATCTCCACCTTCACCCCGCCCAGCGTCTCCGGGATTTCGGTTTCGGGCTCGAGCACCTTCGCCATCATGATGGTGCCCGGTGCGGTCATGATCACGGCGGTGAGTAGGTGGCGCGCTTCGATCCCGAACGCGATGTAGGCGGCCATGATCGACCCCGAGACGTGCGCCATCCCAGCGGTCATGACCGTCATCAGCTCCGAGCGCGTCATCGTTGGGAGGAACGGCCGGATGGTGAGCGGCGCTTCGGTCTGGCCCATGAAGATCGACGCGGCGACGTTGAGGCTCTCCGCACCGCTCGCCCCCATCACCCTGTTCATCATCACGGCGAACGCCTTCACCACCACCTGCATGATCCCCAGATAGTACATGATGGCGAACAGCGCCGAGACGAAGATGATGGCCGGCAGCACCTGGAAGGCGAACACCACGCCGAACTTCGAGTGCTGCGCGCCGATGTCGCCGAAGACGAACTGCGAACCGGCGTAGGAGAAGGACAGTAGCCAGGTCACCGCCGCGCCCAGCGCCCGGAAGATCTGCTGGCCGACGGGCACGCGCAGCACGAAGACGGCGAACGCCGCTTGTAGCCCCAGGCCCCACGCCACGACGCGCCAGCTGATCTTGCGGCGATTGCTGGAGAGCGCGATCCCGATCGCGAGCAGCGCGGCCATGCCGAACAGGCCGCGCAACCGGGCCGCGAGCGGCCGGGAAGCGACCGCCGGCACGGCGGGCGCCGGCACCGCGGCTGCCTGGCCCTGCGGCGCCCGCGCCGTGTCCACCGCCTGCCCGACCGGCGCCCCGCGCAAGGTGTTCCACGCGAAGCGCGGCAGCGTGAACACGGCCAGCGCGCACACGAAGGTGACGACGAACGCGACCACGGTCCGGCGGAGCGGCATCTAAAAGGCCTCCAGTTCGCTTTGCACCCGGGAGATCAGCGCCACCTTCTCGAAGTCCGGCAAGAACGCGCTTTCGCACGCGTTGAGCGTCACGCGGGCGAGCTCGTCCCGCGTCAGCCCCAGCGCGGTGTGGGCGAGGTGATACTCGTCGGTGAGCGAGATGCCGTCCACCAGCCGCCCGTCGGTGTTGAGCGTGACCACGACGCCCCGCTGGAGATAGCGCCGGAAGGGATGCTCCGCCACCGCGGCGACGGTATGTGTGTGCAGGTTGCTGGTGAGGCACATCTCGAGCGGGATCTTGCGCTCGATCACTTCCTCCAGCAGCGCCGGGTCCTCACCGAGGCGGGTGCCGTGGCCGATGCGCTGTGCCCCGCACACGTGCAACGCCTCCTGAATCGAGCCCGCCCCGTCGCCTTCACCGGCGTGGCAGGTGCACGCCATCCCGTGCTGCGCGGCGTAGGCGAACGCGGCCCGGTGGTCGCGCGCGGGATGCCCCCGCTCAGGCCCGGCCAGGTCGAAGGCGACGACGCCGTCGGCCCCGTAGTCCGCCGCCGCGCGCGCCAGCTCGAGCGACTCGGCCGGCGGACGGGTCCGGATGCCGCACACGATCAGCCCCACCTTGGTCCCCGTTTCCGCCTCGGCCCGCCCGATCCCCCGCAACGGCGCCTCGATCGCCTGGGCCAGCGTGAGGGCCGGCCGATGCAGCAGCGGCGAATAGCGCACCTCCACGTACCGCACGTGCTCGGCGGCCACATCCACGACGAACTCGTACGCGATGCGCTCCAACGCTTCCGGCGTCTGCATTACGGCGAGGGTGTACTCGTACTTTTCGAGGTACTCCTCCAGGCTCCGCGCGTCCTTCACCGACAGCGCGCGCGCCAGCGCCTCCGGCGTGTCGGCCGGCAGGCGGACTCCCTGGGCGCGCGCCAGCTCCAGCATCGTCTGCGGCCGCAGGCAGCCATCCAGGTGCACGTGCAGCTCGGCCTTGGGCCAGCGGCGCAGCTCGTCTTTCGAGAGCCGCGGCGGGCCGCGCCGGGCGGTCACCACCACCCGCAGCACGGCGCCCGCTTCTCCAACGGGGTCTCCCGCGTCCACCGTGCGTCCGGTCGCGTCCGTCACGTACGCCGATCCTTCGTCCAGCAGGTCGGCCAGAGCGTGGTCGAGCGCCGCCACCGCATCCCGCACCCGGGCGCCGCGCGCGACCTCTACCTGCTGCTCGTTCACGAACACGCGCAGCGGCCCGGCCATCTCAGCGGCCGGCAGCGGCATGGAACCGCGGCTCGGCCGGCGCGTCCACCGGCTGGCGCACCACGGTGAGATAGGCGATCACGGCGTCGAGGTCCACGAGGCCGGTATCGGTGCGGGGCCAGGTCTTCAGCATTGCGAACCCCGACCCGCCGTCGGCAACGAAGTCCGGCACGGCCAGGGAATACGTGGCGCGCGGGTCGAGATCCCGACCGTTCGGCAGTTTCACCTTCTGCACGCGGCGTCCGGCGGGCTGGCGCGGGTCGTACCACACCTCGACGCCGGAGACGTGGGCGTCCGGCGTGCCGCCGGCGAGCGCGTGCTCCAGCGCTTCGCGCAGCACCACGCCCGGCACCGCGACCCGCACCAGGCGGTTCTGGAACGGGGTCACGGCGAACAGGTCGCCGTAGGTGACCCGGCCCGCCGGAAGGTCGGTGCGGATGCCGCCGTTGTTGACGAGCGCGACATCCGCCCGGCCGATGTTGCGGTAGGCGTCCGCGAGCAGCCGGCCCAACGGGTACTCGCCGCCCTCCCCCGGCTCGCGCCGCAGCGCGTAGCGCAGGGTGGCGACGGGCCGGCTGGTGATGCTGTCCACGGCGCGCTGGTAGCGGGCGACGAGCGCGGTGAGCGCGGGGTCGGGCGTGACGCGGTCCACGTACGGCGTGTCGATGGAGACGCGTACCTCGCGCCCGCGGCTGCCGGCGCGCACGATGTCCACGACCGCCACGGCGTTGCCTGAAGAGCCCGCTTCCACGATCGGGATGCCGTTCACCACGGTGCTCACCAGGCGGTGTGTGTGGCCGGCCACGATCAGGTCCACCGATCCCGAATCGAGTCCGCGCGCCACGTCGAGGATCTCCCCGTGGCAGGCGCCGGAATCGCAGATCGCTCCCTCATGCGCCACCACGATCACGAAGTTCGCCGCCGCCCGGGCGCGCGGCAGCTCGCGTCGGATCGCCGCCGCGCCGTCTCCGAAGGCCAGACCCTGGACGTTCCTGGGGGATGTGGTGGTCGGCGTGCTGGTCGTCGTCAGCCCGATCACCGCCACCTTGACCCCGTTCCGCTGCACCAGCGTCCAGGGGTCGGCCCACTCCGGGCGCGCGGTGCCGGTCGAATCGGTGATGTTGGCCGAGACGAACTGGTAGTGCGCGTCCTTCATGCGCGCTTGGAGCGTATCCACGGACCAGTCGAATTCGTGGTTGCCGATCGCGGCGGCGTCGAGCCCGAACGTGTTGAGCGCCTCGATCGACGCGCGGCCCCAGCTGAAATTCGAGACCGGCGTGCCCTGCATCTCGTCGCCGCCGTCCACCCGGATGCTGGTGCAGCCGCACGAGCGGGCCAGGCTGTCGAGCCACACCTTCAGAGCCGCGGCGCCACCGACGGCCCGCCCGTCCGACCACGGCCAAGTGCGCGGCGCCAGCGCGCCGTGGAAATCGGTGATCGCGACCACGCGGAGCAGCGTGCTGTCGGCTTCGTTCACCACGGGCGCCGCCGGAGCGAAGGAACGCAGCACCGCGTCCCGCGCCGGCGGGAGGATCGACCAGCTCGGCGTGTACCAGGCGCGGGCGTCGAGTGCCCCTGTCCGGCGGATCTCGGCGATCAGCAGGTCGCGCACGTCCTCCCCGCGGTCGTAGACGACCCGCGCGCCCTTCAGCATGTCGAACCCGCCGCCGCCCGCGGCGCGGAAACTGTTGAGGGCAAGCGTGAAGCTGTCCTCCGGCGCCACCGGACGGCCCTGGTAGGCGAGGCCGCGGATGCGCTGGCCCACCGCCTGGGAGAGGTCGATGCCGTACGTCACGCCGCTCACCACATCGAAGTTGATGCCGGGGACGGCGGGGTCGATCACCGCCGCGCCGGGACGGAACGTGCGGTAGTAGCGGGTCGCCTGCTCGAGAAAGTCCCTGAGCTGCTGGCCCGAAATCCGCAGCGCCTTGAGGGTGTTCTCGTAGGGGTAGATCCCCGCGACGTCCCGCAGCCGGATCTCGCCGGCTGGGAGGCCGGCATCGACGTCGAAATCCGCGGCGGCCGAGAGCTGCGCCCCGCTGCGGCGCCGCTGCACCTCGTTGATGAAGTCGAGCAGGGGCGTGTCCTGGGCCCGGCCCAGCCGGCCTTCGAAGCCCGGCCCTGCGGTGCCCAGCGGCGTCGCCGCCCAGCCCCGCACCCGCTGATGGGCGGACGCCAACCGGCGCGTGAACCCCGGCGGCTCGGCCACGGTGCCGAGGGGAATCACGTCCGCGCGCAGGGAGGTGATCCGCCAGCCGGGCGTCCCCCCCCCCCCCCCCGACCCCCCACGGGCGAGCCAGACATGCACCACCGACAGGCCCAGCGCCCAGCTTCTCGGCTGGACGAAGTGGACGCCGTTGATGATGGTGTCCCGCACCTCGCGGTGGGTGTGCCCGAACACCACGAGGTCCGGCTTCGGATCCACGGACGCGAGTGCGGCGGCGTCGTTCTCCGGCCCCACACCGGTCGTGTCGTAGGACGAGGGCTCGCCGAGGCCGCTGTGAACCAGGACGACTCGGAGGTCCACGCCCGCCTGGGCCATTTGCCGCAACGCCGCGGGCGCCGCGACCGCGATCGGACGCACCCGCGCTTTCCCGGCGAGCTGCGCGCGGTCCCACACCATCACGCCGGGCGTGGTGAAGCCGGTGATGCCGATTCTCACCCCGCCGCGCTGCACCACGGTGAATGGCGCGAACAGCAGCGTGTCGCTGGTCGCGCGCGTCACGTTGGCGCAGACGTATCGGTAGGTGGCGTCGGCCCCCGCATCCTGGAGCAGGTCGAGGCCGAAGTCGAAATCGTGGTTCCCGGGGGTGGCGGCGTCGTACTGCAGCGCGTTGAGCGCATCCACGATCGGCGAGGGGCGCCGTCGGCCGTCCTTCGCGAAATACGCCGCGAAGGGGTTGCCCTGCAACAGGTCGCCGGCGTCCACCAGTACGACCTCGCCGGGGTACTGGGCGCGGAGTGTCTGCACGATCGTCGCGGCCCGGGACAGTCCCCCAGGGGCCTCGCGATCGTGCACGTAATCCCATCCCAACACTCGGCCGTGCACGTCGGTCGTGGCGACGATCACCACGTGGGCGGAGTCGGGCAGCGAGGTGGAGGGTCGGGCGGGAGTCTGGATCGCGGCGACCAGCGCGAGGAGCAGATGCATAGTGCGCTGTAAATTGCCAGCGGGTCGCCGTTCGCGCTACCTTTGGCGGCCGATGCTCGCCGCCGCCGCCGCCGCCCTGCTGCTCGTTCAGGCGCCGCCATCCGCCATCCGGCAAGCCGGTGTGCTCCTCGTGCGGGTGCTGGACGTGAGCGATGCGCGCATCGGCGGTGACGCGATCCTCATCACCGATTCGGCGGCCGGTCACGCCCGGCACGTGCTCATCGACGCGAGCGATCACGGGGCGACGGTGGTCCGGTGGCTCGAGCGGTTTCGCGTCGACACGCTGGCCGCCGTCATCCTCTCGCATCCCCACGCCGACCACTACGGCGGCCTGCCCGACGTAGTGCGGCGCTTTCCCATCCGCGCGTTCGCGTCGGGCGGCACGCCTCGCGCGGCGCGCACCTACCAGGCGCTGCTGGGGCAGATCGACCAGCTCGGCGTTCCTGTGGTGGTAGCCGACACGGGAGTGCGGCGCCTCGTCGTCGTCACCGCCGGCGACTCTATCGTCCTCACGCTGCTCGCGCCCCCGCCCGGGTGCCGAGCCCTCGGCGGCGCGGCGGCCGGCGACGCCGTGAACAACTGCTCCCTCTGCGTCCGCCTCGCCCGTGATGGATTCACCATGCTCTTCCCCGGGGACGCGGAGCAGGCGGAGCTCGCCTGGTGGATCGCCGCGCGCGGCTCCCTGCTCGCCGCGGACGTCCTCAAGGCCGGCCATCACGGCTCGAGCAACGCGACCTTCGCCGCATGGCTCGACGCCGTGCACCCGCGCGCCGTGGCGATCAGTGCGAACGGTCGCCAGCATCCGTTCGCCGACGTCCTCGCCCTGCTCGCGGCGCGCGGCATTCCGACGTACTGTACGGCGGACGCGGGCACGATTACCATCCGCGTGCCGCGCGGCGAAGCGTGGACCGTGACGACCGAGCGATCGGCGGCCTGCCACGCGCGCACGGCCCCCTAGCGGGCACGCGGCGAGGAGCGTACATGACCGACCTGCACCAGTTCATCGTCGATCGGCACGAAGCCGACTTCAGCGTCGTCGAGGTCGACGGCCGCGTGACGCTCGACCTGCCGCGCTGGCTGCTGCCGCCTACGGCCTCCGGCGACGACGTGTTGGCAGTCACCGTCGAGCCGGCCGGCGACCGCGTGGTGATCACCGTGGCGCGTGACGCGGCGGCGACGGCATCGGCTCAGGCGTCGGCCCGCGCCGCGGTGGATCGCTTGAAACGAAACGACCCCGGTGGAGACCTTCGCTTATGATCCCGCTTTCAAATGCCGACTTCCTGGTGACCGTGGCCGAGCCGACACGGTTGCGTGTGCTCAATTGCCTCGCGGCCGCCCCGCTCTTCGTGTCCGACATCGTCGAGCTGCTCGGCCTCCCCCAGCCGACCGTCTCCCGCCACCTCAAGGTCCTGCGCGACATCGAGGCCGTGCGCGACACGCCGATTCCCCCGTACGTGCTGTACCGCGTCGCGCCGGCTCAGGGGACACGCGGCCGGCTGATGCGCGCAGTGCTCGACGCCATCCGCGCCGACCCCGCCGGTAAGAGTGAGCGTGCCGCGGCCCTGGTGCGCTCGCGCGGGACGTTCCAAGCCCGCGTTGCGGAGGCCGGCGCGGATGCCGGCTGAGCCGACCCTACCCCCTTCCCCCAACCCCGGTCAGCGCGTCCTGGTCGTGGACGACGAGCCCGACATCACCGGGCTCGTCGCCTACCACCTCGCCAAGGCCGGCTACCGGGTCATCACGGCGGCCAACGGCTCGGAGGCCTTGAAGTCGGCTCGGGCGCAGCGACCGGACCTCGTCGTGCTGGACCTGATGCTGCCGGGCCTGTCGGGGTACGACGTGCTGGGAGAGCTGCGCCGCCGCGAGGAGACCCGCGATGTCGGCGTCATCCTGCTGACCGCGCGCAAGGAGGAGCCCGACCGGATCAAGGGCCTCTCCCTGGGCGCGGATGATTACCTGGCAAAGCCGTTTTCCCCCCAGGAGCTCGTGCTCCGGGTGGGTGCCGTGCTCCGACGGCTGGGCGCGCCAGCGGTCGCGGCCGGCGGGGTGGTCACGGCCGGCCCCATCCTCATCGACACCTCCGCCCATCGCGTGGCGGTACATGGGAAGGCGGTCGAGCTCACCGCCACCGAGTTCAAGCTGCTGCGGCTGCTGATGGAGCGAGAAGGGCGCGTGCAGACGCGCAGCCAGCTGCTCGAGACGGTCTGGCGGGCGCAGCCCGACATCCAAACACGCACGGTGGACATGCACGTGCAGCGGCTCCGCGCCAAGCTCGGGGCCGCCGGCGGCTGGGTCGAGACCGTGCGCGGCGTCGGCTACCGGTTCCGCCCGCCGGAGACGCGCTCCCACTCACGGAAATGAGACTCGCGACCCGGCTGTTCCTCGGGGCGAGCCTCCTCGCGGCCGCGACGGCCGTCGGCCTGATCGTCGCGACCGACCGCATCCTCCGGGATCGGCTCGAGGGCGACGTCGCCGACGCGCTGGAGAGCGACGCGCGACTTGTCGCCGCCGTGCTACCGGCGGACAGCGCCGTCTGGCCGGACGCGGCCCGGCGCTACGGCGCGCTGATCGCCCGGCGCGTGACGCTCATCGATCCTTCCGGCCGCGTCCGCGGGGATGCCGACTTCGACCGCGCCTCGCTCGCGAGGCTGGAGAACCATGGGACTCGCCCCGAAGTCCGCGCGGCCCTGGCCGCCGGCGTCGGGTCCGCCGCGCGGGTCAGCAACTCGACCAACGAGCGGCAGATCTACGTCGCGGTACGGGGTGGCCCCCCCGGCCTGGCTGTCGTCCGCGTCTCCGCCACCCTCGAATCGGTGGACGCCCAGGTGCACGCCGTGCAACGCGCGATCGCGGGCGCCGGGCTGTTGGCGGTGGGCGCGGCCGCCGTCCTCGCCTGGCTGCTCGGCCGCGGGCTCGCGCGCCCCCTCGTCGAGCTGACGCGGGCGGCGCGCGCCATCGCGGACGGTGGAGACCCGATCTTCCCCGACTCGCGCGTCCCCGAGATCGGCCAGCACGCCCTGGCGTTGCGGGCCATGCACGACCAGCTCGCGGCCCGGTTCGCCGAGCTGCGCCGCCAGCGTGAGGAGTCGAACACGCTGATCGAGTCGATGTCGGAGGGGGTGATCGCCGCTAACGCGCGCGGCGAGATCGTCTCGTGCAACACCGACGCGCGCCGCTTGCTGCGCCGCGGTGCGGAGGAGCGTCTCCCTCCCCTCGCCGAGCTGTTCCACGACAAGGCGGCGCGGGAGCTGGTCCGACGCGTACTGGCCGGCGAAGACCTGGAACAGCGGGAACTGGAGCTGGACGGCCGCCAGCTTCTCGTCACCGGCCGCGCCCTGCCCAACGGCGGCACGCTGCTCGTGTTGCGCGACGTGTCGGCGCTGCGGCGCCTCGAAGCCGTACGGCGCGACTTCGTAGCCAACGTATCCCACGAGATGAAGACGCCGCTCACCTCGATCGCCGGGTACGCTGAAACGCTCGCGACGGAAGCCCCACCCGCCTCCCACACCCGGCAGTTCGCCGAGACGATCCTCGGCAACGCCCGCCGCTTGCAGCGGCTTGTGGATGACCTGCTCGACCTGTCGCGCATCGAATCGGGCGGCTGGCGCCCGACGAGGGAGGTGGTGGAGATCGAGACCGCGGCGCGGGAGGCCTGGAGCGCGCTGGCCGAACGCGCCGGCCAGGCCGGAATCGCCTTCGAGATCGCCGTCGGGCCCGAGGCCCATGCGGTGCTCGTCGACCCCGACGCCCTGCGCCAGGTGTTCACCAACCTGTTCGAGAACGCCCTGCGCCACACCCCTCGCGGCGGCCGGATCCGCGTCAGTGCCGAGCTGGCCCGCGACGGCGTGACGATCGGCGTCGCAGACACCGGCGCCGGCGTCCCGGCCGAGCACCTGCCCCGGATCTTCGAGCGGTTCTACCGCGTCGACCCCGGACGCGCCCGGAAGGAGGGCGGCACGGGCTTGGGCCTCGCCATCGTCAAGCACCTGGTCGAAGCGCACGGCGGCAAGGTCGAGGCCGAGAGCACGATCGGGCGCGGGACCACGATCCGCTGGACCCTCCCGCAACAGGTGCCCGCGCCGTAACACCCTGTCGGCGCTGGCGTTGTCTCGTTACCGAGCCGTAACCCGAGCGTCACCGCCAGTTGACGCTGCCCGCCGACCGTTCGCCGCATGCGAATCGCGCTGGTGTCCGACACGTACACGCCGCAGGTGAACGGCGTGACGACCGTGGTGCGGCGCATTGCCGAGACGCTCCGCGCCACGGGTCACGCGGTGGGGATCGTGGCACCCGCCTACCCCGATCCGCCGCCGGCCGACGCCGGGGGTTGCGGGAAAGCGTGCAGCACGAGGTGACCGGTCTGCTGGTTCCGCCGGGGACACTTACGGGTTCTTGGCCGCGCTCTCCCGGCTCGTGCGGGACACGATCGACCGCCGCGCGCTCGGTCTCGCGGCGCGCCACCGGGCGGTAGAGCGCGACGCCGCGATCGAAGATGCCGTGCTGCTCAGCCAGTACCGTCGAGCCGCGACGCCCGGCGACGGTTTGCACGGCCGCTCGTCCGGGTGCCGGGTAGCGGAGGCCCGATCGGCTCCGCTACCCGTTTGTCTCAGCCCACCGCCGTTACCGTCTCGTGACGCAGCCGAGTTGTCCCGGTGATGCACTCCGCGCACGTTTTCCCGTGCCAAGTGGCCGCTCGGGCGGCGTGACGCCCGCACTAGACCACCCGTCAGTCTTGAGGAGCTCACCGTGCACGCGAGACTGTCTTCCCGGTTCCCAGCCGCCCTGCTGTTTGCGCTCGGCGTCCTCCCCACCGCCCTCGCCGCGCAAGCGCCGACGGCCGCGCCATCGCCATGGTCGGTCGGCGTCACCGCCTACACGCAGTATGTGTATCAGGACGCCCCGATCCACGCGAACAGTTTCGACGTGAAGCGGGCCTACATCAACGTGATCGGCCGGTTCTCGGGCGGCATCTACACGCGCATCACGGCCGACATCTACAATCCGCCAGCCGTTACGGGCGACAGCTCCCGCACCTACCGCATCAAGTACGCCTACTTCGCCTACACGCCGACGGGCAGCGCGCTCACCTACAAGTTGGGAGAGATCCACACCCCGCTGCTCGACTGGGAAGAAGCGTTGTGGGACTACCGCATGCAGGGCCAGATGGCGATGGAGCGCGGCGGCTACGTGACGTCGGCGGATTTCGGCGCCGGCGTGGACGGCAAGTGGGGTCTCGACAAGGTCAACGCGCAGCTCACGATCGTGAACGGCGAGGGCTACAGCCGCGGTCAGGGAGACTTCCGTAAGGACGCGCTGGGCCGGGTCTCGGTCCGCGTGCTCAACACCAACGACTCGAGCCGCGTCGGCGGCCTGCGCGTCACGGCATACGCCGGCATCGGCAAACCCAACGGCGGCGGTACGCGCACCCGCTTCCTCGGCATGGTGTCGTATCGCTCCAAGCAGATCACCCTGGCCGGCGAGTTCGGCACCGTCGTGGACTCGGTGACTGCGGGCGCGCACGTTCCCGCCCGAGTCATCAGCGGGTTCGGCGTCTACCACCTGCCGAACTCCAAGGTCGCGCTGATCGCCCGCGTGGACCTCACCGACCCGAACACCAACACGGCCAACAACAAACAGACACGCATCATCGGGGGCGTGTCGTACCAGCTGTCCCCCAACGTCCGGCTCCTGGCCGATCTCGACCGGGTCTCGTTCGAGAGCGGCGCGACGGCCCGCAATCAGGTCCTGTTCCAGGCGCAGTTCAATTTCTAACGCGACCCACTCGAGAGGATCGATCATGAAGACCACCCGGTTGCTCGCCGTCACCGCGCTGCTCGCCGCCGCCCCCGCGGCCGCGCAGGTGCAGCTCAACGGCGCCGGCGCGACGTTCCCGAACATCATCTACCAGAACTGGATGCTCACGTTCAACCAGGCCAATCCCGACATCAGGCTAAACTACCAGTCGATCGGCTCGGGCGGCGGCATCCGGCAGTTCTCCGACGGCACCGTCGATTTCGGCGGGACCGACGCCCCGATGAGCGACTCCGCCATCGCCGCCATTCAGGGGAACGTGCTGCACATCCCCACGGTCATGGGCGCCGTGGTCGTCACCTATAACCTCCCCGGCCTCGCGACCCAGCTCAAATTCACGCCCGACGTCATCGCCGACATCTTCCTCGGCAAGATCACCAAGTGGAACGACGCGCGCATCGCGAGCGTGAATGCCGGCGTCAACCTGCCGGCCACCGACATCCTGGTGGTGCATCGCTCCGACGGCTCCGGCACGTCGTTCGTGTGGACCGACTACCTGTCCAAGGTGAGCCCGGAGTGGCAGCAGAAGGTCGGCAAGGGACCGTCGGTCAACTGGCCCGTCGGCCTCGGGGGCAAGGGCAACGAGGGCGTCTCGGCAACGGTCTCCCAGACGCCGGGCGCCATCGGCTACGTCGAGCTCGGCTACGCGATGATCAACAAGCTGGCCTTCGGACAGGTGCGCAACAGCGCCGGCAAGTTCATCACCCCGTCGCTCGAATCGGTCACGTCGGCGATGGCCGGAGCCATGGCCACGCTGAACCAGAATACCGACTTCCGCATCTCCATCACGAATCCCGCCGGCGGGGACGCCTACCCCATCGCGTCCATGACCTGGCTGCTGCTCCATAAGACCTATGCCGATCCCGCTCGCGCCAAGGCCCTCGTGAAGTTCGTCTGGTGGGCGGAGACGGACGGCCAGGCGACCGCGCCCGGCCTCGGATACGCGCCGCTTCCCAAGCAGCTGCGGCCGTGGATCGAGGCGCGGTTGCGGACGATCAACGCAGGCGGCCAGCCCGTCTGGACCGGCTCGGCAGCGCGCTGACCCCTCCTCAGCCGGCTGCCGGGGACCCCCGAAGGTCGTCTACTTCGGGGGTTTTTCCGTGTCCCGTCCCGGTGACGCAATCGTTACATGCCCGTGACGAGCGGGCGGGGCCCTAGGGCTACAATCTCCGCGATGCCGTTGACCATCACGCCACCGCCGGCGGTGACGACCTCCGGGCCCGCTCCGGCGGCGAAGCGGCGCAACCGTGGCGACCGGTTCTACCGCGGCATCCTCACCGCCCTCGCCCTCTGTCTGCCACTCCTGCTGGTCACGATCGCCGCCGAGCTGGTGGTCGGCGCCGGGCCGTCCATCCGCCGGTTCGGGTTCGCATTTCTCGGAAGGTCGACCTGGGACCCGGTGGCCGAGGTGTACGGCGCCGCGCCGATGATCTTCGGGACGATCGTCTCGTCCCTCCTCGCCCTCGTCATCGCCGTGCCGCTCGCCCTCGGCGTGGCCGTGTTCCTCACCGAGTTCGCGCCGAAGTGGATGCGCCAGCCGGTCGCGTTCTTGGTCGAGCTCCTCGCCGCCGTCCCGAGCGTCGTCTATGGGCTGTGGGGGGTCTTCGTCCTCATTCCGTTCCTGCGGCAGGTCGCGGTCCCGCCCCTGCGGGCCCTGCTGGGGTGGACGCCGTTCGTGAGTGGGGTGTTCTACGGCAACTCCATGCTCGCGAGCGGAGTGATCCTGGCGATCATGATCGTGCCGTACATCGCCGCGGTCTCGCGGGAGGTGCTGCTCGCCGTGCCCGGCAGCCAGCGTGAAGCGGCCCTCGGGCTCGGCGCCACCCGGTGGGAAGCGGTGTGGTCTGCCGTGCTCCCCTACGGGCGCGCGGGCGTCATCGGGGCCGTCATGCTCGGCCTCGGGCGCGCCCTGGGGGAGACGATGGCTGTCACCATGCTGATCGGCAACCGGCACGACATCAGCCTCTCGCTGCTGCAGCCGGGGTACACCATGGCCGCCGCCCTCGCCAACGAGTTCAGCGAGGCGACCACGAGCCTCTACCTCTCCGCTCTGGTCGAGGTCGGGCTCATCCTGTTCCTCATCACGATCGCGGTGAACGCCGCCGCCCGCCTCCTCGTGTGGCGGGTCGCCCGCGGCACGGCCGCCGGGAGCAAGGCCCTGTGAGCGCCCGCGCCATCCGCCGCCGGCTCTCGAGCGCGGTGATGACGGGTCTGGTGTTCGCCCTGTGCGCCGCCGCGGTGCTGCCGCTGCTGTTTATTCTCGCCGATCTGATCCACAAGGGCGCTTCCTCGATCGATTGGAACTTCTTCACCCACACCCCCGTGCCAGCCGGCCAGACTGGCGGCGGGGTGGCCCACGCCATCGTCGGCACCGGGATCATCGTGGGACTGGCGTGCCTCATCGGTCTCCCCATCGGCATCGGCGCCGGGGTGTTCCTCGCCGAGTACGGCGGCGGCCGGCTCGGCTGGATCGTGCGCTTCGTCGCCGACGTCATGAACGGCACGCCGTCCATCGTCGTCGGGATCTTCGCCTGGACCTGGCTGGTGCGTCCGGTCCACCACTTCTCCGCCCTTGCCGGCGGGGCCGCGCTCGCCATGCTGATGGTCCCGATGCTCGCTCGCACCACCGAGGAAATGGTGCGCCTCGTGCCGCATTCCCTCCGCGAGGCGGCGCTCGCCCTCGGCTACCCGCGGTGGCGCACATCGCTCAAGGTCATGGTGCGGACGGCGCTGGCGGGCATCGTGACCGGCGCGCTCGTGGGAGTGGCGCGCGTCGCCGGCGAGACCGCCCCGTTGCTGTTCACCGCCCTCGGCAACCTCAACTTCACCACCAACGTCGCCCAGCCGATGCAGACGCTGTCGCTGCAGATCTTCGTTTACGCGACGGGGCCGTTTGAGGAGTGGCACCGCCTCGCCTGGGCCGCGGCACTGGTCCTGATGGGGCTCGTCCTCACCCTGGCCATCGCCGCCCGCTGGGCGACGCGGCAACGCTATGGCGCATCCTAACGCCGTGGTCCGGCTCGCCGCCCAACGGCTGACGGCCCTGTTCGGCCGCAAGGTCGCGATCCGGGACGTGTCGCTGTTCTTCCCGACCAACACCGTCACGGCGATCATCGGGCCGTCCGGCTGCGGCAAGAGCACCTTCCTGCGGTGCCTCAACCGGATGCACGAGCTGTCCGACGGCGGCTGGGTCACGGGGAAGGTTCTGCTCGACGGCGAGGACATCTACGGCGGCGGGCTCGATCCCGTCCAGGTCCGTCGCCGCGTCGGGATGGTCTTCCAACGGCCGACCCCGTTCCCCACCATGTCCATCTACGACAACGTGGCCGCCGGGCTCCGGGTCAACGGCCGCCGCCCCAAGGCCGACGTGGACGCGGCGGTCGAGCGCGCCCTCCACCAGGCGGCCCTGTGGGACGAAGTGAAGGACCGCCTGCACACCAGCGCCGTCGCGCTCTCGGGAGGACAGCAGCAGCGCCTCTGCCTCGCCCGCGCTGTCGCACCGCAACCCGAGGTGCTATTGCTCGACGAACCCACCGCCTCGCTCGACCCGGCGGGCACCCAGCGGATCGAGGAGCTGTGCCGGGAGCTCAAGGCGCGCTACACGATCGTCATCGTCACGCACAACATGCAGCAGGCGGCCCGGATCTCCGACTACACCGCCTTCTTCTATATGGGTGAGCTGGTGGAGATCGGCCTGACCCCGGAGCTGTTCACCAAGCCGAAGCGGGAGCAGACCGAAGCGTACATCACCGGGAGGTTCGGATGACCGGGCTCGCGATACCGAAGCGCATTTCCGGCGGGATGGCCCCGGGGCGACATGCCGAGGAAAGCCGCGGACCTGACGCGGCATCCCCCGTCATCGACGTGCGCGACTATGGCTTCTGGTACGGGCCCACCCAGGCCCTGTTCGACCTCCGGCTCGCCATCCCGCGGAAGGCCGTCACGGCGCTCATCGGGCCGTCGGGGTGCGGCAAGAGCACCTTCCTGCGGTCGGTGAACCGGCTCAACGAGCTGATTCCGCGCACGCGTCACAGCGGCGACATCCTGCTCGAAGGAGTGTCGGTCTTCTCGGCCGGGATGGACACGGTGGCGCTGCGCCAGCGCGTGGGCATGGTGTTCCAGCGGCCGAACCCGTTCCCGAAGTCGATTTTCGACAACGTCGCCTACGGGCCGCGCCTCAACGCCCTCGCCGCCGAGCGCGAGATGCCCGAGCGCGTGGAGCGCGCGCTGCGGCAGGCCGCGCTGTGGGAGGAGGTCAAGGATCGCCTCGAGGAGCCCGGGACGGGCCTTTCCGGCGGCCAGCAGCAGCGCCTGTGCATCGCCCGGGCGCTCGCCAACGCCCCCGAAGTGCTCCTGATGGATGAGCCGTGCTCGGCGCTGGACCCGATCGCCACCGAGCGGATCGAGGAGCTCATCGTCCAGCTGAAACAGGCCTACACGATCGTGATCGTCACGCATAACATGCAGCAGGCGGCCCGGGTATCGGATTTCACGGGCTTCTTCTATCTCGGCCGACTGGTCGAATTCGGCGGCACCGAGCAGGTCTTCACCCGGCCCCGGGACGAGCGGACCGAGGCCTACATCACGGGACGGTTCGGATGAGCACCCCAGCGGCGCACCGGCACTTCCACGACGAGCTGTCGGACCTCAAGGTCAAGCTTCTCACTATGTCGGGCGAGGCCGAAGAGGCCTTGGCCGCTTCGGTGGAAGCCCTGCTCGATCGTAGCAGCGAGAAAGCCGCCCGCGTGATCGCGGGCGATACCGAGATCGACGGGCTCGAAATCGAGATCGAGGAGCTGGTCATCAAGCTGCTTGCCACCCAGCAGCCGATGGCCCGCGACCTTCGGCTCCTGACGGCGGCGATGAAGATCGCCAACGACCTGGAGCGCGTCGGCGACCATGCCGTGAACATCGCCCAGTCTGCCGAGCGGCTGAGCACGTCGCGGCCGATCGCCCCCGAGCCGGAGCTCGTAGAAATGGCGCGCCAGGCCCGCACCATGCTGGCCGACGCGCTCGAGGCGTTCGTGCGCGGTGACGCGCAGGCGGCCCGCGCCATCTGCCGCCGCGACGACAGCGTCGATGCCTTGCATCACTCGGTGTTCCGGATCCTCCTCACCCACATGATGGAGGACCCCCACATCATCGGGGCGGGGATGGACCTGTTCCTCGTGAGCCGCAACCTGGAGCGCGTGGCCGACCTGGCCACGAACATCGCCGAAGACGTGGTGTTCCTGGTGGAAGGTAAGACGATCAAGCATCACGCGGAGCTGGACAAGCACTGAGCAGACCGGGCGTCAGCTCCAAGTCTCAGATGACCGCCGCAGGTTCTCGGGCCGCGTGAAGACGTGCACCAGCACCATGCCCGCGGCGAATCCGCCGATGTGCGCGAAGAACGCAACGCCGCCCGTCCCCGGTCCGGCCAGCGCCGGCAGACCGCCCAGCACCTGGAGCAGGATCCAGTATCCCAGCATCAGGTAAGCCGGGAGCGTGATCCTCGTCACGAAGAAGCCGAGGAACACCAGGGTATGAACCCGCACCCGCGGGTACAGCAACAGGTAGGCACCGAGCACGCCGCTGATCGCCCCCGACGCACCGACCATCGGTACGACCGAGTGCGGCTGCACGGCGACCTGGACGGCGGCCGCCGCCACGCCGCAGATCAAGTAGAACACCGCGAATCGACCGTGTCCCATGGCGTCTTCGATGTTGTTGCCGAACACCCACAGGAACCACATGTTGCCGAGCAAGTGCAGCCAGCCGCCGTGCAAGAACATCGAGGTCAGCACGGTCGCGTAATGCGGCTGCCCCGATATCACGCACGCGAAGCCCCGCCCCAGCTCCACCGCAGTGCCGCTCGGCACCGTGCCCAGCAGCTCCCCGGGGGTCAGGCCCAGCTCGCAGACCGAGCGGGCGAGCGGCACGGGGGTGCCGAGCCCTTGCACCAGGGCCCAAACCAGGACGTTGAGCGCGATGATCCCTAGCGTGACCACCGGCTTCAGGACGGTCGGGTTCTCGTCCTTGTAGGGAAACATTCGTCCAAACCTACTCGTAACCCCAGCAATCACAAAGCACTTCCGGTGCTGCCGTTTTGGCGCCTTCTTGGGGCATGCGGCTTGCTACTGCGACCGGTAGCTCAAGTGGCGCATCAAACACTCGGATAAGGAGCAGGGTCATGGCTGAGAAGATCATCGGCATCGATCTGGGGACCACCAACTCCGTGGTCGCGGTCATGGAGGGTGGCGATCCCGTCGTCATTCCGAACGCCGAAGGCGGCCGGACGACGCCGTCCGTCGTCGCCTTCACCAAGGATGGGGAGCGTCTGGTCGGTCAGGTGGCCAAACGCCAGGCGGTGACCAACCCGCAGAACACGGTCTTCTCGATCAAGCGGTTCATGGGCCGGCGCGTGGGGGAGGTGGTCGAAGAGACCAAGCGCGTCCCTTACAAGGTGCTGCCGGGTCCGAACGAGCTGGCCTCGGTCGAGATCCAGGCGAAGCGGTACACGCCGCCCGAGATCTCGGCGATGATCCTCCAGAAGATGAAGCAGACGGCGGAGGACTACCTCGGCCACAAGGTCGAAAAGGCCGTCATCACCGTCCCAGCGTACTTCAACGATTCCCAGCGGCAGGCGACCAAGGACGCCGGCAAGATCGCCGGTCTCGACGTGGTCCGCATCATCAACGAGCCAACGGCGTCGGCGCTGGCGTACGGACTGGACAAGAAGAAAGAGGAGAAGGTCGCGGTCTACGACCTCGGCGGCGGCACGTACGACATCTCCATCCTCGAGCTCGCCGAAGGCGTGTTCGAGGTGAAGAGCACCAACGGTGACACCCACCTGGGCGGCGACGACTTCGATCAGCGGGTCATCGAGTGGCTGGTGGCCGAGTTCAAGCGGGACCAGGGCATCGACCTGTCCAAGGACCCGATGGCCCTGCAGCGACTCAAGGAAGCGGCCGAGAAGGCCAAGATGGAGCTGTCCACGGTGATGCAGACGGAGATCAACCTCCCGTTCATCACCGCGGACCAGTCCGGGCCGAAGCACCTGAACCTCTCACTCACGCGTGCCAAGCTCGAGCAGCTGGTCGACGACCTGGTGCAGCGGACCACCCCGCCGATGGAGCAGGCGCTGAAGGACGCGGGGCTCAAGCCGGGGGACATCGACGAGGTGATCCTGGTCGGCGGGCAGACGCGCATGCCCAAGGTGCAGGAGATCGTCCAGAAGTTCTTCGGCAAGGAGCCCCACCGAGGCGTCAATCCCGACGAGGTCGTGGCGATCGGGGCCGCCATTCAGGGCGGCGTGCTGGCGGGGGAAGTGAAGGACGTCCTCCTGCTAGACGTCACACCACTATCGCTCGGCATCGAGACGCTGGGTGGCGTCACCACCGTGCTGATCCCGCGGAACACGACGATTCCCACCAAGAAGTCGGAGGTCTTCTCGACCGCCGAGGACACGCAGACCACCGTGGAGATCCACGTGTTGCAGGGTGAGCGCCAGATGGCGTTGGACAACCGCACGATCGGCAAGTTCCAGCTGACGGGCATCCCGCCTGCCCCGCGGGGGGTGCCGCAGGTCGAGGTAACCTTCGACATCGACGCCAACGGCATTCTGCACGTTTCCGCCAAGGACAAGGCGACGGGCAAGGAGCAGAAGATCCGTATCGAGGCGTCGAGCGGGCTCGGTGACAAGGACATCGACAAGATGGTCAAGGACGCCGAGGCCCATGCGGCCGACGACAAGCGCCGGCGCGAGGAAATCGAGCGGCGCAACCGCCTCGACACCATGGTGTATGAGGTGGAGAAGAACTCCAAGGAGTGGGCGGACAAGCTGGAAGCCGGCCTGAAGACCCGGCTGGACGGCGCGGTCGACGCGGCCAAGAAAGCGCTCCGCAGCGGCAATGCGGACGAGATCGCCCGGGCACTCGAAGAGCTGCAACAGGCCTACTCCGCCGCGGGTGCGTCGCTGTACGCCGCCGCGCGGGGCGCGACGGGAGAAGCCCCGCCCCCAGGCGCCGAGGCCGGAACCGGCTCCGCCGAGGGGGAGGCCAAACCCAAGCCGGACAACGTGGTCGAAGCCGACTACGAGATCGTGGACGACGACAAGAGCAAGAAAGCGTAACTTCCCAGGAACCCTCCATCACACGGTGAGACGGCGATGTCGGTGCGCACTCGAGATTGGCTGAAGTTCATATCGTTGGTCGGGATCGCGTTCGTCTTCGGGTTGGCGTTCGCCTCGGCCCTGAACCTCCCCCGCAAGGGGGGCGCCGCCGAGGTCAGCAGCATCCTGGCCCAGACGGCGGCTCCGCGCGTCGCCCTGCCGGTGGCCAAACCGGCGGCCGACCTGGGCGACGCCTTCGCCGCCGTGGCGGAGCACGTCAAGCCCGCCGTGGTGTTCATCAGCTCCGAGCAGCGGGTGCGCCCCGACGCGCGCCGGCTCCCGGGGTTCGAAGACTTCTTCCCGCAGTTCCGGAACCGGCCCCAGATCGAGCGGGGCACCGGATCGGGGTTCATCGTCTCCTCCGACGGCTACATTCTGACCAATAACCACGTGGTCGCCGGCGCGGACAAGGTCACCGTGCGGCTGCTCGACAAGCGGGAGTTCCTGGCTCGCGTCGTCGGCACCGACCCGACGACGGACATCGCGGTGATCAAGATCGACACGCAGGGACTGCCCACCGTCAGCTTCGGGAACTCGGACTCCACACGCATCGGCGAGTGGGCGTTGGCCATCGGCAACCCCCTGGGTGAGGCGTTCGCCTTCACCGTCACCGCCGGCATCGTGAGCGCCAAGGGCCGGCTGCTGTCGGGGTTGTCTCAGGGGCACTACCAGATCCAGGATTTCATCCAGACCGACGCCGCCATCAATCCGGGCAACTCCGGCGGGCCGTTAGTCAACGTTCGCGGTGAGGTGATCGGCATCAACTCGGCGATCGCGAGCGAGACCGGCTACTACGCGGGCTACGGGTTCGCCATCCCGATCAACCTGGTGCGCAACGTGATGACCCAGCTCGTGGCGCATGGCAAGGTACAGCGCGCGGTGATGGGCGTGATGATCGGTGAAGCGCGCCCCGAAGACGCCGACAAGGTGGGCTTGCGTCAGGTGCGGGGCGTGGTGGTCGAAGATTTCACGGGAGACGACTCGCCGGCCAAGCAGGCGGGATTACAGCAGGGCGACGTCATCACGGAGATCGACGGCCAGCCGGTGGAATACGTCGCGCAGCTCCAGCAGCGCGTCGGCTTCAAGAAGCCGGGAGAGGCCGTGGCCCTCACCGTGCGCCGGGAGGGCGGAGAGCAGAAGACCTTCACGGTGCGGCTCACCGCGGCGCCGGCCGACACGGCGACCCCGGACGAGCAGGTGGCATCGCGCCAGTCGGGCCCGGCCGAGAAGGTCTCGACCCGTGCGACGCTCGGCATCACGGTGGAGCCGGTGTCCCAGGAGGATGCGGCGGATCCGCGGCTTCGCGCGGTCGCCCGCAACGGTGGCGGCCTGGTGGTGACGGACGTCTCTCCGGACGGCCCCGCCTACCAGCGTCTCACACCGCAGGGGACCAACGGCGGCCCCGACATCATCCTCAAGGTGAACGGGCAACCGGTTCGCACACGGACCGAGTTCCGCACGGCGCTGCGCGACGCGAAGCCGGGCGACATCGTGACGCTGATCGTCTATAACGTGAGCATCACCCAGGAGCAGGTCGTCCGGCTGCGGGTGCCGTGACGCCGCGGCGGCTCAGGCGCTCTTCGGAGCCCTGAGCAGAACCAGCCCGGCCAAGAGCTGCCACAGGACGGGCGGGACGAACGCCGCCTGATCGAGCCGGGATGACGCGGGGGCCGCTAGCGCAAGCGCGGCCCCCGCGGCGCCTGCGGCGATTGCGAGCCACGCGGTCCAGCGCGGCAACACGTTGCCGTTCCACACCCCCCACCCGAGCAGGTACGTCGCGAGCCCGAGGCTGAAGGCACCCACGCGCTGCGCCGTGAGGGCGAACGGGCGCAGCATGTCGTAGAGGAACACGGCGTGGGTGGCCGCGAGGCCCGGTTCCCCCGCCGCGTACGCCTCGGCGAGCGCGCCCCCCGCGCCGAGCATGAACGCGACCACGATCATCCAGCAGGCGTAGGCGAAGACGCTCACCACGACCCCGGCCCGCGCGGCGCCATCGCCCGCCGTGCCGGCGTTGACCTGCACGATGCCGATCAGTCCCGTGATGCACAGCGGGAAGGCGAACAGGAACCCCCAGTGGATGGTCGCCCAGGCGGCGCAGGCCGCGATCGTCCCGAGCTGCGCCGCGCCGTCGCCCGCGAGCGTCGGGTGCGCGAGTGCGGCAGCCGTGACCAGCACGGCGCCGACGCACAGGCAGAGCGGATAGATCAGGGGACGGCGGAGGCGCATTTTTGTAATATATTGATCGGACAACACCGCGGGAGTCGTGCATGCAGCTCAACCGGATCCTCCGCGAGGGGTTCATCGCTGGGTGCGTCGGCGCCGGGGCCGTCGCGATCTGGTTCCTCCTCATCGACGTCATCAATGGCCGGCCGTTCTTCACGCCGGCGATGCTGGGCTCCGCCGTGTTCTGGGGCATCCACGATCCCGCGCAGGTCGTCATCGCCTATTCCAACATCATCGGCTACACGATGATCCACGTCAGCGCCTTCGTCGTCGTGGGCTGCATCGCCGCCGCGCTGGCGGCCGAGGTGGAGGAAGCGCCCTCGACGCTGTTCCTGGTGGTCGTCGGATTCTGCTTCTTCGAGTTCGGCTTCTACATCCTGGTCGCAATTCTGGCCCAGCCGTTGTTGGGGGCCCTCGCCTGGTGGAACGTCGCGATCGGCAACGCGATCGCCGCGCTGGGCATGGGCTACTACCTCTGGCGCGAGCACCCCAAAATCGGCGAGGAGCTCAAGCGCCATCCGTTGGGGACGACGACCGAGGGAGAGTAGCGTCCCCGTAGGCTTCCCGTGGCACCGCACGGTCCACGTCCTCCCGCTCCCCGCGGGCGGCCCAGCGGAACCACACCACGGTCATTGCCAGCCATAACACGAACGTCCCCGGGACCCACATCAGCAGCCCGCCGATCTGTTGGTCGGCAATCGGCGTGAGCTCCCACACGCGGGGGGGGGGAGCGGCCGCATAAAACGGGTAGAGCACCCGATCCGACAGCGTGATCAGCGCCCCCACCACCGACATCGGGATCCCCAGCAGGAACAGATAGCCCATCTGGGCCGGATAGGAGATGCGCGGCAGCTCCGCCACCGGCGACAGCACCGGCCACCACATCAGCACCGAGGTGGCCATGAACACCAGGTGTTGCACGATGTGCAGGCCGTGGTGGCGCAGCGCCGCCTCGTAGAATGCGGGGAAATGCCACAGCGTGATCGGCGCGAGGAAGAGGAGCGCGGCCGGCAACGGCCGCGTGGCCCAGGCGGCGAAGCCGAACACGGGCCGGGGCACGAGCAGGGGGCGGAGCACCCAGGCCGGCGTCCCGTAGAGCAGCAGCGGCGGAAAGACGAGGGTCAGCACAAGGTGCTGCACCATGTGGGCGCTGAAGAGGTAATGGTCCGACAGGTCGTGCAGCGGACCGTTCAGCGCCAGCAGCAGGACCAGCAGGGCGCCGGCGAAGGCGGCGACCCGTCGCCGCGGGGCGTGGAGGCCACCCAGAAACACGTAGAGCCCGCCCAGCAGGACGAGCCCTATGAGAACGCTGGGATGCAGGTCCCAGTGCCGCCACGGATCCGGCACAGGCAAGGGGGGAGGCACGCTACTTCCGCAACGCGAATGCCCCGAACAGGAACATCAGGCCCATCATCATGCCGAAGGCGAGCAGCAACGGCCCGCCGAACAGGAAGGTGAAGAAGCGGCTGTCCATCTTGAGGTGCATGTAAAACATCACGACGAGCGAGAACTTGAGCGCCGAGAGCAGCAGCAGCGCCGGAACCAGGATCGGATGGAACGCCGGCACGTAGAACACGCCCACCTCGATCACCGTGAGGATCACGAGGATCGTGGCCACGCGGATGTAGAGCCCCGCGGTGGGATGCGGGTGCTCCACGACAGGGTGCTCGCCGGTGCTCGGGTCCTGCATCGGTCCCTCTCGACTCACTGGAGCAGGTACACGACGGTGAAGATGACGATCCAAATCACGTCCACGAAATGCCAGTACAGGCCGCAGATCTCCACCGTGACGGCATGCGCCGCCGAGAGCTTGCCTTGCAGGGCACGCACCCAGAGGGTGAGCAGCCAGATGACGCCCACCGTCACGTGGGCGCCGTGCGTGCCCGTCAGCACGAAGAACGTCGCGCCGAAGAGGTTGGTGCCGAGCTTCAATCCCTCATGCACGAACGACGTGAACTCGTACACCTGGCCGGCCAGGAAGAAGATCCCGAGCAGGGCGGTCGAGAACAGCCAGATCTTGGTCCACTTGCGGTCGCCCCGCTGCACCGCGGCGAGCGCCAGCACCATCATGAGACTCGACATCAACAGGTCGAACGTGCTGACCGACGTGAACGGGATATTGAGGATCTCGTGGGGCGTGGGCCCGACGACGCTCTTCCCCTTGTAGACCAGGTACGTCGAGATGAGCGAGCCGAACAGCAGGCACTCCGAGCCGATGAACGCCCAGACGCCCATCTTGCGGCTGTCGAGTCCCATGCTGGTGCGGTGCGCCGCGGCGTGGGTCATCTCAGACCTCGAAGGGCTCGAAGGCCCAGCGGAAGATACCGAGCAGGATGATCGCGGCGCCGAGCAACGCGAGCCACAGCGCGTGACCGAGCGGCGCCAGCGCGAGCACCGGCACGCCCAGCGCCGTCACCAGCGGCCACGCTGACCCGCCCGGCACGTGAATCTCGGGTGGCGAGAGCTCGGCGCCTTCCGGGATCGCCGCGAGCTGGGTCTTGGTCCAGCGGGGGATCCGACTCGCGACCGTGGGGATCACGTCGAAGTTGTGCACCGGCGGCGGTGAGGGGATGGTCCACTCGAGCGTGGCCCCGCCCCAGGGATCGTTGCCGGCCACCGCCCCGCGCGTCCGGGTGCGCCACACGTTCCACACGAACAGCAGGATCCCGAGGCCGGTCAGGAACGCGCCGATGGTCGAGACGAGGTTGAGCGAAGAGACGCCGAGCTCCGGGCCGTACGTGTAGATGCGGCGCGGCATACCGAGCAGTCCGATGAAGTGCATCGGGAAGAAGGTCAGGTTCATACCCACGAACATCAGCGCGAACTGCCATTTCCCGATGGACTCCGAGAGCAGCCGGCCCGTGATCTTGGGCCACCAGTAGTACATCCCGGCAAAGAGACCGAAGACGGTGCCGCCGAAGAGCACGTAGTGGAAGTGCGCGACGACGTAATACGTATCGGTCTGTTGCAGGTCGGCGGGGGGCGACGCGTGGGTCACGCCCGAGAGGCCGCCGATGGTGAACATGCCGATGAAACCGAGGGCAAAGAGCATGGCCGTCGTGAAGCGGAGCTGACCGCCCCAGAGGGTGGCCAGCCAGTTGAAGATTTTCACGCCGGTCGGCACGGCGATCAGCATCGTGGTCGCCGCGAAGACGGAGTCGGCGATCGGCCCGAGGCCGACCGAGAACATGTGGTGGCTCCAGACCCCCCACCCCATGAAGCCGATCAGCACGCCCGAGTACACCACGACCGTATACCCGAAGAGGGGTTTCCGGGCGAAGGTGGGCAGCACTTCGGAGACGATCCCCATCGCGGGGAGGACGAGGATGTAGACCTCGGGGTGGCCGAAGATCCAGAAGAGGTGCTGCCACAGCAGCGGGTCGCCGCCGGCCGACGTGAGGTAGAAGTGCGTGCCAAAGGTCCGGTCGAACAACAGCAGCACCAGCGCCACGGTGATCACCGGGAAGGCGGTGATGATGAGGAACATCGTGACGAGCGTCATCCAGGTGAACACCGGGAGGCGCATCATCCGCATCCCGGGCGCCCGCAGGTTGAGGATCGTGACGATGAAGTTGAATCCGGCCGCCAGCGACGAGACCCCGAGGATCAGCAGGCCCAGCACCCAAAAATCGACGTTGGGACCGGGCGAGTACTGCCGGGAGGTCAGGTTGGCGTAGCCGAACCAGCCGGCGTCGGGCGCGACGCTGAGGCGGCCCACGTGGAGCAGCGGCCCGGCGAACCAGCTGGCGTTCATGAACAGGGCGCCGAGCAGGAACACCCAGTAGCTGAAGGCGTTGAGCCGGGGGAACGCCACGTCCCGCGCCCCGATCTGCAACGGCACCATGTAGTTGAAGAAACTGGCCGTCAGCGGCATGAGCGCCAGAAACACCATCGTGGTGCCGTGCATCGTGAACAGCTGATTGTAGGTCTCGGCGCTCACGATCCGGCCGTCCGGCTGGGCCAGCTGGGCGCGGATGAGCAGCGCCTCGAATCCGCCCACGAGGAGGAAGAAGAAGGCGGTATAGAAGTAGAGCAGGCCGATCCGTTTGTGGTCGGTCGTAGTGAGCCAGCTCGCGAGCCCGCCCCTCCCTTTCTCCTGGCTCGCCGCCGTGGCGCCGCTCATCTCATGCTCTGGAGGTAGGCGATCAGGGTCGCGAGGTCGCTCGCGGGCACGTGCATGTTCGGCATGATGGACCCCGGTTTCTCCCCGGGCGGGTCGCCGATCCAGCGCGCCAGATGGGCCGAATCGTTCGGGAAGAGGCCGCCGGCGATGGTGGTGCGGCTGCCCAGGTGGGTCAGCACGGGACCGAGCTTGGCGTTGGACATCGCTCCCATCGTGTGGCAGCCCACACAGCCGTAGCGCATGAAGGCCTGTTGCCCCTGGGCCGCCGCGCTTCCCCGCGCGACCGGCGCGGTGGCGGCGAGCTGCCCGCGCACCCAGGCCCCAAACACCGAATCGCTCTCCACCATCACGCGCAGGCGCATGTTGGCGTGGGACGCGCCGCAGAACTCGGCGCACTGGCCGAGGAATGTGCCGGCGGAGTCGGCCCGCAGCACGATCCGGGTGACGTGACCGGGGATCACGTCCCGCTTGCCGCCCAACCGGGGCGCCCAGAAACTGTGGATCACGTCGGCGGAGCTGAGCTCGAGCGTCACGGGGCGCCCCGCCGGCAGATGCAGCTCGTTGGCCGTCACCACGCCGAGGGCGGGATAGCGGTACTCCCACCACCACTGGTGCCCGACGACTTCCACCCGCAAGGCGCCGGCCGGGGGGTCCGCCTGGGTCGAGAAGATCGCGCGCATCGTGGGGACGGCGATGAACACCAGAATGAGGGCCGGCGCCAGGGTCCAGGCGATCTCGAGGACGGTATGGCCGTGCACGGGCTTCGGGGTCGGGGCCCCCTCCCGCTGCCGATAGCGCACGATCACATAGAGCAGCAGTCCCTCGACGACGACGAAGACCAGCACCGCCCACCAAAAGATGCCCGTGAACAGGTGGTCGATGGCGCCGGCGAAGTCGGATGCGGGGCGGAACGTGCTTTGCGGGAACGGGCCTCCGCACGCGGCCGCGGCGGCGCACAGGAGAAGGGGGTTCAGCCAGCGACTATGACTCGGCACGGCCTCGGGCGTCCTCGGGTGTCGGGCGAAGGCACAAGAAAGTAGACCGCTCCCTGCCCTCAGTCAACGAAGCGAGGAGGCGAACGGGCCGTGGAAGGGTAGCTTTGAAGGTCGCCGTCGCCACCCTGTCGGGAGGTCTCGTCATGAAGCGTCCGTTCGGATTCGCCTTGCTGCTGGCGGTGATCGCACCGCGCGGGCCCGCGCCCACGACGCGGGGCTACTACCGGTTTCCCGCGATCCACGGCGACACGGTCGTCTTCACGGCGGAAGGCGATTTGTGGCTCATGACGCTCAGGGGGACCGGCGCGGCTGGCGGCGTGGCGACGCGCCTCACGACGCACCCAGGGAGCGAGACGAACGCGGCGATTTCACCCGATGGCGCGACGCTGGCGTTCTCCGCGACCTACGAAGGACCGACCGAGGTGTACACGATGCCGATCGCGGGCGGCCTCCCGACGCGCCGGACCTGGGAGGGCGGCGCGACGGTCGTGGGCTGGACGCCGGACGGCAAGGTGCTCTACACCACGCGGAGCGCTTCCACGCTGCCCAACGCGCAGCTCGCCACGCTCGACCTGGCCGCCGGTGCGCGCACGCTGGTGCCGCTCGCCCAGGCGAGCGACGGGAGCTACGACCCGACGGGCAAGACGTTGTTCTTCACGCGGCTCGCCTTCCAGGGCAGTCACACCAAGCGGTATCAGGGGGGCACGGCGCAGAACCTGTGGAAGTACGCGGAAGGCGCCCCCGAAGCCATCCCGCTCACCGCCGACTTCGCGGGCACGAGCAAGACCCCGATGTGGTGGAGCGGTCGAGTGTACTTCGCCAGCGACCGCGACGGCACGATGAACCTGTGGTCCATGGACGGAGACGGGCACGACCTGAAGCAGCTGACCCATCACCGGGGATGGGACATCCAGTCCCCGGCTCTGGGGAGCGGCCGAATCGTCTATCAGCTCGGCGCGGACCTGCGCGTCTACGACATCGCGGCCGGGCAGGATCGCGCGCTGGACGTCACGCTCGCCTCGGACTTCGACCAAACGCGCGAGCACTGGGTGATGAACCCGATGGACTACCTGACGAGCGTCCATCTCTCTCCGGACGGCGACCGCGTGGTGCTGACGGCGCGGGGCCAGGTATTCGTCGCGCCGACCGGCCAGGCGGGCGGCAGGCTCGTCGAAGCGACGCGAGCCCCCGGCGTTCGGTACCGTCAAGCGCGCTTCGCACCGGACGGCAAGACGCTGCTCATGCTCTCGGATCAGACCGGCGAAACGGAGTGGTGGCGCCTGCCGGCGAACGGCGTCGGCACGGCCGAGCAGCTCACCAGCGACGCGCACGTGCTGCGCTGGGACGGCATCCCCTCCCCCGACGGCCAGTGGCTCGCCTATTACGACAAGAACCAGGAGTTGTGGCTCTTCAACTTCGCGCAGAAGAAAGCGACGAAGATCGACTCGACCCCAGACGGCGATTTCCAGGACCTCGTCTGGTCACCCGACAGCAAGTGGCTCGCGTATGTCCGGCCCACCCCGACTTTCGGCCAAGTGTGGCTGTACGCGGTGGCGGACGGCCGGCGGGCCTCACTCACCACCGATCGCGTGGACACCTACAGCCCCGCCTTCACGTCCGACGGCAAATGGCTGTATTTCCTGTCCGACCGGAACTTCCAGTCGCTGGTCGGCGCGCCGTGGGGCCCGCGACAGCCGGAGCCGTTCTTCGACCGCCAGACCCGGATCTACCAGGTGGCGCTCACGAAGGGCCTGCGCTCGCCATTCCAGGCTACCGACGAGCTGCAGCCCAAGGCACCCTCCGCGGCTCCCGATACGGCAAAGCACCCGGCCGTCACGGTGGACCTGGACGGCATTGGGCAGCGGCTCTACGACGTCCCCGTGCCAGCGGGCAACTACGGAGGCTTGAGCGTGGCCGGCAGCCGCCTCCTGTTCCTTTCCTACGAGACCACGCTGGAAGGGAAGGCCAGTCTCCACGCCGTGGACATCGGCAATCAGGACGTCGAAGCCAAGACGCTGGTCGAAGACGTGCGGAGCTACGAGGTCTCGGCGGACGGCAAGAAAGTGCTGGTGCGCAAGGGCAGCGCGCTGTACGTGATCGACGCGTCGAGCGGGCCCAACGCTGGGCTCGACAAGAAACAGGTGGCGCTCGGCGACTGGGCGTTGTCGCTCGATCCGCGCGAGGAATGGCGCCAGATGTTCACCGAGGCGTGGCGGCTCGAGCGCGACTACTTCTACGACCCACACCTGCATGGGCTCGATTGGCCGGCGATCCGCGAGCGCTACCGGCCGCTGGTGGAGCGGGTGACCGACCGGGACGAGCTGGCCGACCTGCTCGGCCAAATGGTGAGCGAGCTGTCCGCGCTGCACATCTTCGTGTACGGCGGCGACGTCCGGCAGGGCCGCGACCAGGTGCCCAATGGCTCGCTGGGCGCGGTGCTGCGGCGCGACGCGGCGGCCGGCGGCTACCGCATCGCGCACATCTATCGCGCCGATCCGGACTACCCGGACGCCCTCTCCCCACTCGCCAAGCCGGGGCTCGGCATTGCCGAGGGCGACGTGATCCAGGCGATCAACGGCGTCGCGACCCTGTCGGCGCCCGATCCCGCCGAGCTGTTGCGGCGCACCGCCGGCAGGCAGGTGCTGCTGCGTATCAAGCCCGCCGCGGGTGAGGCGCGCGACGCCATCGTGACGCCGATCAGCGCCGCCCGCGAACGTGGGCTCCGCTACGACGAGTGGGAGCTGACCCGCCGCCAGATCGTGGACTCCACGAGCCGGGGGCAGATCGGGTACCTGCACCTGCGCGCCATGGGATCGGGCGACATAGCTCAGTGGGCGCGGGACTTCTACCCGGTGTTCAATCGTCAGGGGTTGATCATCGACGTGCGGCACAACAATGGCGGCAACATCGACAGTTGGCTGCTGGAGAAGCTGCTGCGCAAGGCGTGGTTCTACTGGCAGGGCCGCGTGGGGAACCCCTACTGGAACATGCAGTGGGCGTTTCGCGGCCACGTGGTGGTGCTGTGCGACCAGAACACCGCGTCGGACGGCGAAGCGTTCACGGAAGGATTCCGGCGGCTCGGGCTGGGCAAGGTGATCGGGATGCGCACCTGGGGCGGCGAGATCTGGCTCAGCTCCAGCAACGTCCTGGTGGACCGCGGCATCGCGACCGCGGCGGAATGGGGGGTGTACGGGCCGGAAGGCGCCTGGCTCATCGAGGGGCACGGCGTGGACCCCGACACGGTGGTGGACAATCCGCCGCACGCCGCGTTTACCGGGAAGGACGCACAGCTCGACGCGGCGTTGGCGTACCTGGCGCGCCAGATCCGCGAGCACCCGGTGCCGGTGCCGCCGCCGCCGGCGTATCCGAACAAGGTGAGGCCGTAGGTATCTTCCCTGCCCATGGCCGACCTCCTGCCCGATCTGCAAGCCGCGCTCGGCGGCGCCTACCGCTTCGAGAAGGAGCTCGGCGGCGGCGGGATGAGCCGCGTGTACCTCGCCGAAGAGCTGGGACTCGGCCGGCATGTGGTCGTCAAGGTGCTGCCCCCCGAGCTCGGCGCCGGCGTGAATGTCGACCGGTTCCGCCGCGAGACCCAGCTGGCCGCCTCCCTCCAGCATCCCCACATCGTGCCGCTCCTGACCGCCGGCGCCGCCGGCGAGCTGCTCTACTACACGATGCCGTTCGTCGAGGGCGAGTCGCTCCGCACCCGGCTCGCGCGCGAGTCGGAGCTGCCGGTGCGCGATGCCGTGCGCATCCTGCACGACGTCGCCGACGCCCTCGCGTATGCCCACGGCCGCGGCGTGATCCACCGCGACATCAAGCCCGACAACGTGCTGCTCTCGGGCGGCCACGCCCAGGTGACCGACTTCGGGATCGCCAAAGCGCTCAGCCAGGCGGCGGGGTCCAGCGGTCTGACATCGGTCGGGGTCGCGATCGGCACTCCGACCTACATGGCGCCCGAGCAAGCGGCGGGCGACCCGAACGTGGACCACCGCGCCGACATCTACTCGCTCGGCGCGATGGCCTACGAGATGCTCGGGGGGCGGCCGCCGTTCTCCGGCATGAGCCCGCACCAGATGCTCGCGGCGCACGTCACCGAGCAAGTGGAGGACATCCGCAAGCACCGGGCCCACTTGCCCTCGGACCTCGCCGACCTCGTGATGTGGTGCCTCCAGAAGAATCCCCCGGACCGGCCTCAGACCGCCGCTGAGCTCGTGACCGCGCTCGAGGGAATCGCGACGCCGACCGGGGGCGGAAGCACCGCCTCCGTCCGGTTCGGCGGAGGACGCCGCCGCTCCGTCCCCTGGACCCGCATCGCCCTAGGTGCCGGAGCCGTCGCGATCCTCGCCGGAGGCTGGATTGCCCTCCGCTCGCGCCAGTCGGCCGCCCTCGACGCCGACCGCGTCGCCGTCGCGCCGTTCGACGTGCTCGACCCGGCGCTCACGCTGTGGCGGGAAGGCCTCGTGGACGTGCTCTCACGCAGCCTCGACGGGGCGGGGCCGCTGCGCACCGTGTCACCGACGCTGGTCGTGAAGCGCTGGAGCGGCCGCGCCGACCCCGCCTCGGCGCAGGCGTTGGGCCAGGCCACAGGAGCCGGCACGGTGGTGTACGGCCAGATGATCGGCGCGGGCGACTCGGTCAAGCTCACGGCCACCGTGCTGGACGCGGCGAGCGGACGGGGCCTGGGCGACATCGAGCTGCACGACGCGGCCGCGCGCGTCGACCGCCTGGCCGACTCGCTCACGGTCGCGGTGCTGCGCACCCTGGGCAGAACCCGCGCCATCGGCGCTGTCCGCGGCACGCCGCTCGGCTCCACGTCCCTGCCCGCCCTCAAAGCGTTCCTGCAAGGCGAGCAGTTCCTGCGGCGCTCGCAGTACGACTCCGCCCTCGCCTATGACCAGCGGGCGATCGCGCTCGACAGCACGTTCACCCTCGCCCTGAGCCACGCGTCTATGGCGGCCGGGTGGCAGCACTCGGGCGGCGATTCGCTCACGGTCGCCTACGCCCTCGCCGCCGGCCGGCTGAATCACGGGCTCGCGCCGCGCGAGAGCCTGGTCGTTGTGGCCGATTCGCTGATGGCGGTGGTGTTCGCGGGCCCGCAGGCGGTCGGGGGGGCGTGGTGGACGTACGGCAAGCGCCTGCTCGCGACCTTGGACGAGGCGGTGCGGCGCTACCCGAGCGATCCCGAGCTCTGGTACACGCTTGGCGACGCCCGCTTCCACGCCGGGATGGCCGGCGGTCTCACTCGCGCGCAAGCGCTCGACGCCTTCGACCACTCCATCGCCCTGGATTCGTCCTTCTCGCCCGCGTACATCCACGCCGTCGGACTCGCCTTGCAAGCCCACGGGACTGAGGCCGCGCGTCGGTACACGGGAGGATTCCTCAAGGCGAGTCGCGAAGGACGCTACGCGCAGCTATACGGCCTGTTCGACCGCCTCGTCGATCCGCACGAAGCGAACTCCGAGGCGACCGCCCGGACCCTCGATTCGCTGGCGCCGCAGCTTCCCTTCATGATCAGCGGCGTGTTCGACCGGTGGCCGGACTCGGCCGAGACGCAGATCCGCCTGGCCCGGACCTTCGAGACCTACAGGCTGCGCCGAGCGGCGACGCCCGCGGATTCCCTCCAAGCTCATGCCCCGCTCGCCCAGGCGCTGGCCTACCGGGGCCATCTCCAGGAGGCCTACCGCACGGTGGGCACACGGGCTCCGGTGCTGTACCCCCAGTTCGCCCTGCTCGGCGCCGTTCCCGCCGAGAGCGCGGATGCGGTGATGCGAGGCTGGACGCAGACTCCCAACCAGGGGCTGCTGTGGGCCCTGGCCTGGTGGAGCGCCCGCCGCGACACCGCGATGCTCCAGGGAGCCGTCCGGCAGCTCGAGGCCGTCCGCGGCCACCTCCCAGCCGCCGCGCCGCCGATCGCGAAGGATATCGTGGGGTACATGATCGCTTCGGCGAGCGCGCACCTCGCCCTGGCCAGGGGCGACAGCGCCGCGGCGGTGCAGAAGTTCGCCACGCTTCCGGACACGGCGTGCTTCGGCTTGTGCCCCCTGGACGAACTGGTGCGGGTGCAGCTGCTCGAGGCCCGCGGCCGGCCGCAGGACGCGCTGTCGTGGCTCGACCGGCGCTCGGGCGGCGCATTTCTTCCCGCGTTGCCGTCGGACATGCTGCAGATGTTGGTGCGCGGCCGGCTCAACGAGCGGCTGGGGCATCGGGACGAGGCGATCGCCGCCTATACCACCGTGTCCGCGACGTGGGCCCGCGCGGACGCGACGCTCAAGCCGTACGTGGACGAAGCGCGGGCGGGCCTCGCCCGGCTCAGCCGAGAGGCCAAGCCCTGATGCCCGAGAAGGCGGAGAAGAAGAAGCCGGCACGCCGCCGCAAGAAGCAGGCGGCCGCGGAGTCGCGCGGCCTCACCGCGAAGCAACTCCTTGCCCCGCCGCCCCCCGCCCTACAGCGCCTCGTGGAAACGATCGAAGCCGACGGCGGCGTAGTGATCGGGGTGTACCGCGACCCATTGGGCGGCCACTGGCAGCTGCTCGCCGGCCTGCCGCTCGCGAAGGTCGAGCCGACCCCCTACCAACGCGACCTGTCGGAGACGCACGTCGCCAAGCTCGCCAAGGCGATCGACACGCTCGATCGGTACCTCGACCCGGTGATCGCCGTGCGCGCGGCCGACGGCACCTACTGGACCCCGAACGGCTATCACCGGCTCGGCGCCCTGCGGCAGCTGGGCGCGAGATCCATCGCGGCGATCGTCGTGCCGGAGCCGGCGGTGGCCCACCGCATCCTCGTGCTCAACACCGAGAAGGCCCACAACGTCCGCGAGCGCTCGCTCGAGGTCACCCGCCTGGAGCACGGGCTGGCCGAGCTCGACGACCGGCCCGAGCGGGAGTTCGAGACGGAGTTCGAGGAGCCGTTGCTGCTCACGCTGGGGCTGTGCTACCAGCAGAACGGGCGGTTCTCCGGCGGGGTGTACCAGTCGATCCTGAAGCGGATCGACGAGTTCCTGCCGGTGAAGCTCTCGCAGGCGCTCGAGATTCGGCGTCAGCGCGCCCAGCGGCTGCTCGGACTGGACGAAGCGGTCTCCGCCGCGGTGGCGGCGCTCAAAGCGCGCGGGTTCCAGAGCCCCTACCTCAAGGCATTCGTGGTGGCGCGGATCAACTACCTGCGCTTCAAGAAGGGGAAGGCGGAGTTCGACGAGACGATCGAGAAGCTGACCGCGGCCGCGCGGAAGTTCGACCCCGCCAAGGTGAAGCCCGATCAAGTAACGGCCGCCGGGGGAGCGGCGGAGGAGTAGCTAGAACTCGAGGTCCTTCAAGTACTCATAGCTCGCCCGGATGCTCCCCAGCGGATCCGCCGGCTCGTCGTGCTCGACGAAGTAGTGCTCGATCCCCGCCAGGCGCGACTGCGCGAAAATCCGCTTCCAATCGATGCTCCCCTTCCCTACGTCCGCCATCTTCTTCTCCGGTCCCGGGGCCATGTCCTTGACGTGCACCATCGGGAACCGGCCCGGATACTTCCGGAAGTACGTCACCGGGTCCTGGCCGCCGTTGGTGATCCAGAACAGGTCCAGCTCCAGCTGCACGAGCCGCCGGTCGGCCGCCGCGAGCAGCACATCGTAGGGGAGCTGCCCGGCCATCGGGACGAACTCGTAGCTGTGGTTGTGAAAGCAGAACTGGAGGCCGGCCGCGCGACACGCCTCCCCCGCCCGCGTCAGCGTGGCCCCGACGCGCTTCCAGCCGTCCAGGTCCCGGCGCTCCCCCTCGGGAATCCAGGCAACCACCACGTAGTGGTGCCCGACCACGTGCGCCGCGTCCAGCACCGCGTCCCAGCCGGTCGCGATGCTCTCGTAGGGAACGTGCGCGGAGGGTGCGACCAACCCGTGGCGGTCCAGCATCGCGCGGATCTCTCGGGGCGGTCGGTCGAAGTACCCCGCGAACTCCACTTCCCGATAGCCGATCTCCGCGACCTTCGTCAACGTCCCCTCGACGTCCTGCTTCATGAGGCCGCGGACGGTGTAGAGCTGGAGACCGATGCGCGGAATGCGGAGTGCGGAATGCGGAATGCGGAATGAAGCCCGGGGAGCGGCGGCGAACGAGGCCGCAGCCATGGCTCCCACGAACGCGCGCCGGTCCATCACAGCTCCTTCCGGTTGAGCAGCTCCACCGCGTGACTCACGGCCCGCGCCGTGAGCGCCATGTAGGTGATGGAAGGATTCTGGCACGCGGACGACGTCATGCACGCACCGTCCGTGATGAACAGGTTGGGGACGTCCCACGCCTGGTTCCAGCCGTTGAGCACCGAGGTCTTCGGGTCCCGGCCCATGCGGGCGGTGCCCATCTCGTGGATCACCTTGCCGGGCGGATTGTTCTCGACGTAGGGCTCGATGCTGTGCGCGCCGGCCGCCGCCAGCATTTCGGCGGCGCTGATGGAGGCGTCGCGCATCAAGGCCCACTCGTTCTCGCCGTAGGTGCACTTGATGTGGAGCGCGGGGATGCCGTAAGCGTCCACCTTGTCCTTGTCGAGCTCGAGGTAGTTGTCGGGATTGGGCAGGCACTCGCCGAACCCGTAGAACGAGAAGTGCCACGGCCCCGGGTCGCGCATGGCGCGCTTGAAGTCCGCGCCGAAGCCGGCGTGGTCCACGCCGCGGTCCCATCCCTCGCGCCCGCCGCCGCCCTGGAAGCCGTAGCCGCGCAGGAACGGCGATGGCGGACCGCCCGCCAGGTTGCGGAACCGCGGCATGTAGATGCCGTTGGGCCGGCGGCCGGTCGCCGCTTTGTCGAGGTTGCCGTCGATCCGGCCGCTCGCGCCGCCGCCCATGATGTGGTCCATCAGATTTCGCCCCACCTGCCCGCTCGAGTTGGCGAGCCCGTGCGGGAAATCCGGCGTCGCCGAGAGCAGCAGCAGCCGGGCCGACTCGAGCGCCGAGGCACAGAGGAAGACGAGGCGGCCGCGGAATTCGATTTCGTGCTTGGTCTGCGCGTCCACGACGCGCACGCCGGCCACGCGGTTCGTCTTCTTGTCGTACATCAGGCCCCGCGCCACGCTGTAGGGCCGCAGCGTGAGCTTGCCCGTCCGCTGGGCGGCGGGCAGGGTCGAATTGATCGAGTTGAAGTAGGAGAGCGTGATGCAGCCACGCTCGCAGTTGCCGCAGTAGTGGCACGCCGCGCGGCCGTTGTGGTCCTGCGTGAGCACGGCGCAGCGGCCGATCGTCAGCACGCGCGCACCGCCGTAGCGCCGCGCCAGCGCTTCGCGCACCGCGCGCTCGGCGCAATTCAGCTCCATCGGCGGCAGGAACTTCCCGTCGGGGAGCTGGGGCAGGCCCAGCGCTTCGCCGCTGATGCCGATGAACTCTTCCACGTGATCGTACCACGGCGCGATGTCGGCGTAGCGGATCGGCCAGTCGACGCCGTGGCCGTCGCGCAGGTTCGCCTCGAAATCGAGGTCGCTCCAGCGGTACACCTGGCGGCCCCACATGATCGAGCGGCCGCCGACCTGGCGGCCCCGCAGCCACAAGAACGGCGCGCCGGGGTCCGTCGTGTAGGGGTTCTCGAGATCGTTCACGAAGAACTTGGACGACCACTCGTCGCAGGCGTAGCACTCGCGCTGGACCGGCTGGTTGGCGAGCACCGCTTTACGCTCACCCATTCCCCGGAAGCGCTTTTCCCACACCGGCACGTGCTCCACGTAATCGGCGGCGGGCGTGATCGGCCGTCCCGCCTCCAGCACCAGCGTTTCGAGGCCGTGCTCGGTGAGCTCCTTGGCCGCCCACCCGCCGGTGATGCCGGATCCGATGACGATCGCGTCGTAGGTCTTGGGCATGGTCACGCTCCCCGGAGCGGAGCGCACGGCACGTAATGGGCCGGGATCATCTCGAAGTGCATCTCCTGCTTGGCGCCGATCTCGGAGGTGTAGTAGCCGTACATCGTGAGGCGCTTGATGGTCCGGAAGAACGGCTCGGCGTGCGGCCCGGAGGCGTCCTTGACCCGCAGCGCGTCATCCTCCATCAGGGTCAGCAGCCGCACCTGATCCGCCGGCGCGCCGTCCACGAAGTCCTTTCCGAAGCTGGCGCGGGCGCGGGCATCCAGGTCCGCCAGGCCGGCCAGGAACCGTCCGCGCGCTTCGTCCGTCATCCAGTCCGTGAGCAGCACGTCGATGAAGTCGTTGACCCGCGCGGCCTTCGCGCCGGGGGTGTCGGTCGCGGGCAGGATCATCTCCGCGACCGCGGTGACCGTTGCATCCTGGTGCGGGTCCAGCGTCCGGGGGGGGCCAAGGTGCCGGTGCAGCTGCCGGCCGAAGCTCAGGGCGTCCGGGATCGCGGGGAGCGCGGCGGCCACGCCGAAAATGCGCAGGGCCTCTCGCCTGTCCATGGGGAGCCTTTCGCGGGTGCTGCTTGAATTGAGCCGCCCCTGGAGAGAACGCAAGGGTGAGCGAGGTTAGACTTCGGTCGTGAGTCCGCACTCCGTCCACACGTTTCTCGACCCCACGGGGCGCCGCTGGGCCCGGATCCGGGTGGGGGCGTTCGTCGCTGGGGTGATCAGCACGGTGCTGCTGCTGTTCGTGCTGAGCGGAATCGTGATTCACCCGATCCTGCCCGACTTGCCGCTGGTGCAGACCGCCGCGGATTCGCTCGGCATCGCGGCGCGGCGGGCGCGTCCCGCCCAGCGGCGCATCGTCTCGATCCGGGCCGAGCGGGAGCGCATCGCCGCGCGCTCGCGCCTGTTCGAGTATCTGCGGCAACATCCGTCCACGCCGTCGCTGCACTACGCCCAGATGCCGATCACCCGGCCCCACGTGCGGCCCGACCGGCAGCTGGAAGCCCACGCCGAGAGCGACCCGATCGTCGTCGGCTTCTACGTCAACTGGGACGACAACTCCTACGCCTCGCTGAAGGCCCACCGGAACGATCTGGATTGGGTGGTCGCAGAATGGGGGTTCATGGGCCGCGGCGGCGACAGCGTGCCGGTGCGCTTCGAGGTGCGCGACAGCGTGCTCGCGCTGATCCGCAGCGCGCAGCAGCCGCCGCTGGTGTTCGCGCTGATCACCAACTTCACCGGAGAGGACTTCGACGCCCGGCCCGTCGTGCGCATGTTGCGCCGGCCGCGGCTGCGCCGCCGGGCGCTCGCCGAGATCGTCGACGCCTTGGCCCGCTACGACCTGGCCGGCGTCACGATCGACTTCGAGCAGATCCCCCAGAGCCTCCACCCCGAGCTGCTCGCCTTTCTGCGCGCCCTGCGCGCCCGGCTTCAGGTGACCGGGCGCCTGCTCACCCAGACGATCCCCGGTGACGACCTGACCTGGCCCGCGGAGGCCTACGCGGCGGTGAACGACCGCGTGTTCGTGATGCTGTACGACGAGCACGACCCCTCGGACGACCCTGGCCCGATCGCGAGCCAGGCGTGGTTCGAGCACCACCTGCAGCGCGTGCTGGCGCGAGTGCCCGCCGAAAAGCTGCTGGTCGGCATCGGGCAATACGGCTACGAATGGACGGACACGTCCGAATCCGCCCTCGAGCTGACCTATCAGGACGTCATGACCCTGGCGCGCGACAGCCGCACGATGCCGCGAATGGACCCGGGCTCGCTGAACCCCACCTTCGCCTGGGACGACGCCGACTCGACCAGTCACATCGTGTGGTTCCTCGACGGCCCGACCGCCTACAACCAGATCCGGCGGGCGCTCCCCACCGGCGTCGCCGGCGTGGGGATCTGGCGGCTCGGCTCCGAGGACCCGTCGGTTTGGCGGGTGCTCAACCGGCACGGCCTCGCGGCCACGCCCGCCGGGCTCGACACCATCCAGATCGGCTACGACGTCGAGTTCATCGGCACCGGAGAGATCTTGCGGATGGTGGCCGAGCCGACGGTCGGCGCCCGCGCCGTGCTGGCCGACTCCGCTTCGGGCTTGGTGGTGAAGGAGGCGGTGACGCGCACCCCGTCGACGTACGTGATCCGCCGCTACGGCCGCCGCAAGAACGCCGTCGCCCTCACCTTCGACGACGGCCCCGACCCGGTCTGGACGCCGCGCATCCTCGACACGCTGCGGGCGCACGGCGCGAAGGCCACGTTCTTCATCATCGGCGAGAACGCCGAAGTGCACCCGGAGCTGGTGCGCCGCATGCTGCGCGAGGGGCACGAAATCGGCAACCACACCTTCACCCATCCCAATCTCGGCCTCGTGAGCGCGACGGCCACGCGCTACCAGCTGAACGCGACGGAACGGCTGATCGAGGCGATCACGAGCCGCCGCACCGCGCTCTTCCGGCCGCCGTATTTCGGAGACGCCGAGCCGACTACGACCGACGAGCTCGTGCCGATCGCGGTGGCCCAGGAGCTGGGCTACATCACCGTCGGACTCCGGGACGATCCCGGCGACTGGGCCGAGCCCGGCGTGGACTCGATCGTGCGCCGCAGCCTCGATCAGCTGAGCCGCGGCAACGTGATCCTGCTGCACGACGGCGGCGGCATGCGCTGGCAGACGGTGCGGGCGCTCGGACCGCTGATCGACTCCCTGCGGGCCCGCGGCATCGCGCTCACGACGGTCACGGACCTGGCCGGCATCACGCGCGACCAGGCGATGCCCCCGCTGCCGCCCAACGCCGCGCTGCGCCGCTTCATGGAGCTGACGTCGTTCTCCCTCATCGGCTGGATCGAGCTCGGGATGCACGCCGTCTTCCTCGTCGCCATGGTGCTCGGCGCGGCGCGCCTGCTGGTGATCCTGGGTCTCGCGATCGGGCAGCGCACCTCCCGCCGCTTCGGCCGCCGGGCCGCCGACGCGAGCTACCGGCCGGCCGTCACCGTCGTGGTCCCCGCCTATAACGAAGAAGCGGTGGTCTGCCGCACGGTGGAGTCCTTGCTGTCGCAGCCGTACACGCCGCTCGAGATCGTCGTGGTGGACGACGGGTCCATCGACCGGACATTCCAAGTCCTGGCCGCGGCGTTCCGCGACAATCCCCGCGTCCGGCTGTTCCGCAAGCCGAACGGGGGCAAGGCGAGCGCCCTGAACTTCGGGGTGGAGCGGGCGACGGGAGAGATCATCGTCGCGCTCGATGCCGACACGCTGTTCGTCGCGGGGACTGTCGAGGCCCTCGTCGCGCGGCTCGCCGACCAGCGCGTCGGCGCGGTGGCCGGCAACGCCAAAGTAGGCAACCGCATCAACTTGATCACCCGCTGGCAGGCGATCGAATACGTGACGAGCCAGAACATCGACCGCCGCGCGTTCGCCCTGCTCAACTGCATCACCGTCGTGCCGGGCGCCGTGGGGGCGTGGCGCCGGCACCTGATTCTCGAGGCGGGAGGCTTCAGCGGCAACACCCTGGCCGAGGACCAGGACCTGACCCTCGCCCTGCTGCGGCGCGGGTGGCGCGTGGCCTACGCCGACAACGCCGTCGCGTTCACCGAGGCCCCCGACACCGTCCGCGCGCTCGCACGGCAGCGGTTCCGCTGGAGCTTCGGAACGCTGCAATGCGCCTGGAAGCACCGCGACGTCTTGTTCCGCGCGCGCTACGGCACCCTCGGCGCCGTCGGGCTGCCGAATATCTGGATCTTCCAGCTGCTGTTCCCGCTGATCTCTCCGGTGGCGGATCTGCTGTTCCTCTGGTCGCTCCTGACGGTGTACCTGAATTACGTCCAGCACGGGCCGGAGTACGCCGTCCAGAGCCTCCTCCAGGTGGTGATGTTCTACAGCATCTTCCTCGCGATCGACTGGCTCGCGGCGGTAATCGCGTTGTTCATGGAGCCGGGGGAGGAGCGCTCGCTAGGCTGGCTGGTGCTGCTCCAGCGGTTCGTCTACCGGCAGGTGATGTACTGGGTGGTGGTGCAGGCGGTGCTGGCGGCGCTACAGGGACGCTCGCGCGGATGGGGAAAGTTGGCCCGCAAGGGCACGGTGACCGTCGGCGCTTAGCGCGTTCCGATGACCGACTTGGCGTCCTTCCCGCGGCCGGTAAGGGACATCTCCGAGCCGTCGTTGAGCCGGGCCTTGACGATGCCGAATGGGACGTCGACCGAAACCCACGCTTCGCCTTCGGCGCTGCGGACGTGCAGGGCGCGGAACTTGCCCGCCGGTACCGATACGGATTCCACGCCGACGACCTGCCCGCTCGAGCAGTGTCGCACGACCTCGGACGCGACGCTGCGAGCGATCTGACGACCGGCCATGGCGATGAGCAGATCGGGCACGCGCAGCGGCGGCCCGTTCCCCGTCTTGGTGACGAGCCCGCGAACGTCCGGCGTCGCGCTGAACAGTCCCGCCACGAGCAGCTGGCCGACAAACCGGTCGGCGCCGCGCGTGGTCGCGACCTCGTACCAGTAGTAGGTAGAGTCCCCCCGCCGCTCCGACCCGACGATGGCGAAGCGGAGGTGGGAGCCATCCGATCGGCCGCCGACCACGTCGTATTCCGCCCACTGCCCAAGCCGGACCACGCGCACCGTGCGGCAGAAATCGGTGAAGGACTGCGCTCGGAGCCGTCCCTGGGGAAAGAGCGCCGCGAGCAACGCGAGGACGGAGAGGCAGCGGCGGATCGACATCCGGTTCACGGCACCTCGAGCAGCCAGAGGTTCGCCGGCGCGCCGAACAGCACGACCCCGCGCTCGACCTCCGCCACGAAGCGCTTCCCGCCCGCCGCGCTGATCCGGTTCACCGGGCCGCCCAGTCCCGGAAGGACGGTCAGGTTCCCGCTGACGGGATCCAGCGCCTCCAGGCCCGCTCCCCCCCCCAGCACGGCGACCGCGACGCCATTGACGTTCGCGAGGTCTTCGACGCCCCCCGAGAAGCTGCCGATCGCTGCGGCGGTATTCGCGCCGGGCGCGAGGTGGAGCAGCGTCGCCGGCGCCCCCGATTTCACCAGCCAGATCCCGCCGTCCGAAGGGGGGGCGGGCGCGTAGGCGATGGCTGAGTCAGCCCCGGGAACCAGGGAGATCACCCCCGTGCGGACGTCGAGCTGCATCAGCGCGAGCGCGGAGAAGCTCGTATCGGTGAAGCGATTCCCCCCCCCACCCTTCACCTTGATGATGTTCTCGGTGGCCGCGAGGAACCACACCGTATTGGCGTCCGCCCACGAGAGCTCGATGCCCACGTTGGCGATCCGCCCGCTGGTCGTCGGGAGGGCGATTTCGCGGGCGAACACGGCTGTGTCGGCGGGCCGCCCGAGCGGGGCCACGACGAGCAGCGCCCGCCGGAAGCTGAGGACGCTCACCAGCGAGCCCTCCTGCCAGATGTAGGCGACCCTGTCCCCCGCGGGAGACAGCGCCGGCTCGATCCAGGTGTCCACGAAGGTGTCGGCAGGCGTCTGTTGGGGAGGCGGGCACGCTTCCCCCGCGAGCGTGCCCCCCTCCGCCGGCAGCCACGCCAGGCAACGCTCCCGGGTGCCGGTGTCCGCGGGCTCGAGGCGGCTGAAGACGACCGTCCCACCCGTCACGGTGGGGGTCCGGTCGTCCCCCTGGTTGAAGGTGAGGCGGCGTGGAACGGCCTGGCTGTAGGGGCCGAGCGGGGCGGGCCCGACGGTGGAGAACGGAGTCGAATGCTCGCAGGCCGCGAGCACGACGAGCAGCAGGGGGGCGGGGATAGGACGGCATCGCATCACCTATACAATACCCGCTCGCGCGCCTGACGTTTACGAGGCATGATTACGCGGCCTGGGAGCGAGGTTCCCGACCCCTACGGAGGATGCGCATGGCTGCGCCGGTCTCGATCGAACGGTTGGTGAAGGAGCTGGAGGCGCTCAAGGTGGAAATGGACGCCGGTAAGCTCGCCCACGGGGAGTACGACCGCCGCCTGGCGCGCACGTTGGGCGAGCTGCGCGAGCGGGGACTGGATGCCGATCGGGCCCAGATCACGGCTGCGCTCGACGACGCGGCTCGGCGCGGGATCATCACCCCCGGGGTGAAGGACCATCTCGTAAAGCGGCTCGGGCTGTCGTAGATTAGGGGCGTGAGTATGGCCCGCCATAGCCAGTCAGGCGCCGAACGCCGGCTGCAGCACGACCGACGCAGCGGGTCTGACCGTCGCAATCAACCACGGGCCGAGCGGCGGAGTACAGTCGAACGCCGCCGTTGGCTGGGCAAGAAGGCCGAAGAACCCGCCTCCGAGCACATCCGAAACGCGCTGCAGCTGCTGCTACCTCTGACGCAGTCGGAATCCCTCGACTCCGACTCGCAGCGCGACCTGGCAGCGGCGGTGGACCGCCTCCTGGTGGCGTTGCGCGAGGTCGAACGCGGCCGCTGAGGCGTCCCCCCCTACCCCCCATTCCGTGGGTGTTAGGCCTCGTGGCGACGCTGTACGCCCTCTGGCTCACGGCCCCTCCAGGCCCCGGCCTCGAGCCGGACTCGATGTCCTACCTCGGTGCCGCGGAGTCGTTGGTGCGCCACGGATCGCTCCGGGTCCCGTGGACGCTCTGGACCGACGCCGACAGCACCTCCCCACTCTCGGACTTCCCCCCCGGATTCTCGATCGCGATCGCCATCCCACGCGCCGTGGGCGTCGCCTCGATCCAGGCTGCGCGCTGGGTCATGGCCCTCGCGCTCGGCGTCGCAACCGGGGTGCTCGCCTCGCTCGTCGCTGAGATCGCCGGTGCTCCCGCGGCCGCGCTCGCGGCCGGTCTTCTGCTCGCCCTGCCCGCGGTCGTCGGCATCAACACCATCGTGCTGAGCGAACCGCTCTTCCTCGCCGGAATGGCCCTGACGCTGCACCGGATGGTCACGGCGCCCGAGCGACCGTGGAGCTATGGCGCCCTGGCGGGGTTGAGCGCCCTCGTCCGCTACGCCGGGGTCGCCTTGATCGGCGCCGCCGGCCTCTGGGCCGCGGTCCAGCCGGGCGACCGCCGCGCGCGCTTGCGACGCGCCGCGGCCGCGATCCTCCCCGGCGTCGCGCTCCAGGCGCTGTGGGTGGTACGCACCGACCTCCAGGGCGGCGACACGCCCCACACCAGTTTCGACTTCTATGGGGGGCTCTGGGGCACCGTGCGGCGCGGATTCGGCACCGTCGCCGGATGGCTGGTTCCCACCGTGCCGGCGGGTGCGGCTCGAGGCGCGATCGCACTCGGGCTCGTCGTCATGGTGTCCCTGATCCTATGGAACGCGGCGGGGCCCCGCACCGCGTCACGCCGAATGCTCTCGGCCGTGGGGATCATTGCCGCCTGCTACTGCGGCGTCCTGCTGTACTCGCGCCTCATGGTCGGCGCGGACATAGAGTACGACGAGCGCATTCTCACGCCGCTCTTCGTGCTGGGCGCCGTCACCGTGGCGGCCGGGGTCGGGGTGTGTTGGCGCTCGTGGCGTGCGCCGGGCCGCCTCGCCGCCGGCGCGCTGCTCGCCGGGTGGCTCACGCTGGCGCTGCGGGCCGACGCGAAGGCCGTCAGTGCGCTGCGCAACGGCGGCTACGGCTACGAGGGTGAGGACTGGCAGGCGTCGGACTTCGCGCGATGGCTGCGCGATCCCCAAGGAGGACGGCGCTATCAGCTTTTCACCAACGACCCTGCAGCGGTGTACTTCCTCACCGGCCGCCCGGCCCGCCTGCTCCCCTGGACGCAAGACCCCGACTCGGTGCGGGCCTTCGCCGACACCCTCCGCGCCCGGGGCGGCGCGCTCCTCGGTTTCGAGAGTAGCTTCGACCCGGTTGCCTCCCCCGACTCGCTCGCCGTCCGCCTGGGGCTGCGGGAGGCGATCCGCTTCGAGTACGGCGCCGCCTGGATTCCGCCGGAGGAGTGAAACCCATGAACACTCGTGTGTCGATCGTGTCCACCGTGCTCGCGGCGGTCTGGTGCGGCGCCTGCGAGCCCGCGGCGCGGGTTGCCCTGCCCTCGCCGTTTCCGCTCACGTACGGCGGAACACCGATTCCGGCCAACGGCATCGGCACGGGACTGGAGTTCGGTGATGCACTCCGGGGCCAGGAGCGGGAGCGTGCGGAAGTGCTCACCGCGCTGCTGGCCGGCGGCATCGATGACCGGGCCAGCGCCTCGTTCGCGGGCTATTCGGGTCGCGAGAATGGGGACCACTCCGGGCAGATCTGGCGCCTTAAGCTCCGACTCGGCGATCTGTTCGGTCGGCGCAGCAGCACCAGTCTGCATTTCGCCTACGCCACCATGAAACGCTCTTCGGACACCCTGCAGAACGACCGGCTGCGGACCGCCGACGTCGCCCTGCCGACGGAGTTCCTGCTCACCGACCCCGCCGAGCCGAACAAGGCAAGTCTCGTCATCGGGCCAAGACTCACCTACGAGCAGTACACCGACTTCCTGGACCAGCGCCAGTCCAAGCCCGCGCTCTACCCCGGCCTGCTCGGCGGACTGCACTTCAATGTCTGGATCGTGCACCTTTACGCCGAAGCGACGCTGCTGCACGTGCCCAAGGACTTGTTCCGCGGACAGCCCTACGGCGGGCGGGTGACGGTGATGCCGTCCATCGGGGCGGTGTTGCAGATCGGCCCGTCATACTCGTGGGGAGGGAAGGCGAAAACTTCGGCTGCTGTAGCTCGTAGGTAGCGCGGAGCCATTCTTGGGAAGCGAGGACGAGTCGAGGACAGGGGGAGGCGGAGCATGTTCGGGATCCCCGAGTGGGCGATTGGCGCAGGGTTCGCGGCCGTTGCGCTGTTCGTCGGGATTGGATTGATGGTCCGGATCATCCCCCCCGAGCTGCGGGGGGGGGGGGGGGGGCTCGCGTCGAAAGCGGCGCTTGGAGCAGCAAGAGAAGCTCGAGGAGCACGAGCGAAGACACGGCGAGGTCGAGGACCGCCAGCGGCGACTCGACGAGATCGAGGAGCGCCTGGAGTTCGCGGAGCGTAACCTCGTCAAACAGCGCGAGGCGGAGCGGATCGCCCCACCACGAGGCTGAGGAGGCGGAGCATGTTCGGCATCGACATACCGGCCTGGGCGCTCGGGGTGGGATTCATCATCCTCGCAGCCTCGATAGGGGGAGCGGTGAAACGCCTGCTCGGCGGTGATCGTGGAGGCGACGACGTGCGGCGGCGACTCCGTGGCAGACTGTCCAAGCGAATGCTGGGGGAGGTAGTGGACGACCTCCAGGGGAAGCTGGGCGACGCCGACGAGCTGCGCGGTCGGCTGGACGAGCTGGAGGACGTGCAGCGCCGGCTCACCGAGCTGGAAGAACGCGTGGATTTCGCCGAGCGACTGCTGGGGAAGCAGCGCGAGGCGGAGCGGGTCGCGCCACCGAAGCCCTGACCCTTACAACACGCGGCGGAAGCTCACCCCGATCGAATACGTCACGTCGAACATGGTCCGGTTGAACCCGGCCGCGTTCCACTTATACGTCAGCCCTTTGACCTCCCCAAACAACTCGACGTGGGATCGCGGGATCACGTAGAACATCCCGCCCCCGACCATGCCGGCGCCCCGCGTGAAGGGGTGGAACGTATCGAGGTCGAGCTGATCGACCGAGACCGCTCCCGCACCCAGGAAGACGAACGGCGCCCAGCGGGCCCCCAAGGGGTAGCGGGCTTCCAGGTGCGCGCCGTAGAAGAACCGATTGACGTCGGACCCGGCGAACGACCCCGTGCCGAGCGCCGGATTGCGAGTGTAGGTGAAATCCGCGTGCACGGCCAGGTACTTGGTGAACTGGTAGCCAAGGCTGGCGCCCACGTTGTATCCGGGATTGAACCAGACCGTCGGGTCGTGCTTGAGATCGGCGAGATGGTCGGCCCCGCCGGCGTAGACACTCACGATGACCGCGCGCTCCTGAGCCGCGAGGGGGGAGGGGGGGGGCGTAACCGCCACCACGGCCGCGCAGGCGGCCGCCGCGATCCGAGACAAAAGCCTCATGGAATCCTCCTGTTGCTGGCGTGGCCTCGACATCCGCGGCTAGCCTAGCTTCGCGAGACTGAAGGAACCATGAGATCGTCTTGAGACGCGCCTCACTGGAAAGGCGCGCGGCCTGAGGCAGGAAGCTCTGGCTGCAAGGGCCAACGTGCACCCGACCTATGTCGGGCTGGTCGAGCGCGGGAAGCGGAACCCCAGCTTGAATGTCCGCCTCTCTAGCTGCGGCCCTTGGCCTTTCTGTCCATGAAATGGACCAGATGCTCCCTGCCTAGGCGTCAGAATCGTACCCCCCCTCGAGAAATGTGGATGCGACTGTGAGCGGAATCACCGCCGGGACTACTTGGCTGGTGAAAACTTGCGATGTGGCGTGCGCGACGTGTCGTGGGGCAGCGCGCCCACCGGCGCGCGCTCCCCCGCGGAGGCTGGTCATGGCAATCCCCCTACGTCTCTTGATGATCGAGGACTCCGAGGACGATGCGTTCCTGCTCGTCCGGGAACTGGAGCGGGGCGGATACGACCTGACCTTCGAGCGTGTCCAGACCGCCGCCGACCTGCACGCGGCCCTCGATCGGCACGACTGGGACGTCATCACGTGCGATCATCGTATGCCCCAGTTCACTGGGACGCAGGCACTGGCCCTCGTGCGGGAGCTCCAGCTCGACGTGCCATTCATCTTCGTTTCGGGCACGATCGGGGAGGATGCGGCTATTGCCGCGATGAAGGCCGGCGCCAGCGACTACGTGATGAAAGGGAACCTCAAGCGCCTCATCCCCGCGATCCAGCGAGAGCTGCGAGAGGCGGAAGCACGGAAGGCAGCCCGCGAGGCGGAGGTGACCCTCCTCGATTCCGAGGAGCGGCTGCGGGCCGTCCTCGCGTCGGCGCTCGACGCCGTCGTGACGATAAGTGCCACGGGGGTTGTGACGGGCTGGAGCGCCCCAGCAGAAACGATGTTCGGGTGGTCCCGGACCGAAGTCCTGGGCCGGACCTTGAGTGAATTGGTCATACCGCCACGGTATCGGAACGCGCACGCCCGTGGGTTGGCTCACTTTCACGCCACCGGCGAAGGCCCAATTCTTCAGCAACGTATCGAGATCAATGCGTTGCACAGAGACGGGCACGAGTTTCCCGTCGAGGTGTCGGTCACCCCGTTCCGGCTGGCTGGCACATGGGAGTTCAGTGCTTTCGTGCGCGATCTCACCACGCGCAAGCACACGGAGGCGGCCCTGCGTGAGTCGGAGACCAGCTACGCAACTCTAGTGGAACACGCTCCGGTCGGGATCTACCGCTCCACCCCAGGTGGTAGGTTCTTATCGGTGAATCCTGCGCTCGTGCACATCCTGGGGTTCGACACCGCCGACCAAGTCCTGCAACTGAACATGGCACGGGACGTCTACGCCGATCCCGCTGAGCGGCAGCGGCTCCTCGCTCGTGACTTCGCGGACCGCGAATACGACGACGTGGAGGCCACCTGGAAACGGAGGGACGGTCGACCCCTCATGGTGCAGCTCACCACTCGTGCGGTCCGCAATGCTGCCCACGAGATTGAGCATTACGACACCTTCGTGCGGGACGTAACCGAGCAGCGGCAGCTCGAGGCACAGCTCGCCTTGTCGCAGAAATTGGAAGGGATTGGTCGCTTGGCAGGTGGGGTCGCCCACGACTTCAACAATATGCTGACGGTGATCCAGAGCTACTGCGACTTGATCCTGGAGGATCTTGATCCGGCCGCACCCCTACGGGAGGACATCGGACAGATTCGCCAAGCAGCGACGGCGTCGAGCAACCTGACCCGACAGTTGCTCGCGTTCAGCCGCAAGCAGGTCCTCGAGCCGAAGGTCATCAATCTCAACACGATCGTGGCCAACACCGAGAAACTGCTGACGCGGGCGATCGGGGAAGACATTCACCTCGTTACCAGGCTCGCGCCCGACCTGGGCCTCGTGAAGGTGGACCCCGGCCAGATCGAGCAGGTCATCATGAACTTGGCGGTCAACGCGCGCGACGCGATGCCGGCAGGGGGACGCCTGACCATCGAGACGGCAAATGCGGAGATAGATGAAGACTACCTGCGCGGGCACGGCGTTGCGCTCCCTGGCCGCTACGTCATGCTGGCGGTCTCAGACACCGGGATTGGCATGGACGCACGGACCCAGGCCCGTATCTTCGAGCCGTTTTTCACGACCAAGGAACCAGGCAAGGGAACGGGGCTCGGCCTCGCCACGGTATATGGGATCGTGAAACAATCAGGCGGATTCGTCTGGGTCTACTCTGAGCCCGGGTACGGGACAAGTTTCAAGACCTACTTGCCGCTCGCGGAGGCAGCGGTCGAGGAGGCAGTGGTGGCCACTCCGACGTTGCGAGCGCCACGCGGGACGGAGACCGTGCTCGTGGCCGAGGACATGCCGACCGTCCGGTCCGTGACCCGAAACATGCTCGAGCGCCAGGGCTACACTGTTCTCGAGGCGCCAGACGGGGAGGCGGCCCTACGGCTCGCAGCCGAGTATCCCGGCGCAATCGACCTACTGCTAACCGATGTCGTCATGCCGCGGTCCGGCGGCCGGCAGTTGGCCGACCGATTGGTCCAGGTAAGACCTGATGTAAGGGTGCTCTACATGTCCGGCTATGCCGACGACGCCATCGTGCACCACGGCATCCTCGAAGCCGGGATCGCCTATCTGCAGAAGCCGTTCACGCTAGAAACGCTGGCCCGCAAGGTGCGGGACACACTGGATCGGCGATAGGGTCGCGATGCGCCGATCACTCGAGCGTCAACTGCCCCTCCTCGCAAGCGTGCTGCTCGTCGTGGTAACGGTCACCCTCGCGGGACTCACGGTCGGGGTTCCGTGGCCTCTCATGGGGTTCCGTCGTCGAGCCCCGCACCGGCCGAGCCTGCCCTCAGCGCCGCACGACACAGAGCCAGCTCGAACGTCTCCCCGGCCCCCTCGACGGTCACGCCGCCACGGTCGAGTTTGACCGTCTCTCGGCCCGCGTTCGCGTACACCCGGTTGAGGACCCACCCGCGACGATGAAGCTCGGCTTGCAGGACTAAGTTTGCGGCGATTCTGGTGCTGTAGCGCACAACCGAGATCGAGTACGGCAGGCCCATGACACGCTCGCTAACGGCGGCATCGAGGTCGGGGCCCGCGGGAAGCTCGTCTGGGGTCGTCACCGTATCACGACTGTGCGGGTTGAGCCGGCCAGGCGCTAGAGGGTACGAAAGCGGCCACCCTGCGACCCACCGAGCTGCTCAGGACACCCTAGTCATCGGCGCGCCGTCGGAGCACTTTCGACGAACACCAGGAGGTTACAGCGATGGGCTGGCTCAGCAGACTACAGCGCCTGTTTTCGGATCAGCCACTAGCCGCCAAGGCTGGCCATCAGCTCGAGCCGCGCCAGTCGGACACTGGCCGGGGGCGCGTCGTGGTCCGCGCCGAGGACGGCCAGTGGCTCTCTGGGGAAACGCCCCCGCGCGGTGGCGGCCTCGAGTCGCTTCGGATCACGATGCGCCGATCGCTCGAGCGCCAACTGCCCCTCCTCGCAAGCGTGCTGCTCGTGGTGGTGACGGTCGCCCTCGCGGGACTCGCCTACCGGGAGGTGCGCAACGCCGCCTTGGCGGCCGCTTCTGAGCGGCTCACGCGGCTCACCCACGACCTCGGCGGCGCCATGCGCAACGCGCCAACGCGCCGCCAAGCCCTCGCCGCGCTGATGGGACAGGCGGCTGTTCGCGAGTTTCTGCGGGGACGGGGCTCGCGGGCGCTCGCCCAACGGGCGCTCGATCAGTATGCCGCGCTCCCCGCGGGAGCGGCAGCAAACACCCCGCGCCCGGCGGTTCGGATCGCCCGGAGCGACGGCCAATCCGTCTCGGCTGGTGACACCGCCCTGTTCGCCCTGGCCGCGCCGCTCCAACCTGGCGCCGCGGGGACGGATTCGATCGTCCTCGGCCCGATGCACGTCGTTCGTGACTCGATCATCTTCTTTGACGCGACGGGACGGATGGCGGGCGGTGGCCAGGTGCTCGAACGCCGTCGCTCGACGACAACCCCGGAGGCCAGGCGGCTGCTGTCGCGCCTTCTGGGCGACGCGTCAATTTTTCTCGGCAACGCCGCCGGCGACCTCTGGACCGATCAAAGGACGGTGGTCCGTGGCCCCCCATCGTCTGTCCTCGGCGCCCACCAGGCCGTGCCATACGTCCGCGGCGATACGCTGCGGCTCGGCCTCGCGGTACCGATCGTTGGCTCTCCCTGGGCGGTGCTGGTGGAGACCGACCGCGCGCCTGTGCTCGCGCCCGCTCAGAGGTTCCTGCGCCGCGTCGCCGTGATCGGGACGATCCTGCTACTGCTCGGCGTAGGTGGCGCGTGGGTAGTGAGCCGCCGCATCACGATGCCGCTACGCGAGCTGACCGCGGCCGTGGCGGCTGTGGCTCAGGGCGACTACGCGCGCCGCGTGCCGGCCCCGCCCCTTGCCGGCGATGAAGTCCAACTCCTGGCTGCGGCGTTCAACGAGATGGTGGGCCGCGTGGCGGGCGCCCGGGACGATTTGGATCGGCGCGTGGCCGAACGCACCGCGGAGCTTCAAACCACCAACCAGAAGCTCGAGACCGCGAACCAGGAACTCGAGGGGTTCAGCTACTCGATCTCGCACGACCTACGCGCTCCGTTGCGGGCGATCGAAGGTTTCGCTCGCATCCTCCAGGAAGACCACGCGCCCGCGCTCGACGCCGAGTTGCGGCGCCTTCTGGACGTAATCCGGGGTAATGCGCGGCAGATGGGGCACCTGATCGACGACCTGCTCGAATTCTCACGGCTGTCGCGCGCGGAGCTGAAGCGAGCCCCGGTAAACATGACGGCGCTCGCGCGCGAGGCCTACGCCGGCCTTACCCAGCTGGGCGACGAAAGGGCGACCGTCGAGATCCGCGACCTGCCGCCCGCCGACGGCGACCCCGGACTCTTGCGCCAGGTGTTCACCAACTTGGTCGCCAACGCACTGAAGTTTTCCGCGAGCAAACCTGCGCCGCGCGTCGAGGTTGCCGCGCAGACGGACGGAGCGGAGGCCGTGTATTTCGTGCGCGACAATGGGGTCGGATTCGACCAGCGGTACGCGCACCGGTTGTTCGGAGTGTTCGAGCGCCTGCACGGCAGTGAGGTCGAAGGCACGGGCATCGGGCTGGCGCTCGTGCACCGTCTCGTGACGCGTCACGGCGGCCGCGTCTGGGCCGAGGGGAAGCTCGACGAGGGCGCCACGTTTTTCTTCACTCTTGCAGCGAAGGGAGTCGCATGACGCATGGCACCGCGGAGATCCTACTCGTCGAGGACAACCCCAACGACGCGGAGCTAACGCTGCGGTCCCTCAAGAAGCACAACCTCGCCAACCAGGTGGCGTGGGTGAAGGACGGCGCCGCGGCGCTGGACTACTTGTTTGCCACTGGGCCGTATGCTGGGGGGAATGAGGCTCCGAAGCCCCAGGTGATCCTGCTGGACTTGAAGCTCCCCAAAGTGGACGGGATCGAGGTCCTGCGTCGGGTTAAGGGGGACGAGAGCACCCGCGCGATCCCCGTGGTGATCCTCACCTCCTCCAGCGAGGAGCGCGATGTGGCCGAGACCTACCGGCTCGGCGTGAACAGCTACGTCGTCAAGCCGTTGGAGTTCGAGGCGTTCTCCGAGGCCGTCGCCAAGCTCGGACTGTACTGGCTGCTCATCAATAAGAAGCCGCGCTGACGGCCGAACTCGCCGACCATCCTCGCGGCAGCACTGGTTGCCCTCGCGCTCTGGATTCTGTATCTCATCCGGCAAGACCTGACCTGACCCTGCGCGCGACGTTCGATCGCTACAGCATCATCGACGAGGCGGACCTCGCGGCGGCGGTGCAAGGCGGTTCAGCGGCATAGCAGCGGCACGGAAACCGCCTGTTGAGTCGTCCGTCGTTTCGCTAAGTTGAGGCGTAGCAACAACGCGACCGTGGCGGAACTGGCAGACGCGCAGGACTTAGGATCCTGTGGGTTACCCCCGTGAGGGTTCGAGTCCCTCCGGTCGCATCGCGGGCATCCCCTTGCAATCCACGCCGGCGGTCGTGTAGTCCTCCGTCTGACACGTCTGTTCCGCTGTCTTCCAGGCGCCGACAGCGCTGCGTCTGATGCTCCCATCGATGGACGACCGCTAGCATTGCCATCGTCAGCGATCGATCCTACTCCCGATGGAGAACACCATGAAACCGACGGTCTATGCTCCCTTCCTGGCCCTCGCTGTCCTGGCCGGGTGCAGCGACAGCAATTCGCCCACTCCCGTTCCGCCCCCGCCCCCGCCCCCGCCGCCCACCTACACCACGTTCGAGACCCTGGGCGACAGCCTCTCGATCGCGGAAAAGCTGACGGAATTCCGGGCCGCGCTCGGCGGTGTGCTGAACGCGCCCAATACGCCCCCCACCGACAGCGGCCGGCGCGAGATCAACTGGGACGGCGTCCCCGCCGCGTTGACCGACGTCGACACTTTCCCGGCGAACTTCTTCAACGTCAACTCGAAGCGGGGCGCGCTGTTCACGACCCCCGGGACCGGCTTCCGGATCGACAGCACCGACTTCGCGGCGGTCAACGCCGGCCTGGCCGCGCAGTTCACATTCTTCTCGGCCAAGAAGCTGTTCATGCCCGTGGGGAGCAACCAGGTGGACGTCACCTTCCGGGTGGTCGGCACCACGACGCCCGGCCTGGTCAAGGGGTTCGGCGCCGTCTTCGCCGACGTCGATCGGGCGGGCTCCACCACGATTCAATTCTTCGACGCGCAGGACGTCCGCATCGGCGTCGTCGTCGCCCCGAACCACGCCAGCGCGCAGCTCCTCTCGTTCGTCGGCGCGGTGTTCGAAGCGCCGATCGTCGCCCGCGTGCGGATCACCAGCGGCGACGCCGCGCTGACCGCGACCAGCACCGATATCAGCGCGGGCGGCACCCAGGACCTCGTGGTCATGGATGACTTCGTCTATGGCGAGCCGCACCAGATCGCCCAAGTCACGGTGGGGAACAACTACTTCCGCAGCGCGCACAATGGCGGTGAGAACCCCGCCGTGGACACGATCGCGGCGGGCGGCATCGTCAGGTGGACCTGGAACGCCGCCGGCTCGCACAGCATCCAGTCGACCGGAGTGCCGGGAATCTTTCGCAACAGCGTGGTCATGAGTGGAGCTGGCGACACCTATTCGGTGACGTTCCGGAATCCCGGAACCTACGACTATGACTGTGCGGTCCACGGGGCTGCCATGACCGGGCGGATCGTTGTTCAGTAGCTGAGGAATCGCCACCACTCGGGGGCCCCGGCTCGTCCGGGGCCCCACCTCCTTCCTTGGAGGAGGCATCCTCCCCATTTTCCGGGCCAGGAGACTCGATGCCGCTAGCCTTGCCGGAACCGACGGAGTTCAATACCCCCGCCCTCCTGGAGGCCTTCTTCGAGCGCTCCCAGGACGGGTTCTTCTTCATGATGCTCGATCAACCGATCGAGTGGGGACCAGGGGTCGATAAGGACACGGTCCTGGACTACGTCTTTTCCCATCAGCGCATGACCAAGATCAATCCGGCGATGGCGGAGCAATTCCGGGCCGCGCCCACGGAGCTGATCGGACTGACGCCGAGCGATTTCTTCCGGCACGACCTCGAGGCCGGCCGCCGGGGCTGGCGGGCGCTGTTCGACGCCGGGCACACGCACAGCATCACCAACGAGCGGCGGCGCGACGGATCGACGATGTGGGTCGAAGGCGACTACATGTGCTTCTACGATGCCACCGGTCGCATCACCGGGCACTTCGGGATTCAGCGGGACGTCACCGACCGCACCCTGGCCGCGGAGGAATTGGAACGGTCTCGGGCCGAGTTGCGGGCCCTCGCGGCCCGGCTCCAGTCCACTCGTGAAGAGGAACGGACCCGCATCGCGCGGGAGATTCATGACGAATTGGGCCAGGCCCTGACCGCCTTGAAGCTGGACCTGGCCTGGCTCGGGACCAATCGGCCCCGGGGCAATTCCGGAGCCTTCCGCCTCCTCGATCAGTCCATCACCACCCGCATCGACGAAACGATGCAGGTCGTCCGCCGGATCGCCAGCGAGCTTCGGCCCAGCGTGCTCGACCAGCTCGGCTTGGAGGCCGCCATCGAGTGCCTCGTGCAGGAGGCGGCCCAGCGGACCGGCATCGCGGTTACGCTCCAGGCCGAGGAGTTTCCCAGGCTCCCCGACGAAGTGGCGAGCCACGCCTTCCGGATCATTCAGGAGGCGCTGACCAACGTCACCCGACATTCCAAAGCCACCCGGGTGGAGGTGACGGTGCGCCGCCTGGGCACGGCCATCATCCTCGCGGTCGAGGACAACGGAGTCGGGTTCACGCCGCAATCGCTGAGCGGGCTGCGGTCCCTGGGATTGGTCGGCATGCGGGAGCGGGCGTTGGCCTGCGGGGGGACTTTGATGGTTCGGGGCGAACCGGGCGAGGGTACCGCGATCGTCGTCACGATTCCGGTCGCGACGCCGTGAGCCGATCGACCGCGATCCGGATCTTCATCGCGGACGACCATCCGATCGTCCGGCAGGGACTCCGCCGGATCGTGGAGGCGGATGCGGGGCTGAGGATCTCGGGGGAGGCGGGCGACGCCGCGGCACTGCTCCGCGCGCTCGAGGCCACCGCCACCGATCTGGTGCTGCTCGACGTGTCGATGCCGGGCGGCCCCTTTCTCGAGACCCTGCGGGAGCTGCGCACACGCCACCCGAGCATCCGGGTTCTGGTCCTGAGCGTCCACCCCGAAGACCAGTGGGCGGTGCGGGCGCTCCGAGCCGGGGCCTCGGGCTATCTCACCAAGGACCATTCACCGGATCAGCTGTTGGAAGCCATCCGGCGGGTCTATCGCGGCGGCAAGTACGTCAGTCCGACGCTGGCGGAGCAGCTGGCCACGCATCTCGATGACGGCGGGCAGCGAGCCCCTCACGAACTGCTGTCCGATCGCGAGTTCGAAGTCATGCGCCGGCTGGGCAGCGGCCTCACCGTCTCGCAAATCGCCGGCGAGCTGGCCATCTCGGCCAAGACGGTGAGCACCTACCGGACTCGCATTCTCGAGAAGATGGCGGTGGCCACGAATGCCGACCTGGTCCGCTATGCGGCGAGGCATGGGCTGATCGCCTAATGGGCATGTAGTCCTCCGTCCGACAGGTTTGTTCCGCCGTCTTCCGGCCGCCAACGGCGCTGCGTCTGATGTTTCCATCGAAGCACGACCGCTACCATTGCCCGCGTCAGCAGTCTCACTCGCCTCGCACGGAGTCTCTGATATGCGACGCACGATATGGATCGTAGCAGCGGCCCTTTTCTCGCTGGCCTGTGGCAGTGCGACCTCACCCTACGGGGGTGGGGGCGGCGGGGGCGGCGGGGGCGGCGGGGGCGGCGGCGGCGCTGGCCTGGTCGGCCACGTGACGGTGGGGAATGTCTACTTTCGCAGTGCCCACAACGGCAGCGAGAACCCCGCCGTGGACACGATCGCGGCGGGCGGCAGCGTCACGTGGACCTGGGACGCGGAGGGGCCGCACAGCATCCAATCGACCGGCTCGCCCCCGGGGATCTTCAGGAACAGTGTGGTCCTGGTCGGGCCCAGCTACACCTATACCGTGACGTTCAACAAGCCCGGAACGTACGCATACAACTGCGGGCCCCACGGGTCGGCCATGACCGGAGTGATCGTGGTCCAGTAGGAATGAGGATGAGCCTTGATGCCGTCGCCCCTTGGAGGGACAGTCCTCGAACCCAGTGGGAGTCCCGTCCGCCCTTCCAAGGCGCTTGGGATACGCCTACACGAGGTGCGGCTACCGGGCGAAGGCGCTCGCCCGACGTGATGTGCGTTTTTGTACCCCCCCACACTCTTGTGCTCCAGCACATAACCCCAAGGCCCCAAACACCAAAGCCTGCCTCCCCGTAACAACTGCAGGGCGAGACACCGCCGGCACCCGGACCCTTAAGAGACCCTCAGACAACTTGCCGGGCGCAAAGCACAATATTGGTGTTGATAATGGGGACTCCCCTGCGCCTCCTGATGATCGAAGACTCCGAGGACGATGCGTATCTGCTCGTCCGCGAGCTGACGCGCGCCGGCTACGACCCCATCGCCGAGCGCGTGGAATCCCAGTCCGCGCTTGAGGCCGCACTCGATCGCCAGGAGTGGGACGTCGTCACCGGCGACTACAGCATGCCCCACTTCAGCGGTCTGGCGGGCCTGGAGATCATGCGGGCGCGCGGACTGGATGTGCCCTTTATCTTCGTGTCCGGGACCATCGGCGAGGAGCGCGCCATCGCCGCGATGAGAGCCGGCGCCAACGACTACGTGATGAAGGGCAACCTGAATCGCCTCGCTCCCGCCATTCAGCGCGAGTTGCGGGATGCGGCCGATCGGCGCGCGCACCGGCTGGCCCAGGCCGCGCTGCGCGAGTCCGAGACCAGCTACCGCCTGCTGGTCGAGCACGCGCCCGTGGGCATCTACCGCTCGACGCCCGCAGGCCGATTCCTGACGGCGAATACCGCCCTCGTGCGAATGCTGGGGTACGACTCGGCCGCGCAGCTTCTCCTCCTGGACATGGCGCGTGACGTGTACGCCGATCCGGCCGAGCGCCAACGCCTCCTCGCCCGGGATGCCGACACCGAGCGCGAGTACGACGACTTCGAGACCACGTGGAAACGCAAGGACGGCCACCCCCTGACCGTGCAGCTCAGCGTCCGGGCCATTCGGGGAACGGACGGCCACGTCGAGTACTACGAGACCGTGGTCCGGGACGTCAGCGAGCAGCGCCGGCTGGAGCTGCAGTTCCTGCAAGCACAAAAAATGGAGGCGATCGGCCGCCTCGCCGGCGGCGTCGCCCACGACTTCAACAATCTCTTGACAGTGATCCAGAGTTACACCGACCTGATGCTCGAAGACCTCGCTCCGGAGGACACCAAGCGCGACGACCTCCTGGAAGTGCGCAAGGCTGCGGAGGCCGCAACCGCGCTCACGCGGCAGCTGCTGGCGTTCAGCCGGCGCCAGGTCCTCCAGCCCAAAGTCCTGAATCTCAACACGATCCTCGCGAACACCGAGAAGATGCTGCGGCGGCTGATCGGGGAGGACGTGCGGCTCACCACGTCGTCGGCGCCCGATCTGGGGCTGGTCAAGGTGGACCCAGGCCAGCTCGAGCAGGTGATCATGAACCTCGCCGTCAACGCCCGCGATGCGATGCCGCAGGGAGGCCAGCTGACGATCGAAACCACCAACGTGGAAATGGACGAGAGCTACCTGCGCGGACACACCGTCGCGCTCCCAGGCCGCTACGTTATGTTGGCGGTGTCGGACACCGGGATCGGCATGGACGCGGCGACGCAGGCCCGCATCTTCGAGCCGTTTTTCACCACCAAGGAGCCGGGCAAGGGGACGGGGCTCGGCCTCGCCACGGTGTACGGGATCGTGAAGCAGTCCGGAGGGTTCATCTGGGTGTACTCCGAGCCGGGCCAAGGGACGACCTTCAAGGTCTACCTGCCCCTGGCGGGAGGCTCGGTCGAGTCCGAGCCCGCACCCACCGCCGTGCCGCCGCGCGGCCGCGAGACGGTACTCATCGCTGAAGACATGGCGGCGGTCCGGGCCGTGACCAAACAGATGCTCGAGCGCCAGGGGTACACCGTCCTCGAGGCGCCCGACGGCGAGTCGGCGCTCCAGCTCGCGGGGCAGCACCCCGGCCCGATCGAACTGCTGGTGACCGACGTGGTCATGCCCATGCTCGGCGGGCGGCAGCTGGCCAGCCGGCTGCGTGAGCTCCGGCCCAACGTGAAGGTGCTCTACATTTCGGGGTACACCGACGACGCGATCGTGCACCACGGCATCCTGGATGCCGGCATCGCATATCTCCAGAAGCCGTACACTCCGGACGCCCTGGCGCGCAAGGTACGCGAAGTTCTCGGACCTCCATGATCGCTCCACTGGCGACACTGCTCAACGTCGCGCTCCGCACCACCGTCGTCTACCTCGCTCTGCTCGTCGGCATCCGCCTCACCGGCGCGCGGCAGCTCGGCCAGATGTCCACCTTCGACCTCGTCCTGCTGCTCATCATCGCCAACGCCGTCCAGAACGCCATGGTCGGCCCCGATACGAGCCTCGCCGGCGGGCTCGTCGCCGCGGCCGTCCTCGTCGGCTGGCACACGGTGATCGACCGCCTGCGCCGGGGCAACCGCGGCGTGGCCCGTCTGCTCTCGGGCGAAGGCATCATGCTGGTCCATAACGGCGTGGTGCTGGAGGAGCACTGCCATCGCGCCGGGATCAGCCGGGACGACCTGCTTCAGGCCCTGCGCGAGCACGGCGTGGCCAGCGTGAAGGACGTGCGGCTCGCCGTCCTGGAGGCCGACGGCGCGATCAGCGTGATCCGCAACGACGACCTGATGCCGGGCGTCCGGCCCCACCACCGCATCAAGAGCCTGCGGAGAAACCCCTAGAATCAGGGGCCGCCGCCCTTCCCCCCCCTGGTTAGATTTCACCCCGCATGACCGCCATCCAAATCACCAAGACCCACGAGGAGCCGGGCGAGACATCCCTCGCCGTCACGGTGCCGCCCGAGAGCGTGCGGGAGGCCGAAGACCGCGCCACGCGCGCCTGGCAGTCCCGCGCCCGCCTGCCGGGGTTCCGCAAGGGCAAGGCGCCCACCGCCGTCGTGCGCAAGCGCTTCGCCGACGACATCCGCCAGCAGGCGCTCCAGGAGCTGCTCCAGGAAAGCTGGAAGGCGGTCCTCGCCCAGGAAAAGCTCAAGCCGATCGCCGACCCCCACATTCACAACTTGAAGTGGGAGGAGGGCGCGCCGGTCACCTTCGAGTTCCACGTCGAGGTGAAGCCGGACCTGAAGCTCGACCGGCTCGGCGGCTTCACACTGAAGCGTACGGTGGCCCGGGTGACCCAGGAGCAAGTGGACGCGCAGCTCACGACGTTGCGGGAGCAGCGCGCGCCGTGGACCCCGGTGGCGGGCGAGCCCCCCAAGCCCAAGGACCTGGTCCAGGTGACGATCGCCCAGCGCGAAGGTGACGAGGTCAAAGACGCGCAGCCCTACCAGTTCGTGCTGGGCGAAGGGCGGGCGATCCCGGACGTGGAGGAGCGCATCATGAGCCTCCGCCCCACGGAGACCGTGGACGCCACGGTGCGCTTCCCCGACGATTTCGCCGAAGCGGCCAAGCGCGGGCAGACGCGGAACGTCCGCATCACGCTGCAGGAAGTGAAGCGCCAGCAGCTGGCCGAGCTGACCGACGATTTCGCCAAGGAAGTCGGGGACTTCGAGTCGCTCGTGGCCTTGAAGCAGGCGATTCGCGAGGACCTGGAGAAAGACGCCGAGCGCGAGTCCGACGCGAAGGTGCGGGGCGAGCTGATCGAGCAGATCGTCGCCGCCAACCGCGTCACGGCGCCGCGGCCGCTGGTCGAGCGCGCGCTGCTCGTGTACGCGCAGGCCTACAGCATTCCCGAGGACCGCTGGGAGCAGTTCGCGGGGGAGTTCCGGCCGGTCGCCGAGGCGCAGGTGCGGCGCGACCTGGTGCTCGACACCGTGGTGGAGAAGGAGAAGCTGGCGGCCACCGAAGCCGAGCTGGACGGGCGCATCCAACAGCTCGCCGCGCGGCGGCAGATGCCCGCGGCGCAGTTGTATGCGTCGCTCGAGAAGGCCAAGCGGCTCCGCGATGTGGAGCGGAGCATCACCGAGGAGAAGGTGTTCGCCTTCCTCCTCTCCCAGTCGACCGTGGAGCAGGCGTGACGATGAGCACGATCTACCCGCCCTACATCATCGAGCGCTCGAGCCGGGGCGAGCGCACCTACGACATCTTCAGCCGACTCCTCATGGACCGCATCGTGTTCCTGGGGGCGCCGATCAACGACGACGTCTCGAACATCATCATCGCCCAGCTGCTGTTCCTGGACGCCGATAACCCCGAGCGCGACATCTACCTCTACATCAACTCGCCGGGGGGCATCATCTCGAGCGGCATGGCGATCTACGACACCATGCAGTTCCTGCGCGCGCCGGTGAACACGATCTGCATGGGGATGGCGGCCTCGATGGGCTCCTTCCTCCTCGCGGCCGGCCGCCCGGGGAAGCGCTCGGCGCTGCCCCACGCGCGTATCATGATGCACCAGCCGTCCGGCGGGACCCAGGGGACCGCCGCGGATATCGAGATCCAAGCCCGCGAGATTTTGTACCTGCGCGGCAAGCTCAACGAATTGTACGCCAAGCACACCACCAAGCCGTTGGAGCAGATCGAGAAGGACATGGACCGCGACCGCTTCATGTCCGCCGACGAAGCCAAGGAGTACGGCCTGATCGACAACGTCATCGCCCATCTTCAGGAGATGGACGGCGGCAAGAAGAAGAGCTGATCACTTGCGCCGGCCGGGGGCGTTTCCCATGTTAGGACTCAATGTCCCACGATAAACACCTGCGCTGCTCCTTCTGCGGCAAGTCCAAAGATTCGGTCCGGAAATTCATCTCCGGACCGTCGGTCTACATCTGCAATGAATGCATCGCGCTGTGCAACGAGATCCTGGCCGAGGATGAGGAGCGGGAGGTCGCCGAGGCGATCACCCAGGTCCCCACGCCGTCGGAGATCAAGGACGTGCTGGACCAGTACGTGATCGGGCAGGAGCGGGCCAAGAAGACCCTCGCCGTCGCCGTCTACAACCACTACAAGCGCATCAACTCACACTCCGGCCGCGAGGCCGAGGTCGAGCTCGACAAAAGCAACATTCTGCTGATGGGGCCGACCGGCGTGGGCAAGACGCTGCTCGCGCAGACGCTGGCCCGCATCCTCGACGTCCCCTTCACCATCGCCGACGCGACGACGCTGACCGAGGCGGGGTACGTCGGCGAAGACGTGGAGAACATCCTGGTGCGGCTGCTGCAGGCGGCAGACTTCAACGTCTCCGAGGCGGAGCGCGGCATCGTCTACATCGACGAAATCGACAAGATCGCCCGCAAGTCCGAGAACCCGAGCATCACGCGGGACGTCTCGGGCGAGGGCGTGCAACAGGCGTTGCTCAAGATCCTCGAGGGCACCGTGGCGAGCGTGCCGCCCCAAGGCGGCCGCAAGCACCCGCAGCAGGAGTACATCCAGGTCAACACCAAGGACATCCTGTTCATCTGCGGCGGCGCCTTCGACGGCCTCGAGAAGATCATCGAATCCCGCACCGGCCGCCGGCGCATCGGGTTCACGCGTGAGGAAGTCGAGCAGGGCGCGGTCGAGAAGGCCACGCGGAACCCCTTCGCCGACGTCGAGCCCGACGACCTCCTGCGCTACGGACTGATCCCGGAGCTGGTCGGCCGCTTGCCCGTCAGCGTGCCGCTCGACGCCCTGGACGAAGAGGCGTTGATCCGCATCCTGATCGAGCCCAAGAACGCGCTGGTCAAGCAGTACCAGAAGCTGTTCGAGCTCGAGGACGTGCGGCTCACCATTGAGAAGGACGCGTTGCGTGCCGTCTCCCAGAAGGCGATCAAGCGCGGCACGGGCGCCCGCGGCCTGCGCGCCATTCTCGAGGAGCTGATGACGGACATCATGTTCGAGCTGCCGAGTCGCGACGACGTGCGCGAGGTCGCCCTCACCGTCGAGTGTGTCACCGCGGGCCGGCCGCCGCTGCTCGTCACCGAGCGGCCCCGCCAGAAGAAAGAAGCCTGACCGACCCACGTTTCGTCGGCTCCTTCCCCCGCGCCGACCACCCGCTCGACCCACCGCTTCCCGAAGTCGCCTTCGTCGGCCGCGCCAACGTCGGCAAGTCGAGCCTGCTCAACGCGCTGGTGGGACGGCGGATCGCGAAGGTATCCGGCACACCTGGGAAGACGCGCATGATGAACGTGTTTCTTGTGCCCCTGGAGCCGGGGTTGTGGGGACGCATGCCCACGCCCCCACAGTCCTACTTTCTCGACCTCCCGGGATACGGCTACTCGCGCGCCAGCAAGGCGGATCGCGTCGCCTTCCGCCGGCTGGTGCGGCATACCCTGCGGCGGGAGCGGCTGGCCGGCGTCGCCTGGCTGCTGGACGTCCGCCACGAGCCGTCGGTCGAGGACCGGACGATGCAGGATCTGCTCGCCGAGACGGGCGTGCGCGTCCTCGCCACCGTGACCAAGGGAGACAAGCTCACCCGCGGCGCGCGGCCGCAGCGCGAGCAGGAGCTACGGGTCTCCCTCGGTCTCGACGCCGACCAGATCATCCTCACCAGCGCGAAGACCGGCGAGGGCATCCCGGAGCTGCGGGACGCGATCGCCGGCCTGGTGGGTGGCGCGGCCTGAGAGTCGGGAGCCGCCGCGGCTACTGCGGTGCCTTCTCGTTGGCCGTCGGGAACGCAGGCGCCGGATGGGGCCCGATCTGTTCGACGGTGTATGCGCTCGCCCAGAAGTCTGGTGGTCCCTCGCTGTCCTGAACCTTGTTGACGACCGGCTTCAGACCCCGCTTGAGGTAGGCCGCGATCGCCAAGAGGTCCTGGTCGGGCATGTGTCGCCAGGACGGCCAGGGCATCGGCGGCGCGAGGTACTTGGGGTGCGCCGGGAAGTTGCCCTGCCCGGGGGTGGTGGACGTGATCTCCACGTCCGGCGTCTCGCCCGGCCGCAACCCGTAGCGCAACGCGTTGAAGATCTGGCGCTCGCTGAATCGGCCCAGCCCCGTGGTATTGTCGGGGGTCAGGTTCCGCGGCCTGGTCTTGAAGCATGGTGCGCCCCCCGCCGCTGGTGCGCCGGCGCAGTTCCCGATCGGGAATTCCTGCTCGGGGCTCGTAATCCCGGCGAGCCAGCCCTTTGCCGCGGGATTGTTGGCGCCGCCGTGGCAGTCGCCGCACGCGTGGCTGATGATGAGGAATCGCCCACGCAGCACCAGATCCCGATCCTGCGCCCCCTGCCCTGCCGTGCTCGACCGTCCGGAGACGGTCGCGCGCGGGCCGATGAGGGCAGCGATCGCGAAGATCGCCACCGACGACAGGGCCATTCCGGGTGCATGCCTCGTCCAGCGCATCATGTCCGTCTCCCTTTCAGTTGAGTTCAAGCACTCCCATCATCCCCTGGTCCTCGTGCTCCAGAATGTGGCAGTGGAACATCCACTTCCCGCCGTAGCCGTCGAACCGCACGACAAAGCGCACCGTCTCATGCTTGGGCACGTTGACCGAATCCTTCCAGCTGGGATACGGCTCCGGGACCCCGTTGCGATCCAGCACCTGGAACCGGAAGCCGTGCAGGTGGAAGGGATGGTCCATGCCCACGAGGTTTTCGATCTCCCAGATCTCCGTCGTCCCCAGATGCCCGCGGATGTCGACGCGGTTCAAATCCATCACCTGCCGGTTGATCATCCCCTGGGTCAGCACGATCACCCGGGTCGCCGACGCCTGCGCCGTATCGAGAACCGGGACATGCCGCAGGGTGGCGGGCAGCGCAACGGCAGGCAGCGGTGGGTCCGGCGAGTAGGTCAACGACAGCAGGTCGCGTGTGCGGTTCCAGTCCACGGGCCGCGTCTGGGGCACATAGCGATCGTACGGTAGCGTCTGCAGGGTGAGCCGACTGCCGGGCGGCGCTGTGCCACGCACCAGGAGCTCCACCCGCTCGGAGTTGGCCAGCACGATCTCATCGACCTTCACGGCTCGCTCGAACAATCCGCCGTCGCTGCCCACCTGCAGCAGCGCCTGCCCCGGGAGCGCCAGGCGATAGACCCGGGCGGCGGAGGCGTTGATCACCCGCCAGCGCTGCACTGCGCCGCCGCGGATGGGGATCGTCGGCATGATCTGGCCGTTGATGAACAGCACGTCGCCTTCCCGCCCATTCTCGGTATCGACCCGCCCCTGCGGCGAGTTCGGGTCCGGGAGGTCGATGGAGCCGTCGGAACGGAAACGGTTGTCGGACAGGATCAGCAGTTTCTCCGGGATTGTGGCTGCCAGCGGATCATCCGCGGCCCGGACGATGATCGCCCCGAACAGACCCTTCGCGACCTGGTAGCCGGCCCGGCGGTCCGGATGCGGGTGATACCAGTAGGTGCCGGCGGTTCCTGCGCTGATCGTGAAGACATAGTCATGCCGCTCGCCGGGGGCGATGGGATTGAACGGGCTGCCGTCCTGATCGGCGGGGAGGTGGAGGCCGTGCCAGTGAACGGTGGTCGTCTCCGGCAGCTCGTTGTGAAAATGGATGACCACCCGGTCGCCTTCGTGCACCTCCAGCGTCGGTCCGGGAACGCGGCCGTTGTAGGCGAAGACGTCGGTGGTGACGCCCGGGAGCACCGAGAGCCGCGCGGGGGCGGCCGTCAGCGTGACCTCCACGACACCGGGCACAGCGGAGCGGTTCGGGAGTATGGGCGGGGCGGACAACGTGTCCGCCGGCGTCGCGGCGGCCCCATCCGGCCGATGCGCATGTCCCTCCCGGTCCACCTCCCGCAGAGGCACCGACCAAGCGAGCACCGCCAGAAGCGTCAGCCTACGATTCAACTCGTTCACCTTTCGCCGGAGAGGGGTACCAATCTGTGCGCTCTGCCCGGTTGGACCGCGCCTAAGCTGCGGCCTGCGGGCGCACTAAGCAAGAAGAGCGCTCCAGACGTAGTTTGAAGCGGGACGACAGCGGAGGGGCGGCGTGAAGGTTGGAAGGTTGGAAGGTTGGAAACTCGGAAGGGTGGGTGCGGTGCTGCTCGCAGCCACGGCACTTTCCCACCTTCCTGCATTCCAGCTTTCCGCGGCCGCCCAAGACTCCCTCCCCATCGGCTTCGGGACGCTGAAGCGCGACGACATCGCCGTGCGCTTCGCCACGGGCCAGCTCGAGATCCAGATCCTGCCGCTCAACGAGTCCGTGATCCGCCTCCTCGCCACCGACACCTACCGCTCGCTCCACGACCTCATCAAGAGCAAGCAGGGCGACATCGACGACGCGGCCCAGCGGGCCGGCGTTTCCCGTCCGATCCTGGTCATGGTCTCCTTCTTCGGCGCGGCGCCGCAGGCGCGATTCGTCCCCGAAGACGTCAACCTCACCAGCCGGGGCCGGTTGTTCCGCCCCGTCGGCATCGTCCCGCTCTCGCCGGTGTGGAGCTCCCAGCAGCTCGAGGCCCGCGAGCAGGCGGTGGCGATCTATGTGTTCGAGGAAGGCATCAGTTTCCGCGAGCAGCTCACCGTGAGCTACGGGGGCCTCACGAACGATTCCTGGACTCACGCCGCTCAGCTGCTCGACCGGGAGCGGGCCCGGGTGCTGGCGCGGGCGCAGGGGACGGGCCGGTCGAGTCCGTAGCGGCGGCGGTCACCCGCCCGTCGAGGTCGGGGCTCCAATGCACCTTGCCGCGCTCGTCCACGCACACCACCCCAACTCCCACGCGCCCGGCCGCCGCCACCGCCCGGACGCAGCCCAGCGCGAGGAACGACACGGACCACGCCTCGGCATCGCGGCCGGTGCGGGCCAAGACCGTCGCCGACTTGGCCGCGTTTCCTCGAGCCCGCTCGGTTTGCGACACCGTGCCGACGGCCAGCACCGCGGGCGTGTCGGGCAGCGTGAGCACGGCGATCATCCGGAACGCGTCGTCGGGATCCGGGATTCCCACTTCGCGTCCCGGGTTCCCCTTCCCGCTTCCCTGCTCCCTCGCCCCACGGATGAACAGGTATAGTCCCCCGAAGTCGAGTACGGCGCTGTCGGCTGCTGCGCGGAGCGCCAACGCGGCGCGATCGAGCGCGGCGCCCGCCCCCGCACGCGCCGTGACTCCCCCCCCCCCTCCCCGGACGGAGTCGGCGGCCCGTTCCAGCGCGCGGTCGAGCATCACGGAATCGGGTCCCCAGACGGCGGCGGTCAACACGCGGTCCCCGATCTCCCAGGCGCGCGCCACGGTGGGAGGCCGCTGCGAGCGCCCCGCGCCGCAGCCGGCGAGCAGCGCCAGCCCGGCGAGTGGGAGGTGGAGGGGGGCGAAACGGGCGCGGGCCACCCCGCGTATATAGCCTCTTTGGCCGTCGCCGCACGAGCGTTATACTGAGCCCACCGCGTGCTCGCCCTTCCCCATTCCGTCCTGCTCGCCCTCGGCGGCGCCGCCCTCCTCGGAGTCGGTTGGGCGATCGGGTATCTCCTGAAACGGCTGCGACGCGCGGATCGGGAGGTCGCCCGCGTCACCGATGAGCTCAACCGCCGGCTGTCGGAGCTGTTCTCCCTCCAGGAGCTGTCCTACGTCCTGTCGGACTCGCTCCAGCTCGAGCGCACCGTAGATCAGGTGGTGCGCTACGCGCTGCGCTTTCTCGAGGCCCGCGGCGCGCTGGTCGCTCTGGCCGGCGAGGGGGATGCCGACCCGTTGCGCATCGCGGCCGCCGACGGGTCTCTCGCGGCGCTCAAGGGGGCGATGATCGAGCGGAACGCGCCCGGCCTGGTGGCGCGCTCGCTGGGCCGGGAGCGACTCGAGCTGGTGCGCAACTCGGCCGGCGGGCCGACCCAGCTCGTGGGCGAGACGATGGCTGAGGCGGCGGCGGCGGTGCCGCTGCGCGCCCACGGCGTCGTCGTGGGGACGCTTGTCGTGGTCGAGCCGCGGGCCGGCGCGTTTCACCCCGAGGACATCCGGCTCCTCTCCACCGTCGCGACCCACGCGGCGGTCGTGCTCGCCAACGCGCGCTTCTTCGAGATGGTGCGACGCGCCAAGGAGCAGTGGGAGACCGCCTTCGACGCCCTGAGCGAGGGGATGGCGGTCGTGGACGAGGCGGGCCTGGTCCGCCGCGCCAACCGCTCGCTGGCGGCGATGCTCGGCCGGCCGATCAACGACGTGATCGGAGAGCATCTCACGCACGCCCTGCTGGGACAGTCCCAGCCGCTCCTGGCCTTGCTCGACGCGACCCGCCGCGGCGAGCGCCCCACCCCACTGGTGGCCCGCTCCACTCAGCCGGGGGGGGAGCGCACGATGCGGATCACCGCCGCCCGCATGCCGACACCCACCGCCGAGCAGAGCCTGGTGGTGCTGGTGGAGGACGTGACCGAACAGCAGGCGATGGAAGGCCAGCTCATCCAGAGTGAGAAGCTCGCGGCGGTGGGTCAGCTCGTCTCCGGCGTGGCCCACGAGCTGAACAACCCGCTGACGTCGATCGCCGGCCTATCGGAATTCCTGCTGGAGCAGAAGGAGCTGGGCCCGAACGACCGCGGCCATCTCAAGGTGATCCACGAGCAAGCCGAGCGTGCCGGCCGCATCGTGCGCAACCTGCTCACCTTCGCGCGCAAGGGACCGACCGAGCGGTCCCACGTGGACTTGAACGATGTCGTGCAGCGCACCCTGCTGCTGATGAGCTATGACCTGAAACTCAAGGACATCGAGGTCCGGAAGGACCTCGCGTCGGTGCTTCCCGAGGTCCTGGGCGACCGTCACGCGCTGCAACAGGTGGTGCTGAACCTCCTCACCAATGCCGCGCAGGCAGTAGCCGGGAATGAGACCGGCCGGCCCCGGACCATCCGGGTGCGCACCTGGTTCGACACTCAGATCCACCTGCGGGTCGCCGACACTGGGCCCGGAATCCCGGAAGACGCGGTCTCCCAGCTGTTCACGCCGTTTTTCACCACCAAAGAGCCGGGCCAGGGCACGGGGCTCGGGCTCTCCATCAGCTACTCCATCGTCCAGGCCCACGGCGGCCACATCGTCGTGGAGCGCGCGGGGGAAGGCGAGGGCGGAGGGGGAGCGGCATTCCGGGTGGACCTGCCGCCCGCGGGACCGGAGGCGCCGGCATCGCCCACGGGAGCCGAGGAGCAGGGGCCGGCGCCGGAGGTGCCCGCCGGCCGGCGACGGATTCTCCTGGTGGACGACGACCCCGCCGTGCGCCGCATGGTCCAGGCGCTGTTCGGCCGTGAAGGACACACCGTGGACGTGGCCCGGAACGCGCAGCACGCGCTGGAGCTGGCGGGCGGCCGTACCTACGACCTCGTCATCGCCGACGCCCGGGCGGCCGCCAGAGGGAAGCTGTTCGTCGAAGAGCTGCTGGCCAGAAACGCGGGACTCAAAGACCGGATCCTCGTCGCCACGGGCGACGTCCGGCCCGCTACGGAGGTGACGCTGGGACGCCTCGGTCTCCGCTACGTGCGCAAGCCTTTCAATCTGCGCGATCTGCGGGACGAAGCCGCGCGCGTCTGGGCCGCGACCACGCTGTCGTAGGCTTCGGCGGGCCAACCGTACAGCGTGAGGTTCACCGCGCCACCCGGCGCGAACTTGACCCCTTCCCGCAACAACAGCGCCCGCTGCACGACGGCGCCGTGATCCACTGCCGACAGCGAAATGCGCCCCGCCGCGTTGATCACGCGCCACCACGGCACATCGTTGTCGTCGGGGAGCGCCGAGAGTGCCCAGCCGACGGTGCGCGCGGCGCCCGGTCGGCCGGCCAGGCGGGCCACGATCCCGTACGTCGCCACCCGCCCTTTGGGGATGTGCTTCACGACGCGGTAAATCCGATGATAAAACGGGTTCACGGCCGCCCAGTCGTCATCGCCAGCCCTCCCCCGCCACGTGAAGGTCCGGAGTCTCTCTCGCGCTAGGATACTCGCAGAACGTCTTCCAGCAAGCCCGCGTCCCCCCCCCCCAGTATTGACAAAACGTCATCCAGTGCTCTCCGCTCCCGGGGCCAGGCGAACCGCCCGGCGGCCGCGGCGAGCGGGAGCCATTCCGCGCGGTCGTGCTCTTCGGAGAGCCGCGGCTCGACGCCCGCCGGCACGAACGCCGCGAACACCGGAATCGCGGCCAGCACGTCCGTCGCGTGCTGATAGAACGCCTCGGTACGACTCAGGTTGTAGTGCCGCTCCGGCACGTACCCGGTTTCCTCCAGCAGCTCGCGCAGCGACGCCGCGACGGGCGTCTCCCCCGGCTCGATCGTGCCGTGGACCGTTTCCCAGGACCCCGGGCAGCGGCCGCCCGCGGCGCGACGCAGCACCAGCGCCTCGAGCCCGTGCTCCCCCCTCCCCCTCCCCTTCCCCAGTCGCAGCACGAAAGTGTCCACGAAGCAGACGCGGATCTCGGTCACGCGAGCGCGGAGGGGGGGGGAGGGGGGGAAAGTGACTGCATTGTCGTCTACCGGTCAGTGCGTGCGGCGGCGTCCGAGCACGGCCTCGAGGCGGGCGGAGAGGGCGCGCGCGCGGAACGGCTTCGTCAGAAAGTCATCGGCGCCCAGCTCGAAGACGCGGACCTCGTTGTCCTCGTCGCCCTTGGCGGTGAGCACGATGACGGGAATCGTCGCCGTGGCGGGCCGCGAGCGCAGGTGCGACAGCACCCCGTAGCCGTCGAGGCCGGGGAGGTTCAGGTCGAGCACGATGATGTCCGGCCCGACGCGGTCCACCTGGTCCAGCGCCTGCACGCCGTCGCGGGCTTCGGTCACGACGTACCCGTCGCGCTCCAGCAGGTCCTTCATCACCTTGCGGAGGCTGTCCTCGTCGTCGACCAGCAGCACCTTGCGCGCCGGCTCGCCCCCGCTGATCCGCGGCGGCGGCGGCTCTTCGAGTAGATCGAAGTGGGTCGAGACCGGCTCGGGGGGGGCGAGGATTCCAGCGGCTGGCGACAGCCGCGCATGCCCGACGGCCCGGCTGGTCCGCGGGGGCGGGATCGGCTCGGCCACCCGCTCCTCTTCCTGCGGGATGTCCACGACCCGCATCAGCTCGTCGATCGTGGACTCGCCCCGCACGACGTGCGCGAGCCCGCTCTCCCACAGGGACTTCATCCCGCCGCGTCTGGCCGCGGCGGCGATTTTATCGGCGGTCTCGGCGGCCGCGATACTGCGCTCCACCTCCGGCGTGACGTTGAGCACTTCGAGGATGGAGAAGCGCCCGCGGTAGCCGGTCATGGCGCAGTCGGGGCAGCCGGCGGCGCGATACAGCGGCGTGCCGGTGAGGACCCACTTCTTGAGCCGCTCGGGCGGCGCCTCCATCCAGACTTCCTTGCAGGTAGGGCACAACTTGCGCATCAGCCGCTGCGCGATCACGCCGCGCAGTGCCGCCGCGATCTTGTACGCCTCGACGCCGATGTCCACGAGGCGGGTCACCGCGTTGGCGGCGTCGTTGGTGTGGAGGGTCGAGAGCACCAGGTGACCGGTAAGGGACGCCTGCACGGCGATCTGGGCGGTCTCGCGGTCGCGGATCTCGCCCACCAGCACCACGTTGGGGTCTTGGCGCAGAATCGACCGCAGGGCGGAGGCGAAGGTGAGCCCGGCCTTCTCCTGCACCTGCACCTGCACGATGCCCTGCATCCGGTACTCGACCGGGTCCTCCACCGTCACGATGTTCACGCCCTCGCTCTTGATCTGGTTGATGCAGGAGTAGAGGGTGGTGGTCTTGCCCGAGCCGGTGGGTCCGGTTACCAGCACGACGCCTTCGTGGTTCTCCAGCAGCCGCAGGATGGCTTCGCCCTCACCGGGGTTCAAGCCAAGCGAGTCGAGCGACTTGACCGTGGCGCGGGAATCGAGGATGCGGATCACGACCTTCTCGCCCAGCGCCGCCGGCAGAGTCGAGACACGCAAGTCGATGGCTTGGCCGTTGACGGCCACGCGGGCTCGCCCGTCCTGGGGCCGCAGCCGGTCGGCGATGTCCAGCGACGACATGATCTTGATACGCGAGATCAGGGGCAGCCCCGCCGGGCGCGGGATTTTCATCACCTGGCGCAGCACGCCGTCGATGCGGTAGCGGATCGCGACGCCGCCCTCCTCCGGCTCGACGTGGATGTCACTCGCGCGGGAGAGGATTCCTTCGGAGATGATCAGGTCCACGAGCCGCACGACGGGCTTCTGGCTCGCGTCCGCCTCGGTGACGTTGAACTCCTCGGACGGCGACTGGTCGGCGAGCTGCACCAGCTCCGCCGAGTCGCTCATCCCCTCCAGCAGCTTGTCGAGCGCCTTCTCCGGCCGATACAGCTCATCCAGCTTCGCCGTGATCTGCGACGGGGCGGCGAGCAGCAGCCGGACCTCGCGCGTCAGCGCGAAGGCGATCGCCTTCTCGGCATCGAGGTCGAACGGATTGGAGGTGGCGATCTCCAGGTAGGAGTCCGTCATCCGCAGCGGGACCACGCGGAACCGGCGTGCCAGCTGCTCCGGCACCCGGTCGCGGACGGACAGCTCGGCCTGCGTGAGATCGGCGACCTTCAGCCGGAAGCGCGACGACAACTTCTCGAGGATCTGGTCGTCCGTGGCCACCCGCCCCGACACTACGGTCTCCCACAGGCTGCGGCCGGGCTCGGCTTTGTCCCGCAGCTCCAGCAGCTTTTCCGGCGTCAGCAGTCCTTCCAGGGACTGGAGCAGCCACTCGTCGGGAAAGGTGGTGTCAGTCATTGGTGCGTCCCCGAAACCTAGCCGGGCGCCCGCTCCCGTCTAGGGCAGTCGCACTCACAGAATGCCCCAAAAATCGCGCGTCACGTCGAACGCGAGATGCGCGCGTCGGCTCTGGACGCCGTAGCCCGCGTCGACGCGGAACAGGCCCAGCCACTCGAGCGCCGCGCCGACGGTGACGCGCGCGCCGGGCGTCGCCACCCAGGGCGTGCCCGCGACCGGCTGGCCGCTCCAACCCGCAGCTACGAACGGGGCGAGGGTGAGCGTCGTGGGCACGCGGGCGGCACCAACGCCCACCCGGCCGATCGACACCGGCACACGCCATTCGACGTGCGCCTCCAAGGCTCGGCTGCCGCCCCAGCGGCGGAACGGGTCGCCGAGCAGCGTGCCGCGCCCGCCGAGCACGAATGCGCGGTGCGGCGGCAGCCCCCGCTCCGGCCCAGCGAGTCCGCCCTGAAGGCGCACCAGCAGCCGAGTCCCGCCGCCGGCAGGCAGCAGGACGTGCCCCACGCCAGAGAGCCGCCCGTAGGACTGGCCGCCGTCCCGCCGGCCGCCCTCGAACGCCAGCTCCAGATACACATCGCGGCGCACGGCGAGCCCTGCGCTCGAGCGCCGTACACCGAGCTGGACCACGTCCACGCCGCCGTCCCCGAGCGGCGGATTGGGCCGGAACGCACCGCTGGCCGGGGCCGCCCGGACCGGCAGGCCGACGATCCACTCCCGGCCGATGGCGGCCGTCCATTCCCAACGCGTGCCGACGTCGTGGCGCCAGGCGAGCCGCCCACCGTCCGCCCGGTAGTAGTCCCCGTAGTCGTCGCCGAACTCCTGCGCCGCGAGCGAGTTCACGAACGGCGCGATGACCGGAACATCCCCGACGTCACGCACCTCGCGATAGCCCCGGACCTCGAACGCCTCACTTCTCCCCCCCTCCCCCCCCCCCCCTGAGATTACGGCGGCGCGGACGGCACCCGTAGCCGCGCGATCCGCCAGGCCGTAGCCCGCGTGGGCACCGAGCTCCAGCCGGTTGCCGCCGCGCCACACGATTCCCGCCCCGGGCACGAGCCCCTGCACGCGGTTCGCGTGCAGCAAGTCGCTCAGGCTGCCGGCCCCCAGGCCGATCGGGCGCAGGCCGCTGAGGGCGCGGCGGCCGGCGATGCGCGCGACCTGCGCCCGGATCGCCTCGAGATCACGCTGGCGCACCGGCTCGGCGACGTCCTGGATGGCCATCGCCAGGGGCCGGTCCCAAGGGAAGGAATCGCGCTCGGCCTTGGGCACGGGGGTGATCTCCTCGCCCACGAACCACGACGCCGCGAGGCCCAGGTTGAACCGATACCCATCGATCTCCCAGCGGCCCCGGATCACGCCCCGCACGGGCAGGTCGAGCCACGCGGCGCGGCGGCGGATCTCGATCTCCTGGCGGTAGGGCAGCCACCAGCGGTCCTCCCACAGAGCGTTGTCGAGCACGATGCTGACGTCTTCGAGCTCGGAATCGAGGTAGGCGCGCCGGGTGAAGCTGAAGGTGAGTCGGACGAGGTCGGCCGTCGTCGCGTCGAGGTACAGTGTCCCGACGATGCGGGGAGCGCCGATGTCCTTGGGCCGCACCCGCAGGCCGATGACCCGCACTTCGCGGTCCGGCAAGGCGATCCGGAGCGTGTCCCCCAGCGCATAGTCGTACAGGATGGGGCCGCCGGGACTGAGGGGATGCGGCACGTCCCGCACCTCGTCGCCTTCACCGAGCCGGATGGTGCGGCCGAAGTTGTTTTGGACGATGCCCAGGTGGTCGCGGTGGTAGTTGATGTCCGTGGGCAGCTCGGCGCGGTCGCGCCAGCCCACGATGCGCTGCTTGCTGGCTCCCGGGGCCTTCCAGTACACTTCCAGCTCGAGCTGGTCCGCTTTGATGAGGCGCGGCGGCTCGCTCAAGCCTTCGCCGAATTGAAAGAGAAAGAAGAGGAACCCGTGGGCCTGGGCCTCGTAGTCCCGCAGGGAGCTGTCGGCCGCGGCGCGACTGCGCCGGGCGATGCCGCGCGCGACCAAGGCCAGCGCCGAATCGCTGTTCCACGCCTGGGCGGCGGACACGCTCGGGGAAAGCAGCGCGCAGGCGAGGAGCAGCGCCGGACGCATCGGCCGGAAATCTCGCGGCGGGCGGTGGCCGCGGCAAGCGCGGTGGCCCTCGCGGTGGCGGCCGCGTGCCACAAGGACGCCACCGGGCCGACCGTGACGCACCGCACCTCCCTGCTCGCCCTCGCCCACTTCGATTCCGCCCCCCCCACGAGTCCCAGGACCTTCAGCTTCAAGGCCGGCCTGCTCTCGACGTTTCAGCTGGTTCACAGCGACAGCGTCGGCAGCGCCTTCGCGTCCTTCACGTTCACCCCGCACAGCGTGGTGACCCGTAACGATACGCTCCTCGCCGACACGAGCACCGTCATCGTCACCGTCACCGTCGTGCCGGGGACCTACGAGTTCGTGCTCGGCCCGGCCTCGCTGGGGTTCAGCGTGTCGAGCAAGCCCACGCTCGACTTCTCCTACACCCGCTACGCCAATCCGGCCGTGTTCGACTCCAGCACCCGCTACGGCTCCGCGGCGGCGTTTCAGCAAGCTCTGGGCCTCTGGTTCGAGCGCGGCGCGGACCGCTGGGTCCAGGAGCCCAACGCCCACAACGGGCTCACGGTGGTGAGCGGCGCGCTGGAGGCGCCGGGGCACTACCTCCTGGCCGCGCCCAAGTGAGCGATCCGCGCGCCGAGTTCCTGGCCCGCGCCGAGCGCGTCGGCGGGCAGGGCGGGATGGTCCCGCTGGTCCGGGAGGTGGTGCTGGACGCGGACACTCCGGTGGCCGTCTTCGCGAAGGTGGCCCGGCCGCCGTTCGCGTTTCTGCTGGAATCGCTGGTGGGCGGCGAGCGCTGGGCGCGCTACACCTTCCTCGGCACCGAGCCCCGGGAGGTGCTGCGCTATCGCGGCCGTTCCGTCGAGCGCTGGACGCGCGACACCGGGTGGCGGGGTGCCGGCGAGACGGACGATCCGATCGGGCACCTCGCCCAGCGCCTGCGCGCCCTGCCGGCCGTCCCCGTCAGCGGCCTGCCCCGCTTTACCGGCGGCGCCGTGGGGTATCTCGGGTACGACCTCGTCCGCTCGATCGAGTGCCTGCCCCATCCCCCGGCCGACACCCTCGAGGTCCCGGACGCGGTGCTCATGCTCGCCGACACCGTGGTGATCCTCGACAACCTGTACGGTCGCGCGATCGTCGTGGCGAGCGTCGAAGTGCCGGCGGGGGCGCCGGCGCGCGAGCGGGTGCGCCTGTACGACGTGGCGGAGGCGCGCATCGCGGAGCTCCTGGCGCGGATGAGCGCGACGCACAGCCTCGCGCCGCTCGCGCTCGGCAGCCAGCCGGCCGTGCCCGTCCCCACCACGTCGCGCTATCCGCGGGAGGCGTTCGAGCGCGACGTCGCGCGGATCCTAGCCTACATCCGTGCAGGGGACACGTTCCAGACCGTGCTCTCGCGCCGCCAGGAAGCGGCCGGGGCGGTCGACCCCCTGCGGCTGTACCGCTACCTCCGCGCGCTGAACCCGGCGCCGTACCTCTTCTATCTGAGGCTCGACGACATCGCGCTCGTTGGGAGCTCCCCCGAGGTGCTGGTCCGCGTCGAGGGTGGCGAGGTGACCGTGCGGCCGATCGCCGGCACGCGGCCGCGCGGCGCCACCGAGGCCGCCGACCAGGCGTTGGCGCGGGATCTCCTGGCCGACGAAAAGGAGCGTGCCGAGCACCTGATGCTCGTGGATCTGGGCCGCAACGACGTGGGGCGCGTGTCGGCGTACGGCTCCGTGCACGTGACCGACCAGCTCACCATCGAGCGGTACTCCCACGTCCAGCACCTGGTGAGCGAGGTCCGCGGGCGGCTGCGGGAGGGCTACGACGCGCTCGACGTCTTCAAGGCCTGCTTTCCCGCCGGCACGGTGACGGGAGCGCCGAAGGTGCGGGCGATGGAGATCGTGGACGAGCTCGAGCCGGAGCGCCGCGGGCCGTACGCGGGCGCCGTCGGCTACGTCGGCTGGGGGGCGGCGAGCCTCGACACGGCCATCACGATCCGCGCGGCGCTGGTGCTGCGGGACCGCGTGGTGGTGCAGGCGGGCGCCGGGATCGTGGCCGACAGCGACCCCGCGCGGGAGTTCGCGGAGACGGAAGCGAAGGCGCACGCGGTGCTCGCGGCGCTCGCCCTCGCGCGGGCTGCCGATTGACGGTATTTTCCGCTTGTGTTTAAGCTGCTGAGCACATCCGGCGACCAGTCCATCGATTTGCAGCTCGGCCGCACCCTGGTCGTGGGGCGTGCGGTGACGAGCGACATTCCAATCTACGACCCCACCATCTCCCGCACGCACGCGGAGATCGCCCTCACCACCGCCGGCGTCAAGATCAAGGACCTGGGATCCTCCAACGGGACCTTTCTGAACGGCGCGCGCGTCACCGAAGCCGAAGCCGCCGAGAGCGACATCGTCACCTTCGGCAAGGTGGCCTTCAAGGTGATCTCGGTGACGCCGCCCACGCCACGCCCGCAGGTGGTGCGGCAGGAGGAGTTCGCCGGCGCCGGCACCAAGCCCCCGCCTGGCGGGACGATCGTCCGGCAGATGCCGGTGAGCAAATCGGGCGGTGTGCCGGCGATCGTTATGGATACGCCCCAGGGCGCCTCCCACCTCAAGGTCCACGGCCAGAATCAGGAGGAGCGCCAGGCCAAGAAGCTGTCGCTGCTGCTCGAGATCTCCAAGGAACTGTCCAAGCAGCAGGAGCTCGATCGCCTGCTGGACAAGGTGGTGGACTTCACTTTCCAGATCATGAACGTGGACCGCGTGTCCATCCTGCTGCTCGACGAGAAGACCAAGGAGCTCGTCCCGCGCATCTCCAAGAGCCGCACTGGCGACGCCAGCGCCGCCAAACACGTCCCCCAGTCCATCGCCCGCAAGGCGGTCGACGACCGCGTGGCCATCCTGTCGGACAATGCCGCCGCCGACGACCGCTTCAAGGGAAAATCGATCCTGATCCAGAGCGTGCGCAGCGCCATGTGCACGCCGCTGATGGGGCAAGACCAGAACGTGCTCGGGATCCTCTACGTGGACAACCAGACGGCCATCCACTCCTTCGCCGATGAAGACCTCGAGTTCCTCATCGCCTTCGGCGGCCTGACGGCGATCGCCATCGAGAACTCCCGGCTCTCCGACCGGCTGCGGCGCGAGGCCGTGGTGGTTTCCAACTTCCAGCGCTATTTCGCGCCCAACCTCGCGTCCCAGATCGCGCAGCAGGAGGGCGCCGTCCAGCTCGGCGGCCAAAAGCGCCCGGTCGTCATCTTCTTCTCCGACATCCGCGGCTTCACCCCCATGTCCGAGACGATGAGCCCGGACGACATCGCCACGCTGCTCACCGAGTACTTCACCGAGATGGTGGAGATCGTCTTCGAGCACAGCGGCACGCTGGACAAGTTCATGGGGGACGCGATCATGGCCCTCTGGGGCGCCCCGATCGCGCACGCGGACGACGCCGACCGGGCGATGCAGTGCGCCATCGATCAGCTCGCGGCGCTCGAGAAGATGAACGCGAAGTGGAAGGAGCAGGGCCGCCCGCCGGTCGCGATCGGGATCGGCATCAACTTCGGAGAGGTGTTCGCCGGCAACATCGGCTCCGACCGCCGCCTCGAGTACACCGTCATCGGCGACGCCGTGAATACCGCAAGCCGGCTCTGCTCCAGCGCCGGTCCCAACGAAATCCTGATCTCGGAGCCGTTCTACAAGGCCCTCAAGCACCCGCCCAAGGTCGAGGCGCTCGAGCCGATCCAGGTCAAGGGTAAGACGAAGAAAGTCCCCGTTTACCGCGTGAAGCGGTAAGGCCGTCCGAAGCGCGCCAGCAGGTCGAGCGCCAGCCGCAGCGGCAGCCCCATCACGCCGAAGAAGTCCCCGCGGATCCCCTCCACCAGCGCGGCGCCCAGCCCCTGGATCGCGTAGGCGCCCGCCTTGTCCAGCGGCTCCCCCGTCGCGACGTAGGCGGTGAGGGTCGCCTCATCGTGCCGGCGGAAGATCACGTCGGAGACGTCGAGGGCGTGCTCGATCCGCGCGCCCTGCGCCACCGTCACCGCCGTCATCACCTGATGCCGGCGTCCCTGCAGCCGCCGCAGCATCGCGACCGCCTCGTCCGGACCGGCGGGTTTGCCGAACACCTCGCCCCGCAGCACGACCGCCGTGTCGGCCGCCAGGACGAGCTCTCCCGGCGCGAGCGCCGCGACCGCCGCGGCCTTGGCGCGCGCGACCCGCACCACGTACCGCTCCGGCGGCTCGCCCTCACCACGCACCTCATCCACCTCCGGCACGACGACGCGGAACGGGACGCCGAGCATCTCGAGCAGCTGCCGCCGGCGCGGCGAACGGCTCGCGAGAACGATGGGGGCGTCCGGAGGGGGCACCGGCGTCCCTCAACCTTTGCGCCGCAGCGATGGCCCGGTCTCCCGCTCGACCGGCGGGACCGTGCGCAAATAGCGGTAGATCGCCCGCAGGTCGTCGTCCGTCATGCGGCCGAAGCCATTCCACGGCATGATGGACTGGGCGATGAGCGGGCCGCGACGAAATCGCGCGAGGAACTGCGCTTCACTCCACGACGCGATGCGCCCCGTCCGGGGATCGGGCGTCAAGTTGGGCGGGACGAGCTCCATGCCGGGCTGCCCGTCCACTGGGATCGGGCTGCCCCCGGCCAATCGCGGACCCGTGAAGGACCCGTCGACCATGCTGCGCTGGGTATGGCAGTCGGCGCATTCTCCCACCGCCTCCACCAAGTACGACCCGCGGGCCACCGTGGCGCCGGGCGGTGGGCTCTCCCGGGGAGGGGTCGTCTTCGGGCCGATCGGCTTGATCACGAACGCCAGCACGGCCTTGCCGAGGAAGTTGACGTCGTGCGGCGGCACGGCGTTGCGCACCGGCGGCTGGGACCGAAGGAAAGAGATCAGCGCCAAGAGGTCCGCGTCGCTCAGCTCGTGGTAATTCATGAACGGGATGGCCGCGCGGCCGTCGTGCCGCACGCCGTGACGCAGCATGCGGGCGATCTGCCCGTCGCTCAGCCGGCCGATTCCGGTGGCCGAGTCCGTCGTGAGGTTCGGGGTCCGGAAAGTGCCCACCGGCAGGGCGAAGGCGAACCCGCCGGCGAGCGGCACCTGTTCGCCCCGCTCGAGGGCCGGGCCCGTCCCCGGTCCGGCGTGGCATTGGGCGCAATGCGCGGGGCCGTAGGCCAGGTAGCGTCCGGTCGCGATCACGGCCGGGTCGGTGCTCGCCTGGATGGCGGGGGTCGGCGCCTCGAAGGTGCGGTTCCAGCGGAGCAGGACGAGGAGCACGGCGGCCGCGACGAGGAGCCCGATGACGGCAGCGGTGCGGGCCAGCACGGTGCGGATCACCATGTCAACGCTCCAGGATAAGGGTGACGGGACCGTCGTTCACCAGCTCGACCTCCATCATCGCGCCGAATTCGCCTGTCTCGACGCGGATCCCGCCCCCACCTTCGCGCAGGATGGACACGAACCGCTCGTACAGGGGGATCGCGACGGCGGGCGGGGCCGCGTCGATGAAGCTCGGCCGGCGCCCTTTGCGGGCATCGCCGTAGAGGGTGAACTGGGAGACCACGAGCAGCCCGCCCTGCACCTCATGAAGATCGCGGTTCATTTTGCCGTCCGCGTCTGCGAACAGCCGCAGGCCCAGGATCTTCTCGGCCATCCAGTCGAGCGTCTGCTCGGTGTCCGCCGGGGCGAAGCCGGCGAGCACCAGGTACCCGGTGCCGATCGAGCCGACCGTCCGCCCATCCACCCGCACCGCCGCTCGGGAAACGCGCTGCAGCACCACCCTCACTCGACGGTCACGCTCTTGGCGAGATTCCGCGGCTGGTCCACGTTGCACCCCCGGCGCACGGCGATGTAGTAGGCCAGCAGCTGCAACGGCAGCACGGTGAGCACCGGCGTGAGCAGGTCGAGCGTCTCGGGGATCTCGATCTTCTGGTCGGCGAGCTTGGCGAGACCGGTATCGCCCTCGGTGACGATCGCGATCACCTTACCACCGCGCGCTTTCACCTCTTCGACGTTGCTCACCACTTTCTGGTAGACAGCGTCCTTCGGCGCGACGAACACGACGGGCATGAGCTCGTCGATCAGCGCGATGGGGCCGTGCTTCATCTCGGCGGCGGGATAGCCCTCGGCGTGGATGTAGGAGATCTCCTTGAGCTTGAGCGCGCCCTCCAGGGCCACCGGGAAGTTGTAGCCGCGGCCCAGGTACAGCACGTTGCTCACCCCGACGAGCCGCTCGGCGATCTGCTCCACTTGGGCGGCGCGCCCCAGCACCCGCTCCACCAGCTCCGGGAGCCGCCCCAGCGCGCGCACCACTTCCCGTCCCTGCAGAATGGAGAGCGCCCGCAGACGGCCCATCTTCAGCGTGAGCAGGGCGAGCGCGGCGATCTGACTGGTGAACGCCTTGGTGCTCGCCACGCCGATCTCCGGCCCGGCGTGCAGGTACACGCCGCCGTCCACCTCGCGCGCGATGCTGCTCCCCACCACGTTCACCAGCCCGAGCGTGCGCGCGCCCCGCCGCTTGGCCTCGCGCAGCGCCGCCAGCGTGTCGGCCGTTTCGCCCGACTGGGAGATGCCGATCACCAAGGTCCGCTCGTCCACGATGGGGTTGCGGTACCGGAACTCGGACGCGTATTCCACTTCGGTCGGAATCCGCGCCAGCTCTTCCATCATGTACTCGCCGATCAGCGCCGCGTGCCACGAGGTGCCGCACGCCGTGATCACGATGCGCTGAATCTTGAGCAGCTCCTCGTCGGTGATGTTGAGGCCGCCGAGCCGGACCGTGCCCTCTTCCTCGAGCAGCCGGCCGCGCAGCGTGTTCCGGAGGCTCTCCGGCTGATCCATGATCTCTTTGAGCATGAAGTGGGCGTAGCCGCCACGCTCGATCGTGGCCAGGTCCCAATCCACCCGGGTGACCGCCTTTTCCTTCTCGACGGTGTCGAGGTCGAGAATGCGGTAGTCCCCTGGGCGTACCACCGCGATCTCTCCGTCGTCGAGGTAGACCACCGAGCGCGTGTGCGCCAGGACGGCCGAGGCGTCCGAGGCGACGAAGTTCTCTCCGGCCCCGATGGCGACGAGCAGCGGCGAACCGCGCCGCGCCGCGACGATGGTGTCCGGCTCCCGGCTCGAGACCACCGCGATCCCGTAGGTGCCCTCCACCTGGCGCAGCGCCGCGGCCACCGCGTCCACCAGCAGGGTTCCCTTCCCGTACAGGTCCTCCACCAGATGCGCCAGCACTTCCGTGTCGGTTTCGGACCGGAAGACGTGGCCGCGCTTCCCGAGGGCGGTCCGCAGCACCTGGGCGTTCTCGATGATCCCGTTGTGGACCAGGGCAATGTTGCCCCCACAGTCGGTGTGCGGGTGGGCGTTGACCGTGTTAGGCGCGCCGTGCGTGGCCCAGCGCGTGTGCGCCAGCGCCGTGTGGCCCGCCGGCATGCGGCTGCCCAGCTCCTTCTCCAGCGCCGTGATCTTGCCCGGCGCCTTAAACACCTCCAGGTGACCGCCGTCCACGACGGCGATCCCCGCCGAGTCGTAGCCGCGGTATTCGAGCCGCCGCAGGCCGTCCAGCACGAGCGGCGCCCCCTGGCGGGGCCCCGTGTATCCTACGATGCCGCACATAGCTTGCGCCCTTCCTCGACCAGCTGCCCCGCCGCCGCGCCCGTCGGCGCTTCGGCGATCAGCCGGATGATCGGCTCCGTGTTCGACGGCCGCACGTGCAGCCAGCGGTCCGGCCAGGCGAGCCGCAGGCCGTCCCGCGCGTCCACTGCGGCGTCGGGAAACCGCCGCTTCAGCGCCGCGTACACCGCCGTGAGATCGCTCCCCCGCTGGACTTTCGCTTTCACGATCTCGTAGCGCGGTGACGCGGCGACGAGCTCGCTCACCGACGCTCCTTCGCGCGCCAGGAGCGTCAGGACCAGCGCCGCCGCCACGGGGGCATCCCGGCCGACGTGCAGTGCGGGGTACATCACGCCGCCGTTGCCTTCCCCGCCGATCGGCGACCCTGTCTCGACCATCATCCGCGCCACGTGCGCCTCTCCGACTGGGGCGCGCATCACCTCGGCTCCGCAGTCGCGCGCCGCATCTTCGACCACAAGCGAGGTCGAGAGATTGCAGACCACCGGGCCCCACGCTTTGGGCTTCGTCCTTCCGCCCTTCCGCCCTTCCGACTTTCCGAGCACCGCCCGCACCGCGAACGCCAGCGTATAGTCCTCCCCGATCGCCCGGCCGCGCTCGTCCACCAGGGCCAGCCGGTCGACGTCGGGGTCCACGGCGATCCCGAGATCGGCCTTCGTCCGGCGCACCAACGCGCCCAGCGGCTTCAGGTTTTCGGGCACCGGCTCCGGGGGCCGGGGGAATCGCCCGTCGGTCTCCAGGTTGATGCCGGTCACGCGGCACCCCAGGCGCTCGAGCAGCGCGGGCATCACCGCCCCTCCCGAGCCCCGCACCGTGTCCAGCGCAACGCGAAACCGCCGGCGTCGCACGCGAGCGACCTGCACCACCGGCAGCCGGAGCACCTGGGCGACGTGCCGCGCCAGCGAGCCGTCGGCGGCGGTGACGCTTCCCAGGCTGCCATAGCCGGACCGCGGCGGCCCGCCGTCCGCGGCGAGCGCCTGCACCCGGGCGCCGGCGTCCGCATCAAGAAAGATGCCGTCGGGACCGATGAACTTGAGTGCGTTCCACTCGATCGGGTTGTGGCTCGCGGTGAGAATAATCCCGCCCGCCGCGCGATGATGCTCGACGGCGAGCTGGGTGGTCGGCGTGGTGGTGAGCCCGATATCGATCACGTCGCAGCCGACGGACACCAGCCCCGCGATCGCGGCGTGCGCGAACATCGGGCCTGAGATGCGGGCGTCCCGGCCCAGCACGACGGCTGCCGCCTTCCCCTTCCCCCTTCCCCCTTCCCCTTTCCCGCTCTTGGCCCACGTGCCGAACGCCGCCGCATAGCGGGCGACGTTTTCGGGCGTCAGGTCCTTGCCGACGATGCCGCGGATGCCGGAAACACCGACCATGAGGGTGTCGGTCATGGCGGCAACGTAGAAGGGCTGCGGGGGCGCGTCAATCGGACGCGCGTCAGTCGTGCCGCGCCTCCGCGACGGGCGTCGAATGCCGGTGCGGCTGGCGGTCCGGGGTCGGGATCGGGAGCCGGTCAACTTCCGGGAACGCGCGCAGGAAGGCGTCGACGGCGTCGGGGTCGAACTGCAGACCCTTTTCGGTGTGGAGCTCCTTGATGGCCCGTTCCACGGGGAGGGACGGCCGGTAGGGGCGGACGCTGGTCATTGCGTCGAAGGCATCGGCCACGCTGACGATGCGCGCCTCCATCGGGATGGCGTCGCCCCGGAGTCCGTCGGGGAGACCCTTGCCGTCGAGCCGCTCGTGGTGCGAGCGCACCATGGCGATCACGGTGGGGGAGTCGTCGAGCAGCGGGCCGAGGATGCGCGCGCCGATCAACATATGCTCCATGATGTGGCGGTACTCACCGTCGCTGAGGCGGCCGGCCTTGTGCAGGACCTCCTCGCTCACGCCGATCTTCCCGATGTCATGGAGGTGGCCGCCCAGCCCGATCGTCTGCCGGGCCTCGTCGCCCAGACCGAGCTGCTCGGCGATGGCGACCGCGTACTCGGCGACCCGGAGCGAATGTCCCTTGAGGTAGGGGTCCTTGGCTTCGAGCGCCTGTGCGAGCGCCTGGACGCCGCCCAGGAACAGCTCCTCGATGCGGTCCGCCTGCTGCTGCACCCGTTCTTCGAGATGCAGGTGGTAGTTCCGGTTTTCGATCAGCAGGCGGCGCTTGTCGAGCGCCTGCATGACGCGAGCCCGGACCTCGTCGAGGTGGAACGGCTTGGCCACGTAGTCGAGCGCGCCGAGCTGCAGGCAGGCGACCGCGCTCTCGACCTCGGCGACCGCCGTGACCATGACGACCGCGGTGTCGGGCCAGCGGCTCACGATCTCGCGCAGCAGGGTGACGCCGTCCATCTGCGGCATCCGCAGATCGGAGATGACCAGCGGACTCGCCTGCTGCTCAAGGGCCACCAACGCCTCGACGCCGGAGCCGGCTTCGCGGCAGGTGAACCCATCCCCCTCCAGCAGACGCACAAGCACCCGGCGCAGTCGCGGCTCGTCGTCCACCACGAGGCACTGCATCGCGTTGGGCTGCGGCATTCCCGGCTAACGTAGTGGTCGCTTGCTCGATGCGGAAGGCGCCCTTACGTTCCGGCCATGACCAAGGTGTTCGACCAGGACCTGGCCCGCCGCTTCGCCACGCAAGCCGTGCACGCCGGGCAGGCGCCGGACCCGCTGGCCGGCGCCGTCATGACCCCCATCTATCAGACGTCGACGTACATCCAGGAGGGGCTGGGGCGGAACAAGGGGTACGAATACGCCCGCACCCGCAACCCCACGCGCGAGGCGCTGGAGCGCAACGTCGCGGTCCTGGAAGGTGGGCGGCACGGCTTCGCGTTCAGCTCGGGACTCGCCGCCGTGGACGCGACGCTGAAGCTGCTCTCGGCGGGCGACCACGTGGTGTGCGGCGAGAACGTATACGGCGGCACGCACCGCCAGATGACCCACATCTGGGCGCGCCTCGGCTTGACGTTCACCTTTGTCGACGGCGGAGTCACCGAAGAGATCGCCGCCGCGGTGACGCCGCACACCAAGATGATTTACGCCGAGACGCCGACCAATCCGATGATGCGGTTGTGCGACTTGGCGGCGGCGGGCGAGATCGCGCGGAGCGCCGGCGCGCTGTTCGTGGTCGACAACACCTTCGCCACCCCCTGCTTCCAGCGGCCGCTCGGCTTCGGCGCGGATATCGTCCTGCACTCCACCACGAAGTACTTGAACGGTCATAGCGACATGGTGGGCGGACTGCTGGTGCTGACCAGCGACGCCCTGGCGGACCGGATCGCCTTCATTCAAAACGGCTCGGGCGCGGTGCCCGGGCCGTTCGACTGCTGGCTGGCGCTGCGCGGCACCAAGACGCTCGCGCTGCGCATGCGCCAGCACGACGCGAGCGGCCGCCGCATCGCCCAGTGGCTCACGACCCATCCCAAAGTCGCGCAGGTGTATTATCCGGGACTGCCCGCGCACCCGCAGCACGACCTGGCCTGCCGCCAGATGCAGGGATTCGGCGGCATGCTCAGCGTCGAGCTCGGCGACGCGGCGCGCGCCCGGCGCTTCGTCGAGCGGACCGCGATCTTCGCGCTCGCCGAGTCGCTGGGCGGCGTGGAAAGCCTGATCGGCCATCCCGCGACGATGACACACGCGAGCGTGCCGCCGGCGCTGCGCAAGAAGATGGGCCTCACCGACAGTCTCGTACGGCTGTCGGTGGGCATCGAAGACGTCGAGGACCTCGTCGCCGACCTCGACCAGGCGCTCGCGGCGAGCTGATACCCGAAACCCCGCCCCGCGCGGGGCGTAGTGGGGGTATCCCCACGGGAGACAACGATGACTGACGCCACCTCCGGGCTGCCCGCCGCGCGGCCCCGCAAGATTCTCACGCAGATCGCCCCGGTCAGCTGGGAGCACCCCGCCGACCGCGCCGCGCTCCAGACGCTGCGATCGGTGCCGGGCTTCGACGAGGTCTTGAAGAAGGTCTACGGCTTCATCGGCGAGCCGGGGATCCGGCTGATCTTTCAAGCCGACGCCGTCCGGGTCGGCCCACTCCAGTTCCCGCGCCTCAACGCGCTCTACACCGAGGTGCTCACCTCGATGGACTGGGCGGTGCGCCCCGAGCTGTTCGTCTCGCAGACGCCGTTCGCCAACGCCGGCGCGTTCGGCATGGACAGGCCGTTCATCGTCATCAACTCGGGCACCCTGAAGCTGCTCGACGACGACGAGCTCCGGAACGTGCTCGGCCACGAGCTGGGCCACGTGATGAGCGGGCACGCCCTCTACCACACCCTGCTCGTGCTGCTTCTCAACGTGAGCCTGTCGGCGCTGCCGTTCCTCGCCGGCATCGCCATCCTGCCGATCCAGCTCGCGCTGCTCGAGTGGTTCCGCAAGAGCGAGCTGTCGTCCGACCGAGCGGGCCTGCTCGCATGCCAGGACCCGACCGCCTCGCTCCGCGTCAACCTGAAGTTCGCCGGCGGCGGCGACATGACGCAGATGGACCTGAACGCCTTTCTCGTGCAGGCCAAGGAGTACGAGGAAAGCGGCGGGGCGCTCGACCGCATCTTCAAGATCCTCGGCGTGCTGGGCCGGACGCATCCGTTCAACACCATTCGCGCCGCCGAGCTGCAGCGCTGGATCGAGGGAGGCGCCTACGACCGCATTCTGCGCGGGGAGTACACGCGCCGTGGCCCCGACGCCGAGAAACGGCCCGTCGAACAGGATCTCGACGAAGCGCGCGAGCACTACATGAAGGAAGCCAAAGCCGTGGTCAACGACGTGGTCGACTCCGCCAAGCGGGCGGCCCAGGCGTTCTCGGACGCACTTAAGAAGAAGTGAGAGTTCTGGTCGTCGGCGGGGGCGGACGCGAGCACGCGCTCTGTTGGGCGCTGCATCGCGACGACCCCGCCGCGACTCTGTTCGCCGCCCCCGGCAATCCCGGCACCGCCACCCTCGGCACCAACCTCCCGATCCCCGCCACCGCGCTGGATGAGCTCGTCGCCGCGGTTCGGCACCACGCCGTCGACCTGACCATCATCGGTCCCGAGGCCCCGCTCGCCGCGGGCCTCGCCGACGCGCTGCGCACCACCGGAACAGCGGCGTTCGGACCGTGCGCCGCCGCCGCCCGGCTCGAGGCCTCGAAGGCGTTCGCCAAGGAGGTGATGGCCTCCGCCGGTGTGCCCACCGCCGCGAGCCGCACCTTCACCACGTTGGATGGGGCGCTCGCCCACATCCGGACCCACGCCGAGCCGCTCGTGGTGAAAGCGTCGGGCCTCGCCGCGGGCAAAGGCGCCGTCGTGTGCGCCACCCGCGCGGAAGCCGCCGCGACCGCGCGCGCCATGCTCGCCGACGGGCGGCTCGGCGATGCCGGCCGCGAGATCGTGATCGAGCAGTTTCTCGAAGGCGAGGAGCTGTCCGTGCTCGCTCTCACCGACGGCGAGCGCCTCGTGATCCTCCCCCCCGCGCAGGACCACAAGCGCCTAGGCGAGGGCGACACCGGTCCCAACACCGGCGGCATGGGCGCCTACTGCCCGGTGAGCCTCGGCACCCCCGCCCTGCTCGACAAGGTTCGCCGGGTGGTCTTCGAGCCCACGCTCCGCGAGATGGCCGCGTGCGGTGCGCCCTACACGGGGGTCCTGTACGCCGGCTTGATGATCGCCGCCGACGGAACTCCGTACGTGCTGGAGTTCAACTGCCGCTTCGGCGACCCGGAAACGCAGGCGATCCTGCCCGTGCTTCCCCGCGGCTCCACGCGCCATCTCATCGAGATCGCCGGCGGCCGCTGGCGGCCCTCTCCTGATGGATCGGCGCTGCCGGATGGATCGGCGCTGCCGGCGACGCGCGCGGCGGTCACTACAGTGCTCGCCGCGCGCGGCTACCCCGACGCCCCGGAGAAAGGCGCCGCCATCACCCTACCCGCCGACCTCGGCCCCGATGTGCTGGTGTTTCACGCCGGGACCGCACGGGATGACGCCGGTGTGCTACGAACCGCCGGTGGCCGCGTCCTCAACGTCACCGCGCTCGGGACCACTGTGGCGGAGGCCGCGCGGCGCAGCGCCGCGGCGTGCGAGCGCATTGCATTCGAGGGCAAGACATGGCGCCGGGATATCGCCTGGCGCGAGATCCGCCGTGCCGGAGCTGCCTGAAGTCGAGACGATCGTCCGGGAGCTCGCGCCCCGGCTCGAGGGATTCAAGATCGTGAGTGCCAGGCTCGCGAAGACCGACGTGCTGCGCCAGGTCTCCAAGCCCCGCCTGCTCCGCACGTTGCGGGGCAACGCCTTCGAGGAGGTGAGCCGGCGCGCGAAGCACGCCGTGTTCCGCCTCGCGAGCGAGCACCGGCTGGTCATTCAGCCGCGTATGACCGGCTCGCTGGTCGTCCACGACCGCGCGCTGAGCCGAGCCGAGGCGAAGTATGCGGTTCTCACCTGCACGCTCGAAGACGGCCGGCGATTCGTCTATCGCGACGTGCGACGGCTCGGCACCGTGTGGCTGCTCGACGAGAAGGGCTGGATCGCCTACACCAACCGGATCGGCCCCGAGCCGCTGGAGGAGACCTTCACGCCCTTCGTATTCGCCGAGCGGCTCGCCGGCACCCGCACCGCGATCAAGAAGGCGATCATGGACCAGCGCCGCGTGGCGGGGGTGGGCAACATCTACGCGAACGAGGCATTGTTCCAGGCGGGGATCGACCCGTCGAAGCCGACGGCGAAGCTCTCGCTCGAGGAGTTCGCGGCGCTCCACGCGGCCGTGCGGGACGTTCTGGAGCGGGCCGTGCAATCCTCCGGCACCACCGTGCGCGACTACCGCACGGGCACCGGGGAGCGGGGCCGGTTCCAGTTCGAGCTCCAGGTCTATGGGCGCGGCGGCGAGCCGTGCGTCCGCTGCGGGCGGCGCCTCGTGACCACGCACGCGATCGACCTGCGGGCCACAACCCTCTGTGCGACCTGCCAGCGCTAGGGTTACCTTCCTTCCTTCCTTCTCCGGTACCACGAGGCTCCACTATGAGGATGTTGATCGGTCTCACCGCGCTGCTCACGCTGGCGTCACCACTGCCGGCCCAGGAGCAGACGCCCGGCGAGCGGCTGCCCGTCGTCAAGCACGTACTCTCCAACGGCATGACGTTCCTGCTGCTGCGCCGCCCCGGCGCCCCCACGGTCTCCTTCGTGACCCACTTCCGCGCCGGCGGCGTGGACGAGTGGACGGGGATCTCCGGGACGGCTCACCTGTTCGAGCATATGCTGTTCAAGGGCACGCATAGCGTCGGCACGAAGAACTACGCGGCGGAAGTGGCGCTGTTCCCCCGCATCGACGCGGTGGCGGACTCCTTCACCGCGGAGTATCGCAAGGGCGCCATGGTCGACAGCGCTCTGCTCGGGCGGCTGCGCGACCGCCTCAAGGCATTGGAGGACTCGGCCCGGCAGTACGTCGTGAGCAACGAGCTGGACCGCATTCTCACCGAGAACGGCGCACAGAACCTCAACGCCTCAACCGGCAACGACGTCACCAACTATTTCTTCGCCCTGCCGTCCAACCGGACCAAGCTGTGGTTCGTCCTGGAGAGCGACCGGATCAGGAACCCCGTGCTGCGCGAGTTCTACTCCGAGCGTGAGGTCGTGCTGGAGGAACGGCGGCTGCGGGTCGAGACCCAGCCGGGCGGCCTGCTGCGCGAGGAATTCCTCGCGGCGGCGTTCCGGGCGCACCCCTACGGACGGCCCGTGGTCGGCGTGGCGAGCGAGATCCAGACGGTGGACCGCCAGGCGGCGACCGAATACTTCAAGCGCTTCTACGGCCCCAACAACGCGGTCGTGGCGATCGTCGGCGACATCGACGTGGATACCATCGCGGCGTGGACGGACAAGTACTTCGCCGACATCCCGGCGGGGGAGCCGCACCGTCCAGTCGTGACGCAGGAGCCGCCGCAGCGCGGCGAGCGGCGCATCGACGTGGAGTTCGATGCCAATCCACAGGTTCTGGTCGGCTACCACGCGCCGGGCGCGCGCCATCCCGACGCGCCGGCGCTGGCGGTGTTGTCGGCCGTCCTGACCGGCGGGCGGACGTCCCGGCTGTATCAGCGGATGATCATCCGGGACCGGATCGCGACGGCAGTCTTCGCCGGCATGGGCCCGGGCCAGCTTTACCCGCGGCTCTTCTCGTTCACCGCCATCCCGATCGCGCCCCACACCACCCAGGAATGCGAGGCCGCCATCTACGAGGAGCTCGAGCGGATTCAACGCGAGCCGCCGAGCGAGGCGGAGCTGCAGCGGGTCCGCAACCAGCTCGACGCGAGCGGTGTGCAGCGGCTGCAAGACAACTTCGGGCTCGCCTTCCAGCTGTCGAACAGTGAGGCGCTGTGGTACGACTGGCGCCAGACGTTTCGCGACCAGGCGGCGCAGGCGCGGGTGACCGCGGCCGACGTGCAGCGGGTCGCCAAGATCTATTTCGACCGGAACAACCGGACCGTGGCCACGCTGGTCCGGCCGGCCAAGCCCGCCGCGGGAGGGACCAACTAATGCGCACCACCATGCTCTTCGGCGCGCTGTGGCTCGCCACCGTTCCAGCCGGCGCCCAGCAGGCCCCGGCCCCGGACACGCGGGCGCAAATCCAGGCGCTCCAGTACGCGCCGCTGCGCTTCAATCCTCCAACCGCCAAGCGGGTGACGCTCTCCAACGGCGTGCCGGTGTACCTGCTCGAGGACCACGCCCTCCCGCTGCTCGACGTCGAGATCATCTCCAAGGTCGGCGTGGGGAATCTGCCCGACTCTCTCTGGGGCGTCGGGTGGCAGGCCGACAACCTGCTGCGCACCGGCGGCACGACGCGGCTCTCGCCAGATTCGGTGGACAAGGTGATCGAGTTCTACGCCTTGAGCGTCTTCTTCTCGACGGGCAACGAGACCAGCAACGCCTCCCTGTCGGGGCTGTCGCGCTACCGCGATCAGCTGCTCGACCTCTCCTTCGACATGCTGCGCAATCCGCGCAACGACAGCTCCCGAGTCCGGATCACGGCGGCACAGCAGCAGGAGAGCTGGCGCCGGCGGAACGACCAGCCGGGATCGGTGTTGGGCCGCGCCTGGAATCAGATCCTCATGGGCGACCACCCGATCGGGCGCACGCAGGTGACCCCGGCGGAGATCGCGGGCTTCACGCCGGACCGGTTCCGGTGGGTGCAGCAGCGCATCTTCTGCCCCGACAACTTCCTCGTCGGGGTCTCCGGGGATTTCGTCGAGAAGGACCTGCTCGCCAAGCTCGAATCGCTGTTCCGCGGCTGGGGCAAATGCCCGGCGGGGCTGCGGCCGATCCCGCCGCTCGTGCTGGCGCAGGGGCCCAAGACGGTGTTGATCGAAAAGGATGTCAACCAGACGAACATCCGGATGGGCCACGCCGGCGGGATCCGGGTAGGCAACACGCCCGAATACTTCGCCGCGCAGGTGGCGGACTTCCTGCTGGGCGGCGGCGGCGGATTCAATTCGCGGCTGCTGCAGCGCGTGCGCAGCGATTCCGGGTTCGCCTACAGCGTGTTCAGCAACTGGGGCTCCGACACCAAGCGCGAAGATGTGTTCTTCGCCGGCGCGCAGGTGCGCGCCGAGAAGAGCGTCGCCGCGCTCGGCCTGATGCGGACCATCGTCGGCTCGATGGCCCGCGAGCCCGTGACGGCCCAGGACGTGAAGTTGGCGCAGGACAACGAGGTCAATTCGTTCGTGTTCCGCTTCCAGAACGCGGGTCAGATCGTCGGCCAGCAGCTGCAGTACGCCGCGGACGGCCTCCCGGCCAACTGGTTCGATCTCTACCTGAAGGGGATCCAGGCGGTGACGCCGGAGCAGGTGCGGCAGGTGTCGGAGAAGTATCTGCACCCCGACCGGATGATCACGGTGGTGGTCGGCAAGTCGAGCGCTTTCGACAAGCCGCTCGCAACCTACGGGCCGGTGACGATGATGCCGGTGGACTCGATCCACCGGTAGGAGAGACCCGCGGTACCGGCCCCCGCGATGCCCTCTTGGGAGGATCGCGGGGGTCGGCGCCGGACGCTCAGTCCTCGATCACTGAGACGGCGGAGCGGCAGGCGACGAGCTCATCCCCCACGTCGCCAGCCAGATGGCGAGGGCGGCCACCGCCGCCCATGGGAGCGCCTGCAGCACGCCCGTGCCCAGACCGACGTCACCCCACGCCATCGGCGCCAGCCCGGCGCACACCGTCACCACCGCACCCCACGTGTACAGCAGCGGCCGCGCGTAGCGCCGCCAACGCAGCGTGGCCGCGATGGCCGCCGCGCCGAGCGCGGCGTACAGCAGCTCCCCCCAAGTGACGACCTGCTGGCTCAGGGTGAAGGCCCCCATCCGGCCCTCGAGCCCGCTCAGCAGGCCGAAGACGCCGAAGCCGAACAGAATCAGCACAGCCCCGACGAGCGACAGCTTGCGTGCCATGACGCATCCACCTTTCCATCACGCGGTGTGCTACAAGCTGCGGCAAGCGTGTGAAAAACTCCATCCCCGTGGGCTCACTTCCGGGCCCGGCGGAAACGCAGGATCGCCGTGGCGGTCATCACTACCGCCAAGAGAATGATCCACCAGTATCGGGAGAGGAGATCCATCACGGCCTCCAGGAGAGGATTCAGACCTCCAAGCGGTTCTCGTACGGCACCGACTCGCCGTGCTCGAGGTACCGCTTGAGGATCCGCAGGTACATCGCCCAGCAATAGCAGGAGACGCGATAGTGCTCGTTGTCCACGGGCCAGCCGAGGTGGGAGAACCGCACCTGCGTGCCCTTGCCGCCGCCACCTGCCGTCAGCCGGAACCCGACCCGGGTGCCGAGCCAATCGTCCGAGGCGCGCACCAGCTCGAGCTCGAAGAGTTTGGGCGGAGCGTATCGCCTGACCCGCGCCCGCCAGTCGTACGGCGGCCCGAACCCGAGCTGGTACTCGGCACCTGGTCTGGGTTCTCCGGAAGACTCCTTGGTCCACCACCGGTCGAGCCCCTGGGGGGTGCTGACGGCCTGGAATACCGCGGCCGGTGGGACCGCGATCGGGAAGTCGTGGAAGATGCCGGGCATGGCGCGCGAGCCGGTGACCGCTAGATCCGACCGCCGACGCGGTACCGCTCGCACGTGGTGACGCCGCGGGGGTTCTCGCTCACGAACGTATAGGTGTCCACGAGAAGGCTGTCCATCGCCGAGTGTGCCGCCTGATACATGGCGCGGCATTCCTTGATGTGCGCGTCCTCGAGGCTCGGGTGGCGCGCCTTGATGATGACGAGACCGGCGACGATCGCCGCGCCGAGCAGCAAGAGCGGCAATCGAAAAGAGGAGAGGGATCCGAGCATGGCCACCCTAGTCCCGGAGCATCACGAGGCGCCCCCGCGGCGGAATCCCCGGCTCCAGCTCCATGATGCCCACCGAGGGGGCCAACCCGAAGCGCTTCGGCCCCGCGCCGCCCGGGTTCATCACCGTCACCGTCCGGTCGACCAGCTCGAGCAGCGGCCGGTGCGTATGCCCGTAGACGAGAATCTCGGCGCGGGGAAACGCCTCGTGGAGTTTGGCCGGCGTGGGCCTGCCGAACTGGTCGCCGTGCGTGACGACCACGTCGAAGTCGTCCAGCTGCACGTGCGCCACCTGGGGCAGCGTGCGGCGCAGGCCCGCGTCGTCGGTGTTGCCGTAGACCGCGGTGACCGGCGCCAGCGCCTCCAACTCCACGAGCAGCTTCGAGGACCCGACGTCCCCCCCGTGGAGGATGTGGTCCACGGCCTTGAAGACGTCGAACACCTCAGGACGCAGGAGACCGTGAGTATCGGAGATGACGCCGAGACGCACTATCCGGTGGCCCCGCCTCTACATCATCATCATCCCGTCGCCCATCCCCATGATCTGGAGCGGCACCGGGGCGAAGTAGAGAGGGTTGGACAGCTGCCCGACACCGAGCGTGTATTCCCCCGGCCCCGACAGCACCGCGGACGTCGTCATCACCGTCACGATGGAGTCGCCGGGGGCGATAGCCATATTCGGCAGCGCCAGGTTGCATACCGGGGGGGGGGGGCCCTCGAATTGCACGCCCTGGAGATAGAGCTTGACGAGGCAAGTGGGCTGCACCGGAACAGGCGTGGAGCCTCGGTTCGTGATCACGGAACGGATCTCGAGCACCTCCCCAGGCATCACGGTGCCCTTGCTCAGCCGCACGCGTTGGACCAGGCCGGGTACCCCCAGGTTCGTGAACGTCAACTCGACCGGCCCGCTCGCCGAGTGCTCGGCGCAGGCGACGGCGAAACAGAGCCCGATAGGGACGAACAGCAGCCGCTTCATGATGGTGATCCTCCGTTGCTCGCAATATACGCCCAACGGCCACCCGGTCACTCCCTCGTCCACCGCTTCACCAGGGCCACGTCCACCTCCAGGTGGTCGAGGACGCGTTGGACGATGAAATCGACGAGGTCCCGCACCTGCTGCGGCCTGTGATAGAACCCGGGCGCGGCAGGCAGCACGAGCGCGCCCGCCTCGGTCGCCAGAGTGAGGTTCCGCAGGTGCACGAGCGACAGCGGCGTCTCGCGAGGAACCAGAATCAGCTTCCGGCGCTCTTTGAGTACCACGTCGGCCGCGCGCTCGATCAGGGAACGGCTCGTGCCGTGCGCCACCGCCGCCACCGTCCCCATCGAGCAGGGGCAGATCACCATGCCGGCCGTGCGCGCGGATCCCGAGGCGGGCTCGGCACCGCGGTCCTTGTCATCGAACACGCGGACGCTCGCCCAGTCGCCGCCCGTGGCCTTTTTCAGCTCGCGGTCGTCCGTGATGCCGCACTCCTCGGTGAGCAGCCGCCAGCCGTGGCTCGAGATCAGCAGCCACGTGGGCACCTGGTGCATCGCGAGCACCTCGAGCAGCCGGACGGCGTACGGCGCGCCGGAAGCGCCGGTGATGGCGAGAATGACGGGGAGCTGGTCCACTAGCGCCCGCGGCGGTTGGGTGTGAAGGAGCGCTTGGGATGCGCCGGGGGGCGGGGCGGAGGTGGAGACCGCGGAGTGCGGAATGCGGAATGCGGAATCGACTTGGAAGGTCGATCCACGGGCGTGCGCTCTTGGCCCTCACGGGATCGACCTCGCCTAGCCATTCCGCACTCCGCACTCCGCATTCCGCATTGTCATGTCACCCGGTCCACAAGCGCTCCCAGAAACACCACGATGCTCACGATCCCGTTGGCCGTGAAGAACGCCGCGTTGAGGTGCGACAGATCCCCCGGCTTGACCAGCCGGTGCTCCCACGCGATCAGCACCGCGCCGACCGCCACGCCGCCGTAGTACGCCGCGCCGAGCCGGGCACCGAGTCCGAACGCCACCAGGGCCAGGAGCGTCACTCCGTGCAGCATCTTGGCCAGGGCGATGCTGCGCGCCTGCCCAAACCGCACGACCGCGGAGTGCAGCCCCTCGGCCCGGTCGAAGCGTTCGTCCTGGAGGGCGTAGAACACATCGAACCCGCCGACCCAGCACGTCACCGCCGCCGCGAGCACCAACAGCAGCCACCACGGCTCGCTCCACCGGCCCGAGACGGCGAGGTAGCCCGCGGGGCCGGCGATCGCGTCCCCGAAGCCGAGCCAGAGATGCGACCACCAAGTGAAGCGCTTGGCGTAGCTGTACACGGTCACGACGGCGAGGGCGATCGGCGAGAGGGCGAAGCACAGCGGATTCAGCGCCCAGGCGGCCCACACGAACACCGCGGCCGCGACCACCACCGCGGCCCACGCCTGCGTCAGGGTGAGCCGCCCCGCGGGAAGCTCGCGCGCGCGCGTGCGCGGGTTCCGGGCGTCGAGCTCCCGGTCGGCGATCCGGTTGAACCCCATCGCGACGAACCGCGCCGCCGTGAACGCCAGAACCACGAGCCCCAGCGCGCGCCACGTGACCGGCGTGCGCCACGACGCCGCCACGACGCCCAGCAGCGCGAACGGCAGCGCGAACACGGTATGCGGCAGGCGAACGAAATTGGCGTAGCGGACGAAGAGGGACTCCCCCGCGAGCGTCTGTCCCTCCCGTACCTCAGAGCTCGATGCCAAGCTCCCTCCACATCGCGTCCACTTTGGCCTTCGTCACCGCGTCCATCACGATCTTGCTCGGCCACTCGCGCGTGAAGCCCTCTTCCTTCCACTTGCGCGTGGCGTCGATGCCCATCTTGGAACCGTAGGTGAACCCGCGGCTCGAGTGGTCCAGCACGTCGATCGGCCCCATCGAGAAGCGCACGTCGCGCTCGGGGTCGATGTGGTTCAGCGCCACCCACCACGCTTCTTTGGGATCGCGCACGTTCACGTCCCGGTCCACGACGATGATCACCTTCGCGAGGGACATCAGCCCCTGCCCCCACAGACCGTTCATCACTTTGTAGGCCTGGCCGGGAAACTGTTTGTCGATGCTCACGAACACGAGGTTGTGGAAGATCCCCTCGGCGGGCATATGGAGCTCCACGATCTCCGGAAGCGTGACCTTGAGCAGCGGCAGGAAGATCCGCTCGGTCGCGTGACCGAGCCAGTAGTCTTCCATGGGCGGCCGGCCTACGATGGTATGCGGCCAAATCGGCTCGCTCCGCATCGTGATCGCGGTGACGTGCACCTTCGGATAGTAATCGGCGAGGGAGTAGAACCCCGTGTGATCCCCGAACGGCCCTTCGAGCACGAGGTCTTCGCGTGGATCGATGTAGCCTTCGAGCACGATTTCGGCTTCGGCCGGCACTTCGAGGTCGCTCGTGACGGCCTTGGCGAGTCGCACCGGCTCCTTGCGGAGGAACCCGGCGAACAAGTACTCGTCGATCGTCGGCGGCAGCGGCGCCGAGGCGGCGTAGATACTGGCGGGGTCCCCGCCCATCGAGATCGCCACCGCCATGGTCTCGCCCCGCGCGGCCATGGCGCGCCAGTGCGCCGCCCCCACCTTGTGGCGCTGCCAGTGCATCGCCAGCTCGGCCTTCCCGAGCACCTGGATGCGATACATGCCCACGTTGCGGACCCCCGACGCCGGATCCCGGGTGATGACGCCCGGGAGGGTGATGTAGGGTCCCCCGTCCTCCGGCCAGCACACCGGGACCGGAAAGCGCGACAGGTCCACGTCGCTCCCCTGCAGCACGAGCTCCTGGCAGGGGGGCCGGGCGCCGGTCTTGGGCGGGAACTTCGCCACTTGAGCGAGCTTGGGGAGCATGGCGAGTTTTCCAAACAGCCCATCGGGGATCTTCAGGTTGAGCAGCTCGGCGATGCGCTCTCCCACCTCGTCCAGACGCTCCACGCCCAACGCCAGCGCCATCCGGCGCTCGGAGCCGAACAGGTTGACGGCGACCGGGAACCGGGACGCGCCGCCGGCGAGGAGCGTGGGCCGCTCGAACAGCAGCGCGGGACCGCCGGCCGGCGATTTCATACAGCGGTCGGCGATCTCGGTGATCTCCTTATCCACCGACACCGGTCGCCCGACGCGGGCCAGCTCGCCCGTCGCATCGATGGCGCCGAGGAAGGCGCGGAGGTTATCGAGCGCCATGGTGCACCGCGCAGATCCCGCCGGTCAGCAGGTCGTAGCCTACGTCCCGGAATCCGCCGCGCGCGAGCCGCGCGGCGAGGGCGTCGGGATCGGGGAACGCGAGCACCGACTCTGGCAGGTAGGTATAGGCGTCCGTATGTTTCGACACCGCGCGGCCGATGGCCGGCAACACGCGGCGGAAGTAGAAGAGGTAGGCCGCACGCAGCGGTTCGAAGCGGGGCGTCGAGAGCTCGAGCACCACGAAACGGGCGCCGGGCTTGAGGACGCGGGCGGCCTCGCGGATGCCGGCGTCGAGATCGACGAGGTTGCGGATGCCGAAGCCGACGAGGGCGCCGTCGAACGAGGCGTCGGGAAACGGCAACGCCAGCGCGTCGGCCGCGACGGGCACGGCGCGGGCGGCCTTGCCTTTCCCCCGCGCGAGCATGGGGACCACGAAGTCGGCGCCCAGCACGCGACCTCGGAACCCCGTCGCGCGCGTTAGCGCGACCGCAAGGTCGAGCGTGCCGGCGCACAGGTCGAGATACACGCCGTCAGGTCTCGCCTCCCAGCCGAGCCGGGCCACGGCGGCCCGACGCCAGCGGCGGTCTACGTTGAGGCTCAGGAGATGGTTGAGGAAGTCGTAACGCGGCGCGACCGCGGTGAACATGCCGCGCACGTAAGACCGCTTCGCCTCGCTGCCCGCCGGAAGTGAGGAGGGGGGGGGGGGGGGGGGGCCGGGGCCCGCGCCCCCCCCAAAACGGACCCCCGGGGGGCCGGCACAGGCCCGAAAAAAAGCCCCCCCCAACCAACCCCACCCCCCCCCCCCCAGGGGGGGCGGGGGGCGAAG
>JBGOUQ010000006.1:0-129211 GCA_041477065.1 Gemmatimonadota bacterium
CGAGGTCCGGGCCGCGCATGATGTTCTCGACGGTCCGCTGGAAGGGGGGGGGCCGCCGCGCGCCCCCCCGCCCCCCCCCCCCCCCCCCCCCCCGCCGCCGCCGCCCGCCCCCCCCCCCCGGCCCGCCGCCCCGCGGGGGGGCCGGGCCGCCCGCGGCGGGCGGGGGGGGGGCGGCGGCGGCGGCGGGCGGGCCCCCCCCCCCCCCCCAGTCCAGCTGACCGTCGAGAACATCATGCGCGGCCCGGACCTCGTCGGCACGGCTCCATCCAATGTGCGGTTCTCCGCCGACGGCCGCTACGTCTACTTCCGCTGGCGCCGCCCCGGGGTGGACACGCTCGATCAGGACTACCGCGTGGTCGCGGGTGCTGGCGCGATTCCGGCTGCCGAGCGGCTGCCGCGTTTCGCGGTCGACACGATCGCGATGGCTGACGGCGCCTGGTCGCCCGATCGGGCGCGTGAGGTGGTGGTGCTGAAGGGGGATCTCTGGCGGGTCGAGCGCGGCGGAGTCAAGCGGCGTCTCACGCAGACGCCGGCAACCGAGTCGGCGCCCGGTTGGTCAGCCGACGGGCGGACGGTGTTTTTCACGCGCGATGGGAATGCGTGGGCGCTCCCGCTCGGCGACGGCGGCGAGCGGCAGCTCACCGACATCCGCCGCGGCTCAGTCCCCAAGGGGCTGGTGGAGCCGGTGGGTGAGAAGAAATTTCTGCGGGACCAGCAGCGCGAGCTGTTCGATTTCATCCGCCGCCAGGTGGCCGAGGAGAGATTCCGCGCCGACACCGACACGACGGGTGCGCGGCCATTCTGGCTCGCGGAGCGCCAGAGCGCGTCTCGGCTCGAGGTGTCGCCGCGCGGTGACTTCGTGCTGGCCACCGTCACCGAGCGCGCGCGCGGTGACTCCCTGGAAGGTCGCGCGGCGGTGATGCCGGTGTGGGTGACCCAGTCGGGGTACGTCGAGACCCGGCAGCTGCGCACCAAGGTGGGGGACGCGCAGGCGCGCCAGAGAGCCGCGCTGATCGAGGTCGCCACGGGCAAGGTGACGTGGGTGGATTCCGCCGCCGGGACCGGCGACCGGGACGTCGTGGGCCTTTCCGTATCTCCGAACGGCCGCCACGCGCTGGTGCGCGCCTCGACGATCAACGGGGAAGACGCGTGGATCGTGGTGGTGGACTTGCCCTCCCTCGCCACCCGGGCCGTGGCGCACCTGCACGACGACGCGTGGCTCGGCGGGCCGCTGGGCGGCTGGCTCGGGGAGTTCGCCGCCGGCTGGGTCGCCGACGGCGAGACCCTCTTCTACGGGAGCGAAGAATCGGGCTACGCGCATCTCTACCTTGTGGCGGCGGCCGGCGGACCCGCTAAGGCACTGACGAGCGGTCCCTGGGAGGTGCAGCAGGTCCAGCTCGCGCCCGATCGCAAGTCCCTCTACCTCCACACCAACGAAGGCGACTTCGGACAGGTGCACGTCTGGTCGCTCGACCCCGCGACGGGAAAGAAGGTCCAGCTGACCGCGGCCGAAGGGCGGCAGGACGCGGTGATCTCGCCCGACGGCGCGACGCTCGCGGTGCTGGCCTCGACGGCGAACCATCCCCCCGAGCTGTTCCTACAGTCGAGCCATGCGGGGAGGGGTGCAGAGCCGCGCCAGATCACGGAGAGCACCACGCCGGAATTCCGGAGCTACGCCTGGTCGAAGCCGGAGATCGTGATGATCCCGGCGCGCGACGGCACCCCCGTGCCGGCGCGGCTGTACCGGCCGCCGGGCGCGGCGGCGAACCACGCGGCGGTCATCTTCGTGCACGGCGCGGGCTACTTGCAGAACGTGCACAGGTGGTGGTCGAGCTATTTCCGGGAATACCTGTTTCATCATCTCCTGATGTCGCGGGGGTACACGGTGCTCGACCTCGACTACCGTGGCAGCGCGGGGCACGGGCGGGCGTGGCGCACCGCCATCTACCGCCACATGGGTGGCACCGACCTGGACGACCAGGTGGACGGCGCCCGGTGGCTGGTGCGCCAGCTCCACGTCGACTCCACGCGGATCGGGATCTACGGCGGCAGCTACGGCGGGTTCATTACCCTGATGGCGATGTTCACGACGCCCGGGGTGTTCGCGGCCGGCGCCGCGCTCCGGCCGGTCACCGACTGGGCGCACTACAACCATCCCTACACGGCCGCGATCCTCAACGAGCCCCAGACCGACTCGGTCGCTTATCGGCGGTCGTCTCCGATCTACTTCGCGGAGGGGCTGCGTGGCCGCCTGCTCATCTGCCATGGCCTGGTGGACGACAACGTCCACTTCGAAGATACGGCCCGGCTCGTCCAGCGGCTGATCGAGCTCGGCAAGACCAATTGGGAGGTCGCGGTGTATCCGGTGGAGGCGCACGGGTTCCGGCGTAACGACAGCTGGGTGGACGAGTACCGCCGCATTCAGCGGCTATTCGACGAGACGATCGGGCGATCATGAAGGGGGTGTGCGCCCCGTCACGGCGCCTGTCGTCGCAGAAACGCACGATTTACTTGCTGGGCCGCGCGGGCCCCCGTACGTTGTTCTCACCCTCGATCCCTTTGCTCGGCAGGAGCCCATGACCCTTTTCATGTCCGGTCGCCGTTCGACGATCGCCCTCGCGGCAAGTCTCATCGCCTTCGGCGCGTGCAAGAAAAGCACCGATGCCGCCATCCCCCAGACCATCACTATCTCCCCGTCGTCCCTCGACTTCTCCGTCAAGAGCGCGACGCAGCAGCTCACCGCGACGGTCAAGGATCAGAACGGGAATGCCATCGCCAACGCCATCGTGACCTGGTCGACGGGGGACACGGGCGTCGCCAAGGTCTCCGCGAGCGGCCTCGTGACGTCCGGCGGCAACGGCACGACGCAGATCGCCGCCACGTCCGGGAGCCTGTCCGCCAACGTGCCGGTCAATGTCGTGCTTTCGGCCTTCAACATCGTGCTGCGCTACCTCTCGAACGTCTCCGCTAGCCGGAAGGCCGTGTTCGACAACGTGGTGACGCACTGGCGGCGCATCATCACGGGGGACATTCCCAACATCACCCTCAACGTCACGGCCGGGCAGTGCGGCAGCAACTCGCCGGCCATGAACGAGACAGTGGACGACATCGTCATCTTCGTAACGCTCGACGCGATCGACGGGCCTGGCAAGATCCTGGGCCAGGCGGGCCCCTGCTTCGTCCGGCTGCCGAGCCTGCTCCCCATCGTCGGGATCATGCACTTCGACACGGCGGATGTCGCGACCCTCGAGTCGAACGGTCAGTTCCTGCCCGTCATCCTCCACGAGATGGGGCATGTGCTGGGGTTCGGCACCATCTGGGATTCCACTACCACGGATTCTTTGCACCTCGGGTTGGGCCTGCTGTCGGGGGCCACGTGGTCCGGCGGCACGGACCCCCACCTGACGGGGCCGCGCTCGCTCTTTGTCTTCGACAGCATCGGGGGCACGAGCTACACGGGCGGTGCCAAAGTCCCGGTTGAGAATACCGGCGGTCCGGGCACGGCCGACGGGCACTGGCGGGAGTCGGTGTTTGGTCCGGAGCTGATGACCGGCGTCCTCAATCTGGGGGTCGCGAACCCGTTGAGCGTACTCACCATCGCGTCCATGGCCGACGAGGGGTACATCGTGGACCAGTCGGTGGCGGAGCCGTATTCGCACATCTTCTCGCTGCGCCTCGGTCCCGAGGCGGCGGTGCGCTTGGAAAACGACATCGTGCACCTTCCCATTTACACGGTCGACCAGGGCGGGCGGGTGACCGGAGTGCTCCGGCGGTAGCCCCCAGGGCGTTGCGGGCGCACCACACCTCTTATGCCATCGCGCTCCGCTGCTGGCGGCGCCGGCTCGGTTCTAACAGAACGGAACTTGCGAGCAGGGAGCCCCATGACGCCCCAGCACGTTCTCGGGATCTCGGCCTTCTATCACGACAGCGCCGCCTGCCTGCTGCGCGACGGCGAGATCGTCGCCGCCGCACAGGAGGAGCGCTTTTCACGGAAGAAGGGCGACGAGCGGTTCCCCAAGCACGCCACCGCGTACTGCCTGCGCACCGCCGGGGTCACCGCGGCGGACCTCGCCTATGTGGGGTTCTACGACAAGCCGTTGCTCAAGTTCGAGCGCATCCTGGAGACGTATCTCGGCGTCGCGCCGCGCGGGTTTCGTTCGTTTGGGATGGCGGGGCCGCTGTGGCTGAAGGAGAAGCTCTATCTCGACCGACAGCTCCGGGATGCGCTGGACTACGAGGGGGAGATTCTCTACGCCGAGCACCATGAATCGCATGCGGCGAGCGCCTTCTTCCCGTCACCGTTCGAGGAGTCGGCCATCCTCACGATGGACGGCGTGGGGGAGTGGGCAACCGCTTCGTTCGGGGTGGGCCGCGGCAGCGAGCTGAAGATCCTGAAGGAGCTCCATTGGCCCGATTCGCTCGGGCTGCTCTACTCGGCGTTTACTTACTACACCGGCTTCAAGGTCAACTCCGGGGAGTACAAGGTGATGGGGCTCGCCCCCTACGGTGAGCCCAAGTATGTGGATCGCATCTATCGCCACCTGATCGACCTGCGGGACGACGGCTCGTTCACGCTCAACCAAAAGTATTTCAACTATCTCACCGGCCTCACGATGACGAACGGGGCCTTCGACGAGCTGTTCGGAGGTCCGCCGCGAGTTCCGGAGACGCACCTGACCCAGCGGGAGATGGATCTCGCCCGCTCCGTGCAGGTAGTGTGCGAGGAGATCATGCTCCGCATGGCGCGCACCGTGCACCGGGAGACCGAACTCGACAACCTTTGCCTCGCGGGCGGCGTGGCGCTCAACTGCGTCGGGAATGGGCGGTTGTTGCGCGAGGGACCGTTCAAGCGCCTGTGGATCCAGCCCGCCGCCGGCGACGCGGGCGGGGCGCTCGGCGTCGCACAGCTCATTTGGCACCGCTACTGCAAGCAGCCGCGCCGGGTGACGCCGGGGAGAGATGCCATGAAGGGCGCCTATCTCGGTCCGTCGTTCACGCCGGAAGAGATCGAGGGGTTTCTCAAGGGGCAGGGGGCCGCATACACGCGACTGGGCCGCGACGAGCTCCTGCGCCGCGTGGCGGCCATTCTCGCCGAGGGGAAGATCGTCGGCTGGTTCGACGGGCGGATGGAGTTCGGCCCCCGGGCCCTCGGCTCACGCAGCATTCTGGGCGATCCGCGCAATCCCAAGATGCAAGCGGAGATGAACATCAAGATCAAGTTCCGCGAGGGGTTCCGGCCGTTCGCACCCAGCGTGCTGCGGGAGCGCGTGGCCGACTACTTCGAGATGGATTGCGAGTCACCCTACATGCTGCTCGTCGCCCCGGTCAAGAAGGCACGCCAGATTCCCATGACCGATGCCCAGCAGCAGTTGTGGGGGATCGACCAGCTCAACGTGGTACGCTCCGATATCCCAGCCGTGACGCACGTGGACTACTCGGCCCGGATCCAGACCGTGGACCGCACCACCAATCCGAACTATCACGATCTGATCGCCGAGTTCGAACGCCTGACCGGGTGCGCGGTGCTGGTCAATACGTCGTTCAACGTCCGCGGCGAGCCCATCGTGTGCACGCCGGCCGACGCCTATCAGTGCTTCATGCGCACTCACATCGATCACCTCGTTCTTGGACCGTTTCTCGTCGCGAAGAGCGAGCAGCCGGAGTGGAAGGAGTCGCACGATTGGCGCACGGAATTCCAGCTCGACTGACGGCGGCTGAAGGCCGGAAGTTCGGCCTTACCGTGGCAGGGGGGTTCGTGGTACTCGGGGCTGTGGGCTGGTGGCGGCACCATGCCACCGCCGCCGCGGTGTTCGGGACCTTGGCCGTCTTGCTGCTGCTCGCAGGACTGCTCTTGCCGACCAGGCTCGGGCCAGTGCAGCGGGGCTGGATGGCGTTGGCCCACGCGATCTCCAAGATCACGACGCCGATCTTCATGGGGGTGTTGTATTTCGTCGTGCTCACTCCGGCGGGGCTCCTGATGCGGCTGTTGGGCCGCAATCCGCTGCGGCACAAGGGCGCGGGTGGGGGATTCTGGGTCTCTCACGCCGCGGCCGACGACCAACGGGCCGGCATGGAACGCCAGTTCTAGGCACACAAGCCCACAATCTGGAAGGAGGACTCGATGGCGAGGGGCGGACTTGGGCGGGAGATGTGGGCCTACATGCGGCAGCGCAAGAAGTTTTGGCTGCTGCCCCTGATCTTGATCATGGTGCTGGTCGGTGCGCTCCTGATCTTCGCGCAGGGGTCGGCGCTGGCGCCGTTCATCTATACGGTGTTCTAGGGGCTCTTCCCCAGGATCTCCCGTACGCTGAACCAGGCTGCCCCCTCGCCCCGCGGGGGTGCGGAGGGCGTGAACCGAGCCCGCCATCAGGTTGTTATCTTGTAGTCCATCCGGGGCGGTAGCTCAGCTGGGAGAGCACCTGGTTTGCAACCAGGGGGTCAGGGGTTCGACTCCCCTCCGCTCCACTGGAGACCCCGATGCAGCCCCCGCACTCCCTCGCCGCCGCCTTCGGCGACCGCTACGCCATCGACCGCGAGCTCGGCCGCGGCGGCATGGCGACCGTCTACATCGCCGAGGACCGCCGCCACCACCGCCAGGTCGCCATCAAGGTGCTGCGCCCCGACGTGGCCGCGGCGATCGGCGCCGAACGGTTCCTGCGCGAGATCCAGATCGCGGCCCGGCTCACCCACCCGCACATCCTGCCCCTCATCGACTCGGGCGAAGCCGACGGCTCCCTCTACTACGTCATGCCGTACGTGCGCGGGGAATCCCTGCGCCATCGCCTCCAGCGCGAGCGACAGCTCCCCCTGCGCGACGCGCTGCGCATTGCGCGCGAAGTCGGCGCGGGCCTCGACTATGCGCACCGGGAAGGGTTCATCCACCGCGACGTGAAACCCGAGAACATCCTCCTCGCCGATGGCCTGGCCGTGATCGCGGACTTCGGCATCGCCCGCGCCATCTGCCAAGTGACGGGGGACAGCGTCACCGACGGCGGCATCGTCGTCGGGACCCCCGAGTACATGAGTCCCGAGCAGGCGGCGGGGGACCGTGAGCTCGACGGCCGCTGCGACCAGTACAGCCTGGCGTGCGTGCTGTTCGAGACTCTGACCGGCGCGCCGCCGTTTACCGGGAAGAGCGCCCGCGCGATACTGGCCCGCCACGTGAGCGAGACGCCCATGCGGCTGCGCGCCCGGCGCCCTGAAGCGCCCGCCGCGCTGGAGCAGGCGCTGGCCCGGGCGTTCGCGAAAGCCCCCGAGGACCGCTTCGCCAGTGTGACCGAGTTCACCGCCGCCCTCGACGACGACCGTCCCGCGGAGCCCGGCGCCGCGCTGCTCGGCAAGACGCGCTCGATCGCCGTGCTGCCGTTCGTGAACGCGAGCGCCGATGCCGAGAACGAATACCTGAGCGACGGGATCACGGACGAGCTCATCAATGCCCTCACCAAGGTCGAAGGGCTGCGCATCGCCTCGCGCACTTCCGTCTTTGCCCTCAAGGGCAAGCCGCAAGACGTACGCGCCACCGGAGCGCTGCTCGGCGTCTCGGCCGTGCTCGAAGGCACGGTTCGCAAGGCGGGGGACCGGCTGCGTATCACAGTGCAGCTCAGCGCCGCCGAGGACGGGCGCAACCTCTGGTCGGAGCGCTACGACCGGACGCTGGACGACGTGTTCGCGATCCAGGACGAGATCGCGCGCACGATCGTGAGCACCCTGCGGACCACGTTTCTCGCCGACATCGCCGACCCCACGCCGCGGCGCTACACAGAAAACCTCCGGGCGTACTCGCTCTACCTGAAGGGCCGCTTCTGCTTGAACAAGCGGACCCAAGAGGGCGTGCTCGAGGCGATCGGCTACTTCGAGCAGGCGATCGCCGAAGATCGGCGCTACGCGCTCGCCTACTCGGGGCTCTCCGACGCGTACGCCCTCCAGGTGGACTACCGCGGCGTCGCGGTGAAGGAAGGGCTCGAGCGGGCGCGCGGCTACGCCCTCCAGGCGCTGGAGCTGGACGACACCCTGGCCGAGGCGCACACGTCGCTCGGCTGGGTGCTCCACGTGTACGATTGGGATTGGGACGGCGCGGGGCGCGCCTATCGCCGGGCGCTCGAGCTCAACCCCGGTTACGCCACCGGGCATCAGTGGTACTCCTGGGTTCTGCTCGTCACCGGAAATCCGGACCGCGCGCTCGTCGAGGCGCACACCGCGCTCGAGCTCGATCCCTCGGCCATATCGATCCGGCGCGGGTTGGGCTGGCTCTACTACTACACGCGGCGCTACGAGACGGCGCTCTACCACACGCGGCGGGCGATCGCGATGAACCCCACCTCAGAAGAGAACTACCGCGTCCTGGGGCTCGTGCTCACGCAGCAGGGCGCGTACGACGAGGCCGGCCGGGCGTTCCGTGAGGCGATCACCCTTTCGCCCGAGCTCGCCTACGCGACGGCGGGGCTGGGCCACGTGCTCGCGCTCACCGGCCGGCGGGCCGAGGCGGAGACCCTGCTGGCGGAGCTGGAAGCGCGCGCGCGGGAGCGCTACGTGTCCCCCGTGGCGTTCTGCATGCTGCACCTGGGGCTGCGCAACGTGGACCAGGCGTTCCACTGGCTCGAGCGCGCCTACGTGGAGCGGCGCGGCTGGCTGACGTATGTGAAGCTCGATCCGATGCTCGACCCCCTGCGCGGAGATCCGCGCCTCGAGGGGTTCGTGCAGAAGATGAAACTGTAAGGTCCGTCCGCTGGAGGTCGACATGGATTTCGCTCTCGCCGCGGGACTCGACGTGCTCACCCGCACCCCCGCCACGCTGGACCGGCTGCTGCGGGGTCTCCCCTCCGTCTGGATCGACGGTGACGAGGGCCCCGATACCTGGAGCCCGGTTGCGATCGTGGGCCACTTGATCCACGGTGAACAGACGGACTGGATTCCCCGCGCGACGATCATCCTGACCGCGGGGGAGGGGCGGGCGTTTGTGCCCTTCGATCGCTTCGCTCAGGGAGAGCGATTCAAGGGATGGTCGCTCGATCGACTATTGGACCGATTCGCCGAGCTGCGCGCTGAAAACCTGGCCACGCTGAAGGGCTGGCGCCTGACCCCGGACCAGCTCGCGCGCACCGGCCGCCACCCCGACCTCGGCCGGGTCACGCTGGGGCAGCTCCTGGCCTCCTGGGTGGTCCACGATCTGGGGCACGTGGCCCAGGTTTCCCGCGTCATGGCCAAGCAGTACGCTGCGGCGGTGGGGCCGTGGAAGGCCTACCTCCCGGTGCTCACGCGCTAGTCGGTTCCTGGGCTCGAGCGATTATCTTTCTATTATCAAGGAGTCTCATGACCGACCTGCGCTACCCGATCGGCCGTTTCGAAGTCGTCACCGCACTCACGCCCGCCCAGCGCGCCGAGTGTATCAGCCAGGTTGACGCGGCGCCGACGTTGCTGCGTCGCGCCGCGACCGGCCTGGACGAGCGGCAGCTCGATACGCCCTATCGGCCCGGTGGCTGGACGGTGCGACAGGTTGTGCACCACGTGCCCGACAGTCATCTCAACGCGTACTGCCGGCTCAAATGGACCCTCACCGAGGACCAACCGGCGATCAAGACGTACGAGGAGAAGCGCTGGGCCGAGACCCCGGAGATGCGCGGTCCGATCGACATGTCACTGACGCTGCTGGAGGCGTTGCACCGGCGCTGGGTGTTGCTGCTGCGATCCCTGGGGCCCGCCGAGTTCGCGCGCACCTTCCGGCACCCCGACTGGGGGACGCCGAGTGTCGACTTTATTCTCGCGCAGTACGCGTGGCACGGCCGGCACCACACCGCCCACATCAGCTCTCTGCGCGAGCGGATGGGCTGGACATGATCGACGATCCGGATCCGCTGGACGAGGAGTTCCCGACCGGCGACGAGGGGGGGGGGGGGGGGCCGGCCGAGACCACGAGCGTCGTGGTGTGTCCCTATTGCGGCGAGGAGAACGAGATCGCCCTCGACGCCGGCGGTGGGACCGTGCAGGAGTACGTCGAAGACTGTCAGGTCTGCTGCCGGCCCTGGCACGTCACCGTGTCCTACGACGAGTCGGGCAGCGCGGCGGTCACGGTCGCGCCGCTCGAGGAAGACTAGCGCGGACTTCGCAGCTTCGTATCTTGACACGCCGGTTGGAACTGTCCGAAGAAATTTCTCCGACGGGAGGCGCGTCATGGATCTCTTCTCCTCAGCGGGTGCCGAGTTTCTGCTCCGCTGGCTGCATTTCCTCGCAGGGATCACCTGGATCGGCCTGCTGTACTACTTCAACTTCGTGCAGGGCCCGTTCTTTGCCGAGGCGGACGCGGCCACCAAGAGCGCCGCCACCCAGAAACTGGTGCCGCGGGCGCTGTGGTGGTTCCGCTGGGCGGCCATGCTGACGTTCCTCTCCGGGGCGTTGATCATCGCGAAACGGTTCGGCGAAGCGCCGGCCGGAACCGCGGTGGCCACGTCGCCGTGGGGCGCGGCCATCCTCACCGGCGCGCTACTCGGCACGGTGATGTTCCTGAACGTGTGGCTCGTGATCTGGCCGAAGCAGAAGATCGTCATCGCGAACGCCGTGGCGACCGCCGGCGGCGCCCAGGCGAATCCCGCCGCGGCCGGTGCGGCGCGGCGCGCCTTCCTCGCCTCTCGCACCAACGTGGTGTTCTCTGTCCCCTTGCTGTTCTTCATGGGCGCGGCCACGCACATGCCGCCGACCCAAGTCACGCACGTCGCCGCCTACTGGGTGGGTCTGGTCGTGCTCGTGGCGCTGCTCGAAATCAACTCGCTCACCGCGACCAGCGGACTCACGACGAAGCCGATCGAGAAGATCAACGGCGTCATCCTCACCGGTTTTGTCACGTGGGCGATTGTGTTCGCGCTGGTGAAGCTCTTCCTGGCGGCATGACGTCCACCACCGCCGCTCCGCGAATCGGCGACCTCGCCCCCGACTTCACGCTGCCCTCGACGGTCGGGGGCGAGGTGCACCTGGCCGCCTTTCGGGGCAAGCAGCACGTGCTGCTTGCCTTTTTCCCGCTGGCCTTCACCTCCACGTGCACGGCCGAGCTGTGCGCGTTGAGTGACGACTTCGACCGGTTCGTGGGCACCGGGACGGCGGTCCTGCCGATCAGCGTGGATTCGGTGGCGACGCTGAAGGAGTTCAAGGCCAAGCACGGGATGAAGCAGGACTTGCTCTCGGACTTCAAGCGCGCCGTCTCGCGCGCGTACGACGTGCTGCTCGAGGACCGGTTCTTCTCCCGGCGCGCCTACTTCCTGATCGACCGCGACGGACGGCTGCGCTGGCAGCACGTTGAAGCCGAGCTGGGGCACAAGCGCGACGACGCCGACCTGCTGCGCCAGATCGAGGCGCTTGGCCGGTAGGCTTCCGGCGCGCGCCGACAAGTGGTACGTCGGGGTGGGTGACGGCTTGGTGTGGGCCCCACCGTTTCCCGTCTGGCTCGAGGCGCCCGGCTTCTGGGACGAGGCGCATCTCTTCCAGTACGCCGTCGGGCCGCTGTTTACGGTCAGCTTCGTGATGGACGGGAGGGTGCTGGAGGCGCGCTGCCGGCGCCGCCGCTGGACCCCCGCCGCCTTGACCCTCGAGCACTCCCTCGAGTCTCTCCGCGGCCACGAGACCCGCCGCGCCGTGGGCGGCGGCTTCTCCTCGGACTGGGTGCTCCGCAACACCACCCGCCGTCAGGCCACCGTGGACGTCGTGATGTGGACGGCCGTGGACGGGGGCGCGCTGGCGGCGGCCGATGTACGTCGAGAGGCAAGCGCGTTCCGGTACACGCGCGCGGTTGTGGACCGGCAGGGGCACCGGGCGCGCATCGCAGCACGGCTTGCCCTCATCCCCGCAGCCCAATCATCGGCGGGCTATCGTTCCCAGATTTCCACGCCGAGCCTGCCGCCCCCCGCCCTCCCCCCGCAGGTCGCGCTCACGCCTTTCTGGGATCGCTGGAGCCCCTCCGGACGTCTGCGCAACGAGGTGCACGTAGAGGGACTCGATCCCGCGGGGCTCGTCTTCCTCGGCCTCCAGCGGCGCCTGCGGATCCCACCCCGCGGTCAGGCACGGTTCAGTGCGGAGATCTCGGTGGCGCTCGAATCGACGGTCCGTCCAGCGGGCCGGCCGGCCGTCCGAACACTCGATTGGCCGCGTTTCTTCTCGCACGTCCCGGCATTCACCTGCTCCGACAAGTACCTCGAGCGCCACTGGTGGCACCGGTGGTATGGCCTGAGGCTCAACGCCATTGCGGGCGGCATCGGGAACTACCGGCATCCCACGGTCTGCGAGGGCATCGGCTACTTCCACGTGCCGATCGCCTACAGCGCGCCGTGCCACATGCGGGAGCTGCGCTGGCTCGGCGATCCCGAGTGGGCGCGCGGCGTCCTCCGCACTTTTCTCGATCATCAGAAGCCCGACGGGTCGTTTCATGGCCGGATCTACGCCGACCACCTCGAGGGAACCGACTTCTACCATGCCGACTGGGGCGGCGCGCTGGAGGCGCTCGACGCCGTCCACCCCGATCCCGCGTTTCTGGCGGAGGTGTATCCCGGGCTGGCGCGGTACGCGCGCTGGCTTCTCGCGACGCGGGACGCGGGGGGCACCGGCATGATCGACGTGACCGACCAGTACGAGACGGGCCAGGAGTACATGTCCCGCTATCAGGTGGTGGACCCGGACGCCGACCGGTACGGATGGGAGAACCGCATCCGGCTGAAGGGTATCGACGTGACCGTCTATGCCTACCGGCTCTATCGGGCGCTGGAGCGACTTGCGGCAGTCGTCAGTGGGGGCGACGCGGAGCGGTGGCGTGAGGCCGGCGACGGCACGGCGGCGGCGGTGCGCGGACGGATGTGGGACGAGGCCGCCGGAATGTTCTTCGACGTGAATCCCAAGGTGCGGGGGGAGGGGGGGGAGAGGGGGGGGGGGCGCACCGGCGTGAAGGCGGCGGTCTGCTTCTATCCGTATGGCACCGATCTCGCCGACGCGCGCCACGTTCCGGGGATGGGGCGCCACCTGTTCAATCCGAAGGAGTTCTGGACGCCGTTCCCGGTGCCGTCCTCGAGCGCGGACGACCCGCTATTCGATCCTGACGCGGAATGGAAGGGCAAGCGCCACAACTGTCCGTGGAACGGCCGTGTCTGGCCGATGACCAACTCTCACGTGGTCGAGGCCCTGGCGCGCGTCGTGCGGGCCTACCGGCCCGAGTGGGCACCGCGCCTAGGGCAGCTGCTGCGACGCTTCGCACGCATGATGACGTTCGACGGGGATGCCGATCGCCCGAACTGCTTCGAGCACTATCACCCCTACACGGGGCGCGGCAGCGTCTATCGCGGCATCGACGACTACCAGCACTCCTGGGTGAACGACCTCATTCTGCAGCATGTGCTCGGCGTGCTCCCGCACGGCGAGACCGGACTCACGGTGCATCCGCTACGGCTCGGTATTGCCCGCGCCGCGGTGGACGGCGTGGCGGTCGCCGGGCATCGCCTCCGCGTCACGGTTGCCGGCGCGCGCTTTCGCGTGGCGGTGGACGGCCGGGCGGCGGGCACCGGGCGTGTGGGCGAGCCGCTCACGATCGCGTTCTGATGGGCCGCGTCGTCGGGCTCCTCGGCATCGGCAATTCGGGGGACGCGGCGTGGGAGTGGTTGCGCTCGCTCCCCGATGCCGTTCCTCGACGCCTGACCCTGGACGCACTCTCGCTCGAGAACCTCGATGTGCTGTGGGCGCACAGCGCCGAGGAGCCCCCGCCGCTCACGAGTGAGCCGCTCATGCGCTGGGTCACGGCGGGCGGCCGCCTGTTGCTGACGCAGCGTGCGGCCAGTCGCGTCGTCGCCCTCGGTCTGGAGCAGGACGGGCCCAACGACACCCAGGGCCGTTCCTGGACCCACGAGGACGACGAGTTGTGGTTTCCGGAGTTCCGCGCGTTCGGCGGCTTCCCGCACATCCGCGGCCTTGCGGCGTTCGGTCCGCACCCGCTCTTCGCCGGCATGGCCCAGGGCACCTTCACCTGGGCGCCGAGCGAAGGGGAGCGGTATGTCCGCGCGACCTACGCCAGAGGGAGCCGGCCGCGCCACGGCGCGGTGGTGGCGTGCGAGCGCTCCTACATCCACCTCAACGCCGACCGGATCGTGGCATGGGAGTATGCGGTCGGGACCGGAGGCGTGCTGTGCATCGGCGCCTTCGTGGTGCCGGAGGCATGGGACCGTCTGCTCGAGCGGCAGCTCCGCGCCATGCTGCGCAACGCACTGCTCGGCGAGGGGATTCCGCGCGCCGGCCGCCCGACCCCGGCGGCGCATTGGCCGGCGCCGGGGCGGGCCTGCCACGCGGACCCGACGCTCACGCTGCCAGGAGGGGGCGGGCCTTCGCTCGACGGCGCCCTGCCCGGAACGGGAAGCGAATCGCCTCTCCACGTCGGCACCCGGGCCCTCGCCGACGAGGCGTTCTCGCTGGCGGGCCGCCGCGCCCTCATAGTGGGCGGCGAGCAGGCGGGCGTGCGGGAAATCTGGATGCACCCGTATCGCGTCCTGAAGCACCTCACCGTCAGCGTCGGTGGGGAAGCGCCCCTGGTGCGGGACGTACAGATCGCGCCTACGGTCGTGCATCGCCATCTGGTGAGCCGGCAGCGGATCGTGGAAGAGACGCTCACGACCGCGCTCGAGCACCCCGTGGCGTTTCTCGAGTACCGCTCTGAGAAGATCGGCCGGGCGCGTAACGTGCATGTGGGAGCGCCGCTCTTGCTGCAGTGGACGGTAGACCTGCGGCGGCTCTGGCCGTACGACGCCGGGTGCGGTGGGGACCTGCGGTACGCGGAGGATGCTCGGGGAACGGGCCTGGTCGTGACGGACGAGGTGGGCGGTGGCCACGCCTTCATCCAGGCGAACCGACCGGTCGAGTGGCGGGTGAAGCCGGCAGAGGGCGTGCCCGTGCTGTACTGCACGGTGGCTGCGGCGCTCGAGGAGCCGTTGCGCCTCGCGGTGTACGGCGGCGTGAGCCGTGAGGATTTGGATGGCGCCGTCCGCGCCGTCGCGCGCCGCGGCGTCCCCGGGCTGAGCGGACAGCGGCGCCGGCACGAGGAGCAGCTGCGCGAATCCCTGGTGCGGCTGCGGTCGCCCGACGAACGGCTCAATACGGCGTTCGAATGGGCGAAAACGCGGTTGGACGGGTTCCTGGTGGAGACCCCCGGCATCGGCCGCTCGCTCACGGCCGGCTACGCGGCGTCCCGTCCCGGGTGGGGGGACGGCCGTCCCGGCTACGCCTGGTACTTTGGGCGCGACGCGTGCTGGAGCGCATTCGCGTTGCTCGCGGCGGGTGATACGGCCGCGGCCCGGCAAGTGCTTCGCTTCCTGGGCCAAACGCAGGACGTGAGCGGGAAGGTGATCCACGAGTACACAACGAGCGGCCTCGCCCACTACGATGCCGCCGACAGCACGCCCCTCTATCTGTTGCTCGCGGGACGCTACGCCGCATGGACGGGGGACCTCGCGCTTCTCGAGGAGCGCTGGGGTGAGCTCACGGCGGCCTACCGATTCTGTCTCGAGACCGACGCCGACGGCGACGGCCTAATCGAGAACACCCGCGTCGGGCACGGGTGGATCGAGATGGGGGCGCTGTCGGGCGCGCACGTCACGTTGTACCTCGCGTCGCTCTGGATCGCGGCGCTGGAGGGCCTCGCGCCGGTCGCGCGGGGGCTCGGCAAGACGGCGCTCGTCGACGAGCTCGCCGAGAGGGCCGCGCGGGCCCGGGCGCAGCTCGCGAAGCGGTTCCGGACGGGGGACGGCTACGCGCTCGGGTTGCTTCCCGACGGCACGCCGCAGCGCCAGCGGACCGCGCTCACCGCCGTGGCCTTACTGCTGGGTGCGGTGGACCCGGCGCCGGCCGCCGGCTGGCTCGACGCGATCGCCACCGCCGAATACTCCACGCCGTGGGGGGTGCGGCTGCTGTCGGCGCGCGACCCGCTATACCGGCCCGACGGCTACCACACGGGGTCGGTGTGGCCGTTGTACACCGGGTGGGTGAGCCTGGCCGAGTACGCCTGCCATCGCGGCGAATCGGCGCTTGCCCACCTCGAAGCGAACGGCGGGCTGCCGTTCGCGCGCGCGCTGGGGGCGTTCGACGAGGTACTGCGCGGGGACGAGGAGCGCGCGGCGGGCGTCTGCCCCGACCAGTGCTGGTCGGCGGCGCTGGTCGTCTCACCCGTCATCGACGGCCTGCTCGGCGCCCGCCCGGACGCGCTGCGGCGCCACCTGACGCTGGCGCCGCACCTGCCGGCGCGCTGGCGCGAATGTGAATGGCGCGGTCTGCACGTGGCCCAGACGGAGCTGGCGGTGCGCGTGCAGGCGCTGAACGATCGTCTCGTCGTGCGGCTGCGCCGGACGGCCGGCGACCGACTCGGGGTGACCGTCGCCCCGGCGCTGCCGCCGGGTCGCGTGGCGGGCGAGGCGCGGGTGGACGAGGTGCCGCTGCGGCCGGTGTGCTGGGAGCGGTTGGGCTGCCGCCACGCCGAGGTGACGCTCGAGGTGAGCGGCGAGCACGACGTGGAGATCTGGCACATGCCCGAGTGAGTGTGGCGAGCCGTCAGGGCTGGCCCGCGACGCGGACCGGCACGGCGCTCGAGTGCGGTATGACCTGCCCCAGTTGTCCCTGGAGTCCCAACCCCCAACAGTAGATGACCAGCGCGGCGGTGATCCCGCAGGTGTGCGAGGCGCCAGCCCGCAGGTCGGCGAATCGGAGCCCGCCGTTCACCGGTACGGGCGACGCGGTGGGGAGTGAGGACGTCGATCCGTTGCCCAGCTCACCGTCCTCGTTGTTGCCCCAGCAGTAGGCGAGACTGTCGGTGGTCAGGCCGCAGGTGTGTGCTCCGCCCGCCGCGAGGACTCGGAACGTGAAGCCACCCATCACGGCCCGCGGGGTGAGGGCAAAGGTGTCCACGACTCCGGTGCCGAGCTGCCCGGCGAGGTCCGCGCCCCAGCAGAAGGCATCGCCGGTGGACGTGAGTCCGCAGGTGTGGGCGCCGCCGGCGCTGAGCCGTGCGAGCGCCGGGCCCCCGATCACCGAGGCCGCGGTGGCGCGGTTGTTCCGCGAGCCGTCGCCGAGCTGTCCGAGGGCGTTCGCGCCCCAGCAGGAGGCCTCCCCGCTGGCCGTGAGCCCACAGGTGTGGTTGGCGCCCGCGGCGAGGGCGATGAACGGAGTGTCGTTTACGACGCGCCGGGGTGAGTCGCGGGATACAGTGCCGCCGTCGCCGAGCTGGCCGGCGACATCGAGTCCCCAACAATAGGTGTCGCCGTCGGTGGCCAAGCCGCAGGTGTGCGCACTTCCGGCGGCGAGCGTGGCGAAGCGCAGCCCGGTCACCACCGGGGCGGGGCGCGCGGGATCGCCGGTCGCCGCGCCGCGGCCAAGCTGCCCCTGGTCGTTCCTGCCCCAGCAGGCGGCGATGCCGGAGGGGGTGAGCGCGCAGGCGTGGTCGCCGCCGGCGGCGACGGCCGCGTAGGGCGTGGCGTCGGCGATGGGACGCGGCGTCGGCTCCTGGAGCGCGCCCGACGCTGTTCCGGTCCTGCCGTCGGCGTTATCGCCCCAGCAATAGACATGCTGGTTGTTCGCGGTCGCACAGCTCAGGGCACCGCCGGTTGAGACGGTGTGGTAGAAGATCGGCGTCACGAACACGGTGACGGAGTCGGCGTGTCCGTTCGCGCTCGCACGGATCGTGGCGTGGCCTACGTTGATGCCGTGAACGACACCCGTGAAGGTCACGCTCGCGATGAGCGTGTCCGCCGTGCGCCACGTGACGGGCCGGCCGGAGAGAGCCTGACCGGTGGAGTCCCGCAGCGTGGCGGTGAGGGGAAGTGTGTCACCGGCGACGACGGTGGCCGAGTCCGGCGTCACCTGCACGCTCGCGACTGTAGGCGGCGGGGGCGGCAGCACAGGGGGGGGTACAAAAGGGCTCTCGCACCCGACGAGTGCAAGAAGAGTTGGGATGGCCCAGTGCCTGTTCATTCGCAGCTCCACGCAGAATCTTATACCCATTGGCCGCCGAAGGAGAGGGAGTTGAGCCTGACGTTCACTGAGGAGGAACCGGGGATGCCGGTGCCCAGGGATTCCTGACGGTGCGTCGCCGCGTCGCGCTCTGTGTGGTGCACGGCATCGGTGCGCAGCGCAAGCACTGGGCCGACGACTTCGTGGCGCGGGTGCGGCGCGCCGTCGCCGAGCGGGACCCGGAGCTGGACGTGTACCCCTGCATCGTCTGGTGGGCGCCGATCACCGAGCGTTACGAGACCCGACTCGTCCAGCGTTACGCCCGCGGCCTCTCGTGGAACTGGCTCCGCCGTCTGGTGATCGGCTACGGCGGCGACGTGATTGCCTATCAGACTCCCACCAGCCGTGACACGCCGCCCCCCTGGACATATCGCGCGGTCCACCGGCGCATCGACCGGCGTCTCTCCGAGCTGCGGGATCTCCTCGCGAGTACGGCGGGCGCGGCGACGGAGCGGGTCCCGCTCGTCGCCGTGGCGCACTCGCTCGGCTCGGTCATCCTATCGGACTTTCTTTACGACGTACAAGCCGGAGGCGATCCGAGCGCGTTCGCGCGCCGCTACGGGCTCGACCTGCGCGCGCTGTTCACCATCGGCTCACCGCTCGCGCTCTATGCACTGCGCTATCCGCACCTCGGCTTCGACCGGCCCCTCACGCTCCCGGCCGGCGGCACGTGGATCAACGTGCTGTATCGCGCCGACGTGATCGCCTACCCGCTCCGTCCCACCAGCGAGGCGTACTCGAGCGCCGTGACCCAGGACTGGACGCTGTCCGCGCGGTTCTGGAACTGGTCGTGGACGCCGGCCGCGCACCTCGCCTATTGGAATGACGGGCGGTTCGTCGCGCGCGTGGCCGAGCAACTGGCGCGGGCCGCGGAGGCATCGGTACCTTAGGGACGCCATGGCGTCCGTCACCCTCCGGCAGCTCTCCAAGTCGTTCGACAGCACCAGCCAGCCCGCCCTTCGCGAACTCACCCTGGAGGCGCGCGACGGGGAGTTTCTCGTACTCCTTGGGCCCTCGGGGTGCGGCAAGACCACGGTACTGCGCTGCATCGCCGGACTCGAAGAGCCGACCGGCGGCCAGATCCTGATCGGCGAGCGCGACGTGACGCACGTCGCGCCGGCCGAGCGCGACGTGGCCATGGTATTCCAGAACTATGCCCTCTATCCGCACCTGACGGTGCGGGAGAACGTCGCCTTCGCGCTCACGCTGCGGCGCGTGCCGAAGCCGCAAATCAACCGGCGGGTGCTGGAGGCGGCCGAGCGGCTGGGCCTGCGGGACTTGCTGGATCGGCGCCCGGCGCAGCTCTCCGGCGGGCAACGCCAGCGTGTCGCCCTGGGCCGCGCGATCGTGCGCGAGCCGCTGGTCTTCCTGTTCGACGAGCCGCTCTCCAACCTCGACGCCCAGCTGCGCACCGAGATGCGCGCTGAGCTGCTGGCGCTACACCGCCAGCTCGGCGCGACGATGATTTACGTGACTCACGACCAGGTCGAGGCGATGACGATGGGCCAGCGGATCGCCGTGCTGCACGAAGGGCGGCTGCGACAGGTCGGCACGCCCGCGGAAGTCTACGAGCGGCCCGCGGACGTCTTCGTGGCGCGGTTCGTGGGACACCCCGGCATGAACATCCTGCGGGGCCGCGGTACGGGGAAACGCGAGAAGACGCGCGCAGTGGAATGCGGCAGCCTCTCGCTCCCGGTCGCGTTGCCGCATTACGACGGCGAGGTGCAGCTGGGGGTGCGCCCCGAGCACATCGCCCTGTGTCCCATCGACCAGGGTACCGGGAACGCCGACATCCGCATCGTGGAGCCGCTCGGCAGCGAAACGCTGGTGCACCTCGACGCCGGCGGCCAGCCACTCGTCGCCAAAGTGCCGGGGATTCCCCCGGTGACCGTGGGCGGCCGCGTGGGAGTGCAACCCGATCTGGCGCGACTGCACTTCTTCGACGCCGGCGGGGTGCGGCTCGCGTGAGGTGGGCCCGAGGCTGGCGATGGGCCGCTGCCGCCGCCTGGCTGTGCGGCTGCGGGCGGGCCGAGTCGGCGAGAGGGGGAGGGGATCGGCTGACCCTGGAGCTCGCCAACTGGGCGGACTACTACGAGGCCGAGCTGGAGCAGCGGGTGCTGGAGCCCTACGAGCGCGCCCATCCCGGGCTGCGCGTGGTGCAGCAGAGCGCCGCGACGTACCAGGCGGAGTACCGCGAGCGCATCCTCACCTCGATGGCGGCGGGCGCGCCGCCGGACGTGTTTCTGCTCGACAACATCGATGTCCCCGCGTTCACCAACCGCGGCACGGTGCTCGACCTGGCACCGTACCTGCCGCGGCTCGGTGTCGACCTGAAGCGCTACGATCCGACCGTACTCAGCATCTTCACGCGCGGCGCGGCCGTGTACGCGCTTCCCAAGGGCTACACGCCGATGGTCGTGGTCTACAACAAGGACCTCTTCGATCGCGCCGGCCTGGCGTATCCCGGCGACGACTGGACCTGGGACGACTTCATCCGGATCGCCAAGCAGCTGACGAAAGACACCGACCACGACGGACAGGTCGATCAGTGGGGGGCGGCGTTCGACCACCGGGCGTTCCTCTGGATTCCGTGGATCTGGTCGGGAGGCGGGGACGTCCTTTGCCCCGGCGGCCGCCGAGCCACGGGGTGCCTCGATTCGCCGGCCACCGTCGAGGCCATTCGCTGGTACGCCGGCTGGGTCACCACCGACAGCATCGTGCCGCGGGCCTATACCCTGCGGAAGTCGCTGGGCGACAATCTGCGGATGTTCGCGACCGGCAAGGTGGCGATGATCACCGCGGGGCACTTCTGGATTCCCAACTTCCGGCCCTATCTGGCTCAGCACCGCCTGCGGATGGGGTTCGCGGAGATCCCGCACCGTGCGGGCGTGCCCCCGGCCACGGTGGTGTACGCCTCGGGCCTCGCGGTCCCCGCGCTGGCGCCGCACCGCAAGCGCTCCGTGGAGCTCGCGGTGTACCTCGCCGATTCCCTCGCGCAGACGATTCGCGCGCAGGCCGGGCTCGAGGTGCCGAGCCTTGCGAGCGTGGCCGAGTCGCTCGCGGCGCGCGACACGCTGGGATGGGAGCGGGTGTTCCGGCGGGCCACCCAGCACGCCCGGATCCCGTGGGGCGCGCGTATCGAGCGGTGGCGGGAGGTGGAAGCTGCGTTGCCCGACATCCTGGACCGGATCACGATCCGGGGCGAGGACCCCGCCACGGCCGCCCATGACGTCGCGCGGGCGATCGATCGCCTGCTCGCCGCGGGTGGCGGGTCCCAGCGGTGACCGGCCTCCGGCGCTGGCGTTTTGCAGCGGTCGCCCTCGCGCTGGGCTCGGCGCTCGCTGCGGTTGGCGCTGCGCGCTGGGCGGCGGTGCGATTCGCGCGGGCGGGCGCCGAGCGGCTGGCCGGCACGACCGCGGCCTACCTGTCGATCGTCACACCACCCGCGCGCGGCGGGCGCGACTACAATCTGTCCCGGCTGTTCATCCAGGCGCGCGCGCTCGCCCGGCTGTCGGACTGGGCGCCGGACTTCGAGGTGTATCACCACACGGCGCCGCTGGTGGACGCGGCCGCCGGGCCGCTGGCCGCCGCGCAATTCGACGATCTGCGCCGCCGCGAGACGGTGCGTTGGGCGGGCGGCCGGGCGGTCGTCCCCTTGAAGGATCGGGACGACTGGGACGTCGTGGGCGCCGTGGCGATGGGGCCGGAGGCGGTGCCTGGGCCGAGCGGGCTCGCCGCCGTGGCGTTGGCGCTGACGCTCCTCGCCGGGTGGCTGGTCGTCGCCGCCCTCGGGCGCGGGGAAGGGGGAGAGAAGGGTGGTGCGCGCGGCGCGGCGACGAGGTATGCGGTGTCGGCGCTGCTGCTGGGGGCGGCCACCTACGGCGACGTTCGGCATGCCGCCGCTGCGAGCACGGAGCGCTGGCTGGTGCGGACTCGACTGCTGATTCAGGAAGCGGCCCAGCGGCTACCACCGATTGACGCAGCCACACTCGCTGTTACGCTGGCCCGGATCGCCCCCGGCGCGGCGCTCACCGCGGGCGACAGCGGCAACGCGGGCGTTCGCTTCGAGCCGCAGGGACGGGGAGGATCTCCACAGGCGGTCGTCGCGGCCCGGGTGGGTCCGGGGCGCTGGCTCGCCCTCGCCACGACGCCGGCGCAGGCTACCACCGGAGGCTGGCTGCCGCTCTGTCTCGGTCTCGCCGCCCTGGGACCGTTGCTGATGTGGGGGCTCGCCTGGGCGGCCCGCGAGCGGGCCAATCCGCGCCGGCGGCGCGAAACGCTCGTCGCGTGGGGCTTCCTCGCTCCCGCGACGCTGCACCTGGCGGTCTTCTCGCTCGGCCCGATCGCCTTCGCGCTGATCCTCGCGGTGCACCGCTGGAGTCTGGTCGAGCCGGTGAAGACGTTCGTGGGGCTCGACAACTTCATCCGGCTCGCGCACGACCCGCTCGTGTGGATTTCGCTGCGGAACACTGCGCTGTATGCCGTGCACGTCCCCGTGACGATGGCCATCGCCCTCGGTGTTGCGCTGCTCCTGCGCCGCCACACGCGCCTCGCGCGGTTCGCCCGCACGGCGTTCTTCCTGCCCTACGTGTCCTCAGTCGTCGCGATCGCGTTGGTGTGGCAGTGGATCTACCATGCGGACTTCGGATTGCTCAATTACGCCCTGTCTTTCATCGGCGTCGCCCCGGTGGATTGGCTGGGGAGCCCCAAGACCGCGCTACTGGCCGTGATGCTGATGTCCGTTTGGGTGCAGGTCGGCTACCAGATGGTGGTGTTCCTCGCCGGGCTCCAGGGGATCCCGCAGACCTATCTCGACGCCGCGGTGGTGGACGGCGCCAACGCCTGGCAGCGGTTTTGGAAAGTGACCTTTCCGCTGCTCCGGCCCGTCACGCTGTTCGTGCTGGTCACCGGGATCATCAGCTCGTTCCAGGTCTTCACCTACATCTACGTCCTGACCGACGGCGGCCCCCTCCACGCCACCGACGTGATCGTCTACCGCATCTACCAAACGGCGTGGGAGTTCCTACAGTTCGGGTACGCGAGCGCGCTGGCGTTGCTGCTGTTCGTCGTCCTGTTCGGCGTGACCTGGACGCAGTTCCGCCTGCTCGGCAAGCCGGTCGAGTATGCGTAGCCGGCTCCGCAAGAGCGTGGGAACGTGGGTGGTGGGCGGCGCCGTCTTACTCCTCGCCGTGACGATGGTGCTGCCGTTCCTCTATATGGTGCTGACCTCGCTGATGGACGAGTTCGAGGTGCTGCGCTACCCGCCGGCGCTGCTGCCGGCGCACGCGAAGTGGGGGAACTACCCTGCGGCGCTCGGTGCGCTGCCGTTCGGCCGGTTCTTTCTCAACACGGCTCTCTTCGCCGGGGCGGTGGTGGTGGGCCAGGTCGTGACCAGCGCCACGGCGGCCTATGCCTTCGCGCGGCTGCGCTTCCCCGGACGGGACCGCCTGTTCTTCGCGTACCTGTCGGTGTTGATGGTGCCGGCGATCGTGCTTCTGATCCCCCGGTTCCTCCTTATCAACGCCCTCGGCTGGGTGGACAGCTACGCCGGGCTGATCTCGACCGAGCTGGTGTCGGTGTGGGGGATTTTCCTGCTGCGGCAGTTCTTCCGGACCATCCCGCGCGATTTGGAGGACGCCGCCCGGCTCGACGGCGCCGGGGATTGGACCATCTTCTGGCGGGTGGTGCTGCCGCTGTCCAAGCCGGCGCTCGCCACGCTCGCGGTGTTCGCCTTTGTGGATCAGTGGAAGAACTTCCTCTGGCCGCTCATCGCGATCCGCTCGACCGAGCGGCAAGTCGTGGAGGTCGGCATCGCGGCGTTCCACGGCCTGTATTACACCAACTGGCCCTACCAGATGGCGGCGGCGGTGACGGCGGTGGTCCCGCTCGTGATCGTGTTCTTCGTGGCGCAGCGCTATTTCATCCGCGGGATTCAGCTGACGGGGCTCAAGTGATCAGTCGTCTTGGCGCCGCACCGGCTGACGGAAGCTCAACTCCCACGGGATGTCTCTCCCATTCCCCGGCTCCCATTTCAGGACGACGTGGCCTGAGGACAACCGGCTGACGGTGCAGGGCGGGTCCGCTTTGCAGGACCCCGGCCTCATCCCTCTTGGTACGGCAATGGTGACGGCGTACGCCCGGCCATCGAGGTTCGTGGACGTGGCGCGTAGCGTTCTCACCGCAGCGTCCCACGTCTCGCCGGTGATGTCCACAGCGCCTTGGACGACGTGCCGCGTCGTGCCGATCACCTGGGGACGGGCCAACGCCGGGCGGATCGCCACGGTGAGCGCGCTGCGCGGCTCGAGCCGCGCCGCCAGCGCGGTGGTGAGATCGGGGAGCGGCGTGTCGCGCCACACGTCGTACGCGGTGAACTTGGCGCCCGCAATGCCGAGGGAAGGCAAGGGGACGGAGACGTCGCGCACCTCCTCGTCCCAGTTCACCAGCACGGCGGTCCACCAGCGGGGCGCGCCCTCGACCACCCAGGTCGCGGGCGGGCGGTCGTGCCGCACGCTCCAAATGCCGCCCGGGCCGCCGCCGTCGTAGACGCGCACCGCGAGCACGTTCTCGCCACCCCAGTTGAGCACGCCGGCGGGGACCGTGTAGCGCCGGTAGGCCTGCCACTGACCGCGGTAGTTCGGCGGGAAGTCGCCGGTTTGGCCGACCTTCACGCCGTTCACGAAGGTTTCGTCCGCGTCGTCCACTTTGCCGAGCTCCAGCACCACGCGCCGTCCGTCCGTCTTGCCGTCGCTCGGCGCCGGGATGGTGAAGCGCGCCCGGTACCAGGCGAATCCGTCGTAGTCGGGGTGCCCCGCGGGCTCCCATGCTCCCGGCACGGGGATGGTCTCCCACGCCTCTTCATCATAGTCCCGGCGCGCGTAGGCCGGATCGTCGCCGGTGCGGAACTTCCACGGGCCGCCGATGCGCGTGACATCGGTGCCCGCCACGACGGCCGGCGCCACCTCCGGCTCGACCGCACAGGCGTCCGCGGCGCGGCCGGCGACGGATGCGACGGGAAGCGTGCGCTGCAGGATCGGCACGCGCTCGGCCGGTAGCTTGGGGAGATCGTCGGAGAAGATCGTCACGCCGCCCGACACCGCCACCAGCGACGCCCACGCTTGGGCCTCCGCGACGGAGAGCGGGGGCCGGACCACGAGGCAGTCCGGATCGTTGAGCCAGGCCGCGCGATGGTAGAACCGACGCAGTGCCCCCGCCCGGGCGGGCGCCTGGAGGCCGCCCCAGCTCGCGTCCACATCGGCGCCGATCCGCATCCCGTTCACGTAGCCGACGGCGTGCTGGAGCGGCGCGCCGCAGCCGAGCAGGAACGCCTCGGGGCCCAGGCCGTCTCGGATCGCAGCGAGTCCGCGGCGGTACGCCTCGGCGTGCGTCAGGCCGCCATAGTGCGTCGCGCTTCCCCCCTTCGCCCCATATCCCGTCGCCCACAACAGGAAGTCGATCTTCAGGTAGTCGTAGCCCCACTCCTGCACGATCCGGCGGGCCAGGTCGTGCAGCCACTGCTGCACCTCGGGGTGGGCACCGTCGACCGAGTAGACCGCGCCGCCCCAGTCGGCCCGCGTGTCCCAGAGAATCGGCCCGGCGGCGTTCTTGAGCAGCCAGTCCGGGTGCGCCGTCGGGATGCCGGAGCGATCCGTCACCGCGAACGGCGCGACCCACAGCCCAGCCTGGAGCCCTTTGGCGTGAATGCGGTCGGTGAGCCAGCGGTGACCGTGAGGGAACTTGGAGTTCGTGTCCCAGTCGCCGGTCGCCTTCTGATAGCCATCGTCCAGCTGCACGAGACGGAAGTAGCGGCGGTCGAAGGTCGCGGCGCAGAACTCCAGGTTCGCGATGATGTCGTCCTCGGTCACGTCGCCGAAGAGCTGGTACCAGGAGCACCACCCGGCGGGCGCGGCAATGGCCGCGAGGCGGTCATGATCCACCGGAGAGGCCGGCTGGAACACCGCCGTCAAGGCGTCCAGGCCGTCGCCGGCCGGGGCGAACGCGAGTCGCATGGTGGTGGCATCGCCCTCTGGGCGGAGCGGCCGCGCCGGCAGCCAGTCGCTGACGGCCTCCAAGCCGTCCTTGGAGAGGGTGATCCTGGCCTCGCCCGGCTCGCCGCCATCGAACGCGAAGGCCAAGCCCCCCCCACTCCCACCATCGTGGCCGAGGCGCGTCAGGCCGAGGGCGCCGTGGCTCACTGTTTCCGGCATGTCGGGGCGCAAGGTTTCGATGCTGAGGCTGCTCCAAGAGTGGTAGCCGTTCACCAGCGCCTGGAGCGCTCCGCTGTTTCCGGGCGCGCCGGGAAGCGCATCGGCGACCTGGAAAAAGCGCACGCCGCGTACGCTCGGCAGGGTGCGGTCCGGGTACACGGTGAGCGTGATGGCGCCGGTGGGGGCGGCGGCCTCCGTTCCCGAGAACAGCTCGGCCTCGACGACGACGCCTGCTGCCCGCCCGCGCACGACGATCGACTCGCCCCCCGGCGGCCGGCGGCTGCCGATCGTGATATCTTGCAGGTCGGCGAGCGTGACGGGCCGGTCGCCGACCCAGACGGTGAGCGTCGCCCCGTGAATCAGGGGAACGGCGCGGCCGTCGCCGCGGTACCACACGGACCAGTGCTGCTGGTCGTCGAGCTCGAACCGGAGCCTTCCGATCTCGCTGCCCCGGCGAGACCGGACGCTCGGACGCTGAGGTGGGCGCAGCAGCCCGCTGGACACCGCTCCCGAGAGGAGAACGAACGTGCGTCGATCCATGGGGACAATGTTCGCACTGCTGGGGTGTTTGTCCACGCCGCTGGCCGCGCAGTCGGCCGGCGCTGGCGGGTCGGCGTGGTCGCTCGGCCTGGCGGCGACGCTGGGCGGCGGGTGGCAGATCGAGGGCGCCGATGTCGGCATCGTGAAATTCGTGCACGGCGGCCCCGTCCAGGCGCTCGGTCTCGACGCACGGATCGGGTCGTTCATCGACGAAGGGGCGATCATCGGCGGCACGAAAGGCTTCGTCGCCGCCCTCGGCGTCTCGGCGCGCAGCGGGCGGCTTACGATCGCAGAGATGGGTCCGGAGAACAACACGTCCATCCTCGGCATCGACCTCACGCTGGACCTCATGGGCTACCTCGGGTCCAACTCTCCGCTGCCCCAGGGTGGGAGCTGGGCCGCCGTGTCGCTCCTGCCGGGCCTGCGGTTCGGCAACGCGGGCGGGGGCCAGTGGAGTCTGGTCCTGGGGCCGACGGCGTTTCTGGGACACCCGACCGACGTCCACGGGTTCCTGGGAATCCGGTTCGAGTCGCCGCTGGCGCGGCGGGAGCGGCGTCCCTAGGTTAGCGGCGAATGGCCGCCCCCACTCTCGATTCGGATCATCCGGGGCTGCGCGTCCTGGCCGAGGTCGCCGGCATCCTCGCCGCCGGCCTCGCTTCGGAGGACGCGCTGTCGGCCACCACGGATGCGTTGCGCCGAGGGCTCGGGCTGCGGCGCTGCCGGTTGTGGCTGCGCAATCCCGACGGCGCGGGCTACCATCTGGTGCCGTCGCCTGGGGACGAGCCGGCTGCGCGCGCCTTCTCGCCCACCGGGCCCGACTGGTTCCGCGGGCCGACCCGCGAGCCGACCTCCGCCGGCGTCCTGCTGCAAGTTCCTCTCGTTCACGACGACGAGCCGCTCGGGCTGCTGGAGGTGCTCCTCCCTGCCGGTCGGCCGGAGGGGCCGGGGCACGACGTCGTGCTGGTCGTGGCCCAAATTCTGGCGCCGGTGATCGCCGCGACCGAGCTGTCCCAGGACCTGGCGTCGGAAGTGGCGCTGCGCACACGCGAAGTGGAAGCCCAGCGCAATTTCGTCGGTCGGATCATCGACTCGCTGCCAGTCGGTCTCTACGTGATCGACCGCTCCTACCAGATCCGTGCTTGGAACCGCAAGCGCGAGAGCGGTACGCAAGGCGTCGCTCGCGATGACGCGGTGGGGCGCGAGATCTTCGACGTGCTCGACCGCCAGCCGCGGGACCTGCTGAAGCGCGAGTTCGACCGCGTCTTCGACACCGGGGAAATCCAGCAGGTCGAGATGGAATCGCAGACGAGCGGGGAGGCGCGCTTCTATCGGATCACCAAGATCCCGATGCGCCTCGACGAAGATCACATCTCCCACGTCATCACCATCGGCGAGGACGTCACCGAGTGGCGTCAGGCACAGCACCGCCTGGCCCAGACGGAGAAGCTCGCCGCGATCGGCCAGCTGGCGGCTGGGGTGATGCACGAGATCAATAACCCCCTCGCGACCATCTCGGCGTGCAGCGAGGCGCTGGCGCTGCGCGTCGAGACGCTCACACCGACTGACCGGCAGGCCAGCGAGGAATACCTCAAGATCATCGACACCGAGGTGCAGCGCTGTCGCCGCATCGTGGACGGATTGCTCGATTTCTCCCGTCCCAAGACCGGACAGAAGCGGGACGTGGACCTGCACGCGGTGATCGAGCAGACGCTGTTCCTGCTGAAGCACCACGAGCGGTTCAAGCGCATGACCGTGGTTCGCGAGTTCAGCGACAAACTGCCGCGCGTCCCGGCGGACCCCGAACGCCTGATCCAGGCATTCATGGCGCTGCTGCTCAACGCCATGGACGCCATGAACTCCCGTGGTGTGCTGACGGTCCGCGCCCGCTTCAACCCGGATCGTCGCGACGAGGTGCTGATCGAGTTCATCGACACCGGCGTCGGCATCCGGCAGGAGGAGCTGCCCAAGATTTTCGAGCCGTTCTTCACCAGCAAGCCGCAGGGGCGGGGAACGGGGCTGGGGCTGTCGGTGTGCTACGGCATCGTGGCCGAGCACCGCGGCCGCATCGAGGTGGAGTCCCAGGTCGGTGTGGGCTCGAATTTCAAGGTGTACCTCCCCATCGGATGAAGATTCTCGTCGTCGAAGACGACAAAACCGTCGGCCAGTACGTCAAGCGGGGGCTGACGGAAGCCGGCTATCACGCCGAGCTGGCCGTGGATGGGGAGGAGGGGCTGCGCCTCGCGTCGGACGGCCACTTCGATCTCCTGGTGCTCGACCTGCGGCTGCCCAAGATCGAAGGGCGCGAAGTGCTGCGCACCCTGCGCGATCGCGGCAACGCCATCCCGGTGCTGGTGCTGACCGCCCAGGACGCGGTCGACTACAAGGTGCAGGCGCTGCGCATGGGCGCCGACGACTACGTCACCAAGCCGTTCGCGCTGGAGGAGCTGCTGGCCCGCGTGGAGGCGCTGGGGCGGCGGCCCAAGGCGATGGCGCCTCCCATCCTCAAGGTGGCCGACTTGTCGCTCGACACCGGCAGCCGCGAAGTGCGGCGCACCGGGAAGCCTGTCGAGTTGACGCCCAAGGAGTACGCAGTGCTCGAATACCTCATGCGCCACCACGGGCGCGTGATGCCGCGTACGTTGATCACCGAGTACGCGTGGGACTACCACTTCGACCCCGGCACCAACATCGTGGACGTCGTGATCACGCGGCTGCGCAAGAAGATCGACGCCGGCCGCGAGCCGAAGCTGATCCACACGGTGCGCGGCGTCGGCTACGTCGTGCGGGCGTGAAATGGAGACGATCCGCGGGCGACTGACCGCGTGGTACTCGACGGCGCTGGCCCTCACCCTCACCGCCTTCGCGATCGTCGTGTACCTCACCCGTCGCACGGCCTCGTTTCAGGATCTGGACCAACGCGTCGCTTCCGAGGCGGACCTCACCGCCGGCATCCTCACCGGGGTCTATCGCGCCGGCGGGGTCGTGGTGCAGCGGGGGCCGGGGGGAGCGGGCGGAGCAGCGCCACAGCCGGTGCTTTCACCCGAGCTGGCCGCGACGCTCGGCGCCGTACCCGACTTCCTCATCGTCACGGGCCCCCAGGGCGGCGTGCTGGGCGCGTCGGCCGACGCGCAGGCGCTCACCTTCGGCGAGTTCGAGCAGCTGCGGCGGTTGATGGTGCGGCCGGGCCTGGGACGCACCGCAGGGACCGTGGCGATCGAGCCCAACGGTCCGACGCTCCACTACGTCGTGCTGCCGCTGCGCGAGGCCGGCCCACAGGTCGGCGCCCTGTTCGCCGGGGCCAACATCGCGAGCGCCGAGCTCGGCTCCCGTCAGCTGTTCTCGACACTGTTGCTGATCCTCGTGCCCGGGCTGGCGCTCGCGATCCTCGTCGGCAGCCTGATTTCGCGCCGGGCGCTCGCCCCCGTCGATCAGATCATCGAAGAGGTCCGCGAGATCAGCGACGGCCGCAGCCTCCACCGGCGCCTCGCGGTGCCGATGGAAAAGGACGAGCTCGGCCGCCTCGCCGGCACGCTGAACCAGATGATGGGACGCCTCGAGCGCAGCTTCGCCGCCCTGCATCGCTTCACCGCCGACGCGAGTCACGAGCTGAAGACGCCGCTCACCGTCGTGCGCGCCGGCGTGGAGCGCGCCATCACGACCCCCAACCTGCCCCGCGAGACGCTGGAAACGCTCGAGGAAACACTACGGGAGGCCAAGCGGATGGCCGAGCTGGTGGATGCGTTGCTCACCTTGGCCCGCGCCGACGAGGGCTTGGCGCCGCTGCACCGGGAGCCGGTAGACCTCCGGGAGCTGGTGAGTGAGACGGAGGAGACGGGCGACCTCCTGGCCGAGGAGGGGGGCGTCACGATCGACGTTACGACACCCGGAGCGCCCGTCGTCCTTGAAGTCGACAAGAGCCGCATCCGCCAGCTGGTGCTCAACCTGATCGAGAACGCCGTGAAGTACACTCCCCGCGGCGGCAGCGTCCGCGTGGTGTTGGCAGAGGAAGACGGCAAAGTCACGCTCAGCGTGGCCGACACCGGCATCGGCATCGCCCCGGGCGATCTGCCCCACATCTTCGATCGATTCTGGCGCGCCGACCTGGCGCGCACCCGCACCGGGGAGCGGCCCGGGACCGGACTCGGGCTCGCCATCTGCAAGTGGATCGCCGAAGCCCACGGCGGCCGCATCGACGTCACCAGCCGCCCGGGGCGGGGGACGACGTTCACGGTCACCCTGCCTGGTTCTCCTCACCCGGTTGTCACCACGCCGTAACCCGCCGGTCACGGGCCCCTAAGGTGTTGGCTCCATCCTGGAGATGTCCCGTCACCTGGAGCGGATCGTGTTCGACACCCTGCTCACGTCTCATCCCCTCGCTGAGCGCCGTCTGGCATCAGGAGGCACTCTGGCCTTGGCCGTCCATGCGGCGGTTGTTGCGCTCGCGGTTTGGGCGACGTCGTCGCGGGCGAACCCAGTACTGCGCGGGCCGCGGATCATCGAGCTCGGGCCGTACGAGGCTCCACCCGTGGTGAGGAGCGGCCCAGTGGTGCCCATGCTGACCGCGCCACAAGTCGATCCCGGCCAGCTCCCGCAGACGCCGATATTGCCTGCGATCTCCCTGGAGGCCTCGGACCTGTTTCCCGGCTCCCCCCTCTCGGCACCGGCAGTCCCCGCCCGCCCGATGGGCGATCCCTTCGGCCTCGCCGGCCCGTTTCCGCCGGAGGCCGTGGACGAGCGGCCCGAAGTGCTCGCCGGTCCCCCGCTCCTCTATCCCGAGCCACTGCGCCAGGCGGGCATCCAGGGACGCGTCCTCGTGCGGGCCGTGGTGGACACGCTGGGCCGGGTGGAGCCGGGCTCGGCCGCGATCGTCGAGAGCGCCAATCCCGGCTTCGATCGGCCCGCGCTCGGCTACGTGCGCCACGCCATTTTCCGGCCGGCGCGCGTACTGGGTCGGCCGGTGCGCGTGCTCGTCACGGTTCCGATCGACTTCCGATTGGTGCGGTAGGTGGTAGTTTTCAGCGTTATGCGAGGCATTCGGGTTCTTGTCCTGGCCGCGCTCCTCACCTGGCCCGGCGGAAGGAGTGGGACGCTGGCGGCACAGTCGCGCGCCGCGGCGCTGATCGCCGCCGGTCGCGCGCAGCTGCAGGCCGGACAGCTCGACAGCGCCGCGGTGCTGCTCACCCTGGCCGCGGATTCGGCGACCGGCGGCGTGGTGGGGGAGCGGGTCGAGGCCTTGGTGCTGCTCGGCGTGGCGCGGCACTTCTCGGGCGACGACTCTACCACCGCGACGGCGTTTCACCACGCCCTCGTGTTGGACCCGGGCTTCTCAGCCTCTGGACTCGACGCGCTCGACTCCATCCTGGGCCGGATCCTCCGGGCCGAACGCGCCAAGTTGACGCAAAACGTGGTGGCGGGTCCCGTTGGCCTCTCCTCCACCTCCCCACCCGCAGCACCCGCGCCGGGCGACACGCTTGACCAGACCCTGCACGAATGCGTGCACCGCTGCACCGCCGGCGAGGTGAAGCCCCGGTTGTTGAATACGCCCAGTCTCCCGGTGGCGGTCCCCATCGAAATGGGCTCGCAGACGCGGGCCTACATCGTGGTGGAGCTGAACGTCAGCGCCGAGGGGAAGGTCGAATACCCATCGGTCAGAGTGGTGATGAGCAACCTGAAGGCTGAGGAAGCGACGGTGCTCGAAGCGGTGCGCGGCGCGCAGTTCACGCCCGCGCGGGCGGGCGGACACCCGGTGCGGGCGAAGGTGCAGCTTCGCTGGGATTTTCGGGCGGAAGGAAGCCGGGCGGTCACCTGGGACGTTAGCGGCCCCTGAGCCGGCGGCTGTCATCGTATTGTAATGTTCCCCCCACTAGCGTGAAAGGGGAATTCAGTAGTATCTCGGTAGCCATTCGTCCTCGGAGGCCGTTCGGTGTTCGACAATCTGTTCGAGTCCCGGAAGAAATCCGACAAGAAGAAGTTCTTCGGGGTGGGCCTCGTCTCGCTGATCATGCACACCGTGATCATCACGGGGGCGGTGATCGCGACCTTGACGGCCGGGCCCACCGACAACTCCGTGAAGGTGGACACCACCATGGTGCTCCTCCAGGAGGAGCAGCAACAGAAGCAGCCCGAGCCGCAGCCGGTGCTCGACGTGCAGCTCAAGGGTTTCCAGACCGTCGTCGCGCCGACCGATATCCCCACCTCGATCCCGCCGATCAATCTCCAGGAGCATTTCGACCCCAAGGACTATTCCGGCTCAGGGGTGGAGGGTGGGGTGGCGTCCGGCATCGTGCCCTCGTCGGATCAGGTGCTGTCGGTGGACGTGGTGCAGGAGAAGCCCGAGCGGCTCGCCGGGCCGCAGCCGGTGTACCCGCCGCTGCTCTCCCAAGCGGGGATCCAAGGCATCGTGGTCGTCGAGGCGATCATCGACACCACCGGGCGCGTGGAGCCCAACTCGGTGAAGATCGTCGAGAGCCCGAACCCCGGTTTCGACCAGGCCGCCAAAACGGTGGTCCTGAAGTCGCTGTATCGCCCCGCCCGCGTGTACGGCAAGGCGGTGCGTGTGTTGATTCACCAGCCGATCAACTTCCAGATCCCGCGCCATTAGCGGGAGCCGCCTGACCTGACCTAAGGAGCCCGCGCCGATGAGTTACTTGGAACTGTGGCAGTCCATGGGCGTGTTCGCCAAGTCCATCGTGGTCGTGATGTTGATCATGTCCCTGTGGTACTGGACGATCACCTTCACGAAGTGGTGGTACTTGCGGAAATCGCAGAAGCAGACGGTGAAGTTCGCGCCGGAGTTCTCGCGATTCCTGCAGGAGGAGCAGCTCGACGGGGCGATCGCCCTGGCCGAGAAGAACAAGCTGAGCCACGTGGCGCGGGTGCTGGGCGAGGCCTTGGCCGAGGTGAAGCCGTTGCTGCGGGACCGGGCGACGATCACCGCGGCGGACATCAACTCGGCCGAGCGGGCGGTGGAGCGGCAGATGCTGATCATCAGCGCCGAGATGAAGCGCGGCCTGGGCATTCTGGCGACGGTGGGGGCGACGGCGCCGTTCGTGGGCCTGCTGGGCACCACGATGGGCATCGTCACCGCGTTCCAGGGCATGTCCGCGGCGGGCGGCGGCGGATCGCTGGCGGCGATCACGGGCGGCGTGGCCGAGGCGCTTATCACGACGGCGTTCGGTCTGATGGTCGCGATCCCCGCGGTGTGGCTGTACAACTACTTCACGACCAAGATCGACTTCCTGGTGGTGGAGATGACGTACATGTCGAAAGAGCTGATCGACTACCTCATCAAGAGTGTCGGCAGCGAGTTCGGCCGGTCGATCTTCACCAAGGAATTCCAGACGCAAAAGGCGTCTCAGTCCAGTGGCCCTATCAGCCGGTAGCGGCGCGGGGAGCGGCAAGGTCCCCGTCCGGGCAGACATCAACGTCACGCCGATGATCGACGTGATGTTGGTGCTGTTGATCATTTTCATGATCGTGACGCCCGCCATCACGGCCGGCTTCCAGGCCACCATTCCTCGCGCGCTGAACGCGGAAAAGCGCGAAGAGGATCAAGGCGAGATCCGCCTGGGGATCGACCGGGAAGGCAAGTACTTCCTGGACATGATCAACCCGGCCACCCAGCAGTACACCGGTCCGCGCCTCGTCCCCGATGCCGATCTGGCGGGGCGGTTGACAGCGATCTACGCCGCGCGCAGCAAGGACAAGATCCTGTTCCTAAAGGCGGACGAGGGCATCGACTTCGCGCACGTGCAGGCCGCGATCGAGATCGCCCGGAGGGCCGGCGTCCGCGTGGTCGGCGCCATCGCGGAGCAGAAGCGTGAAGTCCGCCACGGGGGAGGGAACTGAGCCATGGCCATGGGCGTAGGCGGCGGCGGCGGGCTGACCTCGGACATCAACGTCACTCCGATGATTGACGTGCTGCTGGTGCTGCTGATCATCTTCATGATCACCCTGCCGCTCTCGCGGCGTGCCTTCGACGTGCAGCTGCCGCCGGAGCAGCAGCCGCATCAGCAGCAGCGGTCGCAAAGCAACCAGATCGTGATGGAGCTCACGCCGGAAGGCGGCTATGCCATCAACAAGCAGCCGCTCGCGTTCAGCCAGCTCGACGCCAAGTTCCACGAGCTCTACGACAATCGGCCGGCCAAGCTGCTGTTCATCCGGGCCGCACCGAACCGCAAGTACGGGGAGGTCGTGGCGGTGATGGATATCGCCCACGGCGCCGGGGTGCAGGTGATCGGATTCACCCCCGCAGAGGCCGCGCAGGCGAACCGGTAACCCGGCGGCGCCGCGATGCGTACGGGGGGCACGGGTAACCGGGCCCCTTCGTCGTTTGGAGTGTATTACTGTTGATGACCGCGATGCCGCACCCCGCTCCCGCCATTCCACAGCCTCGGCCGACGCTGCCTCGCCTGCGTCTGCCGACCGAGCGCCGACGGCTCGGCCCCGGGGCGCTGCTCGCCATCCTGGCGCACACCGCGCTCGTCGTGGCGCTGTTCTGGCGCGGCGCCGCCCTCCTCGCGGGAGGCGGCAGCGGGCCCGGGCCCCGCGGTGGTGGTGGTGGCGGTGGGCGCCCCGCGGTGCGGTTCCTGTCGCTGCCCGCGTTCTCCGCGCCGCGGGCATTCGAGGTCCCGGCCCCACCCCAAGTGGCGGTCAGCGACATCCCGCTCCCCGATCCCAGCGTCCTCAAGCTGCCCCCGGTCGAGATTCCCAAGGTCACCGCGGAGCCCACGCCGGTCGTCGGCACGGCGCCCGGCACCGGCGGTGGTCCCGGCTCGGGACCGGGCAGTGGAGGCGGGCAGGGGACGGGCACCGGACCCGGCACCGGCAGCGACGTGGGCCCTGGTACGGGCGGTGAGGGGAGTTACATTTTTCGCGCCGATTTGAAGGGCATGATCGTTCCGCCCGACTGCGCCCCACGGGGGCGTTACTTGCTCCGGTTCTGGGTTGCCGCAGACGGCCGGGTCAGCGATGTGGCGATCGATCCCCTGCCCAAGGACGCCTCCTGCCGGCGAGACTTCGTGGAGCGCATGAAGGCGTACCGGTTCGCGCCCGCGCACACCCGAGACGGGCAGGCGGTGGCGAGCATCTACCCGATCAAGATCACGCGATAGGCGCAGGCGAGGAGTCGGCTCACGGCGTACGGCGTGCGAAGCATGCCCCCCCCCCGGAGGCCTATGTCCCAGCTGTTCGCGCGCAAGACGGTGGACCAGTGCATCGCGGACGCCGAAGTGGGCGGTGGGCTGCGGCGCTCGCTCGGTCCACTCCAGCTCACGGCGCTCGGCATCGGCGCCATCATCGGGGCGGGGATCTTCGCCGCGATCGGCACCGCCATCAGCGGCGACTCGGGCCACGTCGGCGCGGGCTCGGCGATCGTCATCTCGCTCATCCTCGCCGGCGTCACCAGCGCCTTCGCCGCGATCACCTACTCCGAGTTCGCCGCCATGATCCCCATCTCGGGGAGCGCGTACACCTACGCGTACGCGACGCTCGGCGAGCTGGTCGCCTGGATCATCGGCTGGGACCTGATCCTCGAGTATGCCGTCGGCAACGTGGCCGTCGCGATCGGCTGGGCCGGCTACTTCGACTCGCTGCTGCACGGCCTTGGCATGGACTTGCCGCGCTGGCTCGTCACCGACCTCCGTACCGCCCTGCACGACCCGGCGCTCGTGGCCTCCGCGCCCCACCTCGGCCCAATCCCGATCATCTTCAACGCCCCCGCCTTCGCCATCGTCGCCGTCATCACCTGGCTGCTCGTGATCGGCACCAAGGAGTCGGCGTGGGTGAACACGATGATGGTGGTGCTCAAGGTGGCGATCATCGGGATGTTCCTCTTCGTCGGCCTCAAGTACGTGCAGCCCGCGCAGTGGACCACACCGAGCTTCGCACCCAACGGCATCAAGGGGATCAGCGTCGGGGCCGCGATCATCTTCTTCTCTTACATCGGCTTCGACGCCGTGAGCACGGCGTCCGAGGAGGCCAAGAACCCGCAGCGCGACATCCCGATCGGGATCATCGCCTCGTTGATCATCTGCACGGTGCTCTACATCGCGATCGGGCTCGTGCTCACCGGTCTGATCCCCTGGGACAAGCTCAACGTGCCGGATCCGCTCGCCGTGGCGCTGCAGTACATCCACGCCGATTGGGCGGCGGGCATCCTGGCGTTCGGCGCCGTGGCGGCGATGACCTCGGTGCTGCTGGTGTTCCAGCTGGGCCAGGCCCGCATCTTCATGTCCATGGCCCGCGACGGGCTGCTGCCGCCGTGGGCCGCGAAGGTGCACCCCAAGTACAAGACGCCGCACATCACTACGATCGTCACCGGCGTCTTCGTCGCCGTCTCGGCGGCCTTCGCGCCGATCGGCTGGGTGCTCGAGCTCACCAACATCGGCACGCTGTTCGCGTTCATTCTGGTGGCGCTGGGGATCATCGTGCTGCGGCGGCGGGACCCGAACCGGCCGCGTCCGTTCCGGACGCCATGGGTGCCGGTGTTGCCGATCGTGTCGATCGTCTTCTGTTGCTACCTCATCTACAGCCTGCCGGTGCTCACCTGGCTGCGGTTCGTGCTGTGGATGGCGATCGGCGCGGCGATCTACTTCCTCTACAGCGTGCGCCACAGCCGCGTGCGGCGGGAAGGCCAGGTCGGTGCGTGACGCTCTCCGCTAGGTGAGCCGCGCCGCCAGCCGCAGCGCCCCGAGCGGCGCGTCCACGGGCTCGCCCGCCAGGCGGGCCCGCGGCATGTCGGCGGCCAGGGCCACGCGGAACGCGGCGAACAGCGGCGAGGCCGGACGCAGCAGGCCTCCGCCGGTGGCGATCGTGACCGGCCCCCCGGCGGGGAAGTAGCGGGCCAGCACCTCGACCAGCGCGACCAGCTCCCGCGCCGCCTCCTCCAGGGTCCGTTGCGCGACGGCCTCTCCCTCGCGCGCCGCGTTGAGCAGGTGCGGCGCGAGCGCCGCGACCTGGGCGGGGGTGGCAGTAGCGGTCCAGCGGATGAGGTCATCGAAGTCCCGGAGGCCCAGCGCCCCGAGCAGGCGCGAGGGCAACGTCGAGCCTTCCCCCCGCCCGTCCTGCGCGCGGCCAGCGGCCTGGAGCGCGCGCCGTCCCAGCCAGTAGCCGCCGCCCTCATCCCCGAGCTGCCAGCCGTAGCCGCCGCTGCGGTGCACGATGCCGCGCGGATCGCGCGCGAACGCCACCGATCCCGTGCCGGCGGTGACGAATACGCCTGGTCCCTCCCCGAACGCCGCCGTCACGGCGATCTCACCGTCGCCCATCACCCGGGTGCGACGAGCCACGCCGTGCGCCACCAGTGCGGTCTCGAGCTCGTGCTGTTCGGTCGCCCGGCCGGCGCCCGCGGCCCCGACCACCATGCGGTCGGCAGGGAGCGCAACGCCGGCCTGCGCCGCCGCGCGGCGCGCGGTCTCCGCGATCACGACGGCGGACTGCTCGGCGCCCCCCGGCCGCATCGCCGCACCGGGACCCTCGGCGCGCGCGAGGATCGCCAGATCTTCCCGCGCCACCGCGACGGTGGTGTGGGTGCCGCCGGTGTCGACACCGAGCAGAAGGGCGGAAGGTCTGGAGGTTGGAACGTTATCGCTCACGGGGCGCCCCTTCCAACATTCCAACCTTCCAGCCTTCCCTCCGTCCAAACAAGGATGCTCCCATACCGACGAGCACCGTCACGCCCGTCCCCAGCGGCACGTACCACGGCCAGGCGAGGCGGCTCAGAGTGACCAGCGCGCGGGGATGGCCGAGGAAGGTGGCGAAGCTCCCCGCGAACACGACGGGCACCATGAGGAGGACGCCCGCTACCATGGCCACGATCACGTCCCGCTGTCGTGCGCGGGTCCACAGCCCACCCAGTAGGTAGGTGCCGAGCAGGCTACCGTAGGTCACCGAGGCGATCGTCAGCGCGACCTGCACGACGGGCGCCTGCGGGTTCTGGAACGCCATCGCGCCCGCGACCAGGATGGCGGTCCAGAGGAGCGTGAGGCGGCGGCCCACCCGGAGCAGGTGCGTGGGGTCGCGCCGCCCGGTGAGGGGCGCGTAGAAATCTTGGGTCGAGGCCGAGGCGAGCGAGTTCACCGCCGAGGCGTGGGTGCTCATGGCGGCGGCCAGAATGCCGGCGACGACGAGGCCCGCGAGCCCGGCAGGGAGCTTCTCGACCACGAAGGTGGGGTAGATCGCATCGCCGCGCATACCGGGGTGGTCGGCGCCGGCGAGCCACAAGCTCGTCCCGACGAGCAGGAACAGCGCGAACTGGAAGATGATGAACACTCCCGAGCCGATGATCGCCTTGCGAGCGTCGCGGAGGCCGCGGGAGGCGAGCAGGCGTTGCACCATGAGGTGATCGGTTCCGTGGGAAGCGGCCGACAGCATGCCGCCGCCGATGAGGCCGCCCCAGAAAGTGTAAGTCGAGTGCAGCGAGAAGCTGAAGTCGAGGGTAGCGAGCTTCCCCTGGGCCCACGCGGTGCTGAACGCCCCGAGCCCACCCGCGAGCGTGGTGGCGACGACCAGCGTGGCGATCCCACCCAGCAGATAGACGCCGAGTTGGATCACGTCCACCCACACCACCGCCCGCAGACCGCCCACCCACGTGTAGATCAACGTCACGATCCCGATCGCCAGGATGCCGAGCGGCAGGCTCCAATGGGTGATGATGGCGAGGGGAATGGCGGTGGCGAAGACGCGCACGCAATCGGCCAGGGCGCGGGTCGCGAGGAACAGTCCCGAGGCGACGCGGCGGGCGCGCGGGCCGAAGCGCCGCTCCAGCCGCTGGTAGGCGGTGTCCTGGGTGCCCTCGAAGTAGCCGGGGAGGAGGAAGGCGGCGACGCCGATGCGGCCGACGAGGTAGCCGAAGGCGAGCTGCAGGAACGTGAGGTCGCCGCGCGCGGCGATCCCGGGGACGGAAATGACGGTGAGCGCGCTCGTCTCGGTCGCCACGATGGACAACATGATCGCCCACCAGGGCAAGCCGCGGCGGCCGAGGAAGTAGTCGGCGGCGTCCCGCTGGCGCCCGGCGAGCAGCAGCCCCGCCGTGGTGACGGCGACGAAATAGAGGGCGATGACAACGGCGTCGAGCGGGCGCACCGGTCAGGCGTCCGGGCGAGGGGGGAGAAAGCAAACAGGCCCGCGGGAAACGCGGGCCTGTGGTGCCGAGTCAATCCGGATCAACGCCGGTCAGACGGTGAACGACGTTCCGCAGCCGCAACCGCCGGTGGCGTTCGGGTTGGTGAAGGCGAACCCGGACTCCTGGAAGTTGCTCTTGTAGTCCAACGTAACGCCGTTCAGGTACTGCGCGCTGAAGCCATCCACGAACAGCCGCACGCCGGCGCTTTCCAGCACCAGATCGTCCTCGAGCGGCTTGTCTTCGATGTTGAGACTGTACTTGAAGCCGGAGCAGCCGCCCGGTAGGACGGCGATGCGCAGTCCCGCCGTGTCCGGCGAGACCTTCTCTTCGGCCATGAACTTGTGGACTTCGGCCGCCGCCTGCTCGGTGATGGTGAGCGTGATGGGCGCCGGTTTTTGGGTCGTGGTCATGTCATCCCTCCGTCACGCAACAACTTAACAGGGACAGGGAAGAGATGGTAGAGGGCGGGCCGGCGCGACGCCCGCTATGGCGTCACCAGCGCGTCCGCCACCAGATCCGCCACGCGCGGACGCACCTGCAGAATCTTCGTGTTGGCCCGGGTCGGGTGCACCCGATTGGTGAGCAGGATGATGAAGAGATCCCGCTCCGGATCGATCCAGATCGACGTGCCGGTAAACCCCGTGTGACCGGACGAGCGCCGCGAGAGCTTCGTCCCGGCGCTCGAATACCCGGAGTCCGCGGGCGTGTCCCACCCCAGCGCCCGGGTGGAGCTCGGGGGGAGGCCCTGGCGTTGGAGGAACTCCGCCATGGTCGCCGAGCGGACCACGGGGCGCCGCCCCGTGGTCGGCCGATCTCCTCGCGCGTCCAGCAGCCAGACCACAAACCGCGCCAGGTCCGATGCATCGCTGAACAGACCCGCATGGCCCGAGATCCCGCCCATGCGTCCCGCGTTCTCGTCGTGCACCTCGCCCCGCAGCACGCGATGCCGGAACGCGGTGTCGTTCTCGGTCGGGGCGATCCGATTCCGCCAGCCCGTCGGCGGGAGATAGCGGGTGGCTGACATGCCGAGCGGCCGGAAGACGTGCTCGTCGAGATAGCGATCGATCCGCTGCCCCGTGATGCGCTCCACGACCTGCATCAGGGTGATCGCGCCGAGGTCGGAGTACACGAACCGCGCGCCGGGCACGGTGTCGAGCGGAGTCGTGTCCACCAGGGCGAGGACGGTGCGCCGATCCCGGCCTTCGCGCCACAGCGGCCGCCAGGCAGGCAGCCCCGAGGAATGCGTGAGCAAGTGACGAATCGTCACCCTGTCCTTGCTCGGCCCGCGAAACTCGGGGAGATAGCGCTGCACCGGCGCGTCGAGGTCGAGCTTGCGCGCATCCACGAGGATCATGCACGCGGTCGTAAGCCCGATGACCTTCGTGAGCGAGGCGAGGTCGTAGATCGTCTCGGGGGTGACCGGTCGCGGATCGTCCACGCCGTAATGGCCCACCGCTGCGAGCAGGGCGAGCCGGCCGTGCCGGCCCACCGCGATCACGGCGCCCGGGAACGCGCTGTCCACCTGCGACCCGAGGTAGCGAACGACCGAATCGAGCCGGACGGAGTCGAACCCCAGCGCGGCGGGCGAGGCCGGCGGCACGCCGGCGATTTGGGGTGTGGGGGGTGAAGCAGCCGTGTGGCACGCCGCCGCAAGCAGCGTGGCGGCCGCGAAACCCCGCTTCTTCACGGCGTCGCGACGGGTGGGGGCGGTGGCGGCAGGGTCGAGTCGCGCACCACGATCCCGAACCCGAGTCCGTACGCCGGGGGGATGCGGATCGGCAGGTGGCCGGTGATCGGCGACAGGCCGAGCAGCGCCCGCGCGGCCGCGCGCTCGGCGACGCGGGCGCCGCTCCAGGCGAGCAGGTACGTCTTGACCGTGGGGGCCTGATTCAGGAGATAGGGGCTGCCGAAGGAGATCAGCACCGTCGGCTTCGCCGAATCGGTCACCGTGACGAGCCGTGCCAGCGAATCCGGCAGGGCGATAGTGCCGCGCCACGAGATCGGCTTGACGTTCGCGGCGAAGACTGCGGTGGGCGCGCGCGCGAGCACGACGCGGGCCGAGTCGTAGGAGGCGGGGCCCGACATCGGCCAGAGGCGGAAGTAGTCCACGGAGTCGCCGTTCTGGCGCAGGATGTCGGCCAGCGTGAGGCCGACGCCGCCGTTGCCCTCATCTGCATACGCGATCAGCGCGATGTGCGAGCGCTTGCCGCGGAGGGCTTGCAGGGTCCCCGCGGTGTCTCGCACCAGCGTGAGCGCGCGCACGGCGATGTCGTTGGCGGCGATCTGATAGGGTTTCGTGCCGACGGTACTCATGATCGAGTCGAGCGACACCGTGCGGCGCTCGAACAACCCCAGCCGGCGCTTGATCTCGAGCACGCGGCGGACTGAAGTATCGAGGCGCTCCCGGCCGACGCGGCCGCCCTCCACCGCGGCGGTCATCGCGTTCACCGCGGAGTCGGGGTCTGCCGGCATGAGCAGGAGGTCCGAGCCGGCGAGGAAGGCGCGCACCGTCGCTTCACCCGCCCCGTACTTGGCGACGATGGCGCCCATCACGAGCGCGTCGGTGACGACGAGCCCGTGGAAGCGCAGCGAATCGCGCAGCAGGCCCGTCAGCACGGCCGAGGAGAGCGTCGCGGGATCGCTGTCGCCGGTGAGGGCGGGGAAGGCGATGTGGGCGCTCATCACCACGTCCGCGCCCGCGTCGATCCCGGCCCGGAACGGCACCAGCTCCAGCGTGTCGAGTCGGGCGTAACCGGCGGTGATCACCGGCAGGCCGATGTGCGAATCGGTCTGCGTGTCGCCGTGGCCGGGGAAGTGCTTCAGCGTCGCCAGCATTCCGTGGTCGTGCAGCCCGCGCACGTAGGCCTGCACGAGCCGGGACACCTGCCGGGGGTCTTCGCCGAAGGAGCGCGTGTTGATGATGGGGTTGAGCGGGTTGTTGTTGAGGTCGGCGTCGGGAGCGAAGTTGACGTGGATGCCGACCGCCCGCCCCTCGATCGCCGCGGCCTCGCCGATCGTGTAGGCGTCCTTGGGGTCGCCCGTGGCGCCGGCCGCCATGATCTGGGGAAACACCGTGGCGCCGACGACCCGCATCCCCGCCCCCCATTCGAGATCGGCGGAGATGAGAAGCGGCAGCCGGGAGCGGCGCTGCAGCACGTTCAGCTTGGCGGCGATATCGAAGGGCGAGCCGACCGAGATGATGATGCCGCCGAGCTCGAGCGAATCCACCCAGCGGCGCGCGACGAGAAACGCGGAATCGTCGAGGGCGGTGTAGCTCCCGGGGAGCCAGGGCATCACCAGCTGGGCGACTTTCTGCCGAGTGGTGAGACTGGTCATCAGCGAGTCGACCGACGCGGGGCGCGGGACGCGAGGGACAGGTCCCGTCAGAGGGCCCGCTGCACCACCCGCGCAGCCGGCCACGGCCGACAGCACCGCAACCGTTACCGCGACCCTGGAGAAGAAAGGAAAGTCCATGGGGATGCCTCGCAACATAGGCCCCGCCGGGGCGCGCGGGCAACCCATTCGCCGGCGCGGTACCTTCCAGGCCATGCACCCGCGCATTCGGGCCCGGACCGCGATCTATGCCATTCCGGTGCTGCTGTTGACCGGCCCCCCCCCTTCCTCTCCCCCCCCCCCTCTGGCACCCCCGTCGGTCCGGCCCGGCATCGAAGTCCTGCTCGCCGACTCCGTCCGCCTGATCGCGGGGAAGCGCCTCGGCCTGCTCTCCAACCACACCGGCGTCGATCGCCGCGGCCGCCGCGACGTCGATCTCCTGCGCACGGTCCCCGGCGCCCGGCTCGCCGTTCTGTTCTCTCCGGAACACGGGTTCCGGGGTCTCGAGGACAGGCCCGGCTTACCCGACGGCGTCGATTCGGTCAGCGGTCTCCCGATTTACAGCCTCTACGGCGGCTCGCGGGCGGCCGCGCGCATGGCGCTCGACTCGATCGATGTCCTGCTCATCGATCTCCAGGATATCGGGGCCCGCTACTACACCTACCCGGCGACCGCCGCCTCCCTGATGCGTGAGGCCGCCCGGAAGGGGAAGCGGGTGATCGTGCTGGATCGCCCCGACCCGATCGGTGGCGTGACCCTGCAAGGGAACGTGCGGTCCGTGATCGGTGATCCCGACTCCGACTTCGTGGGGTTCCTTCCCGTACCGATGCGCCACGGCATGACGCTGGGGGAGCTCGAGCGGATGGCGAACGACCTGCTCGGCCTGCACGCGGATCTCGTCATCGTCCCGGCCGCCGGCTGGCGTCGGGGGACGTACTACGACGGCGCCGGTCTCCCCTGGGTGAAGCCCTCTCCCAACATGCCGAGCCTGGAAAGCGCGATCCACTATCCCGGGACGTGTCTGTTCGAGGGTACGAACCTGTCGGTGGGGCGGGGGACGTCGCGGGCGTTCCAGCTCGTCGGGGCTCCCTGGCTCGACCCCGCCGCCCTCCTGCGGCGGTTGCGGAAGGCGGGAGGCGAAAGCCGGGAGATGGTGGACGGCGTGGAGCTCATCGATACCGTGTTCACGCCCCGCGGCCCGACCGATGGGAAGTACGACGGCGTGGCGTTGCGGGGCGTCCGACTGCGCGTCACGGATCGCACGCGGTACGATCCGGCCCGCACGGCGGTCGTTCTGCTCGCGGCGATTCGTGCGACGCACCCCGATTCGTTCCAGTTCCGCGCCGAGAGCTTCGACCGCCTGGCGGCGGGCGCCGCGCTGCGCGACGCGATCACCGCGGCGCGCGCGCCGGCGGCGGTGTGGCGGAGCTGGGCCGCGGCGCTCGCGCGGTTCCGTACGACCCGCGTCAAGTACTTGCTTTACTAGGGGTTCAGAGCGGCCCGCACCTTTCGCCCGCTCCGGGGCTCCATTACCTTCCCCCCGCTATGAATGTGATCCCTCAAGCGTTCAAGGACGGCTTCGTGCGGGTGGTCGGTCCGGTCGCGCGCGCGCTGATCCGGGGGGGGCTCACACCCAACATGGTCACCACGCTGGGGACGCTCGTGGTCCTCTTGTCGGCGGCGGCGTTCTGGCGGGGCCTGACGCACTGGGCCGGGGCGCTGCTGCTCGCCAGCGGATTGTTCGACATCCTCGATGGGCAGGTGGCGCGGCAGGGCGGGATGATGACCACGTTCGGCGCCTTCTACGACTCGACGCTCGATCGCGTGGGCGAGTCAGCCATCTTCGGCGGGCTCGCCCTGTGGTTCCTGGGGGGCGGCGTCCCGGGGCCTCGGGTCCCGCTCGCGGTCGGGCTCTCGATCGCCGCGCTGGCCTCGTCGCTGCTCGTTTCGTACACGCGGGCGCGGGCGGAGGCGTTGGGGCTCGAGGCGAAGGTGGGGATCGCGCAGCGCGCGGAGCGGTTCCTCGTGCTGGGCGTACCGACCCTGTTCTTCGGCGCCGGGCGGGACGGAGCGCTGCTCTTCTGGATCGTCGTCGTGCTCGCGGTGGTCACCACCATCACGGTGCTCCAGCGCGTGGTGCACGTCGCTCGCACCACCCGTGCGCGCGCGGCCGCTCCCGTGCGTCGGGACACCCTGCCGGGGCGGGCTCCGCTGCGGAAAGGAACGTAATCGTGCAGAGTACGGCCGGCCGGGAGATCGCGCCCGCGAAAGGCAAGTTGGGGGTGCTGCTCGTGGGATTGGGCGCCGTTTCGACCACGTTCATCGCCGGCGTCGAGAACGTGCGCCGCGGCCTGGCGTTGCCGATCGGGTCGCTGACCCAGATGGGCACCATCCGATTGGGCAAGCGCACCGACAAACGGGCGCCGAAGATCAAGGAGTTCGCTCCGCTCGCTGCACTCGCCGATCTGGTGTTCGCGGCGTGGGACCCGATTCCCGATGACGCCCACACGGCGGCGGTCAAGGCGGGCGTCCTGGAGCGCGACCACCTGGAGCCGGTGGCGGACTTCCTCAAGGGCATCACCCCGATGCCCGCCGCGTTCGATCAGCACTACGTCAAGCGGCTGCACGGCACGAACGTCAAGCACGGCAAGAACAAGCGCGAGCTGGCCGAGCAGCTGCGGGCGGACATCCGCGAGTTCAAGCAGCGCAGCGGCGTCGCCCGCGTCGTGATGGTGTGGTGCGCATCGACGGAGGTCTTCATCACACCGGGGCCGGCGCACCAGACCCTCGCCACCTTCGAGCAGGCGATGGAGCGGAATGACCCGGCCATCGCGCCGTCGATGCTGTATGCCTACGCGGCCCTGATGGAGAACGTCCCGTTCGCCAACGGCGCGCCTAATCTCACCGTGGATATCCCAGCGCTCCAGCGGCTGGCCGAGGAGCGCAAGCTCCCGATCGGCGGGAAGGACTTCAAGACCGGACAGACGATGATGAAGACCGTGCTCGCCCCTGCCTTCAAGGCGCGCATGCTCGGCCTCGCGGGATGGTACTCGACCAACATCCTCGGCAATCGCGACGGGGAAGTGCTGGACGACCCCGAGTCGTTCAAGACGAAAGAAGAATCCAAGCTCGGCGTGCTCGAGTACATCCTGCAGCCCGAGCTGTATCCGGAGCTGTACGGCAACGTGTTCCACAAGGTGCGGATCAACTACTATCCGCCGCGCGGGGACAACAAAGAGGGCTGGGACAACATCGACATCTTCGGGTGGCTGGGCTACCCGATGCAGATCAAGGTCGACTTCTTGTGCCGCGACTCGATTCTGGCGGCCCCGATCGTGCTGGACCTGGCCCTGTTCTTCGATCTGGCGCAGCGCGCGGGTCTCTCCGGCATCCAGGAATGGCTGTCCTTCTACTTCAAGAGCCCGCAGACGGCCGCGGGACTCTATCCCGAGCACGACCTCTTCATCCAGCAGACGAAACTGAAAAACACCCTGCGGTGGCTCATGGGTGAGCAGCAGATCACCCACCTGGGGGTCGAATACTACGAGTACGGGGACAAGTAGCCTCTCCCCCATTCCGCTCTTTCCCGGAGACTGCAGACCGATGACGAAGCCGATCCTTCGCCCTCTGGCCGTGCTGGGGCTCGCCGCCGCCCTGACCGCCTTCGCCACTCACCCCGTGCTGGCGCAGGGCGCGGCGGCGGCGCCGGCGCACGAGGTCGCCGGCGGAGAGGCCACGCTCGTCCTCCCCGACTTGCAGCAGGCGACGTTCCTGGGCGGCATCGGCGGCGGGCACCTGCTGATGTGGGGACTGCTGGTCTGCGGGCTGGGCCTCCTCTTCGGCCTCCTCATCTACACGCAGCTCAAGAACCTGCCGGTGCACGAGTCGATGCGGGAGATCTCGGAGCTGATCTACGAGACCTGCAAGACCTACCTGGTGACGCAAGGCAAGTTCCTGCTCGTGCTGTGGGTGTTCATCGGCGCGATCGCCGCGGTCTATTTCGGCGGGCTCGCTGCCACGGTGGACGCCAGTGGGGCGACGGTGCACGGCTACCCGCCGCTCAAGGTGGCCATCATTCTGGTCTTCAGTCTGGTCGGTATCGCGGGTAGCTACGGAGTGGCGTGGTTCGGCATCCGGGTGAATACGTTCGCGAATTCGCGGACGGCGTTCGCGAGTCTCTCCGGCAAGCCGTATCCCTGCCATCAAATCCCGACCAAGGCCGGGATGAGCATTGGGATGCTGCTCGTCAGCGTCGAGCTGATCATGATGCTCTTCATTCTGCTGTTCGTGCCGGGCGACTACGCGGGGCCGTGCTTCATCGGCTTCGCGATCGGGGAATCGCTCGGCGCCGCCGCGCTGCGCGTGGCGGGGGGCATCTTCACGAAGATCGCCGACATCGGCTCCGACCTGATGAAGATCGTCTTCAAGATCAAGGAAGACGACGCGCGCAACCCCGGCGTGATCGCCGACTGCACCGGGGACAACGCGGGCGACTCGGTGGGGCCGAGCGCGGACGGGTTCGAGACCTACGGCGTGACCGGGGTGGCCCTGATCACCTTCATCCTGCTCGCGGTGCACGAGCCGCTGGTGAAGGTTCAGCTGCTCGTCTGGATCTTCGTGATGCGCATCATCATGATCGTCACGTCGGGGCTGTCGTACTACCTCAATGCGGCGGTCGTCAAGGCGAAATACGCGAACGCCGACAAGATGAACTTCGAAACCCCGCTCACGACCCTGGTGTGGCTGACCTCGATCGTGTCGATCGTCCTGACCTACGTCGTCTCCGCCCTCATCATCCCGGACCTGGGCGGCGATCCGTCGCTGTGGTGGAAGCTCTCGACGGTGATCACCTGCGGCACGCTCGCCGGCGCGGTCATCCCCGAGCTGGTGAAGGTGTTCACCTCCATGGACTCGCGGCACGTCCGCGAGATCGTCACGTCCTCGCGCGAGGGCGGGGCCTCGCTCAACATCCTCTCGGGCCTCGTGGCCGGGAATTTCAGCGCCTACTGGCTGGGCCTGGCGATGCTGGCCCTGATGGCGGTCGCGTTCGGCGTCAGCACGACGGGCCTGGGCGACCTGATGGTCGCCCCGGCGGTGTTCGCCTTTGGGCTGGTGGCGTTCGGCTTCCTCGGCATGGGTCCGGTCACCATCGCGGTGGACTCCTACGGTCCGGTGACCGACAACGCCCAGTCGGTCTACGAGCTGTCGACCATCGAGCAGATCCCGGGGGTGAAGGCCCAGATCAAGAAGGACTTCGGCCTGGACGTCGATTTCGAGCGCGCCAAGGCGAACCTCGAGGAGAACGACGGGGCGGGGAACACGTTCAAGGCGACGGCCAAGCCGGTGCTCATCGGCACCGCGGTGGTCGGGGCCACGACGATGATCTTCTCGATCATCCTCGCCCTCACCCAGGGGTTGCAGCCCGGGCTGGTCGCGAACCTGTCGATCCTGCACGCCCCGTTCCTGTTCGGCCTGATCGCCGGCGGCGCGATGATCTACTGGTTCACCGGCGCCTCCATCCAGGCCGTCACGACGGGCGCCTATCGGGCCGTCGAGTTCATCAAGGCGAACATCAAGCTGGAAAGCTCCGCCAAAGCGTCGGTGAGCGACAGCAAGAAGGTCGTGGAGATCTGCACCCAGTACGCCCAGAAGGGGATGCTCAACATCTTCCTGGCGGTGTTCTTTGCCACGCTCGCCTTCGCGTTCGTGGAGCCGTACTTCTTCGTCGGCTACCTGATTTCGATCGCGCTGTTCGGACTCTACCAGGCCATCTTCATGGCCAACGCCGGCGGCGCCTGGGACAACGCCAAGAAGATCGTCGAGACGGTGTTGAAGCAGAAAGGCACCGAGCTCCACGACGCCACCGTCGTCGGCGATACGGTCGGCGACCCGTTCAAGGACACGTCGTCGGTCGCGATGAACCCGATTATCAAGTTCACCACCCTCTTCGGGCTGCTCGCGGTCGAGCTCGCCGTCTCGCTGACCGCCGAGCGCGGCGCCACGCTGACGCACGCCGTCGCCGCCGTGTTCTTCGTGGTGTCGGTCCTGTTCGTGTGGCGCTCGTTCTACGGCATGCGGATCGAGGTCGGACAATAGCGGCGCCGCGATGACTCCCGCGCAGATCGTCGTCACCGCGGTCGGGGCCGCCGCCATTGTCTGGGTGCTGTGGTACTTCCTCTTCTCCCGGCGGCCCGGCGCCACCGCCGTCCTGGGACTGGGGAGCAACGTCCAGGAGATCCGCGTGACGGTCAAAGGCGGCTACACCCCGGACACCATCCTCGTCCAGGCCGGCAAGCCGGTGCGGCTCCAGTTCTACCGCGACGAGACGGCGGACTGCTCCGAGCGGGTCGTGTTCGAAGCGTTCGGCGTCAACCAGGAGCTGCCGGCGTTTCAGACGACCACCGTCGAGTTCACGCCCACCGAGCCGGGAGAGTATCCCTTCCGCTGCGGCATGAGCATGCTGAAGGGCCTCCTCGTGGTGGAAGCCCCCGGCGTGAACCGGAAATCGGTGTCGTCGCCGCACAAATTCCATGAGTAAGACCCGCATCGTCCTGCCGATCGAGGGCATGAGCTGCGCGTCGTGCGCCGCTACCGTGCAGGAGGCCCTGCAGGGCGCCGCCGGCGTCGCCACGGCCGCCGTCAACTACGCGACCGCCCGGGCGGCCGTCGACTACGACGACGCCCAGACCAACGTCGCGCAGCTGGTGAAGACGGTCCGGGAGGCCGGCTACAACTGCGGCAAGGCGACCGCCGTATTCGGGGTCGCGGATCTGCACTACGCCCCCAGCGTGGTCCCGCTCGAAAAAGAGCTGAGCCGGGTCCCCGGCGTCATTCGCGTCGTGGCCAACCAGGCGACCGAGCAGGTGAGCGTCGAGTACGTGCCCGGTACCGTCACGGCCGCGGCGCTGGAGCGGGCGGTGGCCGATGGAGGGTTCCGCGTCTCCGCCCCGATTGCCGCCGAGGATCCCGTCGAGCGGGAGCGCCTGGCCCGCCGGGCGGAGATTCGCGGCCTCACCGGGAAGTTCGCCTTCGCCGCGGTCGTCACGGTGCTCGCCATGTTCGGCGCCATGCTGCTCATGGCCGACCGGCCGATGGACACCTACAAACGCTTCGACCTCGTGGGCCGCCTGCTCATGCCGCTCGCCGTGCGGCTGCGGGACTGGGTCACGGCCCAGGGCTACGTCATCGAGCTCGAGTGGGTGAAGCGCGGACTCGGCGTGCTCACGCTGCCGGTCGTGCTGTGGTCCGGGCAGCAATTCTACCGCGGCGCCTGGAGCGGCTTCAAACACCGCACCGCTGACATGAACACCCTCATCGGCGTGGGGACCGGCGCGGCCTTCCTCTATTCAGCTGTCGCCACCATCGCGCCTGGGCTGTTCACCGGTGCCGGGCTCCCTGCCGATGTCTACTACGAGGCCGTCGCGGCGATCATCGCACTGATCCTACTGGGCCGGCTGCTCGAGGCGCGCGCCAAGGGACGCACCTCGCAAGCCATCCGGCGCCTCGCCGGGCTCAAGGCCAAGACGGCCCACGTGCGTCGCGACCGCCAGGAGATCGACGTCGCCGTGGAGGCGGTCGTGCCAGGTGACGTCGTGATCGTCAAGCCGGGCGAGAAGATTCCGGTGGACGGCGTCGTTATCGAGGGTGCGTCCGCGGTGGACGAGTCGATGCTCACCGGCGAGCCGATGCCGGTCGCCAAGAAAATCGGCGACGAAGTGGTCGGCGCGACGCTGAACACCACGGGCAGCATCACCTTCACGGCGACCCGCGTCGGGAAGGACGCGGCGCTCGGCCAGATCGTCCGGCTGGTCGAGGACGCCCAGGCGACCAAGGCGCCGATCCAGGGGCTCGCCGACAAGGTCGCCGGCGTGTTCGTGCCGATCGTGATCGCGCTCGCCATCGCGGCGTTCGTGCTGTGGTTCGACCTCGGCCCCGAGCCGACTCTGATCTTCTCCACCATCGCGCTCGTCACCGTTCTGATCATCGCCTGTCCCTGCGCGCTCGGCCTCGCCACGCCGACGGCGATCCTCGTCGGCACCGGCAAAGCCGCCGAGCACGGGATTCTCATCCGGGGCGGTGAGGCGCTGGAGCGGCTCAGCAAGGTACGCACCGTGCTGCTCGACAAGACCGGCACCATCACCGAAGGCCGGCCGATCGTCACCCACATCGTCACGGCCAAGAAGGCGGACGGCACACCGATCGCGCCCGCCGATGTCCTCAAGTGGGCGGCGTCGGTGGAGCAGCGCTCCGAGCACCCGCTTGCCCAGGCCATCCTCAAGGCGGCGAAGGAGAAGCAGGTGAGCCTGCTGCCGGTGGAGAAGTTCGCGGCCATGGAAGGTCGCGGCGTGCGCGGCACGGTGGACCGGCGCATCATCGAAGTGATCTCCCTGCGCCACGCCCGGGAGCGCTCCCTCGAGCTCGGGACGCTGGGTCAGGATGCGGACCGGCAGGCCATGCAGAGCCGCAGCCCCGTGATCGTCGTCGTCAACAACACGGTCTATGCCGTGATCGCCATCTCCGACCCGATCAAGCCCACGTCCAAGGAGGCGATCGCGCGCCTCACGGCGATGGGCCTCGAGGTGCTGATGGTGTCCGGCGATTCGAAGAAGGGGGCCGAGGCCGTCGCCAAGGACGTCGGGGTGGACGAGGTAATCGCCGAGGTGCTGCCGTCTCAGAAGGCCGACGTGGTGCGCAAGTACCAGCGCAAGAAGCGCGGCGTCGCCATGGTGGGCGATGGCATCAACGACGCGCCGGCGCTTGCGCAGGCGGACGTCGGCATCGCGATCGGCACGGGGACCGACATCGCGATGGAAGCGTCCGACGTCACCCTGATCCGCGGCGACCTGCGCGCGGTGGTCACGGCGATCCAGCTCTCCCGGCGTACTCTCCGGACGATCCGCGCCAATCTCTTCTGGGCGTTTCTCTACAACGTGGTCGGCATCCCGGTCGCCGCGGGAGCGCTGTACCCGTTTTTCGGCGTGCTGCTCTCCCCGGTGCTCGCGAGCGCCGCGATGGCGTGGTCGAGCCTGTCCGTCGTGCTCAACTCCCTCACCTTGCGGCGCTTCAAGCCGGCGTGGACCACCTGACGTGCGCTACTTCCATCGCACCGCCGCATCGCCCGACCGGGTGCTCGAGCAGGCCAAGGCGTTCTTCGGCGCGCGGCTCACACCGGCGGAGGAGCAACCGCGGCGCCGGGTCTACGGCGGCGGCATCGGAAAGGTGACGATCAGCGCGCGTCCGGAAGGTGGACACTACACGTTCGTGGAGGTGAGCACCGATCAAGTGGGAGAGTCCGAGCTGGACAAGCTCGCGAAGCGGTTCCTCGCCGAAGTCCACCGCACCGTGGAGCCGACCCACGAAGTCAGGGGAGCCTACTGAGGGCTGTCTCAGCCTCCCAGTTTCGCCCCGTACCCCGCCCGCTCCACCGCGGCGACGAGCTGCCCGGTCGTCACGGTGTCGTCGTTGAAGTCGATCTCCGCCTCCCCGTCCTGCAAATCCACCACCGCCGAATACACCCCGGCGATCCCCTTCAGGGCGGTTTCGACCTTGGTCTGGCAGTTGCCGCAGTGCATGCCGGAGACGCGCAATTTGACGTTTGCCATCGATCCCTCCTCCCGTTCCCCGGGGCGTCGCCCCGGATCTCGGAACCGCGCTTGATTTGAGCCTGACGCCCAGCAAAGTTTCACGCCCACTATAATTTACGCCAATGACCTTCCGCGCCCTACCGACCACCCAGCCCGGCCATCCGGCGGCTCCCGCGGACCTGGGACGCGGCCAGCTCCTGGAGCTGTACCGGTATCTGCGGCTCACGCGGACCCTGGAAGAACGCCTCACGGCGCTGTACCGCCAGAGCAAGGTGATCGGCGGGCTGTTCCGGTCGCTGGGCCAGGAGGGCGAGTCGGTCGCCTCGGCCTACGCGCTGGAGCGGGGCCGCCACCGCGACATCCTCTCGCCCTTGATCCGCAACCTCGGCGCGATGCTGGTCATGGGCGCCAAACCCATCGAGATCCTCCGCCAATACACCGCGAAGGCCAGTGGCCCCACCCGGGGGCGCGAGCTGAACCTGCATTTCAACGACCTGGAGCTGGGCTACCTCGGCCAGATCTCGCACCTCGGGGACATGCTGCCCGTCATGGCCGGGATCACCCTGACCTTCAAGCTGCGGAGCGAGCCGCGCGTGGGGCTCGTCTACATCGGCGACGGCGGGACGTCGACCGGTACGTTCCACGAGGGGTTGAACTTCGCGGCCGTGCAGCGCTGCCCGCTCGTGGTGATCGGCGAATACAACCACTGGGCCTATTCGACGCCGCCCGCGAAGCAATTCGCCGTCAACGACCTGGCCGAGAAGGCCAAGGGCTACGGCGTGCCGGCGGTGACGGTGGACGGGAATGATGTGCTCGCCGTCTACGTCGCGACGCGGCACGCGGTCGAGCGCGCGCGGCGGGGGAAGGGAACGCATTTCATCGAGGTGAAGACCTACCGCCGTAAGGGGCACGCCGAGCACGACGACCAGCGCTACGTTCCGCCGGGCGAGCTCGAGCAGTGGGCGGCGGAGAACGATCCCATCGATCGGTATGCACGACAGCTCCTCCAGAACGAATGGGTCGAGGAATCCGAGCTCACCGCGATCGACGCAGCCGTCGGCGACGAAGTGGACCGGGCGACCGACGCCTGCGCGGACGACCCGCTGCCCGAGCCCGAGACGGCGTTGCCCGGAGTCACCGCGCATCCACCGGCGGCCGAGCGGCTGTGGTTCCGGAGCGTGTGATGCCGGAGATCACGTTCCTCGAAGCACTGCGCCAGGGGCTGTGGGAGGAGATGGAGCGCGACGAGCGCGTCTTCATCCTCGGCGAGGACGTCGGCGCCTACGGCGGGGCCTTCAAGGTCACCGACGGATTCGCCAAACGGTTCGGCGAGGCGCGCGTGATCGACACGCCCATCGCCGAGGCGGCGATCGTCGGCGCGGCAGCCGGCGCGGCCCACATGGGAATGCGGCCCGTCGCCGAGATGCAATTCATCGACTTCATCTCGTGCGCCTACGACATGCTGACCAACTACGTCGCGACGGCGCGCTACCGCGCCGGCCTGTCCACGCCCCTGGTGGTGCGCGGGCCCTGCGGCGGCTACGTTCGCGGGGGCCCGTTCCACTCGCAGAATCCTGAGGCCGCCTTCTTCCACACCCCCGGCCTCAAGATCGTCTACCCGGCCACGGCGCGGGACGCCAAGGGACTGATCAAGAGCGCGATCCGCGACGAGGATCCGGTGCTCTACCTCGAGCACAAATGGCTCTACCGCCGGATCAAGGAGCAGCTGCCCGAGGGGGAGGAGATCCTCACCCCCATCGGCGAGGCGCGCGTGGCGCGGGAGGGGAAAGACCTCTCCATCCTCACCTACGGCGCGATGGTATGGAAATCACTCGAGGCAGCGGAGCGGTTGGAGCAGGAGGACGGTGTGGCGGTCGAGATTCTCGACCTGCGCACCCTGCTGCCGCTGGACGACGCCGCGATCATGCGGACGGTGCAGAAGACGAACAAGGTGCTGATCGTCCACGAGGACACCCGCACCGGCGGTGTGGCGGGGGAGATCACCGCCCGCATCAACGAGCAGGCGTTCGAGTGGCTCGACGGCCCGATCATGCGCGTGACGGCGCACGACGTGCCGCTGCCCTACGCGCCGACGCTGGAAGACTTCGTGCTGCCGCAGACGGACGACATCGTCAAGGCGGCGCGGTGGTTGGCGAGCTACTGAGGAGCGTGCATGGCCAGAGTTGACGTGCTGATGCCCCAGATGGGCGAGTCGATCGCGGAAGGGACGCTGAGCAAGTGGCTGAAGAAGCTCGGCGACCCGGTGAAGCGCGACGAGCCCCTGTTCGAGATCTCGACCGACAAAGTGGACGCGGAGATTCCCGCACCGTCGGCCGGGACCCTCGTCGAGATCAAGGTCAACGAGGGCCAGACGGTGCCGGTGCAAACCCTCGTGGCGGTAATCGAAACGGAGAAGGGCGCGACGGTGTCGGCGTCCTCGGCCCCCGGAGCGGCGGCGCCGGCGGCCCCTTCTGCGGCAGCCCAGCGGGCGCCCGCCGCCGCTCCGCCCGCGGCAGTCCCGCGGGCTCCCGCTGCTCCGAGGGCCGCCGTCGCGACCGCCGCTCCGGTCGCCAGTCCCGCACCGAAGGGTGATGGGACCGAGACGGCCGAGGAACGGCTCCGCAAGAAATCCACGCCCCTCGTCCGCAAGATCGCGGCCGAGCACCAGGTCGACATCACGCGCATCCCGGGGACCGGGTTCGCCGGGCGCGTGACCAAGCAGGACATCCTGGGCTTCATCGAGAGCGGCGCGGCGCAAGCGCCGGCCGCGCGGCCCGCGGCGGCAGCGGGCGGCCCGATCGAGCACCCGACCGCGGAGCCGTGGCCCGGCGACCGCGTCGAGCCGTGGTCCAAGATCCGCAAGATCACCGCGGATCACATGATCATGTCGCGCCGCGTCTCCGCGCACGTGGCGAGCTTTTTCGAGGTGGACTTCAGCCGCGTGGCCCAGCTGCGCGCCAAGGCCAAGCAGAGCTATGCCGATCGCGGGGTGAGCCTCACCTTCCTCGCCTTCATCGCCAAGGCGTGCGCCGAGAATCTGCGCACGCACCCGGTGGTCAATGCCGCGGTGTCGGGCGACGCTACGATCTACCGCCGCGACATCAACGTCGGGATCGCGGTGGCGCTGGACTGGGGCCTGATCGTGCCGGTGATCAAACACGCCGACGAGCTGTCCCTCATGGGCATCGCCCGCGCGATCAACGACCTGGGCGAGCGCGCGCGCACCAAGAAACTGTTGCCCGACGACATCCAGAAGGGGACGTTCACGATCACCAATCCGGGCGGCTTCGGGCCATACGCCGGGATCCCGATCATCAACCAGCCCCAGGTAGCGATCCTCGGCGTCGGGGCCATCGAGAAACGGCCCAAGGTGGTCACGCTGGCCGACGGCACCGACACGATCGCGATCCGGACCATGGGGATGCTCACGATGTCTTACGACCACCGCATCGTGGATGGCGCCGACGCCGACAAGTTCCTCGCCGATGTGAAGCGGATGCTGCAGGAATTCCCGGAGGGAGCGGTCTGACCATGCCCAAAGTCCTCACGGCGTCGCGGGTGCGGGTGCCCGCGCAGGCCGAGACCGAATACCTCGCGACGTTGCGGGAGCTGTGCCAGTTCGCGGAGGCCCGCGGTCAGAAGATCTGGCTGTTCCGCAACGCCAAGGATCCGCGGCTGTTCATCGAGTTCTCGGAGAGCCCGACCGAGATGTCCCACCGCGCGCAGGCCTCCCGCCTGCCCGAGGAGATCAAGCTCGAAAAGAAGCTGCAGGGACTCGTGACCTATGCGCCCGACGCCTGGGATCTCTGGACCGCGGTCGCTCTCACCGCGCCGGCGGAAGCGTGAGCCTGGGCCGACCGGTCATCACCGTGGACGGCGAGACCTGGGAGGTCTGCCCGTCCGGGCGCGTCTCCCCCTACGGCCGCGATCAATTCAGCATCGTATTCCAGCTCGGCACCGGTCCGGAGCGGAAGCGGCGCTACACCCGCTACGCGCCGGTGGGCAGCCGCAGCCCCGACGCCGCCTTCGCTGAGCTGAGCGAGCGGGCACTGCTCGATCTGTTCCGCCACTCGCAGCCCGCCTGGACCGCGCCGGAGGGCGCCTACGACGCACGTTGATTTGCATTGCCATTCCACCGCCTCTGATGGGGAGTTCCCTCCCGAGACGGTGGCGCGACGTGCCCATGAGGTGGGCCTCGGTGCCATCGCGCTGACCGACCACGACACGACTGAGGGCGTGCCGGCGGCCGCGAGCGCCGGCGCCGCGCTCGGCCTCCGCGTCATCCCCGGATGTGAATTCAGCGTTCGCGCTCCCTGGGGGGAGCTGCATCTCCTGGGCTACTTCCTGACGCCCGGCGACCCTGCGCTGGAAGCCTTTCTGCGTGAGACGCGTGCCGCCCGCCGCCGCCGCGGCGAGCAGATGATCGACAAACTGCAACACCTCGGCGTGGACATCGATCTCGAGGACGTCACCGACCAGGTCGGTGCCGAGGGCGCACTCGGGCGACCGCACGTGGCGCGGGCGCTCGTCGAGGCGGGCGCCGTCGTGGATATCTCTGAGGCCTTCTACCGGTTCCTCGGCCGCGGCCGCCCCGCCTACGTGGAGAAACCCCTGCCTGCGCTCGCGCAGGTCGCGGAGATCGTGCACGCCGTGGGTGGGCTGGCGGTTGCGGCGCACCTGGGCGACCATGGGACCGAAAACCAGCTCCGGCAATTCAAGGCGCAAGGCATGGACGGCATCGAGGTCCGACACCCCAGCCACGCACCGGCGACCGAGGCCCGGCTCACGCAGATCGCCGGGCGGCTCGATCTCGGGATCTGTGGCGGCTCCGACTGGCACGGGGACCGCGAGCTCGGTGCCACGCACGCGCCGCTGGGCGGGATGGACGTGCCGGCGGCGTGGCTGGAGGACTTGGAGCGTCGTCGCGGGAAGCCGTGAACGCGAACCATGGAGGAGCATCGCATGAGTGAGCTTCTACCGCTGGGCAGCAAGGCCCCGGCCTTCACGGCCGCCGCCTCGGACGGCCAGACCTACGCGCTGGCCGACGTGGTGAAGCGGTCGCAGGCGGCGCTGGTGTTCTACCCGGGCAACAACACCCCCGGCTGAAACCGCCAACTCTCCGCCGTGCGCGATGAGATCGAGCGGTTCGAGCAGGCCGGCATCCAGCCCTTCGGCGTGAATCCCGCCGGGGTGGAGGGCCACGCCAAATACGTGGAGAAAATGCGCTTCAACTTTCCCTTGCTGTCCGACCCCGACCGCGCCATCGCCCGGGCCTACCACGCCCTCAAGGACGACGACAAGGGCATCCAGCGATCGGTGTACGTGATCGGGCGGGACGGCACGATCCGGTTCGCCCGGCGCGGCGCGCCGGCGCCGGACGAGGTCGTCGCCGCCGTGAAAGCCACGGACCGTGCCTGATTTCCGCGGCAAGGTCGTGCTGGTCACCGGCGTCGGGCGGGTGGGCCAGATCGGTCACGCCGTCGCCCAGGGGTTGGGGCGCGCCGGCGCCCGGCTCGTGCTCGCGGACCGCGACGCGGCGGCACTAGCTGCGCGCGCGCGGGAATTCGAGGCGGAAGGGGTCACCGCGCTGGCGGCCCCGGGTGACCTCACTGCACCCGACGCCGCGCGCGCCGCGGTCGCCGTGGCCCAGCGTCAGTTCGGCGGTCTCGACGCCGTGGTCAACGTGGCGGGAGGGTTGTTCTCCTTCGGGGATTTCCTCCAGCTCAAACCCGAGCAGGTCGAGCTGGAGCTTGCCGTCAACGTCAAGACCGCGCTGTTCGTCTGCCAGGCGGCGATCCCCGCGCTGATCGCGCGCGGGGGAGGAGCGATCGTCAACTTCGCGTCCATCGCCGTCGTGCGCCCGCTCGAGCAGATGGCCGCCTATAGCGCCGCCAAGTGGGCGGTCGCCGGCCTGACCCGCGCCCTCGCGCGGGAGTTCCGTGATCGGGGAATCCGCGTGAACGCCGTCGCCCCGGCCACCGTCCGCACCGCGGACAACGTGGCCCAGATGAAGCCCGACGCCGGCACGCCGCTGGTCGAGCTGGCCGACCTCGTCGCCACCGTGCTGTTCCTCGCGAGCGATCAAGCCCGGGGGATCAGCGGCCAGATCCTGCCCGTCACCGGGAAGGATGTCTGACGTGAACCTCGCCGGCCGGGCGGCGCTGGTCACGGGAGCCGGGCGGCGTCTGGGGCAGGCGATCGCGCTCGGGCTCGGGGAAGCCGGGTGCGACGTGGCAGTTCATTACCACGGCTCGGCGGCGGGCGCCGCCGAGACCGCTGCCCGCGTCCAGGCGTTCGGCCGCCGCGCTGAGCTGCTGCCCGCCGACCTGGGAGACGCCGCGGCCGCCCGCGGCCTCGCCGACCGCGCCGCGCGCGCCCTGGGCCGGCTCGACGTCGTGGTCAATTCGGCCGCCGTCATGGTCCGCCAGCTGGTGGAGGAAGTCACGCCGGAGAGCTGGGACCAGACTCTGGATGTGAACCTCCGCGCGACGTTCTTCGTAGCCCAAGGAGCCATCCCGCACCTGCGGCGCGCGCCGGGCGGAGGCAAAATCGTGAACATCGCCGACGTGGCGGCCTTCGAGGCCTGGCCCACGTACGTGCCGCACTGCGTCAGCAAGGCGGGAGTCGTGATGCTGACGCGGGGGCTCGCCCGGGCGCTGGCGCCGGGAATCACCGTCAACGCGGTCGCCCCAGGCGCGGTGCTGCTGCCGGAGGAGTGGGACGAGGCGACGCGCGCCCACTTCGCCGAGACGACGCCCCTCAAGCGCCTGGGCACTCCCGGGGACGTCGTCAGCGCCGTCCGGTTCCTGTTGGAGGGGACCGACTACGTCACCGGCACCGTGCTGGTCGTGGACGGGGGGAGGCTGGTGCGGTGAGCGACGTCGTCCGCATGCGGGACGTCGTCGTGGTGGGCGGGGGATGCTACGGCACCTTCTACGCGACCCAGCTGGCCAAAGCCAAGGAGAAGGGCAAAGCGGAATTCCGGACGGTGATTGTGGTCGACCGTGATCCCCGGTGCCGAGCGCGCCAGGAACTGCCGCCCGCCCCGGACCGCAAGCTCGTGACGAGCGAGTGGGGCGCGTACTTCGACAAGTTCCTCGGGTCCGCCCGACGCTCGCTGCCGCTCGAGCCGGGCGACTACATCGTGCCGTCCCCCCACATGCCGCACCTGATGTTCGAATGGGTGCTGCGCCGGGCGCGGCTGCGATGGCCGCGGCGTGCTGTCGCGGTGGAAGCAGTGCCGGGGAAGTTCGACGCCCCCTACGACCGGACCGCCGCCGACCGCACGCGCTACCTCTCGTTCGCCGACTGGATCTGCCCGACGCACTGCATCGAGCCCGCGGTGTGCCCGGCCATCGGCGCGCCGCGGACTTGGGAGATGGCCGACGCCGTCACGGCGCTCGCCGAGCGGCTGCGCCGGGCGGGCCAACGGGTGCTCGGTCCGGCGCTGTTCGTCTGCAAGCATCATGTCTTCGGCGTCGGCACCTTCGCCGTGGACGCGGTGCTCGAGGGCGACTGGATCGTGGCGAGCGCGGGGGCGCGCCGAGAGCCCGCCAGCGTGTTGGTGGGGACGATCTCGAGTTGTCATGGCGCGGTGAATGTGCTGAGCATCGGCGCGGAAACCGGTGCGCCGGCCGTCCTGAGCGGCGTGCCGTAGTCCCCGCAACGCCGCACGTGACACCGGAGGAACGCCGCCGCCACCTGGAGAATGCCCGGCAGCTCTTCAATTCCGGCGAGTTCTGGCTCGCCCACGAAGCGTTGGAAACCCTCTGGCGTTCTATTATTAGGGAGAGCGACGAGGCCCGGGTCTGGCAGGGACTGATTCAGGCCGCCGCCGCGCTGCTGCACCGGCAGCGTGGCAACCGCCACGGCATCGTGCGGCTGGGCGCCGCGGCGCTGGAGAAACTCGGCGGGGCGCAGCGGCCCGAGATCGAGTTCGACACAGTCACGTTCCGGGCGCAGCTGGCCCGGGCCCTGGCGGGAGAAGCGGACGCGCCGCGACTCGAGTTCCGCGCGGACGAGAAGAAACGGATGACGGATGACTGACCACGGCAAGAACGGGTACGATGTGATCATCGTGGGCGCCGGCCCGGCCGGGTTGTGCGCCGCGATGTACGCGGGGCGGGGGATGCTCAAGGCGCTCACCATCGAGCGTGGGGCGCCCGGCGGCGAGCTGCTCAACACCGACCTGATCGAAGACTACATCGGGTTCGAGAGCGTCAAAGGCTGGGATCTCGCGCAAAAGATGGCGGCGCACGCGAAGAAATTCGGCGCCGAAATGGTGACCGACGCCGTCGAGCGCATCAAGAAGGGCGAGGATGGTTGGTTCGACGTCACCACGGCCGGCGGAGCGACCTACCGGGCGCCCGCGGTGATTCTGACGGCGGGTGGCACGCCGGTGAAGCTGGGTGCTCCGGGAGAGAAGGAGTACGCCGGCAAGGGCGTCTCCTACTGCGCCGTATGTGATGGCGCCTTCTTCAAGGGTGAGGTGCTGGCGGTGGTGGGCGGCGGCGATGCGGCCGTCGAAGAGGCGGAGTACCTGACCCGCTACGCGTCCAAGGTCTACATCGTGCACCGCCGCGACCAGTTCCGCGCGTCGCGGATCATTCAGGAGCGGGCGTTCGCCAACCCCAAGATCGAAGTGATCTGGAACAAGACCGTTCTCGAGATCGTCGGGAATGAGCAGGGTGTGCAGCACCTCGTCCTTGAGGACACGGTGACCGGCGCGCGATCGACGCTGCCGGTCGGCGGGGTGTTCATCTTCATCGGATTCAAGCCCAACACCCAGCTGGTGGAGGGGCACGTCCGGCACGACGCCGGCGGCTACCTGATCACCGACGACCGCATGATGACCTCGATGCCGGGTCTGTTCGCCGCGGGCGACGTGCGGGCCCAGCTCACCCGTCAGGTGACCACGGCGGTCGGGGACGCCACGACGGCGGCGATCGCGGTGGAGAAATACCTCGCGGCCCTGCGCGAGCGGGGAGCCCGCACAGCGGCGGCGGCCTCGTGAAGGTCCTCCCGATCCCCAACGGCGCGTTCCTCGAGAACTGCTACCTCGTGATCGACGAGGCCGCTGGCGAGTGCGTCGTCGTCGATCCGGGAGAGGAAGCGGGCCTGATTCTCCACAAGGTCGCCGAGTCGCGCGCCCGGCCGGTCGCCGTGTGGCTCACCCACGCCCATCTCGATCACGTGCTCGGCGTGGGGCGGATCGCCGCTGAGACCCGAGTCCCCGTCTATCTCCACCCCGCCGATCGGCCGCTGTACGATCACGTTCCCGAGCAGGCGGAGGCGTTCGGATTGCGCGCCGCGGCGCCGCCGCCGCCCGACCGCGCCTTCGCCCACGGCGAGGTGGCGCGCGTCGGCGGCTTGACCTTTGCCGTCCGCCACACGCCCGGTCATTCCCCGGGCAGTGTGTGTCTCGTGGGGCATGACGCGGTGTTCGCGGGCGACGTGCTGTTCCAGGGCTCCATCGGCCGCACCGATCTGCCGGGCGGCGACTTCGACACGCTGCTCGCCAGTATCGAGCGGGAGTTGCTTGTCCTCCCCGATTCCACCATCGTGTACAGCGGCCATGGACCCCAGACCACCATCGGCGCCGAGCGCCGCGGCAACCCCTTCCTCACCGGCGCCGGTCGCCCCGCCTCAGGCTAAGGCGCGCCCTACCTGTCTGCGCTGCGGAGCCGAGGTGCGCCCCAAGCCGTGGGGTTGCAAGCAACCCTGCGCCAACTGCGGGTTCGTTTATCCCCTGGGAGACTGCTCTGACTGACGCCGCCGCCGGCGTCACGTTTCTTCCCGACGGCGCGCGCGTCACGCTCGCAGTCGGCTGCAGCGTGCTGGACCTCTCGATGCAGACCGGTGACCCCCTGCGCACCGTGTGCGGCGGGCTGGGCAACTGCACCGCGTGCCGCGTGCGCCTCGTGGCGGGCGACTGGCCCGCCGGCAAGACCGATCACGCGCGACTCGGTCCTCTGGTGCGGCGTGGATGGCGGCTCGCCTGCCAGTGGATCCCGAAGGGTGCGCTCACGATCGAGCGGCCCCCCGCGTTGGTCTTGTGAGTCACCTTCTCGCGCTCGCCGCCCTCGGGCTCGACGTGCTGGTCCGCGCCTGGCGCATCCAGCTCGCGGTCTGGACCGCCGGCGGCCGCTTGACCTTCGGGGACGCCGTGCAGCTCAATCTGTACGGGGAAGCCGCGTCGACCCTGACCCCCAACCGACTCGGCGGAGAGCCGGCGCGGTTCGTCGGTCTCACCCAGGCCGGTCTGCGGCCCGTGACGGCCCTCGTCGGCCTGGGGGTCGAAGTCGCGGCGGAGTGGCCCGTGTTTGCGCTGATGGCGCTGGGGCTCGCGGCCTACTACGTGCCCGGGTGGGAGTCGGCGGCCGAAGTCTGGCTCAGGAAGCACCTCGCGGCCGACCTGATCCTGATTGAAGGAGTCGTGCTCGGCGTGCTGCTGGGCATCTACCTCATCCAGCGATTCCTCAAGACGGGCACGATTCGCCACCGGGTGCGGCGCCAGTGGCGGGTCGCCATGGCCCACGTGCGCCGGGCGCCGTGGTGGGTCATGCTCGTGAACGCCGCGCTGACCGCGCTCAGCCTGGGGGCGCGCGCGCTCGTGCTGCCGGCGCTGGCATACGGAACGGCCGGCGCGCCCGGGTTCGCGGCGATGTTCCTGGGCTCGCTGGCGCTGCTCGCGGCGCCGCTCGCCGTCCCGCTCCCCTCGGGCGGGGGCGGCCTCGAGGTGGCGTTTCTGTCGGGCTTCGCCGGCGACTTCGGCCCGCGCCAGGTGACGATGCTGGTGCTGTGGCGGTTTTACACCATGATCCTCCTGACGGGGCTCGGCATCTACGCGATGATCCGCTCGCTCGGCCTCGCCGCCGCCAAGGAGCTGTTCACCATCGGGTGGATCAAGCGCTCCCGGAAAGACGGCGAATGACGGATCGCCCGCGCGCTCAGGGGGCCGGCGCGATGCCGACGAGCAAGACCGTCCGTTCCCGGGCCTCAGCGACGCCGTGCGGCACCCCCGCCGGCGCCAGGATCAGGTCGCCCGGTCCGGCCTCCGACGTATCGTCGCCGACGGTGAATCTCGCTTTTCCGCTGACGACGAAATAGAATTTGTCCGCGCCGGCGTGCGTGTGGACGGGTTGGGCCTGGCCGGGCTCGAAGCAGTTGAGCCCCACCAGCAGGCGGGGGGAGCGGAAACAGTCTACCTTGGCCATCGCGTCGCTGCGGAAGGCGGCGCGCGCCGGGACATGCTGAAACGGGTCTACGGGGCTCATGGGTGATTCCTGGTTGGCCACCAACGGTGGTCTGACGGATCGGATCGAGGCGATGAGCAGCCGTGTCGAAAAGGACCCTCTCGGCGAACTCGCCGTCCCGGCGGCGGCGCTCTACGGCGTCCAGACCGAACGGGCGCGGCTCAACTTCCCCATCTCCGGGCAGCGGCCGCTCCCGCCGTTCGTGGACGCGGTCCTCTGGATCAAGAAAGCCGCCGCCCTCACGCACCGGGAAACCGGCCGGCTCGAGGCGAAGCTGGCCGAGGCCATCGTCCGCGCCGCCGACGAAGTGCTGCAGGGCGCCTACCGTGACCAGTTCGTCGTGGATCCCTACCAGGCCGGCGCGGGGACGTCCCACAACATGAACTGTAACGAGGTCCTCGCCAACCGTGCCAACGAGCTGCTCGGCGGGGCGCGGGGCGCGTACAAGCCGGTCCACCCCAACGATCACGTCAACATGGCGCAGTCCACCAACGACGTGATCCCCACGGCCATCCGCCTCGGGGCCCTGAGCCTCCTCCCCGGTCTGGTCGCGGCCCTCGAGCGCCTGGCCGCCGCGTTTCTCGACAAGGGGAAGGCGTTCGACGGCGTCTTGAAGTCCGGCCGTACGCACCTGCAGGACGCCACACCGATCCGTCTCGGTCAGGAGCTCGCGGCGTACGGTCACACCATCGAGCGCAATCGCCGCCGCATCGCCCAGGCGGCCGACGATCTGCGCGATCTGGGAATCGGCGGCAGCGCGGTCGGGACCGGCCTCAATGTCGAGCCGGGCTATCCCAAACTGATGCGCCAGCACCTGTCGGAAATCACCGGCCTCGAGCTGCGCGAGGGCGGGGACCTCGTCCAGCTGATGCAGTCCATGGGAGACGCGGTCGCGCTGTCGGGGGCGCTGCGCACGTACGCCGTGGACCTGGGCAAGATCGCGAGTGACATCCGGCTGCTCGCCTCCGGCCCCCGCACCGGTCTGGCCGAAATCGCCCTGCCGGCGGTGCAGCCGGGCTCGAGCATCATGCCGGGCAAGGTGAATCCGTCGATCGCGGAGATGGTGAACATGGTGTGCTTCCAGGCGATCGGGAACGACGTGACCGTCGCGGCCGCGGCGGAAGCGGGTCAGCTCGAGCTGAACGTGATGATGCCGGTCATCGCGCACAACCTCTTGGGGACGATGATCCTGCTCACCAACGCGAGTCGCGTGTTCGCCGAGCGATGCGTCGAGGGCATCGAGGCCGACCGCGCGATGTGCGAGCACTGGCTGGAGCGGAGCCCCGCGCTCGTCACCGCGCTGGCGCCGAAGATCGGCTACGCCGAAGCCGCCAAACTGGCGAAGGAGGCGGTGGCCAAGAACGTGACCGTGCGGCAGCTGGTCATGGAGGAAGGACTGCTCAAGGGCAAGGCGCTCGACGAAGTCCTCGACCTTCGGGCCATGACGGAGCCGGGGGTGCCGGGGGAGCGGAAGAAGTAGACGGCAACGTCCGTTGGTCGTGCACACTCTCTAGGGAGGAGCACCGATGAACTGGATCGTCGCGGGACTGATCGCCGGCGTCGTGGCGTGGCTGGTGGACTGGTTGATGTGGGGCAAGGTGTTCATGAAGGGGATGGAGGCGTTCACGGTGCCGATGTCCCCCGAGGAGATGAAGAAGTTCATGGGCCCCGCCATGGCCAAATCTGCTGTGCTCTCCCTCATCTTCGGCGTCTTGATGGCCTTGATCTATCGCAAGGTCATGAACAGCCTGTGGGTGCCGGCCGGTCCGGTCGCCGGCCTCGAGTTCGCCACCGTGCTGTGGTTGCCGACCATCGCCTTGGCGACCATCGGGAGCAGCGTGTGGTACATCAAGGCGCGGCCGTTGCACATGGCGATGTTGTGGGCTTGGCTGGCGCGCATGGCGGCGGCGGGGCTCGTGGTGGGATTCCTGATCAAGTAAAGCTGTCTCCGGGGGCGGCCCCATTGAACTGGGGCCGTTCCCCCGGGCATATTCCGTTCATGCGCGTCACCACCTGGGCTGAATACGGGCTGATCGTTTCGCTCTCGCTCGCCAAGCGAGTGGGGGAGGGCCCGGTGGCAGCCCGCGACCTCGCCAATCAGGAACGGCTCCCGCACGATTACGTCGAGCAGATCCTGCTGCGCCTGCGGCGTGCCGGCCTGGTGGACTCGGTGCGCGGCGCCAAGGGCGGGTACCTCCTGGCCAAGGAGCCCCAGGCCATCAGCGTGAAGGACGTGATCGAGGCCTCCGAGCACTTCACCTTCGAAGTCAACTGCGATCTCCATCCCGTCGACGCCCAGCGATGTAGCCCCGACTCCTCGTGCAGCATTCGGCCGGTCTGGCGCATGCTGGAGCAGCGCATCAACGATCTGCTCGCCGGCTTCACCCTCGCCGACCTCATGCACGACGAGTCGCAGGTCTATCAGATCGCCGGGGTGCCGGTCGGGCACTGATCCGCCGCACTACCCCTTTTTATTTCACCGGAAACCCGACGGGAATGGTCGGGGCGGAGGGACGGCGGTGGTCGAAGAGCGGCCGAAGCTGTCGCACGAGGAAATCCTGCGCTACTCGCGGCACCTCATCCTGCCCGACGTGGGGGTCGAGGGCCAACGTCGGCTCAAGGCCGCACGCGTGCTGCTCGTGGGGGCGGGTGGGCTCGGCTCGCCGGCCGCGCTGTACCTGGCTGCCGCTGGCGTCGGCACGCTGGGGCTGGTGGATTTCGACGTCGTGGACACGAGCAACTTGCAGCGCCAGGTGCTCCACGGCACATCCCAGGTCGGCCGTCCGAAGCTCGAGTCGGCGCGCGAGCGGATTCACGACCTGAATCCGCATGTGCGCGTCGAGACCTTCGAGACGCGCCTCACCGCGGCCAACGCCTTCGACATCCTCCGGGAGTTCGACGTCGTGGCCGACGGCAGCGACAACTTCCCCACCCGCTATCTCGTCAACGACGCGTGCGTGCTGCTCGACAAGCCAAACGCCTACGGCTCGATCTTCCGCTTCGAGGGGCAGGCATCGGTCTTCTTCGCCAAGCGGGGCCCGTGCTACCGCTGCCTCTACTCCGAGCCGCCTCCCCCAGGGGTCGTGCCGTCCTGCGCCGAGGGCGGGGTCTTGGGCGTGCTCCCGGGGATCATCGGCTCGATCCAGGCCCTCGAGACCATCAAGGTGATCCTCGGGATCGGCGAGACGCTGATCGGGCGGCTGCTGCTCTTCGACGCCCTGCAGCTGCGCTTCCGCGAGCTGCAGCTGGAGAAGGACCCCGATTGCCCGGTGTGCGGCACACATCCGACGGTCACCTCACTCATCGATTACGAGGCCTTCTGCGGCATCGGCGCGGAGCCGCCATACGTGGGGGCGGAGATCAGCGTCGCCGAGCTCCGCGCGGAGTGGGCCAAGAACCCCGACCTCGTCGTGCTCGACGTCCGCGAGCCGCACGAAGCCGAGATCGCCCGCATCGACGGGGCGGCACTGATCCCGCTCGGCGAGCTGCCGCAGCGACTCCACGAGCTCGACGGCCACGCGGAGATCGTCACCCACTGCCACCACGGGATTCGGTCGCTCAAGGCGCTCGAGATCCTGAAGGCCGCCGGGTTTTCGAAGGTGCGCAGTCTGCGGGGGGGGATCGATGCCTGGAGCGTGAGCGTAGACCCCGAGGTGCCGAGGTACTGACGGAAGCTCGCAGCAGTGCCGAAGGGGGGACTCGAACCCCCACGGGCTTGCGCCCACTGGCTCCTGAAGCCAGCGCGTCTACCAGTTCCACCACTTCGGCGGGATTTGGAACGGCGAATCTACACCGTGGTATAACTCCAAGTCAACTCTTGGCTTGACCCACCCGGACGGGGTTTCTATCTTGCCCTCGGACCTTGGACAAAGTCTCCATCGCGCGAAATCCGCGGGCGCGGCACGATTACCATCTCCTGGAGACGTGGGAGGCCGGTCTCGTGCTCACCGGGACGGAAGTGAAATCGTTGCGGGACCGCAAGGCGAGTCTTGGCGAGGCCTACGCGCATGTTCGGCGTGGGGAGGTTTGGCTTGAAGGGATGACGATCTCCGCCTATGCCGCGGGGAGCTACAACAACCCGCCGCCCGCCCGCTCCCGCAAACTGCTGCTCCACAAGAAGGAAATCCGCCGATTGATCGGCGGCACGACGCAGAAAGGCCTCACCCTCATCCCGCTCGAGCTGTACTTCAAAGACGGACTGGCCAAGGTGGCGATCGCCCTGGCGCGTGCCAAGAAGCAGCACGACAAGCGCGAGGACTTGAAGCGCCGCGACGCCGAGCGGGAGATGGCCCGCACGGTCCGGAAGCGCGGATGATCGGCCTGCTGCTCCTGCTCGCGGCGCCGCCCCAGGCGGTGGTGATCGTGACCGCGCGCGGCATGACCACCGTGCCGGTCAGCTCCGATCGCGGCGGCGTCGCGCTGGCCGCGCCGCTGCTAGTCGGCCCGTTGGGGCTCACGGTGGCCCTCGAGGGCACCCGCGCCACGGTCGGCCTCGCCGGTGCGACGTTCGTCTTCCAGCTCGGTGTGCCGTTCGCAAGCGCCGGCACGACGGTGTGCCCGCTCGCGGGCGAGCCCTACTTGGCTCGCGACACGCTGTATCTCCCGCTCAACTGGCTCGCCGAGTGCGTGCCGCGGGTGCTGGCCCCGCACTATCACTGGGATCCGGCCGCCGCGCGGCTCGAGGTGACAGGGCCGCCCGCGGCCGAATCCGCGGCGGCGGCGATCGCAACTCACGCCCCGCCACCCAGGCCCGCGCCGCCACCCAACCCGATCACGGGGCTGCGGCTGCACCACGCCGTCGTGGTCGACCCCGGTCACGGCGGGCGCGACCCCGGAAATCCGGGGCTCACCTTTTCCGACGGCCGCACCGAGAAGGACGTCACGCTGGCCATCGGCAAGCTGCTGCGGGCGGAGCTGCAACGGCGCGGGATCGTCGCCGGCCTGACTCGCGCGACCGACACGCTGATCGACCTGGCCGATCGCGCCGCGGTGTGCACCGATGTCTGCGAGCTGTTCGTGAGCATCCACGTGAACTCGATGCCTCCCGGGCGACACCGCGGCCGAGCCGGTGGGGTTGAGACCTACTTCCTCTCGGAAGAGAAGACCGAGGATCAGAAGCGCGTCGCGCAGATGGAGAACGAGGCGATCCGCTACGAAACCGATCTGCCGCGGCTATCGAGCGGCGGCCTCGGCACGATTCTGAAAGACCTGCAGCTCAACGAGTACCTGCGCGAGTCCGCGCGGCTGGCCGAGCTGGTGCAAGGCAAGGTCAGCGACGTCCATCCAGGCGAGAACCGCGGCGTGCAGCAGGCGAGGTTCATGGTCCTCACCACCGCTCGGCGCCCGGCGATTCTGGTCGAGACCGGCTTCGCGACCAACAAGGAGGACGGCGCCTTCCTTTCGTCCGCCCTCGGCCAACGCAAGATCGCCAACGCGATCGCCGACGGCATCGTCGCCTATCTGCTCGAGTTCGAGCGCAGGGTCGTCGGGAGCGGGGTCGGGGGAGGGCGATGAGACGCGCCGCCGCGCTGTCCCTCCTGCTCGCCACGGCCGGGTGCGTGTACTACAACGGGATGTGGAGCGCCAAACGGCTGGCGCGTGACGCCCGACGGTTGGAAGCCAACGGCCAGGAAGCCGAGGCGAAGCTCGCCTGGGCGCGCGCCGCCGCCAAAGCGGAGTCCGTCGTGGTGCACCACCCGCGCAGTCACTGGGCGGACGAGGCCCTCGTGCTCCAGGGAGAAGGGGAGGCCGGCAGTGGCGACTGCATCGGGGCGGCGCCGCACCTGGCCCGCGCGATCACCACGGTCGAGAACGCGCCGTTGCAGGAGCGCGCCCAGTTGGCGGCGGCGACCTGCGCCCTCGGGGCGGGAGACGCCTCGGCTGCGGGACACCACGCCACCCCGGTGCTGCAGTCCGCCGACGCGGGCCGCCGCTCACGGGCGGCTGAGCTCGCGGGCCGGGCGGCGCTTGCCCGCGGCGACGTCACCACCGCGATCGACTTGCTCAGCCGCTCCGCCGCGCCGGGGGCGGCGCCGATGCGCGTGCGGGCGCTCACCGCTGCCGGCCGGGTGGCCGAGGCGGAGACCGCACTCACCACGGCCGCGCTGACGCGATTCGTGGAAAGCGACTGGACACCCGTGTTCGATGAGCTCGCAGCCGCGGCCGGCCCCGCCGCGGCCTCACGGGCACTGGCGCGATTCCTGTCCGGGCGGCGCCTTCCGATCGGCGGGCGCGCGCGACTCCTCCTGGCCGACGGCGACCGACTGCGCGCCGCGGGGGCGCTCGACTCCGCCGCGGGACGGTATGCTACCGTGGTCGGTCTGGTGCCGGATTCCGTCGAGGGCGGCCGCGCCCGCGTACGCGGGCTACAGTTGAGGGCACTCACCGCCGACCGCGTCGAGGATCTGGCCGCCACACGCGCCGAGCTCGATCGCCTCCAGCAGGCGGGCGGCCTGGCCGCCCAGGACGCCCGCGGGTTATCGCAGCTGATCGCGCGCGTCGGTGCGCCTGGGGAGACCGACGTTGATCGCTTCCGGTCGGCGGAGCTGGCGCGCGACTCGCTCGGCGCGCCGCGGCTCGCGGCGCGCCTGTACCTGGATTTCGCGCGCCAGCACCCCGCTTCCCTGTTCGCACCCAAGGCCCTCGTCGCGGCGCTGCAGCTCGATTCCCTGGTCATCGACTCGCTGCTCACCGTACTGGACGCGGCCTACGCGACCTCCCCCTACACGCGGGCACTTCATGGCGACCCGGGTCCGGCATTTGCGGCGGCGGAAGATTCGCTGGCGCTGGCGCTCGGATTACAGCGCATCGAGGTCCGCGCGCTCGGCTCCCGTATCGCCCCGCCTGTCCCGGGGCCACGTGGGCCGGCGCTCGAGCCGGAATTCCCGGTCGAGCCGCTCATCCCGGGCCGGCCGGCCACCCGGCCAGGCCTGCGGCCGGCCGTGCGGCCGGAGGACCGGCCCTGACCCCGATCCGGTTTCTCGGCACCGAGTTCCAGAATCCCGTCCTCCTCGCCTCCGGCACGGCCGGCTATGGACGCGAGATCGCTGGCGTGATCGATCTCGACGCACTCGGGGGCATCGTGACCAAGGCCGTGACTCCCGAGCCGCGCTACGGCCACCCGGCGCCGCGCGTCGCCGAGTTCCGGGGCGGCATGCTCAACGCCGTGGGCCTTGCCAATCCCGGGCTCGCGGTCGTCCACGACGACGAGCTGCCCTGGCTGCTGAGCCGGCTGCGGCGCGCCCGCGTGCTCGTCAACGTCGCCGGGGCATTGGTGACGGACTACGTGCGGGTGATCGAGTGCCTGACCTCGCTCGACGGGATCGCTGCCTTCGAGTTGAACGCGTCGTGTCCCAACACGGCGGAGGGCGGGCTGGAGTTCGGCGGCGAGCCGCACGCGCTCGCCGATCTCGTGAGCCGCTGCCGCCGCGCGGCGACCCGGCCGCTCGTCGTGAAGTTGTCACCGGCCCTCCCCGACATCGCCGCCATGGCCCAAGTGGCCAAAGACGCCGGCGCCGATGCGGTCACACTCGTCAACACGATGCCCGGGATGTTGGACGGCCGGCTGGGGAACGGGTACGGCGGAGTGAGCGGGCCGGCCCTGCTCCCGATCGGCGTGCTCGCCACCCGGCGCGTGACCGAGCGCGTCGGCATCCCGGTGATCGGCGTCGGCGGCATCCGGACGGCGGCCGACGCCCGCGCGTACCTCGATGCCGGCGCCGCGCTCGTCGCCGTTGGGACGGCCGCCCTCGCCGACCCGCGCGTCCCCGAGCGCATTGCTCGGGGTCTGGAGCGGGCCGGTGGCTGAGCTGATCGTCGCCCTCGACCTGCCTAGCGGCCGGCAGGCCCTGACCCTCACCGAACGCCTCCCGGGCGTGCGCTGGGTCAAGGTCGGCCCGGTGCTCTACGTGAGTGAGGGCCCAGCGCTCGTGCGCGAGCTGACGGCGCGTGGCCTGCGGGTCTTTCTCGATCTCAAGTGGCACGACATTCCGCACGTGGTCACCGGCGCGGTTGCGGCAGCGCGCGAGCTCGGCGTCGCCATGGCGACGGTCCACTGTCTCGGAGGCTCCGTCATGCTCCAGGCTGCCGTGCGCGCGGGGGGGGCGGGGGGAGGGGGGGGGGACGGAGAGAGCGCCCTGGCGTTGGTCGGCGTGACCGTGCTGACGTCGCACGACAGCGCGGCCCTGGAGCAAGTGCTGGGAAGGGGCGTGCCGGACTTGGGGTTCGAAGCCGAGCGTCTGGCGCGGACCGCGCTCCAAGCGGGGCTGCGGGGGGTCGTGGCGTCGGGGCAGGAGCTCGGGCTGCTGCGCGAGGCGCTTGGGGCCGACGCGTGGATCGTCGTTCCGGGGATCCGCTTCCCGGACGACGGCAAGGACGACCAGGTCCGGACCGTGACTCCGGAGGCGGCCGTCCGGATGGGAGCGACCCACCTCGTCGTCGGGCGGCCGATTACTGCGGCTGCGGATCCGCGTGGGGCGTTCGAGCGTTTGATGGAGGGTCTGTGAGCCGGGCGCTCGGGCTGTGGCTGCTGGCGGCTGCCTGGGTGGGGGGGGGGGGGAGCGGGGGCGGGATCGTGGCGGCCCAAGGCACGCTTCCCGAAGCCGTTGAGGCGGCCCGGCGGGCGTGGCTGGGGCACGATGCCCAAGCGCTTGTATCCCACAGCCCCAACATCGAGCTGCGGATTCCGGGGGCGGATCCCTCGTCGCCCTTGGGGCGTGCCCAGGCCGCCGAGCTGTTGCGCCGCTACTTGCGGCCGGTCGAGGAGCGTTCGCTCGAGGTGCGGGTGATGCGGGAGGTGGAGGCCGGAAAGGGGTTTGTGGAGCTCGACCGCCGGTTCGTGGTGACGGGCACGAGCGACGTGCGGCGGGAGACGGTGTTCCTGGGGTTCCGGCGGTTGGAGGGTCGATGGGTGCTGACGGAGCTGCGCAGCGCGCCGTAGTCGGGAAATGGTGTAATCGCGCCCCTTGCGGTCACTTACGAGCCTGTCTATAATTCAAGACTTCATCGGAATTTTTTTCCTGGAGACGGCCCATTGAAGGTTCGGACGAGCGTGAAGCCGATCTGCGAGCACTGCACGGTGATCAAGCGCCGGGGCGTGATCCGGGTCATCTGCAAGCGCAATCCCAAGCACAAACAGCGGCAAGGGTAATCCATGGCCCGCATCGCCGGTGTGGACCTGCCGCGTGAGAAGAAGGTGTTGTACGCGCTGCCGTACATCTTCGGCATCGGTCCCAACAACGCCAAGAAGATCCTCGCCGAGACGGGCGTGAGCCCGGACGCTCGCGTGCGCGATCTGCGCGACGCGGAAGTCGCGCGGCTGCGCCAAGTGATCGAGCGGGATTACCGCGTCGAAGGGGCGCTGCGCACCGAGGTCGCGATGAACATCAAGCGTTTGATGGACATCGGCACGTATCGGGGCACGCGGCACCGCAAGGGCCTGCCGGTGCGCGGCCAGCGCACGCATACCAATGCGCGCACCAAGAAGGGTCCGCGGCGCGCGATCGCGGGTAAGAAGAAGCCCGCGCTGAAAAAGTAAATGGCACAGGCGAAAGCGACCGGCGCCAAGCGCGCCAAGAAGGTGGTCGAAGCCGAGGGGGTCGCGCATATCACTGCGACGTTCAACAACACCCTCATCACGATCACGGACATGCAGGGGAACGCGATCACCTGGGGGTCCTCCGGCAAGGCGGGATTCAAGGGATCCAAGAAGTCCACGCCGTTCGCTGCGACGGTCGCGGCCGAGCAGGCGGCGCGCGAGGCGCTGAACCTCGGCGTCAAGCGCGTGCACGTGCGGGTGCAGGGCCCGGGATCGGGGCGGGAGTCGGCCATTCAGGCGCTCGCCACGGCGGGGCTCCAAGTCCGCTCGATCCGGGACGTCACGCCGATCCCGCACAACGGGTGTCGGCCTCCCAAGAAGCGGCGGGTCTGAGCTATGGCACGGTACACGGGACCTGTCTGCAGGCTGTGCCGCCGCGAGGGCACCAAGCTGTTCCTGAAGGGCACGCGCTGCCTCACGGAGAAGTGCGCGGTCGAGCGTCGCGGGTATGCGCCCGGCCAGCATGGCCAGTCCACCGGCCGGCGGCGCAAGGCGTCGGAGTACGCCAAGCAGCTGCGTGAGAAGCAGAAGGTGAAACGGATCTACGGCCTCACCGAACGGCAGTTCCGCAACGTGTTCGACCGGGTGCTCAAGGAACCCGGCATCACGGGCGAAGCGCTGCTGATCGCGCTGGAGAGCCGGCTGGACAACATCGTCTACCGCATGGGCTTCGCGACGTCGCGGCGCCAGGCGCGCCAGCTGGTCCGGCACCGGCATATACAGGTGAACGGCCGCCCGGTGGACATCCCGTCCTACCGAATCCGCCCGGGCGACCAGGTGATGGTCGCCGAGGGCAGCCGTGAGCAGGTGCAAGTCCGGATCGCGTTGGAGCAGTTCGGCCGGACACAGCCAGTCTCGTGGATTCAGGTGGACACCGCCAAAGCGCTGGGGCGGATGACGGAGCGGCCCACCCGTGACGCCATCCCGATCGCAGCGCAAGAACAGCTAATCGTCGAGCTCTATTCCAAGTGATGACGACTCTTGATGTGACGGGGTTGGTCCGGCCGCATCTGGTCGAAATGACCAAGCGGGAAGACAACCCGAACGCCGCCGAGTTCCGGCTGCAGCCGCTCGAGCGGGGCTACGGCTACACGCTCGGCAACTCGCTCCGGCGCATGCTGCTCTCGTCGCTGCGCGGCGCCGCCGTCTGGGCGTTCCGCCTGGACGGCGTGGTGCACGAGCATCAGACCATCCCGGGGGTGGTCGAAGACGTGCACCAGATCATTCAGCGGCTCAAGCAGCTGACCCTGGTGCTCGCACCTGACGTGGACGAGGCCGTGCTGCACATCAAGCGCGACGCGGCGGGCCCGGTCTACGCCCGTGACATCGAAGAGCACGGGTCGGTCACCATCGTCAATCCCGAGCAGCTGCTCTTCACGCTCCAGGATGATCGCGACATCGCGGGCGAGCTCTACGTGAACAAGGGACGGGGCTACGTCGAGGCCGAGCAGCATCCGGTGGACCGCACGCTGCCCGTGGACGTGGTGCGCATCGACTCGATCTACAATCCCGTGCGGCGCGCCAACTTCACGGTCGCCGAGACCCGCGTGGGCCAGCGCACCGACTACGATCGACTCACGCTGACCGTCGAAACGAACGGGACGCTCTCGCCGGAAGACGCCGTGGCCTACGCCGCGGCGCTCGCCCAAGAGCACTTCCGCTTTTTCGTGGACTTCGGCAAGGTGCCGATGGTCCCCGCCGAATCGGCGGGCAACGGCGGAGCGGCGACCGGACACCTGCGGGACGTGCTAGCGCGCACCATCGACGACGTGGGCCTCTCGGTGCGCTCGGTCAATTCGCTGAAGAATTCCAACATCCGCACCTTGGGCGACCTGGTGCAGTACAGCGAGAACGACCTCCTCAAGGTGAAGAACGTCGGGGAAAAGGCGCTCGGTGAGATCGCCGAGCTGCTGCGGCGCGAAGGACTGAACTTCGGGATGCGGTTCGAGGACGCGGCCGGCGAGCTGCGGGTCACGAACGAGGGCACGGCGCCGCTGGCCCAGCTGAGCGAGGGCGGGGAGGAGTAATGCGCCACCGCGCCAAAGGCCGCCAGCTCTCGCGCACGGCGAGCCATCGCAAGGCGACGCTGAACAACCTCGCGACCAGCCTCTTCACCCACGACCGCATCGTGACGACGGAGGCGCGGGCCAAGGAGCTGCGGCCCTTCGCCGAGCGACTCATCACGCTGGCGCGCCGCGGTGACCTGCACGCGCGGCGGCTGGTGGAGCGCCGGCTGAAGGACAAGGCCGCCACGACCAAGCTGTTCGCCGTGCTGGGCAAGCGCTTCGCCGCCCGCCCGGGGGGCTACACGCGGATCATCAAGCTGGGCCACCGCGCCGGCGACGGCGCCGAGGTGGCCCGGATCGAATTGCTGGGTGAGTGAGGGAGCGGCGAGCGGCAGGGGGCAGCGCACTGGGGGACCCCGACGGGTCCCCTTTTTACTTCCGCCGTCAGGGTGCTTTCACGACGCGGTTCGACTTGATGCAGCGGGTGCAGACGCGCAGGCGCTGCACCGAGCCGTCCACGAGGGCGCGCACGCGCTGCAGGTTGGGGTACCAGCGGCGGTTCGTCTTGTTGTTCGCGTGGCTGACATTGTGACCCGTTGCCGGGCCCTTGCCACAAATTTCACACACTCGGGCCATATTCCACGATCCGACCGAAAATGAGCGCCAGGAAACGAAGCCCCGCGGCCAGCCAGGGGGGCGAAAAGCGGCCGAAAGCTACAGCCGCGTCAGGACAGGAGCAACCCCGCCGGACCGCGCTCGTCACCGGCATCACCGGGCAGGACGGCTCCTACCTCGCCGAGCTGCTACTGGCCAAGGGCTACGACGTCGTGGGCGTGGTGCGCCGCACCTCGCATGATTCCTACGAGCGGATCGGCCACCTGCTCGACCGGCTCACCATCGTACCGGCCGACCTCCTGGACCAGCACTCGCTCACGGCGGTGGTGCGCGATGCCAAGCCGCATGAGGTCTACAACCTCGCCGCGCAGAGCTTCGTGCCGACGTCCTGGACCCAACCCGTGCTCACCGGGGAGTTCACCGCCCTGGGCGTGACGCGGCTGCTCGAGGCGGTGCGGTTGGCGCACCCCGAGGCCCGCCTCTACCAAGCCAGCTCCTCCGAGATGTTCGGGAAGGCGCAGGAGACTCCCCAGCGCGAGACGACGCCGTTCTACCCGCGCTCGCCCTACGGCGTCGCCAAAGTCTACGGCCATTGGATCACCGTGAACTATCGCGAATCCTACGGCCTCTACGCGGTGAGTGGGATCCTGTTCAACCACGAATCGCCCCGGCGCGGGCTCGAGTTCGTCACCCGCAAAGTGACCCACGCGGTGGCCAGCATTGTGCGGGGGCGTGCCCGCGAGGTCCGGCTCGGCAATCTGGACGCGCGTCGGGACTGGGGATACGCCGGGGACTACGTGGACGCCATGTGGCGCATGCTGCAGCAGCCCGTCCCCACGGACTACGTGATCGGGACCGGTGAGACGCACACCGTGCGCGAGTTATGCGACGTGGCGTTCCGCCACGCCGGGCTCGACTGGAAGAAATACGTGAAGACGGATCCGCGGTTCGTGCGGCCGGCGGAGGTGGATGTCTTGCAGGCCGACGCCAGCAAGGCGCGCCGCGAGCTCGGCTGGACGCCCCGCACCAGCTTCGGCGACATGGTTCGCATGATGGTGGACGCCGACCTGGAGCGCCTCGCGTGAAGGTGCTGGTCACCGGCGCCGACGGCTTCGTCGGCCGCTGGCTGGTGAGGCGGCTGCTGGACGACGGACGGGAGGTGTACGCCGCCGTGCGGCCGACCGCGCCCCCCCCCCCCTCCCCCCCCGCCTCTCAGACTCCGCCCCCCCAGGGTGACGGCCTGAGCACCGAGGAGCGGGCGGCCGTCCGGTGGCTACCGCTGGAGCTGACGGATGGGGATTCGGTGCGCCTGTGTGTGGATCTGCCCTACGACGCGGTGGTGCACCTGGCCGCAGTCGCCTCGGGCGCCGACTCGTTGCGCGACCCGGGGTACGCGTGGACGGTCAACGCCGCCGGCACGGCCCGTATCGCGCACGTGCTCGGGGAGGCCCGCCGCACGGGGCGCGCGGACCCGCTGGTGCTGCTCGTCTCAACCAGCGAGGTCTATGGTCGTGGCGCCGAGCGCCCCCGGCTCGAGACCGATGCCGTCGCGCCGGTGAGCCCGTACGCCGCGAGTAAGCTCGGGGCCGAGACGGCGCTGCTGGAGACCTGGCGGCGGACCGGGCTGCGCGGGGTGATCGCGCGGCCGTTCGCCCACACGGGTCCGGGCCAGGATCCGCGGTTCGTGGTGCCGGCGCTCGTGCAACGGCTCAAGCTCGCGCGCCGGCTTGGCGCCCCGGTGGTGAAGGTCGGCAACCTCGAGCCGGTCCGGGAGTTCCTGCACGTCCAGGACGTGGTCGAGGCCTACGCACGGCTGGTGAGCAAGGGGCAACCGGGAGAGATCTACAATGTGGCGTCGGGGCGGGGGCAGAGCCTTGAGCGCCTGCTCGAGATCCTGGGCGACCTAGTCGGCGTGCGGCCGATCCCCGAGGTCGATCCCGAGCTGATGCGGGCCACGGACATTCCGCACCTGGTGGGGGACGCGAGCAAGCTGCGGCTGGCCACCGGCTGGACCCCGCGCCACAGTCTTGAGGAGACGTTGAAGGACGTGGTCGATGCCCAAGCGAACTGACCTGCGCCGGATTCTGCTGCTCGGCTCCGGCCCGATCGTCATCGGGCAGGCGGCGGAGTTCGACTATTCCGGCACGCAAGCGGTCAAGGCGCTCAAAGAAGAGGGCTACGAGGTGGTCCTGGTGAACTCCAACCCGGCCACCATCATGACCGACCCCGAGCTGGCCGACCGGACCTACATCGAGCCGGTGGATCCGGTGTGGGTGCGGAAGGTGATCGAGCGGGAGCGTCCCGACGCGCTGCTGCCGACGATGGGCGGGCAGACGGCGCTGAACGTCGCGATGGCGCTGGTCCGGGACGGGACGCTGGCGCGGTTCGGAGTCGAGCTGATCGGCGCCACCGCCAGGGCCATCGAGATGGCCGAAGACCGCGCGCAGTTCGGCGCCGCGATGCGGCGCATCGGATTGCAGACTCCACAGGGGCGGACGGTCGGGAGCCCGGAGGAGGCGATCGCCGCGGTCGGGGAGGTCGGTTATCCGGCCATTATCCGCCCGTCGTACACGCTGGGCGGCACCGGAGGCGGCGTGGCCTACAACCGCGCGGAGTTCGAGGAGCAGGTGGAGCGCGCGCTCGACTTGTCGCCGGTGCATACGACGCTCATCGAGCGCAGCGTGCTTGGGTGGAAAGAGTTTGAGCTCGAGGTGATGCGCGACGGGCGCGACAACGTCGTCATCGTCTGCTCGATCGAGAACGTCGACCCGATGGGCGTGCACACCGGGGATTCGATCACCGTCGCCCCCGCGATGACCCTGACCGATCGCGAGTACCAGCGGATGCGGGACGCCGCGATCGCCATCATTCGCGAGATCGGCGTGGCCGCCGGCGGGTGCAACATCCAGTTCGCCGTCAACCCGGCCGACGGCGAGATGCTGGTGATCGAGATGAACCCCCGCGTGTCGCGCTCCTCGGCGCTCGCGTCCAAAGCGACGGGCTTTCCTATCGCCCGCATCGGCGCCAAGCTCGCGGTGGGGTTCACCCTCGACGAGCTCCCCAACGACATCACCCGGACCACCCCGGCTTCGTTCGAGCCCGTCCTCGACTACGTGGTGGTCAAGGTGCCGCGCTTCGCGTTCGAGAAATTCCCGACCGCGGACTTCCGTCTCACGACCCAAATGAAGTCGGTCGGCGAAGCCATGGCGATCGGCCGCACCTTCAAGGAAGCGTTCCAGAAGGGGCTGCGCGCCCTCGAGATCGGCCGGCCCGGGTGGATGATCGGCGCGACGCTCGCCGACGACCGGCTTACGAGTGATTCGCCGCAGGACCTGCGCGTCGCGCTGCGCACCGCGACCCCCGAGCGGATCTTCCAGATCAAGCGGGCGCTGCTTGCCGGGCTCCCGGTCGACGCGATCGCCCAGGCCACCGGGATCGATCCCTGGTTCCTCTATCAATTGGAGGAGCTGATCGCCGCCGAGCGCTGGTTCACCGCCCAGCCGGACGCGGGCGCGGCCGAGCTGCGGCGCATGAAGCGGATGGGCTTCAGCGACCATCAGCTCGCCCAGCTCCGCGCGACCACCGAAACCGCGATCCGCGAGCGCCGCTGGACCCTCGGCGTCCACCCGGCCTACAAGACGGTGGACACCTGCGCCGGGGAGTTCCCGTCGGCGACCCCCTATCTGTATTCGTCCTACGACGACGAGAACGAGTCGACGCCGATCGGATCCCAGGGGATCGTGATCCTCGGGAGCGGTCCCAACCGCATCGGTCAGGGAGTGGAATTCGATTACTGCTGCGTCCGCGCCGGGCTCGCGTTCCGGGAGCTGGGCTACCAGACCATCATGATCAACTCCAACCCCGAAACTGTCTCCACCGACTTCGACATCTCCGACAAGCTCTACTTCGAGCCGCTCACCCTCGAGGACGTACTGGAGATCGTGCGCTGGGAGCGGCCCCGAGGGGTGGTGGTGCAGCTCGGTGGCCAGACGCCGTTGCGGCTCACGAAGCCGCTGGAGGCGGCCGGCGTGCCGATTCTGGGAACGACGCCCGACGCCATCGACATCGCCGAGGATCGTGAGCGCTTCGAGGTGCTGGCTCGCAAGCTGGGGATCAACCAACCCGCCAACGGCATCGCCCGCTCAGTGGAGGAGGCGATCGGCGTCGCCCAGCGCATCGGCTACCCCGTGCTGATCCGGCCGTCGTACGTGCTGGGCGGGCGGGCGATGGAGATCGTTTACGACGAGAGCACCCTGCGCGAGTTCTTCGAGAAGGCGGCCCGCGTCGCCCCGGAGCACCCGGTGCTGATCGACCGCTTCCTCGAGGACGCGTTCGAGGCCGACGTGGACGCCATCGCCGACGGCGAGCGTTGCGTGATCGGCGGCGTGATGCAGCACATCGAGGATGCCGGGGTCCATTCGGGGGATTCGGCGTGCGTCCTCCCCCCCTACCTGATCGGGGACCGCCAAGTCGAAGAAATGCGGCGCCATACGATGGCCTTCGCCAAAGCGTTGGGGGTGGTGGGGTTGATCAACGTCCAGTTCGCCATTAAGGATGGCGTGGTGTACGTCCTGGAGGTGAACCCGCGGGCCTCTCGGACCGTGCCCTTCGTGAGCAAGGCGACGGGGGTACCCTTGGCCAAGCTGGCTGCGGGAGTGATGGTGGGGCGGTCCCTGGACGCCCAGGGGGTCCCCGACGAGCTCCCCCTGCCGGGGGTGGCGGTCAAGGAGGCGGTCTTCCCCTTCACCAAACTGCCCGGCGTGGATACCGTTTTGGGCCCCGAGATGCGCTCGACCGGGGAGGCGATGGGCTTCGCCGACAGCTTCGGCATGGCCTTCGCCAAGGCGCAGATCGCCGTCGACGGCAGCCTGCCGCTGGAGGGCGGGGTGTTGGTGACGGTGAATGATTCGGACAAGCCCACGGTGGTGCCGATCGTCCGGCGTTTCCACGAGATGGGGTTCCGGATCGTGGCCACCGAGGGGACGGCCAAGTACCTGCGGGCGCGCGGTGTGCCCGCCGAACGGGTGGCCAAGGTGCACGAGGGGCGGCCGAACGCGATGGACCTCATCGTCTCCGGCGAGGTGCACCTGATGATCAACACGCCGCTCGGGAAGTTCGCGCAGCATGACGATTACGCAATCCGGCGCGCCGCGCTGGTGCACCGGGTGCCTTACACCACGACCATGTCCGCCGCGAGCGCGGCGTGCGACGCGATCATCGCGCTGCGCAGCCGGACCGGGAGCGTGAGGAGTCTGCAAGAATGGCACGAAAAGACGACCGACGGAAATCTGGCGCCCGAAGTGGAAAGGTCGCTCGCCCCAAGCCGCGTGCCCCGGCCCGTCCAGGGGTAGCGAAGCCGGCCGCTCGACCAGCGGCCAAGGGCGTCGCCAAGCCGACCGCCAAGGCGCCTGCCGTCCCGGCGGCACCCAAGGTCAAATTCCACGGCCGCGTCCTCGAGAACGAGCCGCTGGCGCGGTATACGACGTGGCGGCTCGGCGGGCCGGCGCGGTACTTCGTGATGCCGGCCGACGCCGAGGACGTGGCGCGGGCGCTCGAGCTGGCGCGCGACCGCGGGATGCCCTGGGTCGTGCTGGGTCTCGGCTCGAACGTCCTGGTGAAGGACAGCGGCTTCCCCGGCGTGGTGATTCGGATGGGGAAGGGGATGGACCGCTTCGAGATGAAGGGAGCGACCGCCATCGTCGGGGCGGGGCTGCCGACGCCACTGCTGGCGCGTCGCACCGCGGAGCTTGGCTTCGTGGGCGTCGAGCGGTTCGTCGGGATCCCCGGGAGCGTGGGCGGCGGGATCTATATGAACGGCGGGTGCCACGGCGCGGAATTCGCCGAGGTCGTCACCGAGGTGACGGTGCTCGACGACCGGGGCAAAGTGAAACAGCTCGGGCGGCGGCAGATCTCGTTCAAATACCGCGCGAGCAACCTCGGGCCGGTGGTCATCCTCGAGGCCAAGCTCGGGCTCGGCGAGGAGGCTCCCGCCAAGCTCAAGGAGCTGCAGAGCCGGTTGTTCCGGTGGCGCAAAGCCGGCACGCCGTTCGACCTGCCGTGCGCCGGCTCCACCTTCAAGAATCCGAGCGGGCCCAAGTCGGCGGGCACCCTCATCGATGAAGTGGGGCTCAAGGGTCACACCATCGGCGGCATCCAGGTCTCCCCGATGCACGCCAACTACTTCGTGAACCTGGGCACCGGGACGGCGTCGGACGCGCTCAAGCTGATCGAGCAGGTGCGCAAGACGGTGCAGAAGAAGACCGGCGTCGAGCTGGAGCTCGAGATCAAGGTGATCGGCTAGATGGCCGATTACTTCGTGCACGAGTCGAGCTACGTCGACGAGGGGGCGCAGATTGGGGCGGGCACCAAGATCTGGCACTTCTCCCACGTGATGCCGGGCGCCGTGATCGGCGCGCGGTGCAATCTGGGGCAGAACGTGGTCGTGATGCCCGGCACCCGGATCGGCAACAACGTCAAGGTGCAGAACAACGTGTCGATTTACGAAGGGGTCGAGCTCGAGGACGACGTGTTCTGCGGCCCGTCGTGCGTTTTCACCAACGTGCTGAACCCGCGCAGCCACGTGTCGCGCAAGCACGAGTATCGCAAGACGCTCGTCCGGCGCGGCACATCGATCGGCGCCAATGCGACGATCGTGTGCGGCGTCACGTTGGGGGAGTACGCATTCATCGGCGCCGGAGCGGTCGTCACCGCCGACGTGCCGTCGTTCGCGCTGATGGTGGGCGTCCCCGCGCGCCGGGCGGGGTGGATGTGCCAGTGCGGGGAGCGTCTGCAGCTCGAGCACGGTCGCGCGCTGTGCGAAGCGTGCGGCGCCGGCTATGAAGAACGGGATGGCCAGCTGCGCCTGATCACGGCGCCACGGGCCGCCTGACGTGTCCCGCTTCGCGGAGAGACTCTGGTGAACGTGCCGATGCTGGACCTCGTGGCGCAGTATCGCACCATCAAGGACGAGCTCATGCCGGCCGTGGCCGGCGTCGTCGAGTCGCAGCAGTTCATCATGGGCCCAGCGGTCGCCCAGCTCGAGACGGCGGTGGCCCGGCTCTCCGGGGCGGCCCACGGGATCGGCTGTGCCAGCGGCACGGACGCGCTGCTGCTGCCGCTGAAGGCGCTGGACTTGAAGCCCGGGGACGAGGTCATCACCACCCCGTTCACCTTCTTCGCCACGGCGGGGACGATCCACAACGCGGGCGGTAGGCCCGTGTTCGTGGATATCGAGGCGGACACGTTCAACATCGACCCGGCGGCGGTGGCGGCGGCGCTCACCCCGAAGACGCGCGCCATCGTGCCCGTGGATCTGTACGGCCAGATGGCGAACATGGAGCGGCTGCTCGCCATCGCCAAGCCCCGCGGTCTCCCCGTGATCGAAGACGCGTGCCAGGCGATCGGCGCCCGGCGCACGGTCGGGGGGACGTGGCGCATGGCGGGGGAGCTGGGCTGGGTCACGAGCTTCTCCTTCTTTCCCAGCAAGAACCTGGGTGCTTGGGGTGACGGGGGAATGATGGTCACCTCCGACGCCGCCGCCGCGGAGCGCCTGCGCAGGCTGCGGCTCCACGGTGGGGCCAAGCAGTACCACCACGACGAGGTCGGCACCAACTCGCGTCTCGACACGCTGCAGGCGGCGATCTTGCTGGCCAAGCTACCGCACCTGGCGGCGTGGTCGGCGGCGCGGCGGGAGCATGCGGCCTACTACACCCAGGCGTTCGCAGGTCTCGCCCCGGTGCACCCGCCCGTGGTCGAGCCGGGCAACGAGCACATCTTCCACCAGTACACGCTCCGGGTGGAACGACGCGACGCGTTGCAGGCGCACCTCAAGGCCAAGGGAATCGGGCACGCGGTCTACTATCCGGTCCCGCTGCATCGCCAGCCTTGCTTCGCGGGTTTGGGCTATCGCGACGGGAGCTTGCCGGTGACGGAGCGGGCGGCGCGGGAGGTGATTTCCCTGCCGATCTATCCGGAGCTCACGCGCGTGCAGCTGGACGCGGTCGTCGGAGCGATCCGCGAGTTCTACCGGTGAGTCGGCTCCGGATCGGAGTCGTCGGGGTGGGGGCGTGGGGCCGGAACCACGTGCGCACGGTGGCGGGGCTGGCGGACGCCGAGCTCGCCGCGGTGTGCGATACGGACGAGGCGACCCGACAGCGCGTCGCGCGGCAGTACCCCGCGGCCTTCGTGACGGGCGATCTCGGGGAGCTGCTCGGGCGGGTGGAGGCGGTGATCGTGGCTTCCCCGGCGACCACGCACGCCGCGATCGCGCGCCGGTGTATCGAGGCGGGCAAGCCGTGTCTCGTCGAGAAGCCGTTCGCGCTGAACGTGCCGGACGCCGTGGCGGTCGCCGAGGCGGCCGAGCGGCGGCGCGTTCCCGTGCTGGCCGGCCATTTGCTCGTCTATCATCCGGTCGTCGAAAAGCTGCGGGCGCTCGTCCAGAGCGGCGCCTTAGGTCAGGTCTACTACTTATACGGCCTGCGGGTCAACCTGGGACAGGTCCGGGCCGACGAGAATGCCCTGTGGAGCTTCGGCCCCCACGACGTGTCGGTGGCGCTGTTCCTGCTCGATGCGGCGCCGGAGCGGGTCTCGGCCCAGGGCCGGAGCTTCCTCCAGCCCGGTGTGGAAGACGTCGTCTTTCTGACCATGGAGTTCGCGAGCGGGGTGCTGGCCCACGTCCAGCTCTCCTGGCTCGACCCTCACAAGGAGCGCAAGTTGACCATCGTCGGCTCGAAACAGATGGCCGTGTTCGACGACATGGAGCCGCGCGAGAAGTTGCGGCTCTACGACAAAGGTGTGGACCGGCCTCCCGACTACGCTTCCTACGGCGAGAGCCTCACGATCCGGGAGGGTGACATCTTCATCCCCAAGCTGCCCAACGTGGAGCCGCTGGCCGCAGAGCTGGGTCATTTTGTGCGTGTGGCGCGCGGCAGCGAGCTCCCGCGCGCGGGCGCAGCTGACGGCGTGCGGGTGGTGCGGGTGCTCGACGCCGCGACCCGCTCGCTGGCCTCCGGCGGGGCGCCGGTGTCGCTATGAGCCCCGCGGCCAAGACGCCCGCCGCGGCACTGCTCGCGAAGGCGCAGGATCGCTCGGCCCTGTTCGGGATCGTCGGGTTGGGCTACGTCGGCCTCCCCCTCGCGATGGAGCTGGCGCGGGCCGGCTACCGCGTCCTGGGGTTCGACGTCAATCGCGGCGTCGTCGACCTGCTCAACGCCGGCCGCTCCCACATCCAGGACGTGGCCGGCGACGTGGTCGGGCGCGCGGTCAAGGACAAGAAATTCTCGGCCACCGCCGATCTGGCGCGGCTCAACGAGCCGGACGTGATCTCGATCTGCGTTCCCACGCCGCTGTCCAAGACGAAGGACCCCGACGTGAGCTACGTGCTCGCGGCGACCGAGTCGGTGAAGCGCACCCTCAGGCGCGGCCAGCTGATCATTCTCGAATCCACCACCTATCCCGGCACGACGCGCGAGTTGATGCTCCCCGCCCTGGAGAGCACGGGCATGAAAGTGGGAGAGGACTTCTTTCTCGCCTTCTCGCCGGAGCGGGTCGACCCCGGCAACCCGAAATGGAACACGCGCAACACGCCCAAGATCGTCGGGGGGATCACCGACACGTGCCGGGACGTCGCGATGGCGCTGTATCGGCCGGCGATCGAGACGCTGGTGGCCGTATCCTCGCCGGAGGCGGCGGAGCTGGTGAAGATCCTGGAGAACACCTTCCGCAGCGTGAACATCGGGCTCGTGAACGAGATGGCCATCGTGTGCGACAAGCTCGGCGTGGACGTGTGGGAGGTGATCGACGCCGCGGCCACGAAGCCCTTCGGCTTCATGAAATTCACTCCCGGCCCCGGGGTCGGCGGGCATTGCATCCCCCTCGACCCGCATTACCTCGCGTGGAAGATGCGCACGCTGAACTACCGCACCCGCTTCATCGAGCTGGCCGGCGAGATCAACGCCGAGATGCCGGAATATTGGGTGGCGCAGGTGGTGGACCGCCTCAACGAGCAGAGTAAGGCCGTCCGGGGCAGCACGGTGCTGGTCGTCGGAGTCGCCTACAAGAAGGACATCGACGACATCCGGGAAAGCCCGGCGCTGGACATCATCCGGCTGCTCCACCAGCGGGGGGCGACGGTGGTCTATCACGACCCGTTCGTGGCGCACCTCAAGGAGGACGCCGTGGACCTGCGGTCGCTGCCCCTCACGTCGGCTCAGCTCGCCGCGGCCGACTGCGTGATCGTCGTCACCGACCACACCACCGTGGACTACGGTCTCGTCGCCAAGCACGCCCGGCTCGTGGTGGACACGCGGCACGTGCTGCCGAGAGCGAAAGCGTGAGGGTCGCCGTCGTCGGGACGGGGTACGTCGGTCTGGTGCTGGGCGCCTGTCTCAGCGAGACGGGCAACGACGTGATCTGCGCGGACGTGGATGCGGCCAAGATTGCCGGCCTCCGGCAGAACGCGCTTCCGATCTACGAGCCCGGCCTCGAGCCGCTGGTCGTGCGCAACCAGCGCGAGGGGCGGCTCCAGTTCACCACCGACGTGGGCCAGGCGGTGGCGACCTCTGAGATCGTATTCATCGCCGTTGGCACACCGCCCGATGAGGACGGCTCGGCGGACCTCCAGCACGTGCTCGAGGTTGCGCGCACCATCGGACGCCACATGAACGACTCCAAGATCGTCGTGACCAAGAGCACCGTGCCGGTCGGCACGGCCGAGAAAGTGCGGGTGGCCATCGCCAAGGAGACCACCACCCCCTTCCACGTCTGCTCGAATCCCGAGTTCCTGAAGGAGGGGGCCGCGGTCGACGACTTCATGAAGCCCGACCGCGTAGTGGTCGGCGTGGATTCCGCCGCGGCTGCGCACGTGCTCGAGGAGCTGTACGCGCCGTTCGTGCGGACGGGCAATCCGCTCATCTTCATGGACATTCCCTCCGCCGAGATGACGAAGTACGCGGCGAACGCGATGCTCGCGACGCGAATCTCGTTCATGAATCAGATCGCGGGATTGTGCGAGGCGGTGGGCGCGGACGTCACACTGGTGCGCAAGGGGATCGGCTCCGACCGGCGCATCGGCCCAGCGTTCCTGTTCCCGGGCCCCGGCTACGGGGGCTCGTGCTTCCCGAAGGATGTGCAAGCGCTCGTCCAGACCGGCACGGCGCGCGGCGTTCGGCTGGACATTCTCGAGGCGGTCGAGGCGGCGAATGCGCGCCAGAAGCAGCTGCTGTTCGAGAAGCTGCACAAGCACTTCGACGGGCGGCTCTCGAAGGTGGAGGTGGCCGTCTGGGGGCTCGCCTTCAAAGCGGAGACGGACGACGTACGCGAAAGTCCCGCGCTGGTCGTCGTGGAAGCGTTGCTCGCCGCGGGGGCGAAGGTCCGGGTGCACGACCCGGCGGCGCTGCAGACCGCGCGGCGTCATTTGGGGGCGCGCGTCACCTACGCCGCCCACGCCTACGACGCCCTCGCCGGCGCCGACGCGCTCGCGGTTCTCACGGAGTGGCGCGAGTACCGCAACCCGGATTTCCCCCGGATCAAGCGCCTGCTGCGGCGACCCCTGATCGTCGACGGACGGAACCTGTACGATCCCGAGCGCCTGGCCGAGCTCGGCTTCACGTATGACAGCATCGGTCGCCGCCTCGCATGCGCATCCTCGTAACCGGCGCGGCGGGGTTTCTCGGCAGCCACCTGTGCGACCGACTGTTGGCGCTGGGCCACGACGTGCTGGGGATGGACAACTTCATCACCGGGGCCCCCGCCAATCTCGCGCACCTCGAGCGGGAGCCGCGCTTCACGTTCATCCGCCAGGACGTCACCACGTACATCGAGGTCCCCGGCCCGCTCGGCGGCGTGCTCCACTTCGCGAGCCCCGCCAGCCCCGTCGATTATCTCGAGTTTCCCATCCCCACCCTCAAGGTGGGTGCGCTCGGCACTCACAATGCCCTCGGCCTGGCCAAGGCCAAGGGGGCCCGCTTCCTGCTCGCTTCCACGTCCGAGGTGTACGGAGACCCGCTCGTTCATCCCCAGCCGGAGACCTACTGGGGAAACGTCAACCCGGTCGGCCCGCGCGGCGTGTACGACGAAGCCAAACGGTTCGCCGAGGCCATCACCATGGCCTACCATCGCTACCACGGGCTCGATACCCGCATCGTGCGGATCTTCAACACCTACGGGCCGCGGATGCGGCCCAACGACGGCCGCGTGGTCTCGAACTTCATCGTGCAGGCGCTGCGGGGCGAGCCGCTGACCATCTACGGCGACGGGAGCCAGACCCGCTCCTTCTGCTATATCGACGACCTGGTCGAGGGGATCATCCGGTTGTTCGAGCGAGGCACGGCCGACCCGACGAACATCGGCAACCCGCACGAGTACACCGTGCGCCAGCTGGCCGAGCGGGTGCTCGCCCTCACCGCGAGCCACGGTCCCATCGTGCAGCGCCCGCTGCCCGTGGATGACCCCCGCGTGCGGCAGCCGGACATCACGCGGGCCCGCGAAACCCTCGGTTGGGAGCCGCGTGTGTCGCTCGACGAGGGCCTGACCCGCACCATCGCCCACTTCCGGACGTTGGTGGGGGCGTGAGCCTGCGCGTGCTGGTGACGGGGGCCGCCGGGTTCATCGGCTCCCACACCTGCGAGGCGCTGGTGGCGCGGGGTCACGATGTCGTCGGAGTCGACAACTTCGATCCGTTCTACCCCGCCGAGGTGAAGGAGGCGAATCTCGCCGCCCTGCGCGGCCACGCGCGGTTCCGGCTCGAGCGCCTCGATATCGTCACCGACGACCTACCGGTGGAAGGCGCGGCCGCGGTGGTCCATCTCGCCGCGAAGCCGGGCGTGCGTCCCTCCCTCGAGGATCCGGCCGCCTACATGACGGCGAACGTGACCGGGACCGCCCGCGTGGTCGACGCCGCCCGCCGCGCCGGAGTCGGCCGCATGGTGTTTGGGTCGTCGTCGTCGGTGTACGGGGAGTCGACGCCGGCGCCGTTCGCCGAGGGGGCGCCGGCGGTGGAGCCGATCTCGCCCTACGCGGCGAGCAAGCGCGCCGGGGAGTTGCTGGCGTACGCCTTCGCTCACCTCTACGGACTGCGCGTCGCCTGCCTGCGATTCTTCACCGTGTACGGTCCACGACAGCGTCCCGACCTGGCCATCCATCGGTTTACGGCCCGAATCGCGCAGGGATCGCCGATCGCGATGCACGGCGACGGCTCGAGCGAGCGGGACTACACCTATATTACGGACGCGGTGGACGGCATCCTGGGGGCGCTCGCCTGGACGGAGGGCGCGACGGCGGGGACCAGCGAACCGTTCAACATCGGCGGTGGCGGGCGGGTGCGCCTGGATCGGCTGATCGGCTTGATCGGGAACGCGTTGGGGCGCGCGCCGGTTGTGGAGCGCCGGCCCGACCAGCCCGGTGACGTGCCGCTCACCGCGGCCGACCTGCGCCGCTCCGCGACGGCCCTCGGGTACCGGCCCAAAGTCGGCATCGAGGAGGGGATTGGGCATTTCGTCCGCTGGTACGAGGCGAGCCATGGACGTCAGTCCTGAGCATCTGGTCGAGCAGGCCAATGAGCGATTCCAGCTCCAAGACTACTACGGGGCGATCCACCTCCTGGAGGACGTGCTCGCCTCGGGGCGGGCGTTCGCCGACGCGCACCACCTGCTCGGCCTCTCCTACTGTCTCGCGGGCCAGCCGGAGCAGGCGCTCACACAGTTCGACGAAGCGCTGGAGCTGAACCCGAACTACGTCGAAGCGTTGATCCATCGAGCCATCGTCCTGAACGAGCTGGGGCGCGAAGCCGAGGCGGATGCGGGGTTACGCCGGGCGGGACAGCTCGCCGGCGAGGCGCAGCACGGGTTCCCCACGCCCGTGGCGGCCAGGCTCGCGAACCAACGGGCCGCGCTCGGGGACGCCTACGCCGAGGCCGGGGACGTGCCCGAGGCGATCGAGCAATACCAGGCGGCCCTGGGGCTGGGACCTACCTTCCACGACCTGCGGTATAAGCTGGGCCGGCTGCTGCTCGAAGCCGGCCGGGCGCTGGAGGCGCGCGAGCAGTTCGAGATCATCGTGCGCGACCGGCCGCATTTTCTGGACGCAGCGGCGATGCTTGGTCTGGCGTGCTACCTTGCCGGCGACGGGCTGTCGGCCCGAGCCGTCTGGGAGGACTGTCGCGAGCGCCGGCCGGAGGATCCGCGTGTGGAGGCATACCTGGCGATGCTCGCCCGCAGCGACGTGACCGCCCCGCCGCCGACTCCTCCGAGCCCGAAACCCAGCCGCGGCGGGAGGCGAAAGAAGGCGTGAGGCGCGCCGGCCTCGCGGCCCTGACGTTGGTCCTGGCCTGCGCCCGCACCGCCGCCGATCACGAGCAGCTGGGTGATCGGGAATACGCGGCGACGGCCTACCGCAACGCGCTGGCGGAGTACGAGCTCGGCATCAAAGCGAGTCCGGGCAGCGCGCCGCTGCACGCGAAGGCCGCGGCGGCGGCGCTGCATACCGTAGACTACGCCATCGCGGCCGCCGAATTCCGCGCCCTCGCCAAGGCCGACCGCTCGCGTGGCGACGAGGCGGCGGATGGATTGGAGCGCGTGGTCCGCGCGGCGTTGGCGGCCAACGACCGCTCGGCGCTGGCGGCGGCGCTCACCGGCCTGCGGGAGATCGTGCCCGACCGACCGCTCGGCCGCTACGCGCGTCTGGTCGCCCTGGACGCGGCCGACCGCGACGACCCGGCGGACGCGCTCGCATTTCTGCCGACGGCCATCGCGGCCGCGGCCGACGGCCGGAGCGCCGACTCGTTGCTCTTCGTCCTCGGCATGGCGGCGGTTCGCGTCCGTGATTGCAGCACGGCGGTGGCGGTCTTCGAGGGCGTGCTGCGACGGCAGCGGGAGCCGGTGGTGCTCGACGGCGCGCGGGAGGGGTTGGGTTACTGCGCCCTGATCCGCGGGCAGGACGCCCTCGATCACGGTCGTCCGGCCGAGGCCGAAGATTGGTTTCGCCGCGCCACGGCACCGGGGGCGGCGGTGGACGTCTCCCGTGGCGCCTACATCGGCCTTGGGGACGTGCGCCTTGCGCAGGGTGACATCCCCGCGGCCGTCGCCGCCTACCAGCAGGCCTTGGTCGGCGGCACGCCGGGCGACACGCTGACGCAGAAGGCGCAGCAGAAACTGAACGCGCTCGGTAAGGCCGATTCGGCCGCCGCGCCCAAACCGTAGTGAGGACGATGCGTTTGCTGCTCGCGTTGGGACTGCTGGGAATCGTCGCGTGCCGCCCCGCGGCGCCCCGCGTGTTGCCCACACCGGAAGCGGAACTGGACCGGGCCCGGCGGGAGTTCCGGCAGGGCAACTTCGCCAAGGCGCTACTTGCCTACCAGCGGATGGTGTTCGAGGTTGGACCCAACGACTCAATCTCTCCCGAGGTCCACTACTTCCTCGCCGAATCCTATTTCCAGACTGGGGATCGCGTACAGGCGGCGCACGAGTTCCGGCAGACTGCCGATCAATTTCCCTCGAGCCCGTTCGCGCCGTCCGCCTTGCTGCGGGCCGGCGACGCCAATCTGCGGTTGTGGCGGCTGCCCGACCTCGACCCCTCGTATGGGGAAGCGGCGCTGGCGATCTATCAGGAGCTGGCCGGGCTCTATCCCGGCAGCCCGGCGGCCGCCCGCGCGCAATTGCACGTACGCCAGCTCAAGGAGTGGTTCGCCGAAAAGGTGTACAAGAACGGCATGTTCTACTTCCGGCGGAACGCGTGGGATTCGGCGATCATCTACTTCAAGGACGTGATCGCCAACTATCCCGAAACCCCACGGGCGGCGGATGCACTGTTGCGACTGGCCGACAGCTACCGCGCCATTCACTACACGGAAGAGCTGCGCGAAACCTGCGTCCACTTGCAGCGCTATTACCCCAGCCACCCCGGCCTCGCCCGTAGCTGCCCGGCCGCAGAAACCGCCAGCCCCACCCCGGCCGCCACTCCCTGACGTCGTGGACGCGCTGTTCGGCGGGTCCTTCGACCCGGTGCACATGGGGCACCTGGTCGTGGCCGAGGCGGCGGCCGACGCCCTGAGCGGGCACATTCGCTTCCTGCCGGCGCGGGAACAGCCGTTCAAGCGCGCGGCCCACGTGGCGAGCCCCGCCCAGCGGACGGAGATGCTGGCGCTCGCGACGGCGGGCAACCCGCGCTTCGCCGTGGAGGGGATCGAGCTGGAGCTGGCGCCGCCCTCCTACACGGTACGGACGCTGCGGGCCTTGGCCGACCGGGAGGGCGGGAACCGGTTTACGTTATTGCTGGGGGCGGACGCAGCGCGGGATCTGCCGGAGTGGTACGAGGTGGAGGCGCTGCCGCGGCTGGCCGACGTGGTCGTGTTCGCCCGACCCGGCGCGGCCGTGCCCACTCATCGCGTGATCACCCGGGTGATCGAGGTGCCCGCCGTGGACATCTCCGCCACGGCGATCCGCTCGCGGGTCGCCGCCGGGCGGTCCATTCGCTATCTGGTGCCCGATGCGGTGCGCGACTACATCGCCGCCCACGGGCTGTATCGCTAGAGGGCTGATGCTCAAGGGTCTGGTCACGAAAGTCGTGGGGACGCGCTTCCAACGGGAAATGAAGCGCATCCGCCCCACGGTCGACGCCATCCACCGTCACGAGGAGCGTCTCAAGACGCTCACGGACGGAGAGCTCCAGGCGCAGACGGGGAAGCTCCGCGGTATCGTCGCGGAGCGCACCGGGGCGCTGGCGGCCGAGGTGGAGCGCCTCACCAAATCCAAGCACGACTGCCCCGACGCAACCGAGCGCGTGGCGCTGAGCGACCAGCTGGGCAAGGCGGAACGGGCCCTCGCCAAGGCGCTCCAAGCGACGCTCGACGACCTGCTGCCGGAGGCGTTTGCCACCGTGCGCGAGGCGTGCCGCCGTCTGGTCGGGACCCCGGCGGTGGTGACGGGCCACAGCCTGCCCTGGGACATGGTGCCCTACGACGTGCAGCTCATCGGCGGCATCGTGCTGCATCAGGGGAAGATCGCCGAGATGGCGACCGGAGAAGGCAAAACCCTCGTCGCGACCCTGCCGCTCTACCTCAACGCGCTGGCGGGGCGCGGCGTGCACCTCGTCACTGTCAACAACTACCTCGCCCGCCGCGACTCGCAGTGGATGGGTCATCTCTTCCGGTGGCTCGGCCTCACGGTCGGCTGCATCGACGACACCCAGCCGTCCACGCCGGAGCGCCGGGCGGGGTACCTGTGCGACATCACCTACGGCACCAACAACGAGTTCGGCTTCGATTACCTGCGCGACAACATGGTGATCGGGCTGGACCAGCGCGTGCAGCGCCCGCACTACTACGCGATCATCGACGAGGTGGACTCGATCCTCATTGACGAGGCGCGCACGCCGCTCATCATCTCGGGGCCGGTGGGTGCGGAATCCGACGAGAAGTACGCGCAGTTCAATACCCAGGTCGTCCAGCTGGCCCGCAAGCAGACCGCGGTGGTCAACGACCTGATCGCCAAGGGCGAGCCCCTGCTGCAGGACGAAAAGACGCATTACGACGGCGCCGTGCTGCTGTACAAGGCGCAGCTCGGAGGTCCCAAGAACAAGAAGCTGCAGAAGCTGCTCAACGAGACCGGCGTCAAGCAGATGGTGCAGCGTGTCGAGCTCGACCGGCTGGCGGACCGCAAGCTGCCCGCGCGCGAGCAGAAGATGCGCGACGTCGAGGACGACCTGTACTTCGTGCTGGACGAGCGCGGCCATTCGGTCCACCTCACCGACAGGGGCGTCGAGACGATGTCCCCGGAGGACCCCCAGCTGTTCGTGGTCCCGGACATCTCTCACGCCGTCCACGAGCTCGACCGCAACGACGAGCTCTCGCCCAAGGAAAAGCTGGAGCGCCGCCGGCAGGTCGAGGCCGAGTACGCGCTGAAGAGCGAGACCCTGCACATCATCCACAAGCTGCTCCAGGCGCACGCGCTGTACGAGAAGGACGTGGAGTACGTGGTGCAGGATGGCCAGGTGTTCATTGTGGACGAGTTCACGGGCCGGTTGATGCCGGGCCGGCGCTGGTCCGACGGGCTGCATCAGGCGGTCGAGGCCAAAGAGGGCGTCGTGGTGCGCGAGGAGACGCAAACTCTCGCGACCATCACCATCCAGAACTACTTCCGCATGTATGAGAAGCTCGCCGGCATGACGGGGACCGCCGAGACGGAGGAGACCGAGTTCTACCAGATCTACAAGCTCGACGTCATGGTGATTCCCACAAACCGCCCCGTGCGGCGCGTGGACAAGCACGATCTGGTCTACAAGACGCGGCGCGAGAAGTACAACGCCGTGGTCGAGGAGGCCGAGCGTCAGCACAAGAAGGGCCTGCCGGTGCTGATCGGCACCGTGAGCGTGGATGTCTCGGAAACGCTGTCCCGGATGCTGAAGCGCTCGGGCCTGAAGCACGAGGTCCTGAACGCCAAGTACCACGAGCGCGAGGCCGAGATCGTTGCCCAGGCGGGACAGCCGGGCTCGATCACGATCGCGACAAACATGGCGGGGCGGGGCACGGACATCAAACTCGGCCCGGGCGTCACGAAGTGCCGGGTGTGCGGCATCAAATACCGGGAGGCGGCCTTCGGGCAGGTCGTGGAGAAGCCCGACCTGCCGCCCGAGGAGATCAAGCGGCTCGAGTGCAATGAAGACCCCCCGTGTGGCCTCGTGATCGTCGGCACCGAGCGCCACGAGGCGCGCCGCATCGACCGCCAGCTGCGCGGCCGCTCCGGGCGCCAGGGGGATCCCGGTCAGAGCGTCTTCTTCCTGTCGCTCGAAGACGACCTGATGCGCCTGTTCGGCTCCGACCGGATCGCGCGCTGGATGGACCGCTCGGGCGCCGAGGAAGGCGAAGTCATCACGCACCCGTGGGTCACGGGGGCCATCGGCCAGGCGCAGAAACGCGTCGAGCTCCAGAACTTCCAGGCCCGCAAGAAGCTGCTCGAGTACGACGACGTGATGAACCAGCAGCGCGAAGTGATCTACTCGCTGCGCAAGTTCGCCCTCGAGGGCGGCGAGGAGCTGAAGGCCGAGGCGCAGCGCATGATCGACGCCGCGGTGGAGCAGCTGGCCGATGAGCAGACGGCCACCGCCAAGGACCCGAGCGAGTGGGATCGCGGCCTCATCGAAACCGAGTACCTGCAGCGCTTCCTGCTCTCGATCCCCGGCGTCGCCGATCCGGCCGTGATCAAGGATCGCGATGACCTGGTCCGGGCGGCGCAGCAGGCCGGCCGCGAGGCGTTTCAGAGCAAGCTCGGCTACTTCAAGGACATCGAGAGCAAGGTCGGCGTCCCCAACATCGGCGACCAGGCGCTGGCGCAAATCACCATCGGCGTGCTCGACGAAAAATGGAAGGACCATCTCTACGACCTCGACCAGCTGCGCGCCGCCATCCAGTACCGCGCCTGGGGGCAGAAAGACCCGCTGGTCGAGTACAAGCAGGAAGCCTACGAGATGTTCGTCGGCCTGATGCACGACTTGCGCGCCACCTTCACCGAGCGCTGGCTCAAGTTGCAGATCCAGCTCGGACCGCCGCCCCGGCCGGGCCAGACCGTCACGTCCCCGCTCGGCGGCGGTCCCAGGAAGCCGCCTCCCCCCATGGTCGCCAGCAAGGCGGCGGCGGACGGCCTGGTCAGTCCGGAGACCGCTATCGGACCGCTGCCCCCGAGAGCGCCGCCGCCCGGCGTCGGAGCCGGGGTGCCGAGCCTCTACGCCGGGGTCGGACGCAACGACCCCTGCCCGTGCGGGAGCGGCAAGAAGTTCAAGAAGTGCCACGGAGCGGGGATGTAGTCGACGGACGGTCGGACAGTCGGACTGACTGACAAGGACAAGACGAGGGGCGCCGAACTGGGTGCCCCTCGTTGCTTGCCGCGATGGAGCCGCTACTGACTGACCACGAATTGGTAACACGTACTCTGCAGCACCACTGCCGACGTCGCCGCGTTGATCACTCGGAAGTGGATGTCGAACTGCGCGCCCGCCGCCGAGCTGAGATCCCGGCTGAACTGCGCGTGGCCCCTGCCTCGCTTGTCCGTGTTGATGACCAGCGGGTTGCCTAGCTGTCCCAGGGTCAACCACGCTTCGCTGGTGCAGTTGTCGTCCACGATCGCATCCACTGCGCGTTGCAGCCGATAATCCGTGTTCGGCGTCAGGCCACGCACGCGTGTGTCGAGAAGAACAATGAAAGCGGCGTCTTGAGGTTGCCGGAACCTGATGTGCCCGTGCGCACGCTTGTGCCCGTGCCCGTCGCCGCGCAGGGTGACGTTGAGGTTTGCACGCGCCACGATCGCATGCGCGCCTCCCAGGATCGGATTCTCCACGTCATCATCAACGTCATCGGTGTCATCATCGACGTCATCGCGGTCGTCGGCACGAAGGCTCGCGCTGGGCACGAGCGTGACGGCTGTAGGATTCGGCGCGTCCGACGAGCAGGCCACGAGCAGCAGCCCGGCGGCGAAGGTGATGATGGTGAGTCCAGCACTCGAGCTCGTCATAGCAACCTCCTGAGGGGTGAGTATGTGAACCTCTATTGGGCGCGGCAGTTAGCGGACCCCGCGGACCAGTCCTTTCCCGATATGGATGCGAAAACGCCCTGGCGGGCATTCCCGTCAGGCGTACATTCGCCTAGTACTAGCGTCGGCCAGTGACCCAGCCGTGATGTGAGCGTGACTTGGCCACAACCGGCCTCGCCCCACGGCGGTGTAGCTCATGATTGAATTGCAGACACTGGGTGGCCTGAGCTTGACGGACTCGCAGGGGCGCGAGCTCCGGCCCCTCCTGGCGCAACCCAAGCGTCTGGCCCTCCTCGCGTATCTTGCCGTCCACAACCACCATGGCCCGCGCCGCCGGGATTCGGTCGTCGCGCTGTTTTGGCCCGAGCTCGATGCGGAGCACGCGCGGGGCGCGCTGCGCCAAGCGCTTCGGTTCCTTCGTCGCACGTTGGGGGATGGCGTGCTCAACAGCCGAAGCGACGAAGCGCTGGACTTCGAAGGGGCCGCGTTGTGGTGCGATGCAGTGGCTTTCGAGCAAGCGTGCGAGGCTGGCAGACTGCTCGAGGCGTTCGAGCTCTACCGGGGCGATTTCCTCGACGGGCTGTTCGTATCGGGGACCGCTCCGGAGCTCGAGCAGTGGGTCGAAAACGAGCGGACGCGGCTCCGCGAATTGGCGGCCCGTGCAGCACGATCGCTGTCCGAGCGGTTTGAGAACGAGGGAGATCTCCCCCAGGGCGTGCGGTGGGGGCGTCGAGCGCTGGACCTGCTCCCCGACGAGGAGGAGACGCTGCGGCGACTGATCGCCCTGTTGGATCGACTCGGCGATCGGGCAGCGGCCGTCCACGTGTATGAGCGGTTCGCCAGACGGCTCGCTACGGAGCACGAGATCGAGCCGTCCGTCGAGACACAAGCGCTGATCGAGGCTGTCCGGACCCGAGCAGGGCCCGCGTCCCCAGAACGGGTCGTCCACAGCTCCCCTTCCGGAGCGCCGGTGAACTCGGGAACCATTTCCGGCCCGGACGCGGGGATCGCGGTGGGAGGGCGAGCGCCGCGGCGACGCAGACTCGGGCCAGTGCTTCTCGCCGCACTCGGCGCAGTCGCGCTCGGCACCTGGTTCACGACATCGCGCGCGCACCGCCCGATAGCCGACCCGCCTGCTACCAGTGTCGCCGTGCTGTATTTCGAGAATCTCTCGCGAGATACCCTCGACGAGTATCTCGTCGATGGGTTGACCGAGGAAATCGTCTCTCGCCTGGGAGGGATCGACCGGCTCCGCGTCAAGAGTCGCAACGCGGTCCGTCGGTTGCGGAGCGACACGTCGGACGACCCCGCGGCGCTCGGCCGATCGCTCGGCGTACGCTTCCTGGTCGAAGGCAGCGTGCGTCGTGCGGGTGAGCGCGTGCGCGTCACCGTGCGCCTCGTCAACTCCGCGGATGGGTTTCGCGTGTGGGGGGCCGACTTTGACCGGGAGACCGCCGATCTGCTCGGCGTCGAGGAGGACATCGCGGCGAATGTCGCCGCCAACGTCGCCGGACAACTTCTCCCCGTCGAGCGGGCGGCCCTGGGAAGGCGGCTGACGCGCAATCTCGGGGCGTACGATCAGTACCTGCGCGGCAACTACCATCTGGCTCAGCGGACCCAGAGGTCTGTCTCCTTGGCCATCCGGGAGTACGATGCCGCGGCACGTCTGGACTCGGGGTTCACGATGGCGCTTGCGCGCAGCGCCTATGGCCACGCCCTGTTTCTCTCCTGGGGATGGACGCACCCACGAGCATCGCCGAGCGAGCTGCTCGCGGAGGGACTTGTGACAGCCAATCGGGCGCTCGCCCAGGACTCCACAAGCTCCGACGCGTGGATGGCGCGCGCCTACCTCTTGACCGTCCAGCGCCCCCGGACGTACGAGGGGGCGGCGGACGCGTTCCAACGCGCGCTCGCCCTCGACTCTGCCAACGCCGAGGCCAGCCACCAATACGGCTGGGTGCTCGCCCAGCTGGGCCGAGACTCCGCGGCGATCGCGGCGAACCTTCGCGCTCTCGAGATCGATCCCGAACGTGCGGTCACGCTCGGCCAGCTGGGTGAGATTTCCATGGCCAGGCACCGCCTCGAGGACGCGGCCCGCTGGCTCGATAGCGCGCTTGCGGTGGATCCGGCCGCCGCCTACGCGCGGGGCGACCGCACGTTCGTTCGCATGTGGCTCGGCGATACCACCGGGGCACGCGATGACGCCATGCGGCTCGATGAGCAGGCCCTCCTCGCGATGCTGGACATGCGGGCGGGCGACTCGGCCCAGGCCCGCTCGCGAATGCGTGCCGCGCTGCGCGACGTGGGGACTTCGGGCCAGCTCACGGTGGCGGCGGCCTGGGACGTGAGCATGGGATTGGTCGCGGTGGGCGAGTCGAACTGGGCGTTTGATCTCCTCGATCGAGTGCGACCGCGTGGGCCGTCACTCTGGTTCCTGCTCCGGATGCCGGGATTTGACCCGGTGGGGACTCACCCGCGATACCGCCGCCTCGTTGAAGAGTCCCGTCCCCCGGCCAGGACGCTTAGCCTCCGGTAGTCGCCTGTTGGGTTTTCAGCCGGTCGCTGCGCTCTCTTGGTACGCGGTCCCGTGGCGCCCCAGCCTACATTGGCCCCATGCCGCTGCTCCTTTCCGAGCACCCCGCACGAGACCGCCCCCGCGAGCGTTTATGGCAGCTCGGGGCCGCCGCGTTGACGGCGCAGGAGCTCTTGGCGATTGTCTTGGGAACGGGGTGCGCCGGCCGCGACGCGCTCGCCGTGGCCGCAGATCTCCTGGGTCGGGTGGAGGGCGCCCTGCGGCGTCTCGGCGGCCGGCCGGGTGCCGAGCTGGCCCGGGTACCCGGGGTGGGGCGCGCCAAGGCCGCCCGGCTGCTGGCGGCCCTCGAGCTGGGCCGGCGGTTGGGCGATGAGGTGGAGCCGCCGCCGGCCCGGATTGCGGGACCAGCCGACGTGCACCGCTACTACGCGCCTCGGCTGCGGGACCTGGCCGTGGAGGAGTTTCATGTGTTGGCGCTGGGGAGCCAGAGCCAAATCCTGGGCGACCTGCTGATTACACGCGGGATTCTGAACAGCTCGCTCGTGCACCCGCGCGAGGTGTTCCGGGCGGCGATCGCCGAGGCGGCGGCGGGCATTATCGTCGTGCACAACCACCCGAGCGGCGACCCGACCCCCTCGGCCGACGACCGGGCGGTCACCCGGCAGCTGGTGGATGCGGGGCGCCTGCTCGACGTTCCGGTGTATGACCACGTGATCGTGGGAGGAGCACGCTTCGTGAGCTTCGCGGAGGCGGGCCTGCTGTGACCAGTACCGCGCCGATTCTCGCGCCCGAGCTGGCCCGGGCCGTGGCGGCCCAACAGGACCGCCTCGACCTGGAGCTGCTGACGCGGGCCTACCAGTTCAGCGCCCGGGCCCATCGGGGGCAAAAGCGCCGGTCGGGGGACGATTTCGTCTCCCACAGCGTGGCGGTCGCGACGATTCTGGCCGAGCAGCAGATGGACACGACCACGATCGCCGCGGCGCTGCTGCACGACGTGATCGAGGACTCGGGCGTCGCGCTCGAGGACATCCGCCGCGAGTTCGGCAACGAGGTGGCCGACCTCGTGGACGGTCTCACCAAGCTGTCCAGCCTGACGTTCCGCTCGACCGCTGAGGAGCAGGCCGAGAACTACCGCAAGCTGCTGCTGTCGATCGCGAAGGACGCACGGGTCATCATCATCAAGCTGGCCGACCGGCTGCACAATATGCGCACGCTCGAGCATCTGGATGCGGAGCGGCAACGCCGCATCGCGATGGAAACGCGGGAGATCTACGCCCCGCTGGCGCACCGTTTCGGGATGGCGGGGGTGAAAGCCGAGCTCGAGGACCTGGCGTTCAAGTTTCTGGAGCCGGAGGATTCCAAAGCGCTGGTGCGGCACGTCCGGGCGCGGCGCACCGACCGGGACAAGACCATCGAGCGGCTGCGGGCGCCGCTGGCCGAGGAGCTGGCGCGGGCCGGGCTCACCGACTGTGAGATCACCGGCCGGCCGAAGAACCTCTGGTCGATTTACAAGAAGATGAAGAAGCGCGACAAGCCGTTCGAGGAGATCTACGATCTCCTGGCGGTGCGCGTGCTGGTGAACACCGTGGCCGAGTGCTACCACGTGCTGGGTCTGATCCACCACAAATGGACGCCGCTGCAGGAGCGGATCAAGGACTACATCGCGAGCCCCAAGTCGAACGGCTACCAGTCGCTGCACACGACGGTCTTCGGGCCGGGCGGCCAGCTCTACGAGATCCAGATCCGCACCCGCGACATGCACCGCACCGCCGAGTACGGCATTGCGGCGCACTGGCTCTTCAAGGAAGGGAAAAACCCCGACGAGCTGGATCGCCACCTCGCGTGGTTTCGCCAGCTGCTCGAGCTACAGCAGGACGCGCACTCGCCGGAGGAATTCCTGGAATTCCTCAAGGTCGACCTCTACCAGGACGAGATCTTCGTCTTCACGCCGCGCGGGGACGTGAAGCGCCTCCCCAAGGGGGCGACGCCGATCGACTTCGCCTTCGCCGTGCACACCGAGGTCGGACAGCACTGTCACGGCGCCCGCATCAACGGCCGCATCTCTCCACTGCACCGGCCGATCCACAACGGCGATACGGTGGAGGTCCTCACCAGCCCGGCGGCCAAGCCGTCGCGCGACTGGCTGGCGCACGTGCATACGGCGCGGGCCCGCCACAAGATCCGGCAGTGGATCAAACAGGAGGAGCACGAGCGCAGCGTGGCGCTGGGCCGCGAGATTCTGGATCGCGAGATCCGCCGCCGCCGCCTCGCCGAGCCCGAGACCGAGCAGTACGCCAAGGCGGCGACCGCGCTCTCGGTCGGCACCGCCGAGCAGCTCGAGGCGGGGCTCGGGCGCGGTGACCTGCCGCTCGGCCAGGTGATGCGCGCGCTCTATCCGCAGCTGCCCTCCGAGGACCTCACCCCCCCCAAGCCGACCGCCTTCGGACGGGTCATCGAGCGCCTGCGCCTCGGGCGCGGCATCAAGATCCAGGGCGTGGACGGCCTCATGGTGCGCTACGCCCAGTGCTGCCAGCCCGTCCCCGGCGATGCCGTCGTCGGATATGTCACGCAGGGGCGGGGGATCTCGATCCACCGCGGAGACTGCCCCAACCTCCTGACCCTCTCCTCGGAGATCGAGCGGCGCGTGGAGATCGACTGGCAAGAATCCGAGGGCGAGGTCTTCGTGGTGCGGCTGGCCGTGGGCGGCGAGGATCGGCGGGGGTTGTACGCCGACATCTGCGAGGCCGTGAGCGGCACCGGAACCAATATCCGGAGCGCCGAGCTGGCTTCCAAGGACGGAGCCGTCTACGGCTCCATGCTCGTCGAGGTCGAGAACCAGACCCAGTTGCACAAGGTCCTGCGGGCGGTGCGTCGCGTGAAGGGGGTCACCCAGATTTCCCGCCGGGACTCGGGGGCCCACTCCGAAACCGCGCTGGGTTAAGTTTCGGGGATGACGTTCCAGCTCGAGTCCCCGTTCACCCCGGCGGGGGATCAGCCGCGGGCCATCGCGCAGCTGCTCGGCGGCTTGCGACGTGACGACCGCTACCAGACGCTGCTCGGCGTCACCGGCTCGGGAAAGACGATGACGATGGCGCACGTCATCGCCGACTTCGACCGCCCCACGCTGGTCCTGTCCCACAACAAGACCCTGGCGGCCCAGCTGTACGGGGAGCTGAAGTCGTTTTTCCCCAAGAATGCCGTCGAGTTCTTCATCTCGTATTACGACTACTATCAGCCCGAGGCGTACGTTCCGGCGACCGATACCTACATCGCCAAGGACTCCTCCATCAACGAGGACATCGAAGCGCTGCGTCTGCGCGCCACGTCGAGCCTAATGGAGCGCGACGACGTGGTCATCGTCGCCAGCGTCTCAGCGATCTATGGGCTTGGCGACCCTGAGCTGTACCGCCAGCGGCTCGTGACGGTGCAGGCCGGAACGGAGCGCGGGCGCGACGCCATCCTCGAGGAGCTGGTGCAGATCCAGTACCAGCGCAACGACGTGAGCTTCGACCGCGGCACCTTCCGCGTCCGCGGCGACACGATCGAGATCTTCCCCGCCTACGAAGAGCAGGGGGTCCGCATTGAGCTGTGGGGCGATACGGTGGAGCGCGTCGCCAAGATCGACCCGCTCACTGGCGACACGATCGCCACGCTCGCGCGCTGCGCCATCTATCCCGCCACGCACTTCGTCACCGACCGGGAGCGCATCGGGCGTGCCGTTGCGGCCATCCGCGCCGAGTTGCAGGACCGCCTGTCGGCGCTCCGGGCCCAGAACAAGCTCGTCGAGGCCCAACGCCTGGAATCCCGCACCCACTTCGACATCGACATGCTGCTGGAAGTCGGCCGGTGCACCGGCATCGAGAACTACTCGCGCCACCTCACCGGCCGCGCGCCCGGCGAGCGCCCGGCGTGCCTGCTGGACTACTTCCCCCAGGACTTCCTCTGCGTCATCGACGAGTCGCACCAGACCGTGCCGCAGGTCGGGGCGATGTACGAGGGAGACCGGTCCCGCAAACAGACGCTGGTGGACTACGGCTTCCGACTGCCCTCGGCGCTCGACAACCGGCCGCTCAAGTACGACGAGTTCCTGCAGCTCGTGCCTCGGATCCTCTTCGTGTCCGCCACGCCGGGCGACGTCGAGCTCGCGCTGTCCGAGGGCGTCGTGGTGGAGCAGATCATCCGCCCCACTGGGCTCGTGGACCCCGAGGTCGAAGTCCGCCCGGTGAAAGGCCAGGTGGACGACCTGCTCAACGAGATCCGCCTGCGGGAGAAGAAAAACGAACGGGTGCTCGTCACGACGCTCACCAAGCGCATGGCCGAAGACCTCACGGACTACTTGCAGCAGCACGGCGTGCGCGTGCGCTACCTGCATTCGGAGATCGATGCCATCGAGCGCGTCGAGATCATCCGCGGCCTGCGGCTCGGGGACTTCGACGTCCTGGTCGGCATCAACCTGCTGCGGGAGGGACTCGATCTGCCGGAGGTCTCCCTCGTCGCCGTGCTCGACGCCGACCAGGAAGGGTTCCTCCGCTCGGATCGCTCGCTGATCCAGACCGTGGGGCGTGCGGCCCGTCACTTGAGCGGCCGAGCGGTGCTCTACGCCGACCGCGTCACCGGCTCGATGCAACGCGCGCTGGAGGAGATGAACCGCCGCCGCGCCACCCAGCTCGCCCATAACGTCGAGCACGGCGTCACGCCACGCTCGATCGTCAAGTCGGTCGGCGACATCCGGTTCGTCACGCGCGTGGCCGACGCCCGGACCGTCCGCCGCTCCGCCGATGCCGTCACCCGTCCCCCTGACGCCAAGGAGCGCGCGGCGCTCATCCCCCTGCTCGAATCCCAGATGCGCGCGGCCGCCGAGGAGCTCGACTTCGAGCTGGCGGCCCTGCTGCGCGACCAGCTGCTCGAGCTCAAAGCTCAGGGAGACCCGGTCCGCCATGCGCCTGCGCGCGGACGAGCTCAGCCGGTTCGGTGAGGCCCTGGGGCGGACCCTCCGCGCCCCCACCGTGATCGGCCTCTCCGGCGACCTAGGAACGGGGAAGACCACGCTCGTCCAGGCCATCTGCCGCGGCCTCGGCGCTCGCGCCCTGGCGACGAGCCCCACCTACGCCCTCGTGCATCACTACGAGGCGCACGGCACTCCCGTCTACCACGTCGACTGCTACCGGCTGCGGCATCCCGACGACGCCCAGGACCTCGGCTTCGACGACATGCTGCGGGAGGGGGCCATCATCCTGGTGGAGTGGCCCGAGCGCGGCGGGGCATGGGTGCCGCCGCTCGACCGGCATCTCCGTCTCGCCCACGATTCCGATCCCGATATCCGGGTGCTGGAGGAGGCGTGAGCCTAGAATACTGGCTCGCCATCGACACGGCCACCGATATCGCGAGCGTGGCCGCGGGAAGGCGGCGCGACCGGGGCGCGGTCGTCGCCGAGGCGGGCGCCCAGACCCAGGGTGCGCGACGCCACGCCGCCGAAATCGTGCGGCTCGTGGAGTTCACCCTGGGCAAGCTGAGAATCCGCCCCGCCGACCTGGACGGCATCGTTCTGGCGGACGGCCCCGGGAGTTTCACCGGGCTGCGCATCGGCTGGGCGGCAGCGAAGGGGCTAGCCCAGGAAGCGGGGCTGGACCTCGTCGCGGTGCCGTCCCTCATGTCCGCCGCGGCCGGGGCGGCGGCCGGCCTTGGTTCCGTGCCGATCGCCGCCTGCTTTGACGCCCTGCGCGGGCAGGTCTATGGGGCCCTCTACGTGATCCATCCGGGAGGGGGGCGCGTGGAAACGCTCGTCGCGCCTGCCGTCATGACCATGGACGAATTCCGATCCCGCGCTCCAGCCGTTCCCAAGCTGGTCGTCGGGGACGGGGCCGTGCGCTATGCGGAGGACGTGCGGCGCTGGACGGGGACCGCCGCGATCCCCCTCGACACCCTCCCGCCCAGCGCCACGATCCTGCTTTCCCTGCTCTCGCGGGAGGGCGCTGCCCGGGTGATCGAGGATACCGCCACGGCCGAGCCGGTTTACGGCCGTCCCGCCGAAGCCCAGGCCAAGTGGGAGGCCCGCCACGGACGCCCGCTACCGGATCCGTCCCGCCCAGCCGGCTGACGTTGCGGCGGTCCACGCGATCGAGGGCGTCGTTTTCTCGGACCCTTGGTCGACGCGTGACTTTCAGGAGTGCATCGCATCGGGCACTCCGTTTCTTGTCGCTGAGCGGGACGGGGCAGGGGGGGGGGGGATCGCCGGCTACGCCGTGGCCCATCACGCCGCGGACGAGGGAGAGATCCTGAACCTGGGTGTGGCGCCGGACCAGCGTGGACGCGGCGTGGGGCGAGCGCTCGCGGAGCGGCTGATCGCCGTCCTCGCGGCCCACGGCGTCGCCACGGTGTATCTGGAAGTGCGGGAGTCGAACGCGGTGGCGCGGCGGTTGTACGGGCGGCTCGGATTCGCCGAGGTGGGTCGTCGCGCGAAATATTATCGCCGACCGGTGGAAGACGCGGTGGTTCTTCGGGCTGCCATTTCAGCAGAAACCGGTCGCGCGTAGAAAGGGTACAAGTGGCGTATCTTTGATTGACAGAATGACTTGCGAGTCATATACTGTGGGGCATCCTTGGACCCCAACCCGCCTTTCGTTGGAGGCAGATGTGAGCCGCAGTCTCAATAAGGTGATGCTGATCGGCAACTTGGGGGCCGATCCAGAGGTGCGCAGCACGAACAACGGGTCCCGCGTGGCCACCCTGTCGGTCGCGACCAGCCGGCAATGGAACAGCCCAAGCGGGGAAAAGCAGGAAAAAACCGAGTGGCACCGGGTCATCTGCTGGAACAACAAAGGGTCCGGGCTGGCCGACGTCGCCGAGAAGTATCTGAAGAAGGGTGACAAGGTTTACATCGAGGGGCGGATCGAGTACCGCACCTGGGAAGACCGTGAGAAACAGACGCGCTACACCACCGAGATCATCGCGCGCGAACTGATCATGCTGTCGCCCAAGGGAGGCGGGGAAGGCGCGGGGGAGTTCGCGCGCGCCAAGACCGCGGCGAAGGCAACGCCCGAGGGCAAGGCGGAATCGCTCGACGCGTTCCCGGAGGCGCTGGATGAGGAGAACGACGATCTGCCGTTCTAATCGAGGGGTAGTGCTGGCCCTCGTCGCGGTGCCGCTGGTCGTTGGGGTCCTGCGCGCGCAGGACACGACCCACGTCGACACCACCCGCGCGCAGGACACTACGCACGCGGCACCCGCGCCGGGGGTCGAAGGAACGGGCCAGCTGCCCGCCACCCACACCGTCTCGCGTGGCGAGACGCTGTGGTCGATCTCGCAGCTCTACTTCGGCGACCCGCTGCTCTGGCCCGAGATCTATCGGCTCAACACCTCCGTCGTCGAAGATCCGCACTGGATCTATCCGGGTGAAGTGCTCACCCTGGCGCCGCTGGCGGGGCTGGCCCAGGCGCCGACCGATACGGCCGCGACGGTGCCACAGGGCGCGGTCGCGGTGGGGGACACCGTGCACGCCGACACCGTGCACGCCGATACCGTCCATGCCGACACGGTGAAGGCTGATACCGGGGCCGCGCCGATTGCCGCGCCGCCTCCGGACACGACGCAAGCGGCGCCAATCGAGCCGCCGCCGCCGCCGCCCGCTACGGAGTCCTACCAGACGATTTTCGACCGCCCGCGCTCGCGCACCGAAGAAGTGCGCGACATCCTGCGGGCCTACGCCAACCAACCCTACCGGCCGCTGCGCCGGGGCGAGTTCTATACGGCGGGGTGGTTGACGGAGAAGGAGACTCTGCCCTGGGGTGACGTGCTCGGGACCACCTCCAAGCCCGCCATCCACCGCCTCTCGGAGCGGACCACGGCGATGCGATTCGAAGAGATCGCGATCCGGCCGCCGGCACAGGCGTCCTATCACGTCGGGGACTCGTTGCTGCTCGCGCGGCTCGGCCGGCAGGTCCCGGACTGGGGCGACGTCGTCGTGCCGGTCGGTGTGGCCCGCGTGACGGCTGTACAGCCCAGGCAAGTGCTGGCGGACGTGATCCTGCAGTTCGGGCAAGTCCACGACGGGCAGTTGGCGCTGCCCCTCGAGCCCTTCAAGGACCCGGGGCAGGTGCGGCCGGCGCCCGTCGGGCAGGGGCTCGAGGGACACATCATCGACGCGCGCGACCTGCGCGCGCTCAGTGGAGCCCAGCAGATCTACTTCATCGACAAGGGCCGGGCCGATGGGGTCGTGCCGGGCGACGTGTTCGAGGTGTACCGCCCGGCAAGCGGCGAGGTCGGGTCGGCGTCCGAGGAAGTCCTGGTGCAGTTGATGATCGTGCACGCACGCGAGCACTCCGCGTCCGGTCTCGTCATCCAGGTGACGCAACCCGACGTGACGCCGGGGATGCCGGTGCGGCTCGTCAAGAAGATGCCTTCCTGACCGGGCGCCGGATCCGGGACGGGTCCGGCGTCGCTGGAGCATGCTGTTCAACCTGCATCTGATCGCGCTGGGGCTGTACGGAGTGGCCGCGGCGTTGGCGCTGCTCGCGTTCGCGGGCGGCCGGCCGCCGTCGCGGGCGCTCGCCCTCGCGGTGCCGAGTGCCGGTGCGGCGTTCCACGTCGCCGGCGTGGTGCAGCTCTCCCTGGTGGGCGTCGCTCCCGCCCTGTCCATGCTCGCCCTCTTCCTCGTCCTGCTGCAGGTGGCGAGCGAGAGGGTATTCCGCGCCTCGGCCGTCGCCCTGTTCACCGCGCCGCTGGCCGCGGGATTGCTGGGACTCGCGCTGTTGCTCGGGCTCGCGCCGGGGGCGGAGCCGCGGGCGGGCGGCAGCGTCTGGCTGGTGTGTCACGTCACCTTGAGCGTGCTCGGGCTCGCGTTGCTGGCGCTCGCGTTCATCGCCGCGGCGCTCTACCTGCTGCAATTCCGAGAGCTCAAGTCGAAGCGATTCGGCCAGATGTTCCTGTTCTTCCCCCCGCTGGAGCGGCTCGACAGCCTGAACCGCAGCGCCCTGGTCGCCGGGTTTCCCGCGCTCACTGCGGGCGTCCTGCTCGCGATCGGGTACGCGGTGCGCTTCGCGGGTGGCTTCCACGTGGACAACGCTCAGGTGGTTTGGGGGCTGTTCACCTGGGTGGTCCTTGGGGCGGCGGTCTGGTTGCGCATCGTCCGGCACTGGACCGGGCGCCGCGCGGCGGTCGCCAGCATCACCGGGTTCACAGCCGTCCTGCTGGTCTACCTCGCCCTCAAACTGTCGGCGCCTGGCGCCGAACGGTTTCTCTGAGGCAGGGGAGCATGAGCATCACGGTCGTCGGCGTGAACCATCGGACGGCCCCGCTCGACGTTCGGGAGCGCTTCGCGCATGCCCCGCACGAGGTCCCGGCGTCGCTGGCGCGCGTGATGACCGCGGCGGCACATGGGGGAGGAGGGGGGGGCGCGCTGCTCTCCACGTGCAATAGGACCGAGTTCTACCTCAGCGACGCGACCGAAGCCGCGTCCATCGCCGTGTGGGCGCTGCTGGCGGAACGGCTTGGCGAAGGGCAGTCGGTTGAAGGCTACACCTACACGCACCGGGACCGCGACGCGGTGCGCCACCTGTATCGCGTCTCGGCGGGTCTGGATTCTATGATTCTGGGTGAATCACAGATCCAGGGACAGGTGCGCGACGCGTGGGAGTTGTCGCGAGGGCAGGCCGGCCCGGTGCTCCACCGCTTGTTCCAGTCGGCCCTCCTCGTCGGCTCGCGGGTCCGCAGCGAGACCGCGCTGGGGACGGGGACCGCGTCGGCGCCCTCGGCCGCCGTCGCCCTCGCGGGCAAGATCTTCGGCCGCTTGGCGGACCGGACCGCCCTCATCCTCGGCGCGGGGGACGTCGCCGAGCTGGCGGCGACGTGCCTCGCAGCCGACGGCGTCCGGATCACGCATGTCGTCAACCGCAACATCGCCCGCGCGCGCGCCGTGGCCGAGCAGCACGGGGCGGCGGCCCTGACGCTCGAGGAGGCGTGGGAGCAGTTCGCCGCGGTCGATATCGTGCTCTGCTCGACGGCCGCCCCGCACGCGGTGGTGACCTGGAACCACGTGGCCGAGGCCATCCGCCGGCGCCGTGGGCGCCAACTGTGCATCCTGGATCTCGCGGTGCCGCGGGACGTCGAGCCCGCGGTGGGGCAGATGGAGAACGTCTTCCTGTACGACATCGACGACCTGCAGGCCGTCGCCGCACACGGGGCGGCTCAGCGACGCGTCGAGATTCCCAAAGCGGAGGACATCGTGGAGCAGGAAGTGGCCGCATTCTGGACGTGGCACGAGGGTCTGGCCGTCGTGCCGGTGATCAAGGCATTCCGCGGCCGCCTGGATGCGGTCCGCGCCGCCGAGCTGGAGCGGGCCCTTCGGCACCTGGGACATCTGTCGCCGGAGGATCGCGCGCAGATCGAGCGGTTCAGCCAGAGCCTGCTCAACAAGTTCCTCCATGAGCCTACGTTGGCGTTGAAAGCGGCTGCGGAGAACGGCCGCGGCTATGCGCTGCTGGAGGCCGTCCGTCGCCTCTTCGGTCTGGAGCCACCCGCGTGAATCGCCGCGTGCTCGTGACCGGCGGCGCCGGCTTCATCGGATCGCACGTGGTGGCGGCGCATCTCGCCGGCGGCGATGACGTGATCGTGCTGGATAGCCTCGTCTCCGGGCGGGTCGAAAACCTGCCGGCCGGGGTCCAGCTGGTGCGGGCCGACGTGCGCTCGCCCGAGGCGCGGGCGTTGGTGGCCGCCGGGGGGTTCGCCATCCTGAACCATCACGCCGCCCAGATGGACGTGCGCCGCTCGGTCGCCGAGCCGGTGTACGATGCGGACGTCAACGTGCTCGGGCTCCTCAACTTGCTCGAAGGAGCGCGGGCCGGCGGCGTGCGCCGCGTGGTGTTCGCCTCCTCGGGTGGAACCGTCTATGGAGACGGGGCGAGTCTACCCATCCCCGAGACCGCTCCCAAGCTGCCGGCCTCGCCGTACGGCACGGCGAAGCTCGCCTCGGAGTATTACCTGGCGACCTTCACCCAGCTGTACGGACTCGAAACCGTGGCGCTGCGCTACAGCAACGTGTACGGGCCCCGGCAGAGTCCGCACGGGGAAGCGGGCGTCGTGGCCATCTTCGGGAGCCGGCTCCTCAAGGGCGAGCCGTTGACCGTGTTCGGGGACGGCGAGCAGACTCGGGACATGGTGTTCGTGAAGGACGTCGCATCCGCCAACGTGGGCGCGGCGGGGTGCGCCTTGCCGCCGCCGCGGGACTTGGACGCGCGCGCCTACAACGTGGGGACGGGGGTCCAGACCTCGGTCAACCGGTTGGCGGCGCTGATGGCGGCGGCGGCGGGCCGTAGCTTGGAGGTGCGGCGCGCACCGGCGCGCGCGGGGGAGCTGCAGCGCAATGCACTCGATCCGTCCAAAGGGCAGCGCGAGCTCGGGTGGACGCCGCGGACGAATCTGCAGGAGGGGCTGGCCGCCACCATACATTGGCTCAGGGAGGGCTGACGCGTGTTGCCACAGGTCGGTCGGGCGGTTCCCACATCGCCGTGGGAGCTCGTGCTTACCTCGAGCCGCGAGACGAAGTTCGTCCTGGCGATCCTGGTGGTGTTCTCGATCGTCTCCTGGTACCTGATCGTGCTGAAGTGGTGGCAGTTCCGTCGCATGCGGCGACAGGCCGACCGCTTCATGGCCGAGATCGAGAAGGCCCCGCGGCTCGACGACGCGTATCACGCCGCCATGCGCCTGCCCGCGTCGCCGTACAACCGGCTGCTGCGGGAGGGCATTCACTTCTTTTCCGAGCTCAAGCCCGGCAAGCTCAAGGACGCGCCGGTCCAGACCGACCTGGCGCTCACCACGACGCAGCTCGAGGCGTTGCGCATGGTGCTGGCGAAAGAAGTGGCCGCCGAGCGCGACGCAGCCGCCCGGTTCATTCCGTGGCTCGCCACGTTCGGGTCGGTGAGTCCGCTGCTGGGCCTGTTGGGGACGGTGCTGGGCGTGATGGACGCCTTTATCGGGATCGCCGTGGGTGGCTCCGGGAACATCGGCGCAATCGCCCCCGGGGTGGCCGAGGCGCTGGTCACGACGGTGGCCGGACTGTCGGTGGCCGTGCCCGCGGTCATGGCCTACAACATCTTCGTCAACCGGCTCGGGCTCTTCGCCGGTGAGCTGGAGGGCTTTGCCCAGGAAATCATCGGGACGATGGCCCGGGAGGGGAGGCTGTAATGGCGGGGGGAGGATTGCTGGGGGGCGGCGGGTTGCGCGGCCATGGGGAACTGCCGCTCAACGCCGACATCAACGTGACGTCCCTGGTGGACGTGGCGTTCGTGCTGCTGATCATCTTCATGATCACCGCGCCGATCATGCAGGGCGGGGTGGATGTCCGGCTGCCCCGCGCCGACGCGCGGCCGCTGGAGCCGAAGTCGGGACTGGTGGTGACGGTGGACCGGGAGGGCCGGGTGTTCCTCGACCAGGCCGCCCTGTCCTATGAGGACTTCCGAGCCACCTTCGGGGCGTTCGTGCGGAGCAAACACCCCTCCGGCGTGTATCTGCGGGCTGACGGACGCGTGCCGTATGCCAGCGTCGTGCAGGTGCTGGCCGTCATCCGGGGGGCGGGTGTAAACGACGTCGGGCTCGTGGCCGAGCCGGAGACGGTTCCGCGGTGAGCCCACGGCGACGCCTGCCGGGCAACGTCGGACTTGGCGTGCTGGGCACCGCGGCCGTGCACGGCTTGGTGACGGTGTTTTTCCTCGCGTCGGCGCGCGGGGCGCGCACGGCGCCGCCGACGTACCGGGTGCGCTTGATCGCCGCGCCGGAGCTCGGCCAGGAGCAGCGCAAGGCGCCCGAAGCGGTGGCGCGCGAGGCGGAGCCAAAGGCGCCGCCGGCGCCGGCCCACAAGCCGCCACCGCGCAGCACGGTGTCGAAAGCGGCGCCCCCCCCGGTGTCGGACACGCGGCGGCGGGAAGCGGCGCCGCGCACGACTCCCAAGGCCCAGCCGCTCCCCGGGGAGACCCCGTCCACCGGCAGCGATGTGGCCACGGTGAGCACCGAAGGGGTGGAATTTCCGTTTCCGGAGTACTTGCAGAACATCGTCTCGCAAATCCTGCGGCGCTGGCAGCGGCCACTCCAGAGCACGCCCCTCGAGTCGGAGGTGTCCTTCTTCGTGCATCGCGACGGATCGGTGACCGATCTACAGTTCATCAAACGCTCGGGTAACTTCGCGTTCGATCTCGAAGCGCAGGGCGCGGTCGAGGAGGCCGGTCGGTTCAAGGCGTTCGGGACGCTGCCGGACGGCTGGCGGGCGGACGTACTGTTCGTGCGATTCTATTTCTCGGGGAAACGGCAGTGAATGTCGTGAGGAGCGCCGTCCTCGCCGCGGGGCTGCTTTCTGCCCTTCCGGCGATCCGCCTAGCCGCCCAAGACACCACCACCATCGACCGCGGCGTCCGGATCGGCATCATCTATCGACCGGGCGTGCGGCCGGGGCTCGTCTTACTGCCGGGGCGGGGAGCGCTGCTCGACTCAGTGCGCGCCATCGTGAACCGCGACTTGGACAACAGCGACCGCTTCGAGCTCATCACCCTCCCCGGAGGCGATTCGATCCGCGCCGCGCCCGCGCCAACCTCGGCGGCAGCCGCCGCAGCGCGCAGCACGCCACGCGGCGCCCCGCGGAGCGGCGGTCCGCAGGCCGACGGTCTCAACTATCCGCTGTACCAGGCGCTGGGGGCGGACTTCGCCGTCGTCATGCGTCTCGCGGCCGACACGGCGATCGTGGACCTGCACGACATCACGGCGGGCGCCATCCGTCGGACCTTGACGGCGAGACTCCCGCCGCTTCCCGATCGCGGGTTTCGCATGGCCGCGCATCGACTGAGCGACCAGGTGCTTCAGGCGGCGCTCGGAGCCGTGGGGACCGCGGCGACGCGGGTGCTATTCGTCCGGGACGGCAAGGTGTTTCGCATCGACCAGGATGGGGCGGACCTGCAGCTCGTCTCCTCGAGCAATCGGCAGGCCATGTCTCCGGCGTGGGCGCCCGATGGGCGGCGCTTCGCCTACATGGAATTCTCCGAAGGGCACGGCCAGCTGTTCGTGCAAGAGGTGGCGGCGGGAGAACGGCTGCCCGTGGCCACGACGGGCAAAGCGCTGGACTTCACGCCGGCGTTCGCCCCCGACGGCAAGACGCTGGCCTTCAGTCGCGCGATCGAAGAGGGCACGGACATCTACACCGTCAACATGAAGGACAACTGCTGCCTGCAGCGCTTGACCGTAGGGCGGTTTTCTGACAACTTGTCCCCTGCCTACAGTCCCGACGGACAGCGGATCGCGTTCGTCTCGACGCGTGCGGGTCTGCCCCAGATCTACGTGATGGCGGCCGACGGGACGGACCAGCAGTTGTTCGCACCCTTCGACTATGGGGTGACGGGCTCCTCCAACGCGCCGGAGTGGTCGCCCGACGGGCAATCGGTGGCGTTTCATCGGGACGTGGCCGGCACGCTCCAGGTCTTCGTGCTGGACGTCCGCACGCGCACCGTGCGCCAGCTCACGTCGGTGGGACGCAACGAAGACCCGACCTGGGCGCCCGACAGCCGCCACATGGCCTTCGTGTCCGATCGTTCGGGGTATCGACAGCTGTGGATCATCGATCTGGAAACCGGTCGCATCCGCCCGCTGCTGCAGCAGAGCGGCGCACGATTACCGTCGTGGTCTCCGCGGCTCCCGGAGGCCGCATTCACCCCCTGACCCTGGAGAGAGCGCTCCAATGACACGTCTACACTTGCTCGTAGTGGCCGGACTCGCCGCAACGGCCGTCGTCGCGTGCGGCGGCGGGCCCAAGCCGCAGACGGCGGCGGCCCCGGTGCCCAGCGCGGATTCGATCGCGGCGGCGACCGAGCGCGCGCGGCAGGATTCGATTGCGGCGGCCCAGGCCGAAGCGGATCGCCAGGCGCGGGAGGAAGCCGAGCGCGTCGCACGCCAGCGCGCCGCCGACTCGGCGGCGGCGGCGGCGGCCACCTCGACGGAAGTGAAGAATGCGCTCGCCGCGCTCATCCACTTCGACTTCGACAAGTCCACGGTCCGGCCGGAAGATGCCGCGTCCCTGGATCAGAAGGTGGCGATCCTTCAGGCGAACCCGGACCTGCGCATCCGGATCAGCGGCCACTGCGACGAGCGGGGCTCGGATGAATACAACCTCGCGTTGGGCAACCGCCGCGCGACTGCGGCCAAAGCCTACCTCGTGAGCCACGGCGTCGACGCTGGCCGCATCGAGACCAGCTCCTACGGCGAGGAGCGGCCTATCGCGCAAGGGCACGATGAGGATGCCTGGTCGCAGAATCGGCGCGACGAGTTCGAGATCCTCGCCGGCGGCGATGTCCTGAAGAAGCCGTAAGGTCGATCGCGGGTTGCGCCGCCTACCGCCGTTCCTGCTCGTCCTGGGGCTCACCGCCGGATGCGCGCTGAAAGGCGATGTCCGGCGGGTCGAGCTCCAGGTCGGGGCGCTCCGGGGAGAGCTCGCGCGTAGCGACTCCCTCCGTCGCACCGAGCGTGACTCCATCCTCGCCGTCATCGCCGTGGTGCAACAGTCCCTCGCTGCCCAGCAGGCCTACCTCGTGCAGCTCCGCGGCGACGTGAAGACCGATCTGCTCGCCGTCCAGCAGCAGCTCGTGGCCGTCCAGGAGCTGACGGGCCAGAGTCAACAGCGGCTGACCGAGCTCCGGACGAGGATCGAAGAGCGGGCGCAGCAGCCGGTTCCGACGCTGGACACGGCGGCCGGCCGGCCGGCGGTCCCGGTCGGTCCGTCGGGGAACCCGGCGGGCCCCGGCCCGGATCAGATGTACGACCTCTCGCTCCAGCAGTACCGCCGCGGCAGCATGGCCACCGCGCGGCTGGGGTTCCGCGAGTTTCTCCGCATCTTTCCCACTCACGAGCGGGCTGGCGAGGCCCTGTTCTATGTGGGAGAGACGTTCGCCCAGGACCACTCCGATTCGGCGGCCGCGGTGTATGAGACCGTGGTGAAGACCTATCCCAATTCGCCGCGGGCCCCGTCGGCCCTCTACAAGCTGGGCCTCCTCGCCGAGCAGCGAGGGGAGAAGCCGGCAGCCCGGACGTACTACGCCCGGGTCATCGCCGGTTACCCCCGCTCCGACGAGGCCAACCTCGCGCGCGACAAGCTGCAGCGGCTGGGGCGCTAGCCCCCCGCTCCGGAGCCGGCGTGCCGGACGCTCCCAACCGCGGTGAAATGCCGTTCCTCGATCATCTCGAGGAGCTGCGCTGGCGTATTCTCTACAGCCTCGCCGCGGTCCTCGTCGGGTCGGTCATCGGCTGGTTCGTGGTGCAGAACCTCGACGTGATCGGCCTGCTGATGCGCCCGATCGCGCCGCTCCTGCCCGGCCGCCGGCTGATGTTCACCAGTCCCACCGAGCCGTTCTTTATCACCCTCAAGTTCGCATTCGCGGTGGGCCTGCTGCTCGCCTCGCCCGTCGTGATCTACCAGATCTGGGCGTTCCTCACCCCCGCGCTCTACGACAAGGAGAAGCGGCTCATCATTCCGGCCCTGTCCGTCGGGGTGCTGCTGTTCCTCGCCGGCGCGGCCGTCGCGTATCTGTGGGTGCTGCCGCGCGCGCTCGCCGTGCTGTTCAGCTTCCAGCGCAACGACCTCGCCCCGATCATCACGGCAGACAACTATTTCGGATTCGCCGCGCAGATCATCATCGCCTTCGGGATCGTCACCGAGCTGCCGCTGGTCATCGTGATCCTGGCCTCGCTCGGCCTGGTGACGCCGCAGTTCCTGGCGCGCAACCGCCGCTACGCCCTCGTGATTGCGGCCTTCGCCGCCGCCCTGCTCACACCGCCCGACGCGCTGTCGATGCTCATGATGATGGTGCCGCTGGTGCTGCTCTACGAGATCAGCATTCTGTGCGCCTGGGTGGTGACGCGCCGGCGCGAACGACGCGCCGCCCGGGAGGCAGCCGCCCCCCCTCCGGCCCAACCTCCCTCCTCCCCCCCCGCAGCCGCGGTCGCCCTGCTCTTGCTGTGCGGGGGCGTCGGCGGATTATGGGCTCAGAACCCTCCGCCTCCCGTCCAGCGTCCCGACACCACGCACCGGCAAGCCCCGGGCCAGGCCGGGCCCGGCGTCGCCGGACAGCCCGTCACAGGGAGGACGCTGGACACGGCCGCCGCCCGCAAGCTGGGTTTGCCGACGGGGCCCACGCGCAGCTTCCCGCCGAGCGACAGCGCGATGGACGCACTGCTGCAGCTCAAGGGGTACCGGATCACCCGCTACGTCGCCGATACCCTGCTGGTGCTGGGAGACAGCCAGGTGATCTTCCTGCGCGGCCAGGCGTTCGTGGACCGCGAGGGCACCAAGCTCGAGGCCGACTCGATCCGCTACCAGGAGGCGAGCTGCCGGCTCGACGCCGTCGGGGATCCGCGCCTGTTCGACCAGAACACCGTCCTGGTGGGCGAAGGGATGCGCTACGACACCTGCATCCGGCGGGGCACCGTGACCGAGGCCCTCACGAGCTTTCCCCAGGGGGGGGCCACCTGGTACATGCGCGGCGACCTCGCAGTGGATTCGGGCTCGACCCGCATGTTCGGCGCCAAGAGCAAGATCACCTCCGACGACCACCCCGACCCCGATTACCACTTCGCCACCAATGAAGTGAAGTGGCTGAACAAGAACGTCATGGTCGCCCGGCCGGCGGTGCTGTACGTGCGGGACGTCCCGATCCTGTGGCTGCCCTTCATGTTCCAGGATATCCGCGCGGGGCGGCGCAGCGGGATCCTGGTGCCGCGGTTCGGGCTGAACGACCTGGTCCGTCCCACGCGCGGCTACGAGCGCCATATCTCCAACGTCGGCTACTACTTCGTCCTCAACGACTACATCGACCTCCTTACCTCCGTCGATTGGTTCGCCGGCCGGAACGTCTCGATCCACGGGCAGATGCGCTACCGCTGGCTCGACCGCTTCATCTCGGGAGGGATCAGCTATACCCGGCTCAGCCAGCTCGACGCGGCGGCCACCTCGAGCCGCATCGGCTGGCAGCATAGCCAGGCGTTCGACAGCCGCACGCGCTTCAACGCCAGCATCGATTACGCCACCAGCGCCCGCGTGGTGCAGCGCAACACGGCGGACCCGTTTCTCTCGACCGCGCAGCTGACCTCGAGCGCCAACTTCGACAAGCGCTTCGGGTGGGGGACGTTCAACCTCGGCGGCAGCCGGTCTCAGAATCTCTCCAACGACCTCGTACAGCAGAACTTCCCCCGCATGAGCCTGACGCCGTCACCGATCAATATCACGCCGGCGATCACCTGGTCGCCGGGGTTTTCGTTCAACAACGCGCAGACGTTTCACGCCGGGCCCGTCCCGTTGCTCGCCGCCGCCAACGGTGGGGTGGACACGCTGCCGGGCTTCTTCGACACCCGCCAGACCGATCTCTCCATCAGCACCCCGCTGCGCGTGGGTCGCTGGAATTGGTCCAACTCGATCACGGTCGGGGACCGCTCCAGCAACCAGCGGACCGAATTCTTGGTGCCCGACTCGACCGATTCGACGTCGCAGCACCACCTGCTGTACGGCCGGACCTTCTCAACCACCGTCGACTGGCAGACCAGCATCAACTTGCCGCAGCTCTTCTCCGGCACTTGGAAGCTGCAGCCCGGGATCGCGATTCTGAACACCACCACCGCCGGCCCGTTCGCGATCCGAAATCAGTTCACCGGCGGCCAGTTCATTCACCAAGGGAAGCGGCTCTCGTTCAGCCTGGGAATGGCCCCAACGTTTTTCGGCTTCTTTCCAGGTGTCGGGCCGCTGTCCCGCATCCGCCACACCGTCCAATGGCTGGTCGGCTACCAGTACGCCCCAGCCGCTAAAGTGCCCACCGAGTACGCGCACGCCATCGACCCGACGGGGCGGAGCCTCAACGCACGCAGCGACCCGCAGCAGACGATTTCGCTGGGACTCTCCCAGAACTTCGAAGGGAAGTTCAAGCCGACTCCGGGAGACACCTCGCGCGAGCAGCAACCCCGGAAGCTTCGCCTGCTCAGCATCAACACGTCGCCGATCGCCTACAATTTTGAGCAAGCGAAAATCCCCGGGCACACCGGGTGGCAGACGCAGGCGCTGTCGAACACCTTCGCCTCGGAGCTGCTGCCGGGGTTCAGTTTGCAAACGACGCATGATCTGTGGCGTGGCCCCGTCGGGGATCGGAGATCCAAGTTCGCCCCGTTCCTCACCACCGTGTCCGCCTCGTTCTCCGTGTCGCCCGGGACCCTGCGCGCACTCGGCGGATTGATCGGGCTCGCGGGCGGCGGTGGAGGGTCGCCCCCGGTCACGCCCGGTGCGCCGCCGCCTCCCGGGTCCGGTCCCGTGCCGCCAATCGGCGGCCCGCCGCCCTATGGCGGAGGGGGGGGGATTCGCGGCGCCAACCCATCGTTGCCGTCGGGAGGTCAGGGATTCCATATGTCGGTGCAGTTCTCCAGCAACCGCTCGCGGCCCGACACGACCACAAGCACCCTGCCGTCGACTCTCCTGGGACAAACCAACGGGGGCCGCCAGCAAGCGAGCATCAACATGGGGTTCAGCCCCACGCCGCACTGGACGTTGTCCTGGAACACGACCTACGACCTCGACACCAAACAGTTCGGCCAGCACGCGGTGCGCCTGGAGCGCGATCTGCACCGCTGGCACGCGAGCTTCGCGTTCTACAAGAGCCCCAACGGCAATTTCGCGTTCAACTTCTACATCTCCCTGCTCGACCAGCCGGATATCAAGTTCGACTACGACCAGCAGACCTATAAGCGTCCATAGCGCCGCGTCTGGGGATCGGGAAACTTGTCCTCCGGAGGTGACATCCGGCGGCTGTGCCATTTCGCGTAACACTTTGATTGGCAGCTGGTTACCGTCTGGCACGCGGCGTGCTTTTCTCTTCGGCGGAACTCCCAATCGAGGCGGTTATGCGCGTGCTCCGATACAGTCTCCTGGCAGTGGCCGTGGTGGCGGCGGGATGCCGAACCGACAACCTGCTCCTGTCCCGCGTTGCCGCACCAACCCACCTGAGCTACGAGCTCGAGCCGAGTGGTGATCCGGTTCGCCCGGCCGGCATTCTGCTCGCGTGGGACGATGTGCAAGACGCTGGCCTATCCCGTTACCGGGTGTATTCCCGCGGCACCACGGGCGGATCGTTCGGTCTGCGTGGCGAGACGACCTCCAACACCTTCCACGACAACGGCGTCCCGCACCTGCAATACTACGTGACCTCCGTGGACGTGAGCGGTGGGGAGAGCGGGCCCAGCGCCGCGATTACCGTCGACGAGCGCCTGGCGCTCGAGGCGCCCGCCAGCCTGACCTCGATTTCGCTGAACGGGGCGATCCATCTCTCCTGGGCCGATAACGCCTTCTCCGGCGATCCGGCGGCGTTCAAGTGGTACCGCGTCTACAGCACCGGCTACGACCTCGACCGGGGCCTGTGCGACGCGACCTGGTCGCTCGAGGGGACCACCGTGTCGCCCGAGTTTCTGGTCGGCGCGCTCTCCAACGGCGTGCCGCGTTGCTACGGCGTCTCGGCGATCAGCACGCTCGGCTACGAGAGCCTCTGGTCGCCGCTGCGCCAGGACACTCCGCGTCCGGATGCCCGCAACCTCCTCGTCTGGGCCTATCAGGCGGATAGCGCCCACGCCGGGTTCCGATTCTGGAACGACGTGAACGCCGACGGCACGGCCCAACCCGCCGAGCTCGGCCTGGTGCAGAACGGCAGCCGCACCGATATCGATTTCTGGGTGTACCGGAACCCGGCGGATTCGACGCTGTGGCTCGTACCCGAATTCACCGGGACCACCCTGCGCCTGTACAGCAGTGCGCCGCTCGGGGATCTGACCGACATCGACTTCGCCCCGGCTTCAGGCTACTCTCGCAACATGATCCAGGCGGTCCCCGGTTACGGGTACGTGTTTCAGATCGTCGAAGGGCAGTCGCTCCGGTACGGGGCGTTGCGCGTGACGCACGTCAGCCGTAGCTACGTGATTTTCGACTGGAGCTTCCAGACCGATCCCGGGAACCCGGAGCTGCAGCTGCGGGGCGGACAGTCCACCACGTTCGGGGGCGGGATCATTGTGACGGGCGCGAACTAGACGCGCAGATGCTGGCGGCACAGGGGCACAGGGCACTCCGCCTCTGTGCCTCTGTGCCTTCTGTGCCTCTTTGCCTCTCTTCCTTCTCAGCGTAGCTTCTTTGCGGCATGCCATCGCCTATCACGCTGGACGGCCGCTCCCTCTCCATCGCCGACGTCGTCGCCGTCGCGCGGCAGCGCGCCCCGGTGGCAATCGCGCCCGCGGCGCTGCCGGGCCTCGCGGCCTCGCGCCGTGCGGTCGAGGCGGCGCTCGCCCGCGGCGATACGATCTACGGCGTCACCACCGGCTTCGGGAAGCTCGCTCACGTCCGCATCCCCGCCGACCAGCTGCGGCAGCTGCAACGCAACCTGATCCGCAGCCATGCCTCGGGAGTGGGGGAGCCGCTGCCGGTCGAGGCGGTTCGGGCGATGATGCTGCTGCGGGCCAACGTGCTGCTGATGGGCACGAGCGGCGTGCGCGCCGTGGTGCCGCAGCTGGTCGTGGCGATGCTCAACCAAGGCGTACACCCGGTCGTCCCTTCGCAGGGAAGCGTCGGCGCATCCGGCGATCTGGCGCCGCTGTCGCACCTGGCGCTCGCGATGATCGGGGAAGGGGAGGACGCCGCCGCGCTGCGCGGGGCCGGATTGACCCCGGTCACCCTCGAGGCCAAGGAAGGGCTCGCGTTCGTGAACGGAACGCAGGCCCAGACCGGCCTCGCGGCGCTGCTCGTGCACGACGCGTGGGTACTGTGGCGCACGGCACATGCCGCCGCCGCCATGAGCCTCGAGGCGGTCCGGGGGACGCCGGAGCCGTTCGATCCCCGCATCCACGAGGCGCGTCCGCATCCGTTCCAGCAGCGTTCGGCGGCGCTGCTCGCGGCGCTGCTCGAGGGCAGCGCGATCCGCGAGTCGCATCGCGAGAACGATCCACGCGTCCAGGACGCCTACTCGCTGCGCTGCACACCCCAGATCCTCGGCGCGGTGGGCGAGGCGATCGCGTTCGCCGAGCGGCTCGTGGCGACCGAGCTCAACTCGGCGACGGACAACCCGCTGGTGTTCGGCGACGAGATCCTCTCGGGCGGGAACTTCCACGGACAGCCGATCGCCCTGGCCCTGGACGTGCTGGGTATCGCACTGGTGACGCTCGCCGGGCTGGCCGAGCGGCGCCTCGAGCGGGTGGTGAACCCTGACCTCTCCTCCGGCCTTCCGGCCTTTCTCTCCAAGAACCCGGGTCTCGAATCGGGGTTCATGACGGCGCAGATCGCCGCGGCCGCCCTGGTGGCGGACGCCCGTGTCCTGGCGACCCCGGCGAGCGTCCAGTCGGTCCCGACCGAGGGGAACCAGGAGGACGTGGTTCCCATGGGGATGAGCGCGGCGTGGAAAGCCGAGCGCATCCTCGGGGATGCGACGCGCATTGTCGCGATCGAGCTGCTGGCGGGTGCGCAGGGGCTCGAGTTTCTGAAGCCGCTCGCGCCCGGGGGCGGCGTGGGGCGCATCTACGCGGCCCTGCGGCGCCAGGTCCCGCCGCTGGACGCGGATCGGCCGATGAGCGCCGAGATCGAGCGGATCGCGGCCAGCGTCCGGGCGGGGGCGTTCGACCCGGAGGCCGCGTGAGCGCCCCCCGCCTCGCCCCCCGCACGATCCGCGCTCCGCGCGGCGCGAGCCGGACGTGCCGCGGTTGGATCCAGGAAGCGGCGCTGCGGATGCTCATGAACAATCTGGACCCGGAGGTGGCGGAGCGGCCTCAGGATCTCGTCGTCTACGGCGGGACCGGGAAGGCCGCGCGCGACTGGCCCAGCTTCGATGCGATCTGCCGCACCCTCACCACGCTGGGCGACGACGAAACCCTGCTCGTGCAGTCGGGGAAGCCCGTCGGCGTGTTCACCACTCACCCCGAGGCGCCTCGCGTCTTGATCGCGAACGCGAACCTGGTCGGGCGCTGGGCCACCTGGGATGTGTTCCGCGCTCTGGAGCGGCAGGGCTTGATCATGTACGGGCAGATGACGGCCGGCTCGTGGATCTACATCGGGACCCAGGGGATCCTGCAGGGGACCTACGAGACGTTCGCGGCGGTGGCACGCCGGCACTTCGGGGAGGGAGGGGAGGGCACCTTGCGGGGCCGCATCGTCCTCACCGGCGGGCTGGGTGGTATGGGCGGCGCTCAGCCCCTCGCCGCGACCATGAACGAAGGCGTGTGTCTTGCCGTCGAGGTGGATCCGGCGCGCGTGCAGCGCCGGCTCGACACGCGGTACCTGGACAAGGCCACCACCTCCCTCGACGAGGCGCTGGTCTGGTGCGAGGACGCAAGACGGCGGCTCTCCGCGCTCTCCGTGGGTCTCGTCGGCAACTGCGCCGACGTCCTGCCCGCGATGGCCCAGCGCGGTTTCGTTCCGGACGTGTTGACCGACCAGACCTCGGCGCATGACACGCTGAACGGATACATCCCGGCGGGCCTGGCGCTCGCCGAGGCGCTGGCATTGCGGGCGTCCGCTCCTGGGGAGTACGTGCGCCGCGCGCGCGAGAGCATCGCCGTCCACGTGCGAGCCATGCTCGACCTCCAGCGCCGCGGGGCCGTGACGTTCGACTACGGCAACAACATCCGCGCCGAGGCCCGGGACGCCGGCGTGGTCGACGCATTCGCCATCCCGGGGTTCGTGCCGGAGTACATTCGCCCGTTGTTCTGCGAAGGCAAAGGGCCGTTCCGCTGGGTCGCGCTCTCGGGTGACCCGAAGGACCTGTATCGGACCGACGAGCTCGTGCTCGAGCTGTTCCCGGACGACCCCCATCTGCGGCGCTGGATCGCACTGGCGCGCGAGCGCGTCGCGTTCCAGGGTCTGCCGGCGCGCATCTGCTGGCTGGGCCAGGGTGAGCGGGCGCGGTTCGGCGTCGCCTTGAACGACCTCGTGGCTCGGGGTGAGCTGTCCGCGCCGATCGTGATCGGACGCGACCACCTCGACACCGGGTCCGTGGCCTCGCCTTTCCGCGAGACCGAAGGCATGCGCGACGGCTCGGACGCCATCGCCGACTGGGCGATCCTCAACGCGCTGCTCAACACGGCGTCGGGCGCCGCGTGGGTGTCGTTCCACCACGGCGGCGGGGTCGGCATCGGTAACTCGCTGCACGCCGGACAAGTGAGCGTCGCCGACGGCACGCCTGCCGCCCGGCGGCGGCTCGAGCGCGTGCTCACCAACGACCCGGGCATCGGCGTGGTGCGGCACGCCGACGCCGGGTATCCCGCGGCGATCGAGACGGCACGCCGCCACGGCCTCCGGCTTCCGATGCGCGAGGCTTCCGACTGAGCACCCTGCTGGTCGGGGCCCGGCAGGTGGTCACGTGCCGCGGTCCGGCACGCGCGCGCCGTGGACGCGAGCTCGCCGACGTCGAGGTGCTCACCGATGCCGCCGTGCGTCTCGACGGCCCCCGCATCACCGCAGTCGGCCCCTACCGCGAGCTGCGCGCCGCGCACCGCGCCAGCGACCTGGTGGAGGAGGTCGAGGGCGTCCTGTTTCCCGGATTCGTCGATTGCCACACCCACGCCGTCTTCGGACTGCCGCGCCTCGACGACCACCAGCGTCGGGCGCTCGGCGAGGACTATACGGCGATCGCGGCCGCCGGTGGGGGCATCCTCCAGTCGGTGCGGGACGTGCGCGCGCGGCCCGAGGCGGAGCTGCTCGACGCGACTCGCGCCCGCGTGTTGGCTCTGCGCGCCCACGGCAGCACCACCATCGAGGTCAAGTCCGGCTACGGTCTCGACCTGGAGACGGAACGCAAACAGCTGCGTGTCGTGCGGACCGTGGCGGCCGAGGAGCGGATCACCCTGGTCCCCACGTTCTTGGGCGCGCACGAGGTGCCGCCCGAATACCGGGCGCGCCGGGCCGAATACGTGCGGCTGCTGTGCGGCGAGATGATCCCGGCCATTGTCGCCGAGCATCTCGCGCGCTGCTGCGACGTGTTCTGCGAGCCGGGTGTCTTCAGCGCGGTGGAATCGCGCGAGATTCTGATGGCCGCCCGCCGTCATGGGCTCGCGCTCAAGCTCCATGCCGACGAGCTCGAGGGGGCGGGGGGCGCGGAGCTCGCGGTCGAGCTTGGCGCCCTCAGCGCCGATCACCTCGCCGCGGTTTCGGCGCAGGGTATCCGCGCGCTGGCCGGCAGCGAGACGGTCGCCGTCCTCCTGCCCGCGACCATGCTCTTTCTTGGCAAGACCCGCCAGGCGCCTGCGCGCCGGCTGATCGACGCGGGAGCGGCGGTCGCGCTCGCCACGGACTTCAACCCCGGCTCATCACCTACCGTGAGCCTGCCGCTGGTCATGGCCCTGGGCGTCTCGCAGCTGGGCCTGCGGCACGCCGAGGCGCTGACGGCCGTCACAGTCAACGCCGCCGCTGCGCTGGGTCTGGCTTCGGAGCGCGGGCAGATCGCCGCGGGATTTGCCGCCGATCTCGTCACGTGCGGCGTGGAGGACTGGCGGGAAATTGCCTACTGGGTGGGCGCCAATCTCGTAACCGCCGTCTGGACAGCGGGTTTGGCTTGTCCCCACCCTCCGGCTCCGGTATCTTTGAGTCTCCATGTCCAAGCTCGAAAAGACTAAGGAGAAGGCCAAGGCCCTGGAGCCGAAGGATCCCAAGGGCGCTATCGAAGCGTGGCAAGAAGTACTGAAACTCCAGGAGGAAGAAGGGGACCCCAACCCCGACCTCTCCATTTACAACCGGATCGGGGACCTCTTTCTCAAGGTCAAGGATCCCGCCCAGTCCGCCGACTTCTACGATCAGGCGGTCGACAAGTACGCCGAGCTCGGCTTCCATAACAACGCGATCGCGATGTGCAACAAGGTCCTGCGCAACGCGCCGGGCCGGCAGACGACCTACCTGAAGCTCGCCAAGCTGTACGCCGCCAAGGGGTTCATGGCGGAGGCCAAGCAGAACTTCGTCGAGTACGCCGAACGGATGCAGAAGATCGGGAAGATCCAGCATGCCTTCGCCGCGCTCAAGGAGTTCACCGACATCTCACCCGAGAGCGACCACCTCCGCGAGATGTTGGTCGAGCATCTCAAGATGTACGGGGGAGAAGAGCCGCGGCGCTCCGGAACGGGCCTGCCCCGGCCCAGCGGGACCAGCGTGCCACCGGATACGAAGACGCTGTCCGGTAAGCGCAAGACGTCGAGTTTGGTTTTCCTGGACTTGGGTGAGCCGGCCTCTCGGACCAGCAAGCCCACGCGTCCGGGCACAGCTCAGCCTCCGGTGGTCTCTTCGTCGCCCACGCCTCCGGCACCTCCCGCCCCCCCCCCCCCCTCTCCCCCTGCTCCGAGGCCTTCGCCGCCGGCGCCCAAAGCAGCGCCGGTCGCCGAGGCGGCATCGCTGATCGAAGAGGTTTCGCCGGAGCCGGACACGTCGCTCGAGATCGAGACGACCAGTATCGCGGATGCCGACCAGTCGGCGACGGGGGGAGGAGGGGGGGGAGGGGGCATGCTGGAGGGCCTGCAAACCACCGGTGCGGATTTCCAGGAGGTGGTGCGGAGCTCGGTTCAGCTGCCATCGCTCCGGGACGAAGTGACCGTCCCCGACGTCGCGCCGCTGGCCGAATTCGAGCCCACGGTGCCGACGGAGGCCGACGCGGTCGAGGAAGCGCCGCCGTCCCCACCTCCCGCGGCGCCACGGCGGCCGACGCCTCCCCCGGCGCGCCGAGCGACCCCTGTCCAGCCGCCACCCGCTGCCGCCCCTCCACCCAAGCGCAAGACGGTGGTCGAGATCCCGCCGCTCGAGCTCGAGCCGGACTTCGCGACGGAGACAACTGGCGGCCACGATGTGGACGACGAGCCGCTCGCCGTCGACGAGCCCCCGTCGCACGGCGGTTGGATGAAGACGGAGGACGACCTGTCCATCGTCGAGGGCGGGCGAAAGTCCGCGTTCATCGATCTGGGCGTCGACGGCGTCATCAACCAGGGCGACATGTCCGGTTCGCTGGTGTTCTCCAACATCGAAGAGACGCCGACGGCGCCTACCATCGAGGAGCTGGAGGGCCGGGTCGCCGACAATCCGGACGATCCGGAGGTTCATCAGGCCCTCGGGGAGGCGCTGATCGAGGCGGGCGAGCGGGAGCGCGGCATCGAGGAGCTCGACCTTGCGGTAAACGGCTTTGAAGCCGAGAACCTCCGTCAGGCGGTGGATCTCGTCGAGGAGATTCTGCGACTCGACCCCAACAGCGTTCGCCACCGGCAAAAACAGGTGGAGCTGGCGTTCAAGCTGGGCGACAAGACCAAGCTGATCGACGCCTACCTCGAGCTGGCCGATACGTTGCTGCGCACCGATCTCGGTGAAAAGGCCCGAGCGGTGTATGAGCGGGTGGTGGAGCACGACCCGAAGAACGCGCGCGCCAAGGCGGCGTTGGCGATGTTGTCACCGGCGCCCGCCGTGCGGCCGCCGGACGTGCGGGATAAGAAGGTCAAGGCCAAGGACGCGAAGATGACGGTCCGCGACGAGGCCGGGGGCGATGGCGATTTCGTGGATCTGGGGGCCCTGATTCTCGAGGACGAGGAGTCGGCCCGCGACACGCGAATGAAGGTCGAGGACGAGGAGCCCACGGGGGACGAGGAGCAGGATTTCCAGGAGATGCTCGCCCGGTTCAAGCAGGGGATCGACGAGAACATCGACGAGACGGACTTCCAGTCGCACTACGATCTCGGGGTCGCGTTCAAGGAGATGGGGCTGCTGGACGAGGCCATCGCCGAGTTCCAGAAGGCGCTGCGCGCGCCCGAAGGCAAGCTGCGCACGTCGGAAGCCCTGGGGGTGTGCTTCTTCGCCAAAGGGGCCTACGGCGTGGCGGATTCGATTCTGCGGCGCGGTCTGGAGCTGCCGGCGACCGGCGATCAGGAGCGGCTGGGCATCCTCTACTGGCTGGGCCGCTCGTTGGAAGAGCAGGGGAACAAAGAGGAAGCCCGCAACCTCTACGGGCGCGTGTGCGCCGTGGACATCCGGTTTATCGATGTCGGCGAGCGCGTTCGGGCGCTTTCCAAGGGGAAGTGATGTGAGCCAGCAGCTCGTCCGCGTCACCCTGAGCGACATCCAGCGGCCGGTGGGGGTGGAGCTCGAGCGCGTCGTCGACGCGCTGCGCCGCATCATCGCCGCCGACTTCCCGATCATCGCCGAAGTCAATGAGCATCTGCTGCGGATGAAAGGGAAGCTGTTCCGGCCGACGCTCCTGCTGCTGAGCCACCAGGCGGCAGGCGGCGACGATCCGCGCGCCGTGTCCCTGGCGGCGGTCGTGGAGCTGATCCACCTCGCCACTCTGGTGCACGACGACTCGGTCGATCACTCCACGCTGCGGCGCGGACTCCCGACCATCAACGCGCAGTTCTCGCATCAGGTGGCGGTGATCATGGGGGACTACCTCTACTCGCGCGCGATCATCGAGCTGTCGCGATTCGAGGACCTCGAGCCGTTGCGGGTGTTCGCACGCGTCACGAATGAGATGACCGTCGGCGAGATGCGCCAGCTTGAAGCGCACGACAAGCTCGCCTTCGGCGAGGCGCAGTACGACGCTTTGATCCGCGCCAAGACCGCTTCGCTGCTGTCGGGCGCCTGCGAGGTCGGAGCGCTGCGCGCCGCGCGCGGGCACCGCGAAGCGCTCGGTCGCTTCGGGATGTACCTTGGCATGGCCTTCCAGATCACCGACGACCTGCTGGACTACACCCAGCCGCAGGCCGTCACGGGCAAACCTTCGGGGCTCGACCTCAAGGAGCACAAGGTCACCCTCCCGCTCATCGCCTCCTTGGCGCGCATGTCGTTCGGCGACCGGCGACTGGTCGAGCGTCTCATGGCCTCGCCCGATCCGTCCGACGACCTCGTGGCGGACGTGATCCGCGCAGTGGAGCTGGCCGAGGGGTTGGACTACGCGCGGCGGCGGGCGCAGGAGTTCGCCCAGCGAGCGGACACGGAGTTGGAGACGCTGCCGCCCTCCCCCGCGCGCGACGCCCTGCGCGACAGCATCGCATACGCCGTGGAACGGCATAGCTGAGCCGTGGCGCGCGGACCGCGTCGACCGCTATTTTACCTGGGGGTGCTCGCCGCGGGCTTCATCCTCGGCGGCTTTCTCCACGCGCTGCTGCGACGGTTTCTGCCGCAAGGCGCGGCCAAGGAGTTCTTCACGACGGCCGTGACGCCGACTCTCGGGCCGGTGCATCTCGACCTACTCGTGGTGTCGATCACGCTCGGCCCGATTGGGTTCGACGTGTCACTGCTGTCCGTTGTAGGGGTGGCGATCGCCTATTTCGTCGCCCGGTCGCTCTTCTAGCGAGGCGCGTATGTTCGGGGACCTGTCCTTCAGTCATATCCTGATCATCCTGCTCGTACTCGTCCTGGTGTTCGGGGCGCGCCGCATTCCCGAGATCGGGGCGTCGATCGGGCAGGGCATCAAGGAGTTCAAGCGGAGCCTCAAAGACACCGATGCTCCCCTCCCTCCCCCGCCCGCGCCGCCATCGGCGTCGGCGTCCGCTCCGCTGACCCCCGGCGGCGGGGAGCCGAAGCGCCTCAGCCAGTAACCGGGCCGCGACGCCATGGGGCTCGGCAACCTGAGCGGCGGCGAGCTCGTCATTCTGCTCGTCATCTGTCTGTTGGTTTTCGGCGCGAATCGGCTGCCGGAGGCGGGCAGGGCGGTGGGGAAAGGGCTGCGGGAATTCACACGGGCTTGGAACGAAGCCCGCGACGCGGTGGAGCCAGGTCGGGGGGGGGGGGGGGGGGGGCCCCCCCCGCCGGGGCCGAGCGCACCCGCCCCCGCCCCCCCGGCGGGGGGGGCGGGCGGCGCGGGCGGCCGGGGGGCGCGGGCCCCCGGGGGGGGGGGGCGGCCCCGCAGGGCGCCC